>NZ_WFGV02000019.1 GCF_010095445.2 Pseudomonas sp. TNT3
CGCACGCCAGTTTCCGGTGCCGCTCAGTCCGCCGATGGCGCACTGGTACTCGCCGGTAGCCGTGGCGCCCTGACGCTGGCCGCCGACCCAGCCCTCGAACCCTAAGAGCGAGAACCCAGACATGGGCACTATCAAACAAGACGCCATGCCGGTGATCCGCGACCTGCGCGATTTCGACCAGCACTCTGGCAACCTCCTCGAACGGCTGGTGTTCAACTTCCGGCCGCTGTTCATGCTGCTGATGGCGATCGCCACCGTGGTGTTCGGCTTCATGGCGGTGACGCGCCTGGAGCTGCGGCCCAGCTTCGAAAAAATGATCCCGCAGAGCCAGCCGTACATCCAGAATTTCCTCGAAAACCGTGCCTCGTTGCGCGGCTTGGGCAACTCGGTGCGCGTGGTGGTGGAGAACACCCAGGGCGATATTTTCGACCCGGCGTATCTCGACGTGCTCAAGCAGGTCAACGACCAGTTGTTCCTCACCGAAGGCGTCGACCGCGCCTGGATGAAATCGCTGTGGAGTCCGGCAGTGCGCTGGACCGAAGTCACCGAAGAGGGGTTTCAGGGTGGCCCGGTGATGCCCGACACCTATTCCGGTCAGCCTGAACAGATCGAACAACTGCGCCAGAACATCTCCCGCGCTGGCCTCGTCGGCAGCCTGGTGGCCAGTGATTTCAAATCCACCATGTTGATCGTGCCGTTGCTGGACAAGGCCGCGGCCGGTGGCCAGCCCATCAACTACCACGCGTTTTCGCAGATGCTCGAAGAGCAATTGCGCGACAAGATCGAATTCGCCGGCGACAGCGCCGCGCGCAAATCCGGCGTCGAGGGCAAGGGTCAGTACAAGGTGCGGGTGATCGGTTTCGCCAAATTGATGGGCGACCTGATCGACGGCCTGATCCAGGTAATGATGTTTTTCGGCCTGGCGGTCGTCACCTCGCTGGCGATCATCTACGCCTACACCCGCTGCGTGCGCAGCACCTTGCTGGTGGTCGGCTGCTCGCTGATCGCGGTGGTGTGGCAGCTGGGCATTGTCGCCTGGCTCGGTTACGCCATCGATCCGTACTCGGTGCTGGTGCCGTTTTTGATCTTCGCCATCGGCGTGTCCCACGCCGCGCAAAAGATGAACGGGATCATGCAGGACATCGCTCGCGGCACGCACAAGCTGATCGCGGCCCGCTACACCTTTCGCCGTTTGTTCATCGCCGGGGTGACGGCGTTGCTGGCGGATGCGGTGGGTTTTGCGGTGTTGATGCTGATCGACATCCCCGTGATCCAGGACCTGGCGATCACCGCCAGCATCGGCGTTGCGGTGCTGATTTTTACCTCGTTGTTGCTGATGCCGGTGGCGCTGTCCTATGTCGGCGTTGGCGCCAAGGCCGCCGAGCGCGCGCTGAAAATCGACACCCGCGCCGAACACCACAAAGGCTTCGGCAAACTCTGGGATGCGCTCGACCGCTTCACCACGCGAAAGTGGGCCACGGGCGCGGTGCTGGTCGCGGTGCTGATGGGCATCGGCGGTTTCATGGTCAGCCTGAACCTGAAGATCGGCGACCTCGAAAGTGGCGCACCGGAGCTACGTGCCGACTCGCGCTACAACCGCGACAACGCCTACATCACCCAGCATTACGCGCTCTCGAGCGACATGTTCGCGGTGATGATCAAGACCGCACCGGAAGGCTGCCTGAACTACAAAACCCTGGTGCTCGCCGATCGTCTGGCCTGGGAGCTGCAGCAATACCCTGGCGTGCAGGCCACGGTTTCGCTGGTCAACGCGGTACGGCAGATCACCGCCGGCACCTATGAAGGCAACCCCAAACTCAACAGCATCCAGCGCAACCAGGACGTACTGAATTACGCCGCGCAACAAGCTTCGGTGAACTCGCCGGAGCTGTTCAACAGCAACTGCTCGCTGATGCCGGTGATCACCTTCCTCAAGGATCACAAGGCCGAAACCCTGGACGCCGTGGTAGCGATTGCCGACAAGTTCGCCAAGGAAAACAGCACCGACGATCGTCAGTTCCTGCTGGCCGCAGGTACGGCGGGCATCGAAGCAGCGACCAACATTGTCGTGCGCGAAGCCAATCGCACCATGCTGCTGTACGTCTACGCGGCGGTGACGCTGTTCTGCCTGATCACCTTCCGCAGCTGGCGCGCCACGCTGGTGGCGTTGTTGCCGCTGGTGCTGACGTCGATCCTCTGCGAAGCGCTGATGGTCGCCATGGGCATCGGCGTGAAAGTTGCGACCTTGCCGGTGATCGCCCTCGGGGTGGGCATCGGCGTGGACTACGCGCTGTACCTGCTCAGCGTGCAATTGCACTTCCAGCGCCAGGGTTTGCCGTTGTCCCAGGCGTACCGCAATGCCGTGTCCTTCACCGGTCGGGTCGTCGGTCTGGTGGGCATCACCCTGGCGGCGGGCGTGGTGTGCTGGGTCTGGTCGCCGATCAAGTTCCAGGCCGACATGGGCATCCTGCTGACCTTCATGTTCCTGTGGAACATGCTCGGCGCGCTGATCCTGATTCCGGCTTTGTCGTACTTCCTGCTGCGTGAACGGGTGCCGCACACCGCGCCTGTCGTGCCAGCCGAAACCACTGAATCCACTGAACGTCCGGGCACGCCACATGCCCTGACCACGTCCGAGTAAGCCAACAATGTCTGACTACAAAGCTCCCCTGCGCGACATGCGCTTCGTCCTGAACGAGGTTTTCCAGGTGTCCCGGCTGTGGGCCAAACTGCCTGGCCTGGCCGACGTGATCGACGAAGAAACCGCCGCCGCGATTCTTGAAGAGGCCGGCAAGATCAGCGGCGAAGTGATCGCGCCATTGAACCGTGCCAGCGACGAACAGGGCTGCACCTGGAACAACGGCGCGGTCAGCGCACCGGACGGTTTCGCCGAGGCCTATCAGGCTTTCGCCGAGGGTGGCTGGGTCGGTGTTGGCGGTGATCCGCAGTTCGGTGGCATGGGCATGCCCAAGGCGATTTCGGCGCAGGTCGAAGAGATGGTCAACTCGGCCAGCCTGTCGTTCGGCCTGTACCCGATGCTGACGGCCGGCGCCTGCCTGTCGCTGAATGCCCACGCCAGTGAAACGCTGAAAACCAAGTACCTGCCGAACATGTACGCCGGTATCTGGACCGGTTCGATGTGCCTGACCGAGGCCCATGCGGGCACCGATCTGGGCTTGATTCGCACCAAGGCTGAACCTCAGGCCGATGGCAGCTACAAGGTCAGCGGCAGCAAGATTTTCATCACCGGCGGCGAGCATGACCTGACGGAAAACATCATCCATCTGGTGCTCGCGCGTCTTCCCGATGCGCCAGCAGGACCCAAGGGCATCTCGCTGTTTCTGGTGCCCAAGGTGCTGGTCAACGACGACGGCTCGCTGGGTGAACGCAACACACTGTCGTGTGGCTCCATCGAACACAAGATGGGCATCAAGGCTTCTGCCACCTGCGTGATGAACTTCGACGAGGCCACCGGCTGGATCGTCGACGCGCCGAACAAAGGTTTGGCGGCAATGTTCACCATGATGAATTACGAGCGTCTGGGCGTCGGCATTCAGGGCCTGGCCCAAGGCGAGCGTTCGTACCAGAACGCCGTCGAATATGCGCGTGATCGTCTGCAAAGCCGAGCACCCACCGGCGCGCAAAACAAGGACAAGCCCGCCGATCCGATCATCGTGCACCCCGATGTGCGCCGCATGTTGCTGACCATGAAAGCCCTGAACGAAGGCGGTCGCGCGTTCTCCAGCTACGTGGCGCTGCAACTGGACATTGCCAAGTTCAGCGACGACGCGACGGCCCGTCACCGCGCACAGGAACTGGTCTCGCTGCTGACGCCGGTGGCTAAGGCGTTCCTGACCGACATGGGCCTGGAAACCACGGTGCTCGGCCAGCAGGTGTTCGGCGGCCACGGTTACATCCGCGAGTGGGGCCAGGAGCAACTGGTGCGCGACGTGCGCATCACGCAGATTTACGAAGGTACCAACGGCATTCAGTCCCTTGATCTGGCCGGGCGCAAAATCGTCGGCAGCGGCGGGGCGCTTTACCGTTTGTTCGCTTCGGAAATCCGCAACTTTACCGCCACTGCCTGCGCCGATCTCGGCGAGTTCACCCAGCCGCTGAACGCCGCTGTGGACACCCTCGATGAACTGACCGCGTGGCTGCTGGATCGCGCGCAGAACAACCCGAATGAAATCGGCGCGGCCTCCGTCGAGTACCTGCACGTGTTCGGCTATACCGCCTACGCCTACCTGTGGGCGCGGATGGCCAAGGCGGCCATGAGCACTCATTCCAAGGATGATTTCTACGCCAGCAAACTGGCCACTGCGCGCTTCTACTTCGCTCGCTTGCTGCCGCGCATTCATTCGTTAAGTGCCTCGGCCAAGGCCGGCAGCGAATGCCTGTATGCCTTGCAAGCCGAGCAATTCTGAAAGGACAAGGAACCCTGTTCATGATGGCGACAAAAATAATTCCGCCCGCCGAAGGCGCCTATGCCTATCCGTTGCTGATCAAGCAATTGCTGTTGTCCGGCGTGCGCTACGAGCCGGGTCGGGAAATCGTCTACGCCGACAAACTGCGCTACAGCTACCAGACCCTCAATCAGCGTATTCGGCGTTTGGCCAATGCGCTGACCGCTGCCGGGGTCAAGGCCGGGGACACCGTGGCCCTGCTCGACTGGGACAGTCATCGCTACCTGGAATGTTTTTTCGCCGTGCCAATGATTGGCGCGGTACTGCACACGGTGAACATTCGTCTGTCGCCGGAGCAGGTGCTCTACACCATGAACCACGCCGAGGATGACCTGGTGCTGGTGCATGATGATTTCCTGCCGCTGGTGGAGCAGATTCAGGGGCGGCTGACGACGGTTAAGGGCTTCATGCGGCTGACTGACGATGCGCCCGTGGATACCTGTCTGCCGATGGTGGGCGAGTACGAAAGCGCGCTGGAGGAAGCGTCCGACCAGTACGCGTTTCCTGACTTCGATGAGAACTCGGTGGCGACGCTGTTCTACACCACCGGCACCACGGGCGACCCGAAAGGCGTGTATTTCACCCACCGCCAACTGGTGCTGCATACCCTGAATGCCGTCGGCACCCTGGGCGTCTATCAAGGCCAGCCGTTGCTGCGCTCCGACGATGTGTACATGCCCATCACGCCGATGTTTCACGTGCATGCCTGGGGCGTGCCGTATGTCGCGACACTCATGGGGATCAAGCAGGTGTATCCCGGCCGTTATGAGCCCAACAGCCTGGTCCGGCTTTATCGCGAAGAGAAGGTCACCTTTTCTCACTGCGTGCCGACCATTTTGCAGATGATCCTTAATTGTGAAGAAGGCAAGGCGACTCGTTTCGACGGCTGGAAAATGCTCCTGGGCGGCAGCGCGCTGACCCTCGGTATCGCCAGCGAAGCCAGCGCCAAAGGCATGGTGGTGCATGCCGGCTATGGCATGTCGGAAACCTGCCCGCTGTTGTGCCTGACCTATTTGCGCGATGAAGACCTGGCGCTCCCCGGCGAAGCTCAGCTGCCCATCCGCATCAAGACCGGCACGCCGGTGCCGATGGTTGACCTGAAAATCATCGACGCCAACGGTGACGACGTCGCCCATGACGGTGAGTCCCTCGGGGAAATCGTGGTGCGCGCACCGTGGCTGACCCAGGGCTATTTGAAGGATAAAGAGAAGGGTGCCGAACTCTGGCACAACGGCTGGCTGCACACCGGTGACATGGCGTCCATTGACGCGTTGGGTTGCGTGGAAATCAAAGACAGGATCAAAGACGTGATCAAGACCGGCGGCGAGTGGATCAGCTCTCTGGAGCTGGAAAGCCTGATCAGCGAGCATCCGGCCGTGATGTCGGTCGCGGTGGTGGGCATCGTCGATGAACAATGGGGCGAACGGCCCATGGCGATGGTGGTGTGCGAACCGGGGCAATACCTTGATCGCAAGCTGCTGGAAGTCCACCTGCAAGCCTTTGTCGACGGCGGGCGCATCAACAAATGGGCCATCCCCAAGCAGTTCAAGTTCGTGGCGGAAATTCCCAAGACCAGCGTCGGCAAGATCAACAAGAAGCTGATTCGCGAGAGCGAGGCGGGCTGACGGGAACAGCTGCCGGGCCAATTAATGGGCCCGGCCGTCAATTTTCCAAACTTGTGCCAAGCTGATGGAGTACTGAAAACCCGGGACGACCTGCCAATGAAACGCACCCAAGCATCGCAAATGCGTCGAGAGTTCTATAAAGCCATATGGCTCTACTTTCATGTGGTCTGGCCGATTATTTCCATGCTTCTTGTGATGATCGTGCTGTTCGGCTTGATCATCAGCTACCTGGAAGGATGGGGCCCGTTCGATGGCATTTACTTTGGTTTCGTCACGGGCTTGACCATCGGGTATGGGGAGCTGGTGCCGAAACTGGCCATCTCGCGGGTGCTGGCGATTTTGCTGGGGTTTAACGGCATCCTGATGACGGCGATTTTTGCAGCACTGTGCATTCGGGGGATTGAAATTGCGGTGCGCGTGACGGGGGCGGATCGACAGGAGGAGCCCAAAGGTTAAGTGGCATGGTTAGATACCTGTTTTGAACAACAGGGAATGGCCATGATCGACTTCAACAACAAGGGTTTCTTCAAGCTCAAGCAGAACGACGAATACGCCGAACGCGTCACGGCCTTGCTGCTGGACGGGGAGACGGTTATCGACTCCTACAAATCCATGCGCGATGGCGTGGTGTTTACCAACAAACGGATCATCGCGGTCAACGTCCAGGGTTTGACCGGCAGCAAAAAAGACTTCACCTCGTTGCCGTACAAAAACATCGTGGCGTATTCGGTGGAAACGTCGGGCACCTTCGACCTGGACTCCGAGCTGGAAATCTATTTCTCGTCGTTGGGCAAAGTGAAGTTTGAATTCACCGGCAGGACGTCGATGGTTGAAGTGTCGAAACTGATTTCCCAGCATTTGTTGTGAATTGATTGCCTTTGTGAGCGCCACGGCCCCCTGTAGGAGTGAGCCTGCTCGCGATGGCGGTGGGTCAGGTGATGATGTTGACTGAATGGACGCCATCGCCAGCAGGCTAGCTCCTACAGTTGATTTGGGTTGGCTGTGATAGTTGGGAGCGCCACAAACCCTGTGGGAGCTGGCTTGCCAGCGATGGCGGTGGGTCAGGCGATGATGATGTTGGCTGAACGGACGCCATCGCCAGCAGGCTAGCTCCTACAGTTGATTTGTGTTGGCTGTGATAGTTGAGAACACCATGGACCCTGTAGGAGTGAGCCTGCTCGCGATGGCGGTGGGTCAGGCGATGATGATGTTGACTGAACGGACGCCATCGCTAGCAGGCTAGCTCCTACAGTTGATTTGTGTTGGCTGTGATAGTTGGGAGCGCCACAAACCCTGTAGGAGTGAGCCTGCTCGCGATGGCGGTGGGTCAGGCGATGATGATGTTGGCTGAACGGACGCCATCGCTAGCAGGCTAGCTCCTACAGTTGATTTGTGTTGGCTGTGATAGTTGAGAACACCATGGACCCTGTAGGAGTGAGCCTGCTCGCGATGGCGGTGGATCAGGCGATGATGATGTTGGTTGAACGGACGCCATCGCCAGCAGGCTAGCTCCTACAGTTGATTTGGGTTGGCTGTGATAGTTGAGAACACCATGGACCCTGTAGGAGTGAGCCTGCTCGCGATGGCGGTGGATCGGGCGATGATGTTGTTGGCTGAACGGACGCCATCGCTAGCAGGCTAGCTCCTACAGTTGATTTGGGTTGGCTGTGATAGTTGGGAGCGCCACAAACCCTGTGGGAGCTGGCTTGCCAGCGATGGCGGTGGGTCAGGCGATGATGATGTTGACTGACTGGACGCCATCGCCAGCAGGCTAGCTCCTACAGTTGATTTGTGTTGGCTGTGATAGTTGGGAGCGCCACAAACCCTGTAGGAGTGAGCCTGCTCGCGATGACGGTGGGTCAGGCGATGATGATGTTGGCTGAACGGACGCCATCGCTAGCAGGCTAGCTCCTACAGTTGATTTGTGTTGGCTGAGATAGTTGGGAGCGCCACAAACCCTGTGGGAGCTGGCTTGCCAGCGATGGCGGTGGATCGGGCGATGATGATGTTGGCTGAACGGACGCCATCGCTGGCAAGCCAGCTCCTACAGTTGATTTGGGTTGGCTGTGATAGTTGAGAACACCATGGACCCTGTAGGAGTGAGCCTGCTCGCGATGGCGGTGGGTCAGGCGATGATGATGTTGGCTGAACGGACGCTATCGCTAGCAGGCTAGCTCCCACAGTTGTTTTGTGTTGGCTGTGATAGTTGAGAACACCATGGACCCTGTAGGAGTGAGCCTGCTCGCGATGGCGGTGGGTCAGGCGATGATGATGTTGGCTGAACGGACGCTATCGCTAGCAGGCTAGCTCCTACAGTTGATTTGTGTTGGCTGTGATAGTTGGGAGCGCCACAAACCCTGTGGGAGCTGGCTTGCCAGCTCCCACAGGGTTTCACTGTTTTTTGGACGGTGTTTATGTCCCCCAACCTGCGCCACTGACCGCTTCTTGCGCCAGTGGGTGCATGTCTGCCCCGTGGTGCTCTGTTTGCCAGGCCAGCAATTCCTTGCGCATGCCGGGTGTCCAGAACATTTGCAGATGATTGCGCACGCCGAGTACGGCCGCGTGCTGGTCCGGTTCGCTGGAGAAGTACTGGGCGATCTGGTTGACCATCTTGATCAGGTTGTCCGTGCTCATCGGCGGACCTCCGCTTTTGCGCCCCGAGCCTGACGGCGATCCTTGAGCAGGCGGGCCTGTTCTTCGCTGAAGGCTTGAAAGCGTTTTTGCCACTCGGAAGGGTGGTACACGCGGCTGACTTCCACGGCGGTGACCTTGTATTCCGGGCAGTTGGTCGCCCAGTCGGAGTTGTCGGTGGTGATGACGTTGGCCCCCGATTCCGGGAAGTGGAAGGTGGTGTACACCACACCCGGCGCGACCCGTTCAGTGACCCGCGCCCGCAACACGGTCTGCCCGGCGCGGCTGCCGATACCGACCCAGTCACCTTCATTGATGCCACGGCTCTCGGCATCGGTCGGGTGGATTTCCAGACGGTCTTCGTCATGCCAGGCGACGTTGTCGGTGCGCCGTGTCTGGGCGCCGACGTTGTACTGGCTGAGGATGCGCCCGGTGGTCAGCAGCAACGGATAACGGCCGTTGACCTTCTCCTCGGTGGGCACATACCCGGTGAGCATGAAGCGCCCCTTGCCGCGCACGAACTGCTCGATGTGCATGGTCGGCGTGCCGTCCGGTGCCGCGGCGTTGCACGGCCATTGCAAGCTGCCGTGACGATCCAGTTCGACGTAGCTGACGTTGGTGAAGGTCGGCGTCAGGCTGGCGATTTCATCCATGATGTCCGACGGATGCGAGTAGTTCATCGGATAGCCCAAGGCGTTGGCCAACGCCACGGTGCCTTCCCAGTCGGCCTTGCCGCCCAGCGGTTCCATGACCTTGCGCACTCGCGAGATGCGTCGCTCGGCGTTGGTGAAGGTGCCGTCCTTTTCCAGGAACGAACAGCCCGGCAGGAACACGTGGGCGAACTTGGCGGTTTCGTTGAGGAAGATGTCCTGCACCACGATGCATTCCATCGCCGACAGCGCTGCTGTCACGTGCTGTGTATTGGGATCACTCTGGGCGATGTCTTCACCCTGGCAATACAAGCCCTTGAACGTGCCGCCCAGCGCAGCCTCAAACATGTTGGGAATGCGCAGGCCCGGATCAGGTTGCAGGGTGACGTTCCACGCCTGTTCAAACTCCGCGCGTACCACCTCGTTGGAGATGTGCCGGTAACCGGGCAACTCGTGGGGGAACGAGCCCATGTCGCAGGAGCCCTGAACGTTGTTCTGCCCCCGCAGCGGGTTCACGCCCACGCCTTCACGACCGATGTTGCCGGTGGCCATCGCCAGGTTGGCAATGCCCATGACCGCAGTGCTGCCCTGGCTGTGTTCGGTGACGCCGAGGCCGTAGTAGATCGCCGCGTTGCCGGCGCTGGCAAACAGGCGGGCGGCGGCGCGGATGTCGGCAGGCGCCACGCCGCAAATCTCGCCAAGGACTTCAGGCGAGTTTTCAGCGCGGCTGACGAACTCGCTCCAGCGAGCAAAATCGCTACCCTCGCAACGGGCGTCGATAAAGGCCTGGTCGAGCAAACCTTCGGTGACGATCACATGGGCCAGGGCGTTGAGCATGGCCACGTTTGTGCCCGGACGCAGGGCCAGGTGCAGCTCGGCGCGGGCGTGCACCGAGTCCACCAGATCGATACGCCGCGGGTCGATGACGATCAGCCGTGCGCCTTCACGCAAACGGCGTTTGAGTTGCGATGCGAACACCGGGTGGGCATCGCTGGGGTTGGCGCCCATCACCAGGATCACGTCGGCTTTCATCACCGAGTCGAAACTCTGAGTACCGGCGGACTCGCCCAGGGTTTGCTTCAGGCCGTAGCCGGTCGGCGAGTGGCAGACCCTCGCACAGGTGTCGACGTTGTTATTGCCGAACGCCGCGCGAACCAGTTTCTGCACCAGGTAGGTTTCTTCGTTGGTGCAGCGACTTGAGGTGATACCACCAATGGAATCGCGGCCGTATTTCTGCTGCAAACGACGGAATTCGCTGGCGGCATAGGTCACCGCTTCCTCCCAGCTGACTTCCTGCCACGGGTCGTTGATGTGCTGGCGGATCATCGGTTTGGTGATGCGATCCGGGTGCGTCGCGTAACCCCAGGCGAAGCGCCCTTTGACGCAAGAGTGGCCGTGGTTGGCCTGGCCGTTTTTATCCGGAACCATACGCACCAGTTTGTCGCCTTTCATCTCGGCGCGGAACGAGCAGCCCACGCCGCAATAGGCACAGGTGGTGATCACGCTGCGTTCGGGTTGACCCAGTTCGACCACGCTTTTTTCCATCAGGGTCGCGGTCGGGCAGGCTTGCACACAGGCGCCGCAGGACACGCATTCGGAGTCGAGGAAGTTGTCACCCCCAGCGGCGGCCACCCGGGATTCAAAACCGCGCCCGGTGATGGTCAGGGCAAAGGTGCCCTGGGTTTCTTCGCACGCGCGCACGCAGCGGTTGCAGACGATGCACTTGCTCGGGTCGAAATCGAAATAGGGGTTGGAGGTGTCCTTGACGTCGGCGAGATGGTTGTCGCCTTCGTAGCCGTAACGAACTTCCCGCAGACCGACCTGGCCGGCCACGGTTTGCAATTCGCAGTTGCCGTTGGCCGAGCAGGTCAGGCAGTCCAGCGGGTGATCGGAGATGTACAACTCCATGACGTTGCGCCGCAGGGTTGCGAGCTTCGGCGTCTGGGTGTGCACGCTCATGCCTTCGGTGACCGGCGTGGTGCAGGAGGCCGGATAGCCGCGCATGCCGTCGATTTCCACCAGGCACATGCGGCAGGAACCGAAGGCTTCCAGGCTGTCGGTGGCACAGAGTTTCGGAATGGTGGTGCCCAGCAGTGCAGCGGCGCGCATTACCGAGGTGCCTTCGGGCACGCTGATGCTGCGACCGTCGATGTTCAGGGTGATTTGCACCTGGCTGTCGCGGGCAGGCGTGCCCAGATCGATGTCGGTTTTCGGGTCGAAGAGAGTGATCATTGCTCGGCCTCCGAAGGCTGCAGACCGAAGTCGGCGGGGAAGTACTTGAGGGCGCTGGCCACCGGAAACGGGGCCATGCCGCCCAACGCACAGAGCGAACCGTATTGCATCGTGTCGCACAGGTCCTTGAGGATGATGGCTTGCGCATCACGACCGTTCTGGTCGGGCGCGGCCAGCAGGCGGTCGATCACCTCCACGCCACGGGTCGACCCAATGCGGCACGGCGTGCATTTGCCGCAGGATTCCTCGGCGCAGAACTGCATCGCAAAACGCGCCATTTGGGACATGTCCAGCGTGTCATCCGCCACCACCACACCACCGTGGCCGAGCATCGCGCCCATGGCTGCGAAGGCTTCGTAATCCAGCGGCGTATCGAACTGCGACGGCGGCACCCACGTGCCAAGCGGACCGCCCACTTGCACAGCCTTCAATGGCCGGCCACTGGCGGTACCCCCGCCGTAGCCTTCCACCAGTTCGCGCAAGGTCAGGCCAAACGCCCGTTCCACCAGACCGCCGTGACGAACATTGCCCGCCAATTGGAAAGGCATGGTGCCCAGGGAACGGCCCATGCCGTAATCACGATAAAACTGCGCGCCCTTGGCCAGAATCAGCGGTACCGAGGCCAGGGTCAGCACGTTGTGCACCAGGGTCGGCAGGCCGAACAAACCTTTCAGCGCGGGGATGGGCGGCTTGGCGCGAACGATCCCGCGCTTGCCTTCAAGGGAGTCCAGCAGCGCGGTTTCCTCACCGCAGATGTAGGCACCGGCACCGACGCGCACTTCCATGTCGAAGGCCTGACCGCTGCCGCCGACATTCGCGCCCAGGTAGCCGGCGGAACGGGCGATGTTCAGCGCTACACGTAACGTGGCCACGGCGTCGGGGTATTCCGAGCGCACATAGATGTAGCCATAAGTGGCGCCGACGCAAAGACCGGCAATGGCCATGCCTTCGATCAGCAGGAAAGGGTCGCCTTCCATTAGCATACGGTCGGCAAAGGTGCCGGAGTCGCCTTCGTCGGCGTTGCACACGATGTACTTTTGCACAGCCTCGTTAGCGCGCACCGTGCGCCATTTGATCCCGGCTGGAAACGCTGCGCCGCCACGGCCACGCAGGCCTGAATCGAACACTTCAGTCGCAGTGTGCTCGCCGCCTATTTTGACGGCCCTTTGCAAACCCTCGAACCCACCGTGGGCCCGGTAATTGTCCAGGGACAGCGGCCGAGTGATGCCGGCGCGGGCGAACAACAGGCGTTGTTGCGTCTTCAGATACGGTAATTCTTCCACCAGACCCAAAGCCAGTGGATGCGCGGATGGCTCGCCTTGCAGCGCGTCGAGCACGGACGGCACATCGGCAGCGGTCAGTGGGCCGAAACCGATCCGGCCTTGCGGGCTGTCCACTTCCAGCAGCGGTTCCAGCCAGTACAAGCCGCGCGAACTGGTGCGCTGCAACTCCAGCGGCAGATTGCGTTCCCGGGCCTGGGTAATCAGAGCGACGGACACCTCATCAGCGCCCACGGCACGGGCCAGCGAATCAGCAGGCAAATAAAGAGGCATCACGCGTCCTCCCGGCAAGCGTCGAGCAAGGCATCCAGACGCTCGGCACTGAGTCGCGCATGCACCCGGCCATCCAGCTCCAGAGCAGGCGAACAAGCGCAGGCGCCGAGGCAATACACCGGACGCAAACTGATGCTGCCGTCGGCGCTGCTGCCGTGGTCATCGAGCTGCAGACGATCGCGCAACTGCGCCGCCAACTGCTCGGCGCCGCGACTCTTGCAGGACTCGGCGCGGCACAGACGCAAGATATGCCGCGCTGGCGGCGCAGTACGGAAGTCATGGTAGAAGCTGATCACGCCACGAATCTCGGCCTGACTCTGGTTCAGGGCGTGGGCAATCTCGGGGACGGCGGCGTCGGGGATGTAGCCGATGCGTTCCTGAATATCATGAAGAATGGGCAACAGCGCACCCGGGGAGCCCTTATGGCGCTCCAGCAGACTGTTGACCACTGGCAGGTGCAACATCTCATCAGGCATTCAGCAATCCTCACGGTCACGGACGAACCAGAAGGTCGTCGGTCGTCCGAAAGTGTCGGCTGCGGCATTCACACCACGTCACGGTATCGTGGATTTTCAGGCCGTTGGCCAGGGCACCCTGAACGGGCATCTTGTTGTGCCCGGTGCGGTCTTTGCCGAACCTCTACTGGGCATAAAGAGCAGCTTGCCACGCGGCTATTGATCGAACGGCACCAAAGCGACGTGTTCGGTTCTGCCTACGACTCTCCATTGAGTCTAGATGACTGCCGCAACAGGCGTTCACTCACCGGCCTGATTCCCTCAGGGCCGGTCGATGGCTCATGTATAGCAAGCATTGTGGGTAGGAAACAGCGTCAGATCCGTGGGTATTTCGAGGAGCAGATGCATTGAGCCACGCCACAAAACCCCTGTGGGAGCCAGCCTGCTGGCGATAGCGCCAGCCCAGCCCTGCTGCAAGCTTATCCAGATGAGTCCACCTTCCCAAACGCCAGAAACACAAAAGCCCGGCGAACCGGGCTTTCTCGAGCCGAGCGCTGCTTAGTTGGCAGTTTTCAGCTTGATTACATCGCCGGAGACGGTGGTGGTGTAGCCGTTCAGGACCCAGGCCCAGAACCACTTTTCCTGCACTTGAGTATTGATCAGTGCGTCGCCACCCTTGGCCTGGATTGCAGCGTCCTGCGCGCGAACAAAACGGGAGTTCTGACGAATCGGGATCAGACCGAACAGCATCAGGCCTGTAGCGCTGGCCTCACTGTGGCCAACGACGGTGTACTGATTGCTTTCGTAATGCGGGGACTTCATAGCGGTGCCGGTGCAGCCCGCAAGAACCAAACCACATACTGCAGAAGCGATGATTTTACCGAAGGACTTCAAGGTGTTACTCCATGGAAAAGCGCCCGGATCCAATTACCGGGGAGCGGCACTGTACCGGAAGTGGCTCGCGCTTTTGGCATTTTTGACACCTATGCCCTCTTGTTATCGCTGACGTCTATTGATCGTGATGACCCAAGGCGAAACATCAGGAGTTTGTTTTCAAAACATCGGCATGCGTCAGTAACCACTGCTGGAAACTGCGAACGGCAGGCAGCGGGTTGCGGTGGTGCGGTTGCATCAGGTACAGGCGGCCACGGCTGCGCATGCTGTGGGGTAATGCCATCTGCAGGCGGCCCGACGCCAGTTCGCCTTCAAGCAGGCTTTTCCAGCCCAGGGAAACCCCTTGGCCCATGACCGCCGACTGCATCAGCAATTGGTAGCTGTTGGTGCGCAAGGCGTGCCTCGGGCTGTGGTAGCTGGCGCCAGCATCGGAGAACCAGTCGGCCCAGGTCAGCCAGTCGTGGTAATGGTCTTCCACGATCAGCAGGGTGTGGTCTTCGAGCAGATGCGCCGCGTCCCGAATCTCGCCGCGGCGCTGCAGATAACCGGGGCTGCAGACGGCGATTACCTCCTCGGTTTCAAACACCGGTGACAGCTCCAGACCATGGGGCGCGGGTAATTCGTCGAGGTGATAGAACAAGCCCAGGTCGTATTCGCTGACGTCCAGGTGGCTCGGGCTTTCGCTGCACAGAATGCGGATGTCCAGGTCCGGGTGCTGGCTCTGGAAGTGTGGCAACAGCGCTGCCAGCCAGATCGAACTGATGGTCGGTGTGCTCGCCAGGGTGAGTTGCCGATCCGCACCACGGCGGCGCAGTTCGGCGGATTCGCGATCCAGCTCGCGCAGCAGTCGCTGGATGGTGCGGAAGTAACGCTCACCGGCCGGCGTCAGGCTGATGCCCAGCGCCAGACGGTGGAACAGCGGGCGCGCCAGGTCTTCTTCCAGACGCTTGATCTGTCGGCTGACCGCGCTTTGAGTCAGGTTCAGCTCGTGGGCCGCCTGGGTAAAACTCAAATGACGGGCGGCGGCCTCAAAGGTCTGCAGACAGTTGAGCGGTGGGAGATCGACGTTTCGGCGCGACATGAGGTATCCACTGGCAAGAGGTAACCCCAGCAAACTGGGGTCGACCGGTAATCAGATTCCGGAGCATCCTGCCATTCCCGGCCTCACAGTGCGACCCGGGCGACGCGTTTGCTCCACTGGCGGTGATGCACCTGCTCGCCGTTCTCCCGTGCCACCTGCTCGGCCTCCACGTAGAACCATTGATCATCCGCGCGCAGGTGCAGGCTGCTGTCGACTTCGACCGACCATTGCTCGCGCCCGACGCGGTACTGCCATTGAATATCGGCACGGGTCGACAGCGGGTCCCACGGCAAGGTGCGGTACTCCTCGGTGCAACGCTGATCGACCCACAAGCCATGGTCGAGAAAGCGCACCGCCCCCAGGTCGTCTTCGATGCGCACGCACACTTCACCGCTGCTGACGTCTTCGATCAAGGTGCGCTTGGGCGCGGCTGCGCGCAGGACTTCCAGGGCTGCCGGTGTCGCACTTTGCGGCGCTTCGAACGGGCATTCCACCGCGTCGCCGGTGAACACCGGCAGTTGCACGCTTTGCAGCCCGGGCAACAAGGTCAGGGTCGTCAGTTCGCGGCTCGGCCACAGCAGCGGAAAGCTGGCGGTACTGAGTGCGAGGCGCAGTCGGTAACCGGTCGGCAGTCGGACACCCACCTGATCCAGGCTCAACGTGACGTCCATTGGCTCGCCCGGCACAGGCGGCGTCAGCTGGGCGAAGTCGTCGCGCAGGTTGAGGTTCAGCACGCCATAGGTGAGCTGGCTGACCTGACCATCCGGCGCGACGGCGTTGAGTCGGGCGACCAGTTGTCCACAGGCGGTGTCGCTGCTCAGGCGCAACTTCAGGCGCACATCCCCCAGCAACGCCAGCGGCTCGGTCAGCGGTTGGGAGTCGAAGCACAGGGACTGGGCATCGTCGCGGCGCTGATCGGTCGGACCATCGGGACCGAACCAGATCGCGCAGTATTCGCCCTGATGCAGCCCGGTGGTCAGCGGTGAACAGATGCTGCGTGAAGCGCTCAACGACTGTTGGCCCTGGCCCAAACCTTGATCGTCGAGGCTGAAGTCCGTCCATTGAATCTGCGGATCAGGCCAGCCGGTGGTCTGCACCCAGATGCCCGGACGCTCGGCGTAGCTGCCCTTGGGAGGCAGTACGTCTTGCAGATAGAACGTGCACGCGGCCTCGTCCATCACGCCATTGTCGATACCCTTGAGCCAGTGATCCCACCAGCGCTTGGCTTCCTGCAGGAAACCGATGGCCGGGTTGGGCACGGCAAAGTGCGGGTACTTGTGAATCCACGGCCCGATCATGGCTTTTTTCGGGCACTGGAGATTTTCCATCAGGCGCGGGACGGCATTCTTGTACGCATCGCCCCAACCGCCCACGGCGTAGACCGCTGCCTTGATCGCCGAATAGTCCTCACACACCGAACCGTGACGCCAGTAGTCGTCGCGCGTCTGATGTTGCAGCCAGGTCTCGGCCAGCAACGGCATGGCGTCCAGACGCTCCTGCCACAGGCCTTTCCAGCTTTCGCCGACCAGCAATGGATCGGGCACCGCTGCGCTGAAGTTGAGCATGGTCGCCGCCCAGCCGAAGTTCTCCATCAGCAGGTTGCCGCCCTTGTAATGGATGTCATCGGCATAACGGTCATCGGTGGAGCACAGGGTGATGATCGCCTTCAAGGCTTCAGGCTGACGCGCCGCCACTTGCAAGCCGTTGAAGCCGCCCCACGAGATGCCCATCATGCCGACGTTGCCGTCGCACCAGGATTGCTGGCACAGCCACTCGATCACTTCCAGCGCGTCATTCTGTTCCTGGAGCAGGTACTCGTCCGCCATCAAACCTTGGGACTCACCGTTGCCGCGCATGTCCACACGAATACACACGTAACCCTGACCGGCCATCCACGGGTGGGTCAGCGCATCACGCACGGCCGTGCCGTCACGCTTGCGATAAGGCAGGTACTCGAGGATCGCCGGGAACGCCTGCTCACCCGCCGTATCGGGCAGCCAGATGCGCGCCGCCAGTTGAGTGCCATCGCGCAACGGGATCAGGCAATGCTCGATTTCACGAACCGTGTGGGCAAACTCGGTGATGATGTCCATCGGAGACTCCAAAGCAATATTCAAGATTTTGATCGCGAGCCAATGCCTCCCCCAAACATCGGGGAGGCAGGCGCTTGCTGAAACGGGAAGGGGTCAGGCCAGAGGCGGTTTTATCGCGAGAGCTCCGGCGTTGGGGTGGCGCCGACGGGTAGGTCCCGGGCTCGGGTAGCCTGGCTGACAGGGACGGTTTTCACGTCCAGCAGCGCCGGATTTCTCAGCCAGTAAATCAGCGAGGTACTGGCCAGCAGCACCAGAATCATCCCCGGCAACCCGCCCAGGTTGGACAGCATCTTCACCCCGTCGATGCCGACGAAGGCCACCATCACCCACGACACCGTCCCGATGATCACGCCCCACACCACTTTGAGCATCGGGTTACCGTCCAGATCCGAATCCGCCGTGACGCCCTTGCTGCACAGGTTGGAGATCACGTCGGTGCTGGAGTCCGCTGCCGTGACGAAAGAAATGAACGCGATGAACAACAGGAAGGCGACCATCAGGCCACTGGCCGGCAACTGCTGGAACATCTGGTACAGCACATGCTCGACGCCTTGCTCGTTAAGCACACGGTTCAAGCTGCCGTCGCCCAGCGCGTCGAAGTACAGGCTGCAACCGGAGAAAATGCAGATCCACAGCGCGGTGAACAGGGCCGGGTAAAGCATGTTGATATGGATGAACTCGCGGACGGTGTAGCCACGACCGATCTTGCCAAGAAACAAGGCACTGACCGGGGCCCAGGCGAACCAGACCGACCAGTAGAAAATCGTCCAGCTTTGCGGCCAGCTGTCACCACTAGCGGCGCCGGTGAAGAGGCTGCGGCTGAAGAACGTGTCCAGGTAAACGCCCAGGGACTCGACGCCCAGGCTGATCATGAACAGCGTCGGACCGCAGAGCAGCACGAACAACCCCAGCGCCAGCATGATCCAGGTATTGAATGACGACAGCATCACGATGCCGCGCTGCAAACCGCTGGCAGCCGAGGCGACGAAGGTGATGACGATCACGCCAATGATGATCGCCAAGCGCAGCGGCGTGGTGTCACCGCCGATGTACTGGCTCAGGCCACCGGCCAGGGTCAACGCACCGGTGCCCAGAGAGGACGCCATCCCCGCAACCAGTGCAAACATCGCCAGGGTGTCGATCAGCCCCGCATAGCGTTTGACCCGTGCGGCACCCAGCAACGGTTGCAGCATCGAGCCAATGGAGAAGTTGGCGCGCAGGTTGTAGAAGACCAGCGCGAACACCAGCGAAGGCACCAGATAAATCGCGTAAGGGGTGATGGTCCAGTGCAGGAACATCGTCGACATCGCAAAGGTCTTCGCCGCCGCCGAACCCGCCTCGATCGCCATGCTGGAAGGTGGGGAATACAGGTGATACAGCGGCTCGGCCGTGGTCCAGAACAGCACACCGACGGCAAGCGTGGTGCACAGCGCAACCATGAACCAGCGCCACTTGCTCAGCAACGGCTGGGCCTGTTCACCGCCGATGCGCACCTTGCCCAACGGCGAGAAGTACACAATCGCGGTCAGCACCACCATCGCGAAAGAGCCCGCGCTGAACAGCCAGGAGAAATTCCTGAGGATCATCGTATTGAGCTGTTTGCTCACCGCGAGGAACGCATTCAGGTCGACGTAACTGGCAATCACCGCTGCCAGCAAAATCAGAAACGTTGGCCAAAAAACCAACGGCCGCAATGGATACTTCATATCGTGCGATTCCCCAGACTGATTATTCTTATCGCCTTTAAAGGCATTTTTTAGGTGCGAACCGGGCAGGGTGTTGCTGCGGGTGGCTCGCTTTGCGTCTTCGCTGGGGCTTAGATAACCGTTTATTCGATAGCGGGTGCAATCGATGAATGGGTATGGGGGTATTCCCGGAAGTCATGGGGTAGCGGGGTTAGGTCATGGGGGATGGCGTGCGGTTCAAATGTCATATTGCTCGGACATGGAGATCAAGCGTTGCGAGTTTTGGATGCTGCTACATCCATGTTATCCACAGGCGAAAAAAAGGCCCTGCAATGCAAGGCCTTCTAAGTTTTGGCGGGCAACTCGAACCCCTACTACTTCAGAAAAACGGGATCAAGGTAAAGGGGCGTGAGTAGTTATCAGCTTCAAACCGAAAGCCAAATCACCCAAAGCCGAACAGTAAAAAATCCCCGAAAAATCGAGGCCGACCCCGAATGCCAGCCCCATAAACAACCCCTGTAGGAGCCAGCCTGCTGGCGATAGCGCCAGCCCAAACAACTAAAATCCCAAAGCTGCACCCAAAACCCACTCACATCAAACAGCCCAACAATGCCCGCCAACCCACCACAACCCCTGTGGGAGCCAGCCTGCTGGCGATAGCGCCAGCTCAAACAACAAAAATACCAAGCTGGACCTAAAACCCACTCACATCAAACAGCCAAACAATGCCCGCCAACCCACCACAACCCCTGTGGGAGCCAGCCTGCTGGCGATAGCGCCAACCCAAACAACAAAATCCCAAAGCTGAACCTAAAACCCACTCACATCAAACAGCCAAACAATGCCCGCCAACCCACCACAATCCCTGTGGGAGCCGGGCTTGCCCGCGATAGCGCCAGCTCAGCCAACATCAATGCTGAACCAGCTACCACCATCGCAAGCAGTCCACACCAAACAGGCCTCAGCGCAACTAAGTGTCAGCCGTCACCCTCTGTCCGCTTAGAGGCCGGCCCGCCAGCCTGATCCCGCTCCAGCACCTTCCGCACATCATCAACCACCGCCATTCCCATCGCCGTCAGGTAATGCGCAGCACTCGCGTGGTAGTTCGTGTCGCTTGGGTACGCCGCATCCTTGGTGAGTGCTTTCGCGAGAAAGAGGAAATCGGACGCCATGATTAATGCATCGCCGAGTGGGACGTTGCAGGTGACGTGGAAGAGGGCTTGATCACCGCAATAGATGGCGGGGGTCAGGCCGATGGTTGTTAGCTTTGGTTGGTCGGTCATTGGGCATCTCCGGGGATGGAGAGGCAATGGGGGAGGGCGTTACGCGATTGGGAACTGCGTAAAGGGGGAAGCCAAACTTCGTACGGTTTGATGCTGCGCATTATCCAACTCCTTGATTTGAGGAGCTGCCACGAGCCTTCTCACGGGCTTGGGTGACAGCCGTGCGCGGGGTGAGAAACCGGCAATCAAGGCAACCGGTAGACCCGAAGGTCTCCCACGCACAGCCGCCATAAAGCCAATCGCAGACGAAAAAAAACGCCGCGATAGGTTTTGGGGCGCTTTGCGCCTTGATTGTTGCGGGCTCTCACACCCGGTCGCTGAATTTGCAGCGACGGTGGGAGGGTATCGTCCTGATTCATTACATGCAACCTTCGAAGGCATCGATCCCAAGCGCCCCGAGCCCAGAGACGAGTAGATGTGCTGCACCCTTTTTTGGCATTGGAAGCTGCTACATTCAAAGGCCGTTATTGGCCAATAGCGGACGCTGAATCGTCCTATCGCCCCAAAATAGGATTAAGAGAGCATAAAGCGTCTCTATCCAATTTTTATCACTACTGCTTTATCTTGTTTTCATATTTATTTGCGAATGCATTGGTTAAATCCAAAAGACTTATTGCATCGGTTATCAGCTGGATTTTTTCGGAGATATCGCCCGAGCTGATACCAGATAATAGGGTCGCGTGTGCTGCCCGAATGGAATACAGACGATAGTTGACATACACGGAATCCAAACCGCAAGAGCCGAGCAGATTGTAAACACTGGTTCCAGATGCCTGTGCGGGTGTTGCATCCATATCGCTTAAGAAATCCTTCAGGATTTTACGATTTTCTGGAGTCAGGCTTAAATTTTTTTCGTCCCCTCGTTGTACTTCCAGGGCTTGTCTAGGTAAGTCTGTGAGGTCCTTGTTTTTTAAGTCTCCAAGGGAGGTTTTACCTTCTACCAAACCTACGATGACACTAAAGTGCTCAATGGATAAGCGGTGGATTACCATTGCCTCGTTTATAAAATCATTATCTAATAGCAAGCATATTGACTTGCTGTTCTCCAGCAGCCTATTCCAGTATGCCAAAGTAATTTCTAAGGAGGAATTCATGAAGACCGAGGTGACATGAGAGCGAGCATCTTCTGATCGCTTTACAGCGTGTAGCAGATCATCAGTGGTTAACATGTTTAGACTTCCTTAATGGCACGTAATGTTTATATGTCCAGAACGTTTCAGGCAGTTCTACGATTGATCTTACCGTTTCGTTACGACTCTGCCTCACTTCGAAAATATTCCGGAATGCCTCCCAGCCCATGATCTTTTGCGTTTCCGATCTCATCATCCAAGGAGAGGCCACAGTATTCGCACTTTGCGGCATGCGTGAATCTATACCATTTGATAGGCGAACCCTCATCGTCAAAGTCGGAATCAGTCTCTTCATGTATTATTAAGGAGTTTGCGCCACACGTAGGGCACAGACAAACTTCGTGAAAATCTCGCTTTGCTTCGCTCGCTGCAATTCGCTCAGCCCTCTTCCTTTCAGCGTCGTATAGAAGAAATGTAAATTTGAAAGGCTTTGAGCTCTTGGGGCCTTTGGGTAATTTGTCATCATATGCCGATCTACCGATTTCTTTAAGATAGGCGACTTTATCAAGGTTATAGGCCTCGGTAGAAAAATGCTTAATAATCTCATCGATTGGGTCTAGCCCACAGTGTGGCGACGCATACTTCCATATGATCTCCTTTCCAGCGAAAAACTGGTGCGATACCACGTCGCGTACAAAGGGTAGCACGTACTTCCCCACAAACTCATCAAGTGCCGAATACTCTAGAACGTACAGCCCGCGATGCCATACTCTGTTCCGCAGGGTGTTAAGTTCAGTAAGCGTATCGAAGTGAGTAATAATGAACTGGAGGTTGGTATGATCTTTAAGTTTGTTGGATTTTATCAACTCCTTGAGCCTTTTAAGCGCTTCAGAAAACTCGATGCTGCGAACTTGCTTTTCTTCTTCCGCAGTCAATTTTTTATTATGGAGAAGGCTGTGAAGCACGCCAGCCTTTCCAGACCCAACATCTGACAGCAGGGGGTGGTCATTACGTAGAAAGCTTTTGCATATTAGTTCGGCGAAGTGTTGAAAGTGCACTACGGTTTCTGCGTACGCTTCTGCATAATTTAGGGAATATGAGTCGATGACCTCCTGCGTGGTACCTGAGGAGTTTTTGATGTTTGAAATTCGACCACGCAATTTAGCGTAAGTTGAAAAAAAAGACTTCAACGCCACTCTCAGTGACACCAATGCGAGATCATCTTTTCGCATGCTGTGGTCGCTTAATTGAAATCCTTTTTTTAGCGTAGACTCTAACGCTGACATGTGGTTTATCCTTTATTTGACGGACGTCAATGATAGCTCCTTGCCACCAAAATCGGAAGCTGCATATGTGCGAGGGTATGAAGCATTTTTCTAGCTGCTCGGATAACGATCAGATGGGTGGTTCGTGAGTCCTTCGTTCAGGATATAGTTATCTACTGCAAGAAGTTTCAACGCTGCGTGGATTTGTTTTGTGGACGTCGCATCGAACTTCGCCATAGCTTTTAGTGACAGTGCGGAAACTGACCTCTGTTTCTATCTACTTATAAAACGACGGCTTTAAACGGGGATTGAGAGGTGGCAACGGGTAGAAATGTTACCTCGCGAACGACCGCTTATGGCTGCGGACTCAACCGGTCGACGCAACACAACTAAATTCTGTGTAAGCAGAAGGAGTGTTGCAGATGAAGCAGAGACCTCGGATCTATTACACTGAAAGCCAGAAAAAACTGATGTGGGATCACTGGCAAAAAGGCGACTCTCTCCAGCAGATCGCCCAGCTATTTGATCGAAACCATACATTGATACAGCGCATCTTGGCGGCAACAGGCGGTATCGGACCCGCTGTACGCCGCAGGTCCAGATTGGCGCTGACGTTGGCTGAGCGCGAAGAGTTTCGCGTGCAGTGTTGGCAGGTAACTCGATCCGTTCTATGGCCGCGCTGCTAGGTCGAGCAGCCTCTACGATCAGTCGTGAAATCAGACGGAACGGTGGCCAAGGATGCTACCGGGCTAATCGAGCTGATCAGGCTGCCTGGGATCGCGCACATCGAACTAAAGTCTGCAAACTTCTTGAGAACCGAACGGTGTCGAAAATTGTTGCAGACAAACTTCAATTGCAGTGGTCACCGGAACAAATTGCTGGTTGGTTGAAGCGTACCCACCCAGACGATACGAGCTATCAGATGTCACACGAGACGATCTATCGCACGCTCTTCATACAGGCTCGCGGGGCTCTGAAGAAGGAGTTGCTTGAGCATTTATGGCGCAAGCGGGCCATGCGTCGCTCGCGTCATCACACGTAGAAGAAAGAAAATCACGGTCGAATCACTGACGCGGTATCGATCCGCGAACGCCCGGCCACGGCTAAGGATCGGGCGGTGCGAGGTCACTGGGATGGCGGCCTGCTTTGCGGTAGCAGGAACAGGCAAATTGCCACTCTTGTTGAGCGTCATAATCGCTACGTAATGCTGGTGAAATTGGACGGTAAGGGTAGCGAGACGGTCATCAGCGCCCTGATCGAAAACGCTCGCAACTTACCCCAAGAACTCTACAAATCGCTTACGTGGGATCGCGGCAAAGTGATGGCTGACCATAAGCGCTTTAAGGTGGCTACCGACATAAAAGTCTGCTTCTGCGCTCCTCATCGTCCTCATCGTCCTTGGCAACGGGGATCTAATGAGAACACCATCGGGTTGTTAAGGCAGTGCTTCCCGAAAGGGACCGACCTTGCGGATCACCCGCAAGCCACGCTCAATGAAGTCGCAAGGGGGCTAAATAGCCGCCCTCGGAAAACACTAGACTACGAAACACCCGCAGAACGATTTAGCCAATCTGTTGCTTCGACCGGTTGAATCCACAGTCGATTGCTGTTGTTCGCGAGGGCGGCTTTCGGCCAGAAGCAGTCTGTGAACTTCGACTTGGCACCTGAACTAATAAAGAGTTTGAGGTTAGAGATTGGTGACAAACTGAGCATAAAGGTTATTGATGGCGCGATATTTTTGAGGCCTGCGTGCACTTCATTCCCGACACCGTGTACCTACGTTAAGCGCTTAACTCGCCTTTATGCAGGCTTTGGCGCGGCGGCACGTGGTCAGTCCAGACTATCGATGATAGCCGTGCCTTTGAAGGTAATTCTTCAATCTGCAGGGAGTGCAACCCTGTTTTAGACACCTCCTAAGTCGCCCAGGCGTTAATCAGTTCGCGCGTTCGCGCATTCATGACCTAGTTTATGGGGCGTCGTAGATGGCATTCAGCCATAAAAGCGCTTGTGTCAATTTTGGCTGGCTGCTAGGTTCAGCCTATGCAGGGAATCATCAGGCGGGAAGCCAATGTTACGCCCATCTGAAATGTGACCAGCCAAAACACCTATGTCAGAGGGGAACGGTTACATGGAAGGCTTTCATGATCCAATTAGGCATTTAAAATATCTTCGTCAATCGTTATCACAAGATAATGAGTCAATCGGCTTTTTTTTATCTGCGGGATGCCCTCTCTCAGTAAGTATGCCAAAAGAAGAATGGCCATTAATCCCTGATGTAGCAAACCTTACAAAATTCATTAACAGTCAGTTGATGGAGGACGCTGAATATAAAATTCTTCTGGCTGAGTTGGTTAAGGCAGAACGAAACTCTGAAAATATAGAAGACACACTAAGCTTCTTAAGAAGTCTCTTAACTGTATCCAAAGGCGGAGACGTTAGAGGATTAAGCGAGTCGAGTCTTTTGGATCTTGAGAAAAAAATCTGCAAGATTATTGTTAAAAAAATTGATGTATTACTTCCCAGCCAAGACACTCCTTATCACCAGCTGTGCAAATGGATACGCTCTATAGACAGAAAAACTCCTGTCGAAATATTTACCACTAATTACGACTTGCTTATGGAGCAATCACTTGAGGATCTTGAAGTCGAGTATTTCGATGGGTTCGTGGGCGCCCGCAGATCGTTTTTTGACTTGCGAGCTCTAGAAGACAATTTAATACCCGTTCACTGGACCAGGCTTTGGAAAATTCATGGATCAATTAACTGGTACAAAGAAGAAATATCTGGCCAGAAGAAAGTCTATCGATCTTCAGAAATAAAGGAGGATGCGTCCCACCTGATTTATCCTTCGCACTTAAAGTATGAAGAAAGCCGGAAGATGCCTTATCTTGCACTCATAGATCAACTAAATAGATTTATTCGAAAAAAATCGTCATTACTCATAATGTCAGGCTACTCATTTAATGATGGTCATTTAAATGACACCATAATAAACGCTCTAAAAGCAAACCCTACTGCGATGGTGCTAGCGCTGATGTATGGAAATTTCGAAGATCAGCTTCCTGACGGGGTTGCGAAAGAAAAGTACCCTGCGGCATATCGATTAGCAAAAAACCAGCACAACCTAAATATTTGGACATTCAACAAGGCCATCATTGGTACAAACCCAGGGCGGTGGTCTCTATTCCCTGAAAACGACGATGCTGACGTGGATATCAGAGCATTTATAACTTCTTCCAAGGTTGATGCCACATCAGACAAGACAGAGAACATTATCAAACTCGGTGACTTTGCTGTCTTTACGAGCTTTTTGAAAAGGATAATCGGCTCAACAGCAGGTGGAAATTAATGGCTAGCAAGGAAACGTACTTAGGCGATGTCCAAGATGTAAACGGTACGGCGGTTAGTATTTCATTGTCCAAGCAATCATTGACAGGCTTCATTTATATAGACGGCCAAGGATATAGGGTCGGACAGATCGGTAGCTTCGTGAGGATACCTATAGGCTTTTCTGATTTGTTTGGAATTGTCAGTCAAGTAGGCGCAAGCGCCGTGCCAGAAAATAAAACTAGCATCGACGATCAAAGTAATAGATGGATGAGAATCCAGCTTGTGGGTGAGGGTCAACGAAATGGTTCATTTCAAAGAGGCCTATCACAGTACCCCACCATTGGGGATGAGGTTCACTTAGTATCCGAAAAAGAGCTAAAGACAATTTATGGCCGTCCAGATCGACCCTACTTCGTAAAGTTAGGGCATATCTCAAACGCAGAATCTATACCGGCCCTGATTGACATTAATAAGCTTGTCACTCGTCATTCCGCTATCGTTGGTACGACAGGATCTGGTAAGTCCACAACGGTGGCAAGTATCATGAATGCACTATCCGACAATGAAAAATACCCTTCTTCGCGAATTATTATGCTCGACTTACATGGTGAATATGGTCCTGCCCTTAAAGACAAGGCTGACATCTTCAAAATCAACTCATTTAAGTCGTCTAAGCTCGCAGAAAGCGAGCTGCGGATTCCATTCTGGGCGTTAAATTTTGATGAGCTTTGCGAAGTGAGTTTTGGCGAGTTCAGCAATGAGAAAGAAAAAAATGTTGTTATGGAACGAGTCCATAAGCTAAAGGCTGAGTCAATCGCTAAATATCCAAGAACTGGCGCATCCCTTGATTCGGTTAGCGTTGACTCCCCGATTCCTTTTAGTATTCACCACCTGTGGTATGACCTTTTCGTCGAGACATTTGCAACTTACTACAAAGGCCGTTCAGGAAAGCCAATGGACAATCTGGCCTTTGAGCTTGATCCTGCCGGCAATGAACTAAGGGGAAATCCCGCTGCAGGGATACCTCCAATATTTAAGAACATCGTTACCGAAGCTAACGAGGAGAAGATCAACTATCTACCAGGTTCATTGAACATCGGGAAAAATGTTTTGCTGCTCGGCACAAAACTTCGAATACCTAGGTATGATTTTATATTTCGTCCAGGCGAATGGATGCCGGAAGCAGACGGTGCAGTAGTGACCGATCTAGATAAATTACTTGAGAGCTGGATTGGCGGAAAATCGATTTCTATCTTAGATTTATCTGGCGTGCCCCCAGATATATTGCAAACCACCATAGGGGCGGTACTAAGGATACTGTATGAAGCTCTTTTTTGGGCAAGAAACCTATCTCAAGGAGGCAGGCACCGTCCTTTATTAATTGTCATGGAGGAGGCGCATATATATCTAAATGATAGTTTCAAGGGTATGGCGTCTAAAATTGTACAGCGGATAGTAAAAGAGGGGCGGAAATACGGTATTGGCGCAATGATCGTCAGTCAACGTCCGTCTGAAATAGACCCTACAATTCTATCTCAGTGCGGGACTTTTTTTGCCCTTAGATTGACCAATTCGACAGATCGCGCGCACATTACCTCTGCACTCTCAGATAATCTGGACGGACTAACTAGTATGCTGCCCATCTTGAGGACCGGGGAGGCGATTATCTTAGGCGAGGCGGTAAAGCTTCCTATGAGAACTTCTATTTTAGCCCCGCCGAAAAATCGACGACCAGACAGCCAAGACCCTATTGTCTACGATGAGTTCCCTATGAATGAATCTCTTTCTCCCGGTGGATGGGGGATAAAAATGGAGGACAATCCCAACTATGAAGAACTAGTAGAAACGTGGCGAGCTCAGAACCCTCGAATTGATAAGATAAAACCTTAGGAGTGATTATGGAACGAAGCCCGGTGTCATCTTCAAACGTAGAGTCTGTAGGCTACGACGAAGACAGTGAAACTTTAGAGATAGAGTTTAAAAATGGTACGCTTTACCAATACTTCGACGTACCACAAAGCACCTTTAATGGGTTGGTAAACGCCGACTCGGTTGGAGGTTATCTCGCCGAGAATATTAAAGGCGTGTATAGATATTCTCGCGTTTAAACAAGCCTCACAAATGGAGAGAGTTTCTCGATCTGACTATGTGAATAAGCACGCGGACATCCACTCTAGCGGTGAGTTTCCCCCACGCCACAGCAGAGATATTCGTCCTTCATCCTTGGGCACTCTGCTCCTCCGCTTCACCGCGGGCATTGCGCGCGTACCGTAAGCAATATGCAGGCGCTGTGAATCGCCCTTAATTTTGTAGGCGGCGATTGCTGCCTATCACAAAGGATTGCAAACAGCCAAAAGCCGCCGATAAACCTTGCGTTCAAACGATCATTATTTTTTGTGCAATATCATGCCGGCTTGGACAGGCGTGGCGACCAAAGTGGTTTACCTTCGTGCGCATCCACTTGTTATGTCATCCGCTTCCATTCATTGAATGTCTTTCAGATAACCCTTAAGCGCGATAAGCGGCGCATCAAGCTGTTCGATCGTTCTCGCAGCACTGAAATCCTCCGCCAACCTATGCAGCTCACGCCCCAAGACCGAATCAATACCACCGACCGCATCCAGCGCTAGCGTCAGGCACTCATCCACCTTGATCTGAATCGCCTCCATATCCCCCCTCCGGACCAGCAACCCAAAAACCTCCCGCTCATAATCGCTCATCAGCAAATCATCCCGCAGAATCGGACTCGAATCCTCCGTCTCATACGCGAGCTTCAAACAGAACAAAGCAACAGTTTCCAGCAGCAGTTCCATGGGGGAATCCTTGTGAATGGGTTCATCACGGCGGGCGGCGGGGAAGAGCAGCAGATCAAAAGATCGCAGCCTTCGGCAGCTCCTACACGGGTCGGTGGGGTGTCAGCCACTTTATCGCAGGCGAAAAAAAAGGCCTTGCAAAGCAAGACCTTTCTTAATTTTGGTGCCCCGAGGGAGACTCGAACTCCCACTTCTTGCGAAAACGGATTTTGAATCCGCCGCGTCTACCAATTCCGCCATCAGGGCTCAATGGCGGCGAAGTATAGAGATGAGATTACCGTTGGTCAATCATGTACATAGAGAATTTTCACTATTTCGGCTAGACTTCCGGCCCCTGCTAGACGAACCCCATCATGCGCGTTGCTGACTTTACTTTCGAACTCCCTGATTCGCTGATTGCTCGCCACCCTTTGGCCGAGCGTCGCAACAGTCGCCTGTTGACCCTTGATGGGGTCAGCGGCGCCCTGGCACACCGTCAATTCACTGATTTGTTCGAGCATTTGCGCCCGGGCGATTTGATGGTGTTCAACAATACCCGGGTGATTCCGGCACGGCTGTTTGGCCAGAAAGCGTCCGGCGGCAAGCTGGAAATTCTGGTGGAGCGGGTGCTCGACAGTCATCGCGTGCTGGCCCATGTGCGCTCCAGCAAGTCGCCAAAGCCGGGGTCGAAGATCCTGATTGATGGCGGTGGCGAAGCCGAGATGCTGGCACGTCACGATGCGTTGTTCGAGCTGGGCTTCACTGAGGAGGTGTTGCCGCTGCTCGATCGCGTCGGGCACATGCCGCTGCCTCCTTATATAGACCGCCCGGATGAAGGCTCGGACCGCGAGCGTTATCAGACGGTGTACGCCGAGCGCCTGGGCGCGGTGGCGGCGCCGACGGCGGGGCTGCATTTCGATCAGCCGCTGTTGGAGGCGATTGCCGCCAAGGGCGTCGAGACGGCGTTCGTGACCTTGCACGTAGGTGCGGGTACGTTCCAGCCGGTGCGCGTCGAGAAGCTTGAAGATCACCACATGCACACTGAATGGCTGGAAGTCGGCCAGGATGTGGTGGATGCGGTGGCTGCGTGCCGTGCTCGCGGTGGTCGCGTGGTGGCGGTGGGGACCACCAGTGTGCGTTCCCTGGAGAGTGCCGCGCGCGATGGCGTGCTCAAGCCGTTCAGTGGCGACACCGATATTTTTATTTACCCTGGCCGACCGTTTCATGTGGTCGATGCCCTGGTCACCAACTTCCATTTGCCTGAATCCACGCTGTTGATGCTGGTTTCGGCCTTCGCCGGTTATCCCGAAGCCATGGCTGCCTATAAAGCAGCGGTGGAGCATGGTTACCGCTTTTTCAGCTACGGTGATGCGATGTTTATCACCCGTAATCCTGCGCCGACTGCCCCTAAAGAATCGGGCCCTGAGGAAACTGTATGAGTCGTATGTCGTTTGAATTGCTTGCCACCGACGGCAAGGCTCGTCGCGGTCGTTTGACCTTCCCGCGCGGTACCGTCGAGACCCCGGCATTCATGCCGGTGGGCACGTACGGCACCGTGAAGGGCATGCTGCCGCGGGATATCACCGCCACGGGCGCGGAAATCATTCTGGGCAACACGTTCCACCTGTGGCTGCGTCCTGGCACTGAAGTGATCAAGAAGCACGGCGACCTGCATGACTTCATGCAGTGGAAAGGCCCGATCCTGACCGACTCCGGTGGTTTCCAGGTGTTCAGCCTGGGCGCGATGCGCAAGATCAAGGAGGAGGGCGTGACCTTCGCCTCTCCGGTGGATGGCGCCAAGGTGTTCATGGGCCCGGAAGAGTCGATGCAGGTTCAGCGCGACCTGGGTTCGGACATCGTTATGATTTTCGACGAGTGCACGCCTTACCCGGCTGACGAAGACGTGGCGCGCATTTCCATGGAGCTGTCGTTGCGCTGGGCTCAGCGCTCGAAAAACGCGCACGGCGACAATACGGCGGCGCTGTTCGGTATCGTTCAGGGCGGCATGCACCAGGACCTGCGCATGCGTTCCCTGGAAGGCCTCGACAAGATCGGCTTCGACGGCCTGGCCATCGGCGGTCTGTCGGTGGGCGAGCCCAAGCATGAAATGATCAAGGTGCTGGATTACCTGCCAGGCCTGATGCCGGCTGACAAACCTCGTTACCTTATGGGCGTTGGCAAACCTGAAGATCTCGTGGAGGGTGTGCGCCGCGGTGTGGACATGTTCGATTGCGTGATGCCAACCCGTAATGCCCGCAATGGGCATCTGTTCATTGATACAGGCGTGCTGAAGATCCGGAATGCGTTCCATCGCCATGATGATTCGCCACTGGATCCGACCTGCGATTGCTATACCTGCCAGAACTTCTCCCGCGCTTATCTGCATCACCTGGACAAGTGCGGCGAAATGCTGGGGAGCATGCTCAATACCATCCATAACTTGCGTCATTATCAAGTGCTTATGGCTGGTTTGCGCGAGGCTATTCAACAGGGTACATTGGCCGCCTTTGTCGATGCCTTCTACGCCAAACGCGGGCTTCCTGTTCCGCCTTTGGACTGAGTTTTCTGACCCCAAGATTCAACATTTGCAACTGGAGTGCTAAATGAGCTTTTTTATCTCTAATGCCATGGCTGACGCTGCTGCACCGGCAGCTGCCGGCCCTATGGGCGGCGGCTTTGAGTGGATTTTCCTGGTCGGCTTCCTGGTCATCTTCTACCTGATGATCTGGCGTCCACAGGCCAAGCGCGCCAAAGAGCAGAAGAACCTGCTGAGCAGCCTGCAGAAAGGCGACGAAGTTGTGACCACCGGTGGTATCGCCGGCAAGATCACTAAAGTGGCTGACGATTTCGTGGTTCTGGAAGTTTCCGACACCGTCGAAATGAAGTTCCAGAAAGGCGCCATTGCCGCCACGCTGCCAAAAGGCACGCTGAAAGCGATCTAAGTTTCAACTTCTACTCAATCGACGGGGCGCGCAAGGCGCCCCGCGTCATAAGCGGGCGGCGTGATGCTGAACAAATACCCTCTGTGGAAATACATTCTGATCCTGGCGGTGCTGGCGGTCGGTCTGATTTATTCCGCTCCCAATCTATATCCTGATGACCCGGCCATTCAGGTCAGCGGTGCAAGCACTGCACTGCAGGTCAATCAGGCTGATCTGGACCGTGTGAGCGTTGCGCTCAAGGAATCCGGGATCAACGTCAAGGCTGCCACGCTGGCTGCCAATGGCAAGGGTGGTCTGATTCGTCTGACCAAGGCTGAAGACCAGCTGCCTGCCAAGGACGTCGTGCGCAAGGCGTTGGGTGATGACTATGTCGTTGCACTGAACCTGGCACAAACCACTCCACAATGGCTGCGCAGCCTGGGCGCGCACCCGATGAAGCTGGGTCTGGACTTGTCCGGTGGTGTGCACTTCCTGCTCGAAGTGGACATGGACAAAGCCCTCGATGCACGCCTGAAAGTCTACGAAGGCGACGTCAAGAGCCTCCTGCGTAAAGAGAAACTGCGTTATCGCAGCCTGCCGCAACTCAACGGCGCCATTCAGCTGGGTTTCAGTGATGAAGCTTCCCGCGAACAGGCCCGTGCGCTGATCCGCAAGAACTTCAACGATTTCGACATTGTTCCGGCCGACCTCAATGGTCAGGCGGTACTGCGTCTGGCGATGACCCCAGCCAAGCTGGCGGAAATCCGCGAATACTCCATCAAGCAGAACTTGACCACGGTACGTAACCGCGTCAACGAGCTGGGTGTTGCCGAACCGATCGTTCAGCGTCAGGGTGCCAACCGCATCGTGGTTGAGCTGCCAGGCGTGCAGGACACTGCAGAAGCCAAACGCATCCTCGGCAAGACGGCCAACCTTGAGTTCCGTCTGGCTGCAGAGCCGGGTGCTTCGAAAGCGACCTCCGAAAGCTTCGAGTTCCGTGAAGGCAATCGTCCGCCGGCACAGATCGAGCGTGGCCTGATCATTACCGGTGACCAGGTGACTGACGCCAAGGCTGGCTTCGGCGAGCAGGGCACACCAGAAGTGAACATCCGTCTGGATGGTCACGGTGGCGAACTGATGAGCCGCGCGACGCGCAGCAACGTCGGTCGCAGCATGGCGGTGATCTTCATCGAGCAGCGCCCAGTCACCACTTACGTCAAGCAAATGGTTAACGGCGTCGAGAAAGACGTACCGGTCCAGACGTTTAAAGAAGAGAAGAAGATCATCAGCCTGGCGACCATTCAGTCGCCACTGGGTGCTCAATTCCGCATCACTGGCCTGAACGGCCAGGGCGAATCGTCCGAACTGGCGCTGCTGTTGCGTGCCGGTGGTCTGGCGGCACCGATGTACTTCGCTGAAGAGCGCACCATTGGCCCGAGCCTGGGTGCCGACAACATCACCAAAGGTATCGATGCATCGCTGTGGGGCATGCTGTTTGTCTCGCTGTTCATCATCGCCATCTACCGCTTCTTCGGCATCATCGCCACCGTCGCACTGTCGGTGAACATGGTGCTGCTGCTGGCCTTGATGTCGCTGCTGGGTGCAACGCTGACCCTGCCGGGTATCGCCGGTATCGTGTTGACCATGGGTATGGCGGTCGACGCCAACGTACTGATCTTCTCGCGGATACGTGAAGAGATCGCGGCGGGCATGACGGTACAGCGGGCAATCAACGAAGGCTTCGGCCGGGCGTTTACTGCGATTCTCGACGCCAACCTGACCACGTTGCTGGTCGGCGGGATTCTCTTTGCAATGGGCACCGGCCCGGTCAAAGGTTTCGCAGTGACCATGTCCCTCGGGATCTTTACCTCGATGTTCACGGCCATCATGGTGACCCGCGCGATGGTCAACCTGATCTTCGGCGGTCGTGACTTCAAGAAGTTGTGGATTTAAGGGGCTGCCATGTTACGTACAATCAACTTCATGGGCGTTCGCAACTTCGCGTTCGGCGTCACATTGTTTCTTACCGTACTGGCGTTGTTCAGTGTTGCCACCAAGGGCATGAACTGGGGTCTGGACTTCACCGGCGGTACGCTCATCGAGCTGACCTACGAGCGTCCGGCCGATGTCACCAAGGTGCGTGAACAGCTGGTCACCTCGGGCTATCACGAGGCAATCGTGCAGAGCTTTGGTGCGACCACTGATCTGCTGGTGCGTATGCCAGGTGAGGACCCTCAACTGGGTCACCAGGTGGCAGAAGCGCTGCTGAAGGTCGGCGGTGACAACCCGGCGACGGTCAAGCGCGTTGAGTTCGTCGGCCCTCAGGTCGGTGAAGAGCTGCGCGACCAGGGCGGCCTCGGCATGCTGATGGCGCTGGGCGGCATCCTGATCTACCTGGCTTTCCGCTTTCAGTGGAAGTTCGCGGTCGGCGCCATCGTTTCGCTGATCCACGACGTGATCGTGACCATCGGTATCCTGTCGTTCTTCCAGATCACCTTCGACCTGACGGTGCTGGCGGCGGTACTGGCGATCATCGGTTACTCGCTCAACGACACCATTGTGGTATTCGACCGGGTTCGAGAGAACTTCCGTGTGCTGCGCAAGGCCAGCCTGATCGAGAACATCAACATCTCGACCACGCAAACCTTGCTGCGAACCATGGCGACGTCGATCTCCACCTTGCTGGCGATCGCTGCACTGCTGTTCTTCGGTGGTGACAACCTGTTCGGCTTCTCCATTGCCCTGTTTATCGGTGTACTGGCGGGTACCTACTCGTCGATCTACATCGCGAACGTGGTGCTGATCTGGCTGAACCTGAGCAGCGAGGATCTGATTCCTCCTGCGGCAACCGAGAAGGAAGTCGACGACCGTCCATAACGGTAATCGCTTCCAGTGGTCTGCCAAAAAAGGCGCGAGTTGAACTCGCGCCTTTTTTTATGCTCCAAGGCTGGGAGAAGCGCGGGCATTGTCCCGCATGTGATGGTCAGGAGGTTCATGTGAACAAGTCGTTGCTGGTTGGTGCGGTATTGGGTGCTGTCGGTGTAACTGCCGGGGGTGCTGTTGCCACCTACAGCCTGGTTAAAAGCGGCCCTGAGTATGCGCAAGTGCTAGCCGTTGAACCGGTCAAGACACAAATCAAGACGCCACGTGAAGTGTGCAAGGATGTCGCTGTAACCCGGCAAGCGCCGGTGAAAGATCAACATCAGATCGCCGGTACCGTGGTCGGTGCATTGGCTGGCGGTCTGCTAGGTAACCAGATCGGCGGCGGCACGGGCAAGAAGATTGCTACGGTTGCAGGCGCGGTCGGCGGTGGTTACGCCGGTAACAAGGTTCAGGAGGGTATGCAGAATCGCGATACCTACACCACGACCCAGACTCGCTGTAATACAGTGAATGACATCAGCGACAAAGTGGTCGGCTATGACGTTCGTTATTCGCTGGATGGCAAGGAAGGCAAAGTGCGGATGGACCGTGATCCGGGCAACCAGATTCCTGTCGATAAGGAAGGTAAGCTGGTTTTGTCGCAGAATGAGCCTGGTCAGTAAATAGCTGACGTTCAGATTCAAAAAGAAGCACCCTGCGGGGTGCTTTTTTTGTACCCGGAATGCAGCTTCGAAGTCGCTGTAAGACCCTGTGGGAGCGGGCTTGCCCGCGATGGCGTCATCACCTGCACCATTAATGGCGACTGACACTCCGCTATCGCGGGCAAGCCCGCTCCCACAGGGTTATGTAGTGACCGAGGGGGTGGATTCCAGGCATAAAAAAAGCACCCCGAAGGGTGCTTTTCTGTCGCTGGAACTTAGCGTTTCAGCGAGGCTGGCAGGTGCGGCTGGATCGCCGTCAGTACTGCCTTGAAGCATTTGGTGTTGCCGGCAACGATGTGGCCTTTTTCAAGGAAGTCGTGACCGCCGGTGAAGTCGCTCACCAAACCGCCGGCTTCCTGAATCAGCAGGGCGCCTGCAGCCATGTCCCACTCGGACAGGCCCGACTCCCAGAATGCGTCGAAACGACCGGCCGCTACGTAAGCCAGGTCCAGGCTCGCCGAGCCGGCGCGGCGGATGCCGGCGGTCTGGCCAACCAGGGCGCGGAACATGCCCAGGTAGTTGTCGAGGTTGTCCATCTGGTCGTCGCGGAACGGGAAGCCGGTACCCAGCAGGGCGCCGTCGAGGCTGGTGCGACCGCTGACGCGCAGACGACGACCGTTCAGCTGGGCGCCACGGCCACGGCTGGCAGTGAATTCTTCCTGGCGAACCGGGTCCAGAACAACGGCGTGTTCCAGGCGACCGCGATATTTGCAAGCGATGCTGACTGCAAAGTGAGGGATGCCGCGCAGGAAGTTGGTGGTGCCGTCCAGCGGATCGATGATCCACAGGTACTCTTCGCCTTCGATACCGCTACCGGCGTGCATGCCGGTTTCTTCACCCCTGATCGAGTGATTCGGGTAGGCCTTGCGCAGTGCGTCGATGATTTTCTGTTCGGCGGCGCGATCCACCTCGGATACGTAATCCTTGGCGTCTTTTTCGTCGACCTTGATGGTATCCAGGCGCTCGATGGAGCGGAAGATCAATTCACTGGCGCTGCGGGCGGCGCGCAGCGCGATATTCAGCATGGGCTGCATGGATGTGTCACCTAAGGTTGTTAAAGAAAGCCGGGCATTCTATCAGAAACTTTCTTCAGGTGAAGGACGACGTTCGCTTTCGTAGCTTAACGGTAGGTCTCGCTGTAAGATTCGGCTCCCCTTTATTGTGTTCGAGAGCGCCTCCCTTGCTGCAAAACATTCGTGTCGTCCTGGTCAATACCAGCCATCCCGGGAATATCGGCGGGGCTGCGCGTGCCATGAAGAACATGGGCCTGACGCGGCTGGTGCTGGTCGAACCGCGGTTATTCCCGCACCACGAGGCTGATGCCCGGGCCTCCGGCGCCGGTGACATCCTTGAAAACGCGCAAGTCGTCGCCACCCTGGAAGATGCCTTGGTCGGCTGCAATCTGGTGCTCGGTACCAGTGCGCGCGACCGGCGTATCCCCTGGCCGTTGCTCGATCCCCGTGAATGCGGTGTGAAAGTGGTCGAGGAAGCCGGGCAGGGCGCTGAAATTGCTTTGGTGTTCGGTCGTGAAGATTCCGGCCTGACCAATGAAGAGCTGCAGCGATGTCATTATCACGTGCACATCCCATCAGACCCTGAGTTCAGTTCGCTGAACCTCGGGGCAGCGGTGCAAGTGTTGAGCTATGAAGTGCGCATGTCCTGGCTCGCGGCCCAAGGCCAGCCGAGCAAGGTCGAGAAGGAAGAAGTGGCCTCCGTCAAAAGCGCTGAGCTGGCGACCATGGATGAGCTGGAGCGATTCTATGAGCACCTGGAGCAGACCCTGGTGGCCATCGAATTCCTCGATCCGGAAAAACCGCGGCACTTGATGGCGCGCCTGCGCCGGTTGTACGGACGAAGCTCGGTCAGCCGGGCGGAGATGAATATATTGCGTGGCATCCTCACGGAAACCCAGAAAGCGGCCCGTGGTGAGCTTCTAAAGCGGAAGGATTAATGATGTTCGAGCGTTTGCGTGAAGATATCCAGAGTGTTTTCCATCGTGATCCGGCGGCGCGTAACGCATTTGAAGTTCTGACCTGCTATCCCGGCATGCACGCCATCTGGATCCACCGCCTGTCATCGGCGCTGTGGGGGATGGGCTGGAAGTGGTTGGCGCGCCTGGTATCGAACTTCGGTCGCTGGTTGACCGGGATCGAGATCCATCCGGGGGCGAAGGTCGGGCGTCGTTTCTTTATTGACCATGGCATGGGCATTGTCATCGGTGAAACGGCCGAGATCGGCAACGATGTCACGCTTTATCAGGGCGTAACCCTGGGGGGCACCAGCTGGAACAAGGGCAAGCGTCACCCGACACTGGAAGATGGTGTGGTTGTCGGGGCAGGCGCCAAGGTCCTCGGGCCTTTCACTGTGGGTGCGGGTGCCAAGGTGGGCTCCAACGCGGTGGTGACCAAGGCTGTGCCGGCTGGAGCGACCGTTGTCGGTATTCCGGGGCGGATCATCGTCAAGTCCGATGAAGAGCAGGATGCCAAGCGCAAGGCCATGGCCGAGAAGATCGGTTTTGATGCCTATGGCGTTGGCGAAGACATGCCGGACCCGGTGGCGCGGGCCATCAATCAGCTGCTTGATCATCTGCAGGCAGTAGATGGGCGCCTGGAAGGGATGTGCGGGGCGTTGAAGGATCTGGGCAGTAATTACTGTGCCAAGGATCTGCCTGAGCTGCGTGAAGAAGACTTTGCGTGTGTGAAGGACAAGGATCAGAGTCAGGCCGGCTAGACCGAGTCGGCCGCATCGCGGGCAAGCCCGCTCCCACAGGATGCTCATCGTCCTTGTGGGAGCGGGCTTGCTCGCGATGAACGATCACTCGGTACTACTGGCTGTCAGAGGCCAGCCTTTGCTATGATGCGCGCGCTCTTTTGCGGGTAATCCTGACTAAAGTACTAGGTCTTATAGTTGACTTAAATACTCGGGAATTGCATACTCGCCCCATTCCGAACTCCGTGGTAATTGTCCATGAGACTGACTACAAAAGGCCGATACGCCGTGACCGCCATGCTCGATCTGGCGTTGCACGCGCAGCACGGGCCGGTGTCCCTGGCCGATATCTCCGAGCGCCAAGGCATCTCCCTGTCCTACCTTGAACAGCTTTTCGCCAAGTTGCGTCGCAGCAATCTGGTCTCCAGCGTTCGTGGTCCGGGCGGCGGCTACCAACTGTCCCGCGACATGCAGGGCATCCAGGTCGCCCAGGTGATCGATGCGGTAAACGAATCGGTCGATGCCACCAAATGCCAGGGCCAGGGTGATTGCCATCAAGGCGACACCTGTCTGACCCATCACTTGTGGTGCGATCTGAGCTTGCAGATTCACGAATTTCTGAGCGGTATCAGCTTGGCTGATCTTGTCACTCGCCGTGAGGTACAAGAAGTAGCCCAGCGTCAGGACCAGCGCCGTTGCAACAGCAAGGCGCCACGCCTGGACAAGATTGAAGCGTCCGCCGTCGAATGACAGCCAAAGAGCTAGCGGCACGCCAGCCAGCCTGATTTAGGAGATAGTCCATGAAATTGCCGATTTACCTTGATTACTCTGCAACTACCCCGGTTGATCCGCGTGTTGCGCAAAAAATGAGTGAATGCCTGCTGGTCGACGGAAACTTCGGTAACCCGGCGTCCCGTTCCCACGTGTTTGGCTGGAAAGCTGAAGAGTCCGTCGAAAACGCTCGTCGTCAGGTCGCTGACCTGGTCAACGCTGATCCGCGTGAAATCGTCTGGACCTCCGGTGCCACCGAATCCGACAACCTGGCAATCAAGGGTGCGGCGCATTTCTACGCCACCAAAGGCAAGCACCTGATCACCACCAAGATTGAGCACAAGGCTGTCCTCGACACCATGCGCCAACTGGAGCGTGAAGGTTTCGAAGTCACCTACATTGAGCCTCGCGATGATGGCCTGGTGACGCCTGAGATGGTTGAAGCGGCCCTGCGTGACGACACCATCCTGGTTTCGATCATGCACGTGAACAACGAAATCGGCACCGTCAACGACATCGCCGCTATCGGCGAGCTGACTCGCTCGAAAGGCATCCTGTTTCACGTCGACGCTGCTCAGTCCACCGGCAAGGTCGATATCGACCTGTCGAAGCTGAAAGTCGACATGATGTCGTTCTCTGCCCACAAGACCTACGGTCCTAAAGGTATCGGCGCGCTGTACGTGAGCCGCAAACCGCGTGTTCGCATCGAAGCGACCATGCACGGTGGCGGTCATGAGCGCGGCATGCGTTCCGGCACGCTGGCGACCCACCAGATCGTTGGCATGGGTGAAGCCTTCCGTGTAGCCAAAGAAGACATGGCTGCGGAAAACATTCGTATCAAGGCCCTGAGTGACCGCTTCTTCAAACAGGTCGAAGGCCTGGAAGAGCTGTACATCAACGGCAGCATGACCGCCCGCGTACCGCACAACCTGAACCTGAGCTTCAACTATGTTGAAGGCGAGTCGCTGATCATGGCGCTCAAGGATCTGGCGGTTTCGTCCGGTTCGGCCTGCACCTCGGCTTCCCTTGAGCCTTCGTACGTACTGCGCGCCCTGGGCCGCAACGACGAACTGGCGCACAGCTCGATTCGCTTCACCTTCGGCCGTTTCACCACCGAAGAAGAAATCGATTACGCCGCGCAGAAAGTCTGCGAGGCCGTCACCAAGCTGCGCACTTTGTCGCCGCTGTGGGACATGTACAAAGACGGTGTCGACATTTCGAAAATCGAGTGGGCGGCACACTGATTTCAAGTCGCCGCAAACCAGCCCTGCGCATCTTTGTATGGCAGGGTTCAAGAGCGACTCTCTGATGAGTGAGGATTAAGAATCATGGCTTACAGCGAAAAGGTCATCGACCACTACGAGAACCCGCGCAACGTCGGCAAGATGGACGCGGAAGACCCAGACGTCGGCACCGGCATGGTCGGCGCACCGGCATGCGGTGACGTGATGCGTCTGCAGATCAAGGTCAACGAGCAAGGCATCATCGAAGACGCCAAGTTCAAGACCTACGGCTGCGGTTCGGCAATCGCTTCCAGCTCCCTGGCGACCGAGTGGATGAAAGGCAAGACTCTGGATGAAGCAGAGACCATCAAGAACACTCAGCTGGCTGAAGAACTGGCCCTGCCGCCAGTAAAAATTCACTGCTCCGTACTCGCCGAAGACGCTATCAAAGCGGCTGTTCGCGACTACAAGCAGAAGAAAGGCTTGATCTAAGCATTGGGCGACGAGTAAGGAGTCAACGATGGCTATCAGCATGACAGAAGCGGCTGCTCGGCACGTGCGACGCTCCCTTGACGGGCGCGGCAAAGGTGAGGGGATTCGTCTGGGTGTTCGCACCACGGGCTGTTCCGGCCTTGCCTACGTGCTGGAGTTTGTCGACGAGGTGGTTGCAGAGGATCAGGTGTTCGAAAGTCACGGCGAGAAAGTGATCATCGACCCTAAGAGCCTGTCCTACCTGGACGGCACCGAACTCGATTTCGTCAAGGAAGGGTTGAACGAAGGCTTCAAGTTCAACAATCCCAACGTACGCGGTGAATGTGGCTGCGGCGAAAGCTTCAACATCTGAGGCTGCTCGTGGGTACTCCTTGTCATTTCGCTTTATTTGAACTGCAGCCGAGTTTCCGTCTGGATCTCGAGCAGTTGGCTACGCGCTACCGAGAGTTGGCGCGCGGCGTTCATCCGGACCGCTTCGCAGACGCTTCCGAGCGCGAGCAGCGGCTGGCGCTAGAGCAATCCGCGAGCCTCAACGAGGCCTACCAGACGCTCAAAAGTCCCCCAAAGCGCGCGCGATACCTGCTCGCCATGGGTGGTCGCGAGCTGCCGCTGGAGGTCACGGTGCATGATCCGGATTTTCTTCTGCAGCAAATGGAGCTGCGTGAAGAGCTCGAAGACCTGCAAGACAGTGCCGACGTGGCAGGTGTTGCAGTGTTCAAGCGTCGCCTGAAGTCCGCCCAGGATGAGCTGAACGACAGCTTCGCAGCCTGTTGGGATGATGCAGCGCAACGTGAGCAGGCCGAACGCCTGATGCGGCGCATGCAGTTCCTCGACAAGCTCACCTACGAAGTGCGCCAGTTAGAAGAGCGCCTCGACGATTAACCCAGTGCCGCTCCGGTCGCACGCCTGATATACAGATAAGTCCTGATAACGATGGCCCTACTGCAGATCGCCGAACCCGGCCAAAGTCCTCAACCGCACCAGCGTCGTCTGGCTGTGGGGATCGACTTGGGCACTACCAATTCGCTGGTCGCTGCGTTGCGCAGTGGTCTTTCCGAGCCTCTGGCTGACGCTGACGGGCAGGTCATTCTGCCGTCTGCCGTGCGCTACCACGCCGATCGCATCGAGGTCGGCGAGTCAGCCAAGCTGGCTGCCGCCTCTGATCCCCTGAATACTGTGCTGTCGGTCAAGCGCCTGATGGGGCGTGGTCTGTCCGACGTCAAGCAGCTGGGCGATCAACTGCCGTACCGCTTTGTCGGCGGCGAATCGCACATGCCGTTCATCGACACCATTCAGGGCCCGAAAAGCCCGGTCGAGGTCTCTGCCGACATTCTCAAGGTGCTGCGTCAGCGCGCTGAAGAGGCGTTGGGTGGGGAGCTGGTTGGCGCGGTGATCACTGTTCCGGCCTATTTCGATGATGCCCAGCGTCAAGCCACCAAGGATGCGGCCAAACTGGCCGGTCTGAACGTGCTGCGCTTGCTCAACGAGCCTACGGCGGCTGCGGTGGCTTACGGTCTGGATCAGCATGCTGAAGGCCTGGTCGCGATTTACGACCTGGGCGGCGGTACCTTCGATATTTCGATTTTGCGCCTGACAGGCGGCGTGTTTGAGGTTCTGGCCACGGGTGGCGACAGTGCTCTCGGTGGCGATGACTTCGATCACGCAATTGCTGGCTGGATCATCGAGAGTGCCGGTTTGTCGGCCGATCTGGATCCGGGCGCGCAACGCAACCTGCTGCAAACCGCCTGTGCGGCAAAAGAAGCGCTGACCAATGCGGCGTCTGTTGAAGTCGCTTACGGCGAGTGGAAAGCCGAGCTGACCCGTGAGGCGTTCAATGCGCTGATCGAGCCAATGGTTGCCCGCAGCCTGAAAGCCTGTCGTCGTGCGGTACGTGATTCGGGTGTCGAGCTCGAAGAAGTGCACGCCGTGGTCATGGTGGGTGGATCGACTCGCGTTCCTCGTGTTCGCGAAGCGGTGGCCGAAGCCTTTGGTCGCGAGCCGCTGACTGAAATCGATCCGGATCAAGTGGTGGCCATCGGTGCCGCGATCCAGGCCGATACGCTGGCGGGCAACAAGCGCGATGGCGGCGAACTGCTGTTGCTTGATGTGATTCCATTGTCCTTGGGGCTGGAAACCATGGGTGGCCTGATGGAGAAGGTGATTCCGCGGAACACCACCATCCCCGTCGCCCGCGCCCAGGACTTCACGACGTACAAAGATGGCCAGTCGGCCATGGCAATCCACGTATTGCAGGGCGAGCGCGAGCTGATCAGCGATTGCCGCTCCCTCGCACGCTTCGAATTGCGCGGTATTCCGGCGATGGTGGCCGGTGCGGCGAAGATTCGCGTGACCTTCCAGGTCGATGCCGACGGTCTGCTCAGCGTTTCCGCTCGTGAGCTGGGTTCGGGCGTAGAAGCCAGCATCCAAGTCAAGCCGTCCTATGGCCTGACTGATGGCGAAATCGCGAAGATGCTCAAGGATTCATTCCAGCACGCCAACGACGACAAGGTCGCCCGTGTCCTGCGTGAGCAGCAAGTCGATGCCCAGCGCCTGATTGAAGCGGTGCAGGCTGCGCTTGATGTCGATGGAGAGCGTCTGCTGGATGCCGAAGAGCGCATGGTCATCGAGTTGCAGATGCAGGAACTGACCGAATTGATGAAAGGGTCTGATGGTTATGCCATCGAGCAACAGACCAAGCGTCTGTCGCAAGTGACCGATGCTTTTGCTGCCCGCCGTATGGATTTGACGGTGAAAGCCGCTCTGTCGGGGCGCAACCTGAATGAAATCGAGGATATCTGATGCCGCAGGTCATTTTTCTGCCACACGAGAAGTTTTGCCCGGATGGCATGGTTGTGGAGGCTGAGCCGGGGACTTCCATTCTCGAGCTGGCCCACGAACACCATATCGAGATGGAAAGCGCCTGTGGCGGCGTCTGCGCTTGCACTACTTGTCACTGCATCATTCGTGAAGGCTTTGACTCGCTGGAAGAAGCGGACGAGCTGGAAGAAGATTTTCTTGATCGGGCCTGGGGTCTGGAAGCGCAATCGCGTCTAGGCTGTCAGGCGATCGTCGGGACTGAAGACCTGACCGTTGAAATTCCGAAATACTCGCTCAACCATGCTGCCGAAGCGCCGCACTGATTCAAGGAATTGTCATGAGTCTCAAGTGGACTGATGTGCTGGAAATCGCCATCCAGCTGGCTGAAAGCAAGCCTGATGTTGACCCAATGTCGGTCAACTTCGTCGATCTGCGGAAATGGGTAATGGAATTGCCCGAATTCGACGACAAGCCTGAGCATTGTGGCGAGAAGGTCCTGGAGGCCATTCAGGCCAACTGGATCGAAGAACGCGACTGAGCCACGCTGCAGGTTAGGCAATACCAAAGAACCCGCGTATAATTCGCGGGTTTAATTTTTCACAAATTACTGTTTCTGGAGTTACACCATGGCTGTTCAACGTACTTTCTCCATCATCAAGCCTGACGCTGTTGCAAAAAACGTTATCGGCGAGATCACCACTCGTTTTGAAAAAGCTGGCCTGCGCGTTGTAGCTTCGAAACTGAAGCAACTGTCCAAAGCAGAAGCTGAAGGCTTCTACGCTGAGCACAGCGCTCGTGGTTTCTTCGGCGACCTGGTTGCTTTCATGATCTCCGGTCCGGTTGTCGTTCAGGTTCTGGAAGGCGAAAACGCTATCGCTCTGAACCGTGAGCTGATGGGCGCTACCAACCCTAAAGAAGCTGCTGCCGGCACCATCCGCGCTGACTTCGCTGACTCCATCGATGCCAACGCTGTACACGGTTCGGACTCCGAAGCCGCTGCTGCTCGCGAAATCTCGTACTTCTTCGCAGCTACTGAAGTAACCACTCGCTAAGCATTGGCTTAAGAGTGAAGGTGAATCCATGACTACATCGACTGTTAAAACCAACCTGCTGGGTCTGACTCAGCTGGAAATGGAAAAATTCTTCGACTCAATCGGGGAGAAGCGTTTCCGTGCCGGTCAGGTAATGAAATGGATTCACCACCTTGGCGTCGATGATTTCGACGCCATGACGAACGTCAGCAAGGCCCTGCGCGACAAGCTCAAGGTCATTGCCGAAGTTCGTGGTCCCGAAGTCGTCAGCGAGGACATTTCCACCGACGGCACCCGTAAGTGGGTGGTGCGCGTGGCGTCCGGCAGCTGCGTCGAGACCGTCTACATTCCCCAGGGCAAACGCGGCACTCTGTGCGTTTCGTCCCAGGCAGGCTGTGCCCTGGATTGCAGTTTCTGCTCCACCGGCAAGCAAGGATTCAACAGCAACCTCACCGCCGCCGAAGTAATTGGGCAGGTGTGGATTGCCAATAAATCGTTTGGCAGCATCCCGGCGACCGCCGACCGTGCCATCACCAACGTGGTGATGATGGGCATGGGCGAGCCGCTGCTGAACTTCGACAACGTCGTGGCCGCCATGCATCTGATGATGGATGACCTTGGCTACGGGATTTCCAAGCGCCGCGTGACCCTGTCCACTTCGGGCGTGGTGCCGATGATCGATGAGCTGTCCAAGCACATCGACGTCTCCCTGGCGTTGTCCCTGCACGCACCCAATGACGCATTGCGTAATCAATTGGTGCCGATCAACAAGAAGTATCCGCTTAAGATGCTGCTCGAGTCGTGCCAGCGCTACATGTCGTCCCTGGGCGAAAAGCGCGTGCTGACCATCGAGTACACCTTGCTCAAGGACATCAATGACAAGGTCGAGCATGCGGTCGAGATGATCGAGTTGCTCAAGAACATCCCGTGCAAGATCAACCTGATTCCGTTTAACCCGTTCCCGCATTCCGGTTACGAGCGTCCGAGCAACAATGCGATTCGCCGTTTCCAGGATCAGCTTCATCATGCAGGCTTCAATGTCACTGTACGCACCACCCGTGGTGAAGACATCGACGCGGCCTGTGGACAATTGGTAGGGCAGGTGCTGGATCGCACCCGACGCAGCGAACGTTATATCGCCGTGCGCGAGTTGAGCGCCGAAAACGATATCGCAACAAACGCCGCGAAATAATTAAGAGAGGATCTCTATGTCCCTGCGCTTTGCGCTGCTTGTGCTGTTGGCCAGCCTGTGTGCTGGTTGTGTCCTGTCGGGTGATTTCAATCCGATGAAGACCAGCAAGGGCCGCGATGAAGCGCGTGCTGCTTACGTGCAGCTGGGTCTGGGGTACTTGCAGCAAGGTATGACCGAGCGTGCCAAGGTCCCGCTGAAGAAGGCGCTGGACCTGGACAGCTCGGACCCTGACGCCAACGCGGCGCTGGGGCTGGTGTTCCAGGCCGAGATGGAGCCGGAGTTGGCCGACGAGCACTTTCGCAAGGCGCTGTCTTCCCGCCCCAAGGATGCTCGAATCCTGAACAATTACGGCAGTTTTCTTTTCGAAGAGAAACGCTACAAAGAGGCTTACGAACGTTTCGAACAAGCCGCTGCCGACACCCTGTATCCCGAACGCTCACGGGTGTTTGAAAACCTGGGAATGACCGCTTCGAAGCTGGGTGAACGTGATCTGGCTCAGCAGCAACTGGAAAAAGCCCTGAGATTGAATCGTCAGCAGCCACGCGCATTGCTGGAAATGGCTGAGTTGTCGTTCGAAGACAGGCATTATGTGCCCTCGCGTGACTACTACGACCGTTTTAGCCTGCTCGCCGAACAAAATGCACGTAGTCTATTGCTCGGCGTTCGGCTGGCAAAAGTGTTTGAAGATCGCGACAAGGCTGCCAGTTATGGCCTGCAACTAAAACGACTCTATCCCGGTACGCCGGAATATCAGCAATACCTGTCGGAGCAATGATGAAAGCGGCGCATCCCGAAGTTGTAGCAGCGAATCGCGTTAATCCCGGTGAGACTTTGCGCCAGGCCCGCGAAAGCAGAGGCTGGTCGCTGGCCGAAGTGGCCCTCAAGCTCAACCTCACCGTCAGCTCCCTGAGCAATCTTGAAGCCGGTGCTTTCGATAAGCTGCCTGGGCATACGTTCGCTCGCGGCTACATCCGTGCATACGCCAAATTGCTGGGCATGGATCAAACCGTCCTCGTTCAGCAGTTCGACCAATCCACCGGTACCGACTCCCAGGGCAGTAATGTCCACAGCCTGGGACGCATCGAAGAGCCGGTTCGGGTTTCTCACACTATCTTGCGAATTGTCAGCCTGCTGTTGCTGGTTGCCGTAATCGGTGGTGGTTTTGTCTGGTGGCAGGATCAAACTTCACAGCGCGCCAAGGACCTCACCACGTTGAGCCCGGAGCACGTTGAAGTCGAAGGCGCCGACGGCACTACCCAGATTCATCCGCTGGATGAGCCTGAAGATCAGGCCATCGTGGAAAATCAGACCGAAGCCGGGGCCCCTTTGGCGTTGCCGCAGACCAGTACATCGGCTGAGCCTGAAGTGGCTGCGTCGGCGACAACACCGACGGCACCTGCTCAAAATTCCGCGCCTGTTCCTGCGACGCCTGCCACTCCAGCGACCCCGGCCCCGGCCGTTCCCGCTGTGCCTGCTCCAGTCGCGACTGCGCCCGTTGCGTCGACTGTTCCTGCCCCGGCAGCATCGGCTCCGACCGCCGGTCAAGGCCAGGTTTCGTTGCAGTTCACTGCAGACTGCTGGACACAAGTGACCGATGGCACCGGCAAGGTGCTGTTAAGCGGTCTCAAGCGTAAAGGCGAAAACGTTTCCGTTACCGGCAAACCACCCTTTGCCGTGCGTCTGGGCTTTGCCCGTGGCGCACAGGTCAGCTACAACGGGCAGGTGGTTGATGTCGCTCCGTTCACCAGTGGCGAGACTGCTCGCCTGAAGTTGGGTCAATAAGTCATGCACGGCGAATCTCCAATCAAACGTCGCGAATCTCGCAAGATCTGGGTCGGTAACGTGCCTGTTGGCGGCGATGCGCCTATCGCTGTGCAGAGCATGACCAACAGCGATACCAATGACGTGGCCGCCACCGTGGCCCAGATCAATCGCCTGGAAGCCGCTGGCGTCGATATCGTACGGATTTCCGTACCGGATATGGACGCTGCCGAAGCCTTCGGCAAGATCAAGAAACTGGTCAAGGTTCCGCTGGTTGCCGACATCCACTTCGACTACAAGATCGCATTGCGAGTGGCCGAGCTGGGCGTTGATTGTCTGCGGATCAACCCGGGTAATATCGGTCGCGAAGACCGCGTGCGCGCAGTCGTCGATGCCGCCCGTGATCGCGGGATTCCGATTCGAATCGGCGTGAACGCCGGCTCCCTGGAAAAAGACCTGCAAAAGAAATATGGCGAGCCGACACCCGCTGCACTCGTCGAATCCGCCTTGCGTCACGTTGAGCACCTTGAGCGCCTCAATTTCCAGGACTTCAAGGTCAGCGTGAAAGCCTCCGACGTGTTCATGGCCGTCGCGGCCTACCGTTTGCTGGCCAAGGAAATCGTCCAGCCACTGCACCTGGGCATCACCGAAGCCGGTGGTTTGCGTTCAGGCACGGTGAAATCCGCCGTGGGCCTCGGTATGCTGCTCGCCGAAGGGATTGGCGATACTATCCGCATCTCGCTGGCGGCCGACCCGGTCGAGGAAGTGAAGGTCGGCTACGACATTCTCAAGTCCTTGCACCTGCGTTCCCGTGGCATCAACTTCATCGCCTGCCCGAGTTGCTCGCGGCAGAACTTCGATGTGGTCAAAACCATGAACGAGCTGGAAGGGCGCCTCGAAGATCTGCTGGTGCCGCTGGATGTTGCAGTGATCGGTTGCGTGGTAAACGGACCGGGCGAAGCCAAGGAAGCCCATATCGGCTTGACCGGCGGCACGCCAAACCTGATCTACATCGACGGCAAGCCGGCGCAGAAACTGACGAATGACAATCTGGTGGATGAGCTTGAACGCTTGATCCGCCAGAAAGCGGCCGAGAAGGTCGAAGCTGACGCTGCTGTAATCGCTCGCGGCTAAGCCCTAATTAAGAGTCGAACGGCTGAAGAGCCGAACGAATAAGGATTTATAGTGAGCAAGTCTCTGCAAGCCATTCGTGGCATGAACGATATCCTGCCCGAGCAGACTCCCCTGTGGCGTCACTTCGAGGGCACCGTCTCGCGCCTGCTGGATAACTACGGTTACAAGCAGATCCGCATGCCGATCGTCGAGTTCACCGAGCTGTTCAAGCGCTCCATCGGTGAAGTGACCGACATCGTCGAAAAAGAGATGTACACCTTCGACGACCGCAATGGCGACTCCCTGACCCTGCGCCCTGAAGGCACAGCGGCTTGCGTGCGTGCGGTGCTCGAGCACGGCATCACCGGTGGTGGCCAGGTGCAGAAACTCTGGTACATCGGTCCGATGTTCCGCCACGAACGTCCACAGAAAGGCCGTTATCGTCAGTTCCACCAGATTGGTTGCGAAGTCTTCAACCTGGATGGTCCGGACATCGATGCCGAACTGATCGTGCTGACCTGGCGCCTGTGGGGCGAGCTGGGTATCCGTGATGCGGTCAAGCTTGAGCTCAACAGCCTGGGCACCGCCGAGTCTCGTGGTCGTTATCGCGAAGCCCTGGTCGAGTTCCTGTCGGCTCGTCTGGACAAGCTGGACGAAGACAGCCAGCGTCGCCTGAAAACCAACCCTCTGCGGGTTCTGGACACCAAAAACGCTGATACACAAGCGGTTCTGGTCGACGCGCCGAAAATGGCCGATTACCTGGACGAAGAGTCCCGCGTGCACTTCGAGGGCCTCAAGGCTCGCCTGGACACTGCCGGCATTCCTTATGTCATCAATCCGAAGCTGGTTCGCGGGCTGGATTACTACAGCAAGACCGTTTTCGAATGGGTCACCGACAAGTTGGGCGCTCAGGGCACCGTTTGTGCCGGTGGTCGCTACGACGGTCTGGTGGAACAGATGGGCGGCAAGCCAACGCCGGGTGTCGGTTTCGCCATGGGCATCGAGCGCCTGGTGTTGCTGCTGGAAACCCTGGAACAGATCCCGGAAGAGATCTCCCGCCAGGTTGACGTTTACCTCTGTGCCTTCGGGGAAGCCGCCGAGCTTGCCGGGTTGGCCTTGAGTGAACGTGTTCGTGATCAATTACCCAACCTGCGCTTGCAAGTAAATGCCGGCGCCGGCAGCTTCAAAAGCCAGTTCAAGAAGGCCGACAAGAGCGGTGCATTGTATGCGCTGATCCTCGGTGACGATGAAATGGCCCAGCAAGTGGTAGGTTTCAAACCCCTGCGTGGCCAGGGCGAACAACAAAGCATTGCCTGGGATGCGCTTGCTGCACACCTGGCCACCTGCATCGTGCAGGGTTGAAGCTGTCAAACAGCCGATTTAGCGATTAAGGAGTATTGGGGTGTCGAATAGCGAAGACGAACAGCTGGCGGATTTTAAGGACTGGTGGACACGCAACGGCAAGCCCCTGGTCACTGGCGGCCTGTTGGCGCTGGTCATCGTGTTCGGCTGGCAGGCCTTTCAAAAGTATCAGAGCAATCAGTCGCAAGGCGCCTCGATTCTCTATCAGCAATTGCTTGAAACCACGCTGACGCCTGATGGCAAGCCTGATGCGGCACGTGTTTCGGACCTGGCTGGCAAGCTCAACAGCGAGTACGGCGGCAGCGCCTATGCGCAGTACGGCAGTCTGTTTGTGGCGAAAGTAGCAGTCGACAGCGGCAAGCTGGATGACGCAGCCAGCGAGCTGAAAGCCATTGCCGACAAGCCGGCGAACCCGGCGTTGGGCGAAATTGCCCGTCAGCGCCTGGCTCAGGTACTGGCCGCGCAGAACAAGGCCGATGAAGCCCTGAAACTGCTCGAAGGCGATGCCGATACTGCATTCCTGGCCACTCGCGAAGAACTCAAGGGCGATCTGCTGGTGCAGCTGGGTCGTACCGACGAAGCAAACGCGGCGTATCAAAAAGCCAAGGCGGCACTGTCGGATGAAGCGGCGGTCGGTGGCTTACAAATCAAGCTGGACGACCTGGCCAAAGGGGATGCGTGACGTGATTCGTTGGAAACATGCAGCATTGCTGGCTCTGGCCATTTTGGCCGCGGGTTGCAGCAGCAACAGCAAAAAGGAATTGCCACCTGCCGAGTTGACTGACTTCAAAGAAGAAGTGGTTCTGCAAAAGCAGTGGAGTCGTTCGATCGGTGACGGTCAGGGCGAGACGTACAACATGCTGGTTCCGGCGATCGAAGGCGATACCATCTATGCCGCCGACGTCACCGGTGTGGTGATGTCGATGGATCGCAGCAACGGCGACGTCAAATGGGAGAAAGATCTCGACGTGCCTGTGTCCGGCGCCGTAGGCGTGGGTTACGGTCTGGTCATGATCGGTACGCTCAAGGGTGAAATCGTTGCCCTCGACGCCAGCAGCGGTGAAGAGAAATGGCGCGCTCGCGTGTCCAGTGAAGTCCTCGCTCCACCGGCCAACAACGGCGACGTGGTTGTGGTTCAAACCCAGGATGATCGTCTGATCGGTCTGGATGCCTCCACCGGCAACCAGCGCTGGTTGTATGACAGCACTCCGGCAGTCCTGACGCTGCGCGGCACCAGTGCTCCTATCGTCACCAACCGCTTTGCGGTGGCTGGCCTGTCGACCGGTAAAGTGGTTGCTCTCGATATTTCCAACGGCGTGCCGGTATGGGAACAACGGGTAGCGATTCCACAAGGTCGTTCGGAGTTGGAGCGTGTCGTCGATATCGACGGCGGCTTGCTGCTGTCCGGCGGTACGCTTTACGTCGCCAGCTACCAGGGTCGCGTCGCGGCACTGGACCTGGAAAGTGGTCGTCAGCTCTGGCAGCGTGATGCTTCCAGCTATGCCGGCGTCGCTCAGGGTTTCGGCAGCGTCTACGTGAGCCTGTCCTCGGGCACCGTTGAAGGCGTCGATGAGCGTTCCACCACCGCTTTGTGGAGCAACGATTCGCTGGCGCGCCGTCAGCTGTCGGCTCCTGAAGTGTTCTCCAGCTATGTTGCAGTCGGTGATATGGAAGGCTACCTGCACCTGCTGAGTCAGGTTGACGGTCGTTTCGTCGGCCGCGAGCGCATCGACAGCGACGGCCTGCGTGCCCGTCCGCTGGTGGTGGGTGACACGATTTATCTGTATGGCAACAGCGGCAAACTGGAAGCCCTGACCATCAAGTAATGTTTGACTATGCTTGGGGTTTAACCCCCAGGCTGCTTCACTTGTAGGAGCGAGCTTGCTCGCGATGGACGTCAACGATTCCGTTTGCTTTCTGAATAAACGCGGTGTTTTGCGTTTTTCGCGAGCAAGCTCGCTCCTACAGTGATTGCCCCGAGCACCAGCCGCTGCCTCGCAGCGGCTTTTGTATTTTCTGAAATAACGAAGTGGAGAGCCGCATGGTTCCCGTAATCGCCCTGGTGGGCCGACCGAACGTCGGCAAGTCCACCTTGTTCAACCGCCTGACCAGGACTCGTGACGCCATCGTTGGCGACTTGTCCGGTCTGACCCGTGATCGCCAATACGGTGAGGCCAAGTGGCAAGGGCGTTCCTACATTCTGGTCGACACCGGTGGTATCTCCGGTGACGAGCATGGTATGGACGAAAAAATGGCCGAGCAGTCCCTGCTGGCCATCGAAGAAGCCGATGTCGTGCTGTTCCTGGTAGATGCCAAGGCTGGTTTCACCGCCGCCGACCAGATGATCGCCGAGCATTTGCGCAAACGTAACAAGCGCTCTTATGTGGTTGCCAACAAAGTCGACAACATCGACCCGGAAATGGCCCGCGCTGAATTCGCCCCGTTGGGTATGGGCCACGCGATTCCGATCGCCGGTGCTCATGGCCGTGGCATCACCCAGATGCTGGAAATCGCACTGAGCGAATTCCCGAAAGACGATGAAGAGCCGGAAGACGGCGAAGAAGAGATCGTTGCCGAAGGTGAGGAAGCCAAGCGCATTCCTGGCCCAAGCGAAAAAGACGGTATCAAGATCGCGATCATCGGCCGCCCGAACGTAGGCAAGTCGACACTGGTCAACCGCATGCTGGGTGAAGACCGGGTAATCGTCTATGACGAACCCGGCACCACTCGCGACAGTATCTACATCCCGTTCGAGCGTAACGACGAGAAGTACACGCTGATCGACACCGCCGGTGTGCGCAAGCGCGGCAAGATCCACGAAGAAGTTGAAAAATTCTCCGTGGTCAAAACCTTGCAAGCGATCAAAGACGCCAACGTGGTGATCTTCGTGATGGACGCCCGCGAAGGTGTGGTCGATCACGATCTCAACCTGCTGGGCTTCGCCATCGAGGCGGGTCGTGCGCTGGTTATCGCGATCAACAAGTGGGACGGCATGACGCCGGGCGAGCGCGACTTCGTCAAGGTTGAGCTGCAACGTCGACTGTTCTTCGTTGATTACGCCGACATCCACTTCATCTCGGCCCTGCACGGCACGGGCGTGGGCAACCTCTACGCTTCCGTACAGAACTCGTTCAAGTCTGCGGTTACCCGCTGGCCAACCAACCGTCTGACCACGATTCTGGAAGATGCGGTTGGCGAACACGCGCCACCGATGGTCAACAATCGCCGGATCAAGCTGCGTTATGCCCACTTGGGTGGCGCGAACCCGCCGATCATCGTGATTCACGGTAACCAGATCGAGAAGGTGCCGAAGTCTTACGTTCGTTACCTGGAAAACACTTACCGTCGTGTTCTGAAGCTGGTCGGTACGCCGATTCGCATCGAATTCAAAGGCGGCGAGAACCCGTACGAAGGCAACAAGAATTCGCTCACCGACCGCCAGGTCAACAAGAAGCGTCGCATGATGTCGCACCACAAAAAGGCCGACAAAAAGCGCCGCGACAAGAAATAGAAGCAGCTTTAAGTTTCAAGCTGCAAGCTTCGAGTCAACGCAAGAAAGGGTCCTGTCAGGGGCCCTTTTTTGTGCCTGAAGGTTTGAGACTTGACCGCTTGCCGCTTACAGCTTGAAACTTGCAGCTCACCTGCAAGGGGCTACCGATGATCACCAGTAAGCTGCCGAATGTCGGCATCACTATCTTCACTCAGATGTCTCAGCTCGCGGCGCAAACCGGGGCGCTCAATCTGTCCCAGGGTTTTCCGGATTTCGATGCCCCGCAGGCCCTGTGTGATGCGGTCGGCCGGCATATTGCCCAAGGCCACAATCAGTATTCTCCAATGACCGGCCTGCCCGCATTGCGCGAGCAGATTGCGACGAAGATTACCCGCAGCTATGGCATCAATGTGGATGCCGATCACGAAGTGACCGTCACACCCGGCGCCACCCAGGCGATCTTCTGCGCGATCCAGGCGGTGATCAATCGTGGCGACGAAGTCATCGTGTTCGACCCGTGCTACGACGCCTACGAGCCCTCGGTGGAATTGGCTGGCGGCCGTTGCGTGCACGTCCAGTTGGGCCTGGATGACTTCGCCATCGATTTCGAAAAACTCGCCCAGGCGCTGAGCCCGCGCACGAAGATGATCGTCCTCAATGCCCCGCACAATCCCAGCGGCGCGCTGATCAGTCGTGCCGAACTGGATCAGTTGGCTGATCTGATTCGTGATCGCGACATCTACCTGATCAGCGATGAAGTCTACGAGCACCTAGTGTTCGACGGCCTACCTCACGTCAGCGTGCTTAACCATCCGGAGTTGTACGAGCGCGCTTTCGTCGTCAGTTCCTTCGGCAAGACCTATCACGTCACCGGCTGGAAAACCGGCTATGTGGTCGCACCACCGGCTCTGACGGCGGAGCTGCGCAAGGTTCACCAATATGTCAGTTTCTGCGGTGTGACGCCGCTGCAATACGCGCTGGCTGACTTCATGGCCGAGCACCCTGAACACGTCGAAGAATTACCGGCCTTTTATCAGGCCAAGCGCGACCTGTTTTGTGATTTGCTGGCACCGTCGCGTTTCACTTTCAATCGCGCAGCGGGCACGTATTTCCAGCTGGTCGATTACTCGCAGATCCGCCCGGACCTTACTGACGTTGAGATGGCACTGTGGATGACCCGCGAACATGGCGTGGCGAGCATCCCGATCTCGGTGTTCTACCAGACACCCCCCGAAGGCCAGCGCCTGGTGCGCCTGTGCTTCGCCAAACGCGAGGAGACCCTGCGTGAAGCAGCGGCAAAACTATGCGTGATCTGAGTGCTCTGCCGAATCTGAACATCGCGCTAATCCAGACCACGCTGGCCTGGCACGATCGCCAGGCCAACCTGGAGCATTTCGAGCAATTGCTGGAGCAGGCTCGCGGCGCTGACCTGATCATCCTGCCGGAGATGTTCACCACCGGTTTCTCCATGGAGTCCGAGACCCTGGCCGAAGCGGAGAATGGTCCCACCAGCAAATGGTTACGGCTTCAGGCAGCGAAGCTCGAGGCGGTGATCACCGGCAGTGTGATCGTCCAGGCGGCCGACGGCAGTCATCGTAATCGCCTGCTGTGGGCGCGACCGGACGGTGAGGTGCTGCATTACGACAAGCGCCACCTGTTCCGCATGGCCGGCGAGCACAATCACTACACGCCCGGCGAGCGCCAGGTGCAGTTCGAGCTCAAGGGCTGGCGTGTGCGTCCGCTTATTTGCTACGACCTGCGATTCCCTGTGTGGAGTCGCGATGCTCAGGACACCGATCTGCTGCTCTATACCGCCAACTGGCCAGGTGCACGGCGCCAGCACTGGAACCGTTTGCTGCCGGCTCGGGCCATTGAAAACCTGTGTTACGTGGCGGCTGTGAATCGCATCGGTACGGACGGCAAAGGCTTCGCCTATACCGGCGACAGTCAGGTCCTGGACTTCCAGGGTGAGACGTTGCTCAGTGCGGGGGAGGCGGATGGGGTGTTCACGGTAGTGTTGGATGCGGCGGAATTGGCGGCGTATCGCACCAGATTTCCGGCCAATCTGGATGCTGATACCTTCGAATTCACCTGATATTTGGTGGTCCGAAAAGATCGCAGTCTCCGGCAGCTCCGACACCGACCGAGTACGCCCCGCGACATTTTGGCTTACTCATAACCAGTAGGAGCTGCCGAAGGCTGCGATCTTTTGATCTTCCAATACAAAAAGGCCCCAAGGTTCTCACCAAGGGGCCTTTTGCATTGCGGCAGACGCTTACGCCGCTTTCGCTTCCGGCTGGCTCAACGAGCGATTCAGCGCACTGAACAGCGCCTTGAAGCTCGCCGTGGTGATGTTCTCGTCGATACCGACGCCGTGCACCGCACGCTCACCGTTAACACGCAGCTCGATGTAAGCCGCCGCTTTGGCATTGGTACCCGCGCCGATTGCATGTTCGTTGTAGTCCATGATTTCGACAGGGATCGGCAAACCCGCCACCAGCGCTTCCAGGGCGCCGTTGCCCTTGCCACGCCAGTTCAGGTTGGTTTCGCCCTGGCCCTTGCTGGACACTTCCACTTCAACAGCGCTGTGGCCGTTTTCTTCCTGCAGGCGATGGCTCACCAACGCATACGGAGTGTTGGCTTGCAGATACTCGCTGTGAAGCAACGCGTGGATCTGCTGTGCAGTCATCTCCAGGCCCAGGCGATCGGTTTCACGCTGCACGACCTGGCTGAACTCGATCTGCATGCGACGCGGCAAGTTGATGCCATATTCCTGTTCCAACAGGTAAGCGATACCGCCTTTGCCCGACTGGCTGTTGACGCGGATCACCGCCTCGTAGCTGCGACCGATGTCGGCCGGGTCGATCGGCAAGTACGGCACTTCCCAGAGGGCGTCCGGTTTCTGCTGGGCGAAGCCCTTGCGGATGGCATCCTGGTGGGAGCCGGAGAACGCGGTGTGAACCAGGTCGCCGACGTACGGATGACGAGGGTGCACCGGAAGCTGGTTGCATTCCTCAACGACTTTACGCACGCCGTCGATGTCGGAGAAGTCCAGCTCAGGGTTCACGCCCTGGGTGTAGAGGTTCAATGCCACGGTCACGAGGTCGACGTTACCGGTGCGTTCACCGTTACCGAACAGGCAGCCTTCGACGCGGTCAGCGCCGGCCATCAAGCCAAGTTCGGTAGCCGCAACGCCAGTACCACGGTCGTTGTGGGTGTGCAGGCTGATGATCACGCTGTCACGACGGTTGATGTTACGACCGAACCATTCGATCTGGTCGGCGTAGATGTTTGGTGTGGCGCATTCGACGGTGGCAGGCAAGTTGAGGATCATCTTGTGCTCAGGCGTCGGGTTCCAGACTTCAATCACCGCATCGCAGACTTCCTTGGCGAAATCCAGTTCGGTGGCGCTGAAGGTTTCCGGCGAGTACTCGAAAGTCCACTGGGTGTCCGGCTGTTGGGCAGCGTATTTGACGAACAACTTGGCCGCGCTCACGGCGATTTCCTTGATCCCGTCCTTGTCCTGGTTGAAGACAATGCGGCGGAACGAAGGGGAGGTCGCGTTGTAGAGGTGAACGATGGCTTTCTTCGCCCCACGCAGGGATTCGAAGGTGCGCTCAATGAGGTCTTCACGGCCCTGGGTCAGCACCTGAATGGTGGTGTCGTCCGGGATGTGGTTGCCTTCGATCAGGGTACGCACGAAGTCGAAGTCGGTTTGCGATGCGGCCGGGAACGACGCCTCGATTTCTTTCACGCCGACCGACACCAGGGTTTTCCAGAAGCGCAGTTTCTTCACCGCATCCATCGGCTCGATCAGCGACTGGTTACCGTCGCGAAGGTCCGAGCTGCACCAGATCGGCGCGGCAGTGATGGTCTTCGACGGCCAGGTACGATCCGGAATGTCGATAGTCGGGAACGCGCGGTATTTCGAAGACGGGTCTTTGAGCATGCTCATCGGGAAATCCTTATTGTGTCGGCCGAAAAAAGGCGGCCTGCCGGTGTATCAAAAGTTCTGGGGATAGAGCGTAGGGCGAGGCACCGCGATTCAGCCCGGCAGTCGTGCACTGACGAGGCACAGACTGCGGTGCTGGCGAAGCCGAATGAGGGTGTGAGATGTTTTCATGCCTTCAACCCTAACCGCGAGGATGAGGGTTGGCAAGCAGTCGAAAAAAATTGAGAGGAATACTCTTAAAGACGACTTTTCTGAGATTTTATTGCTCGAAAGTGCCTCGATAGTTTCAATGATTGCTGCGGGTCTCAGCGTTGCGCAATTGAAAGTGGTTTGCTCGAGTGTTTCAAGATCGACTGGCTCAAAGGGTTACGGACGTATCTCGATCATCGTGCCATCCGGCACCAGACCCCATACCTCTCGCATGTCCATGTTGCGCATGGCAATGCAGCCGTCGGTCCAGTCAAGCGTGTGGAACAGGTTTTCCGGGTAGTCGTAGGTGTCGGGTGTGCCGTGGATCATGATCATCCCGCCCGGATCGACCCCTTCGCGTCGGGAGCGGGCGGAGTCAGCAACGTTGGGATAGGAGATGTGCATCGCCAGATTGAAGCGGTCGCTGACCTTGCGCCAGTCGACCCAGTAAAAACCTTCAGGCGTGCGCTTGTCGCCCTCCATCAGCTTGGCGCCTTTGGGCTGCTTGCCCAGGGAAATACGGTAGGTCCGCAGAGGCTTGCCATCGGCGATCAATTGCAATTGATGAGCGGACTTGAGCACCAACACCTTTTCGATCGGTTTGCCATCCAGGGTCACCACGGTGGAAGCCTGGGACACAGCGATGAACGACATGCAAAGCAGGGCAAGCAACCAGCGCATTGAAACGATATCCCTAAAAGGTGTCGCGACTATGTATTTATAGGTGATTTTGCAGGAGCTGCCGCAGTCGACGATCTTTTAGCGTCGGCAGCATTCCAAAATTCAAATCAAGTAATGACCGGCTGAGCAAGCGGCGGGATCGATTCGGACCGTACGGGGTAGACCTCGGTCCGCCGGTCAGCGAAGAAGCATTCTAGAGTACGACCCACTGTGCGGAAAGCCAGGTCGGACCAAGGGATGTCGGCCTCTTCAAATAGTTGAACTTCGAGGCTTTCGATGCCTGCTGCAAAGTTCAGGTCAACCAGTTCCGCGCGAAAGAACACATGCACCTGGCTGATGTGCGGCACATCGATCAACGTATAGATGCTCAAGTCGCGGACCCGGGCGCAGGCTTCTTCGGCGGTCTCGCGAATGGCCGCTTGCTCGATGGTCTCACCGTTCTCCATGAAACCGGCGGGCAGGGTCCAATAGCCGAGCCGTGGCTCGATGGCGCGGCGGCACAACAGTACTTTGGAGCCCCAGGTGGCCACGCAACCGGCGACGATATTGGGGTTCTGATAATGAATCGTATGACAGCTGTCGCAGACAAACCGCAGGCGTGCATCGCCTTCGGGAATGCGTTGGGTCACTGGGTTACCGCACTGACTGCAAAATTTCATGCTTGGGTTCCTGAATGCTGCGCCTATCTTGGCGTGCGGCGGTGTCAGTCGGCAAGTTGTCGTTTAGCGACACACGGCTGTTCGGGGCTTGGGCGGTCGGTGTGATTGGTGCATGATGCATAGGGTCTGTTGACGTTTGCTCGCGAACTGCGGTGGCGCCCAACGCGGTCGTCAGCAAACGTCAACAGACCCTACAGGCACAGATCGAGATCACTCATGCTGGATGAGCTACTGCATCGGGTAAGCAACCACACGCCGCGAACCCTGGAAACCGACAAACGCTTTCCCGAGGCCGCCGTACTGGTGCCCATCACCCGCAGTGACGAACCGGAACTGGTTCTGACCCTGCGCGCCAGCGGGCTCTCGACCCATGGCGGTGAAGTGGCTTTCCCGGGTGGTCGTCGCGACCCTGAAGACCCTGACCTGATTTTTACCGCCCTGCGTGAGGCTGAAGAAGAAATCGGCCTGCCGCCAGGACTCGTCGAGGTGATCGGCCCACTCAGCCCGCTGATTTCTCTGCACGGCATCAAGGTCACCCCTTTTGTTGGCGTGATTCCGGATTTCGTCGAGTACCGCGCCAACGATGCCGAGATCGCTGCGGTCTTCAGCGTGCCGCTGGAATTTTTCCGCGAAGATCCCCGCGAACATACCCATCGCATCGACTATCAAGGTCGCAGTTGGTATGTGCCCAGTTATCGTTACGGCGAATATAAAATCTGGGGGCTGACGGCGATCATGATCGTCGAGTTGATCAACTTGCTGTATGACGCGAAAATCAGCCTGCATCAGCCGCCCAAGAGTTTTATCAATACCTGAGCCATCGTTCGTATGGCGAACACCCGGCTTTTTAAGTGCGCCTGCCTGGCCCTGAGGACAATAAGATGAAATACCGCCTGGGCGACGCCCGCGTCGAAACCCACCCACAAAGCTGGGTCGCTCCCAATGCCGTGCTGGTGGGCAAGGTCAAACTGGAAGAGGGCGCCAACGTCTGGTTCAACGCCGTGCTGCGCGGCGACAACGAGCTGATCCTGATCGGCAAGAACAGCAACGTTCAGGACGGTACCGTGATGCACACCGACATGGGCTATCCGCTGACCATCGGCACCGGTGTGACCATCGGCCACAACGCCATGCTGCACGGTTGCACGGTGGGCGATTACAGCCTGATCGGTATCAATGCGGTGATTCTCAATGGGGCCAGGATCGGCAAGAACTGCATCATTGGCGCTAATTCTTTAATCGGCGAGGGCAAGGAAATCCCTGATGGCTCGCTGGTCATGGGGTCGCCGGGCAAGGTCGTGCGCGAGTTGACCGAACCGCAGAAGAAGATGCTCGAAGCCAGCGCTGCCCACTACGTGCATAACTCCCAGCGTTACGCCCGGGATCTGGCCGAGCAGGAAGAATGAACACCCCTGAACGGCCGGTCCGATCGCCCTGCGTGAATGTATGTGCGCTGGACGATGATGATATTTGCACCGGGTGTCAGCGCACAGTGGATGAGATCACTCGCTGGAGCCGGATGGACAACGACGAACGACGCCAGGTCCTGGGGTTATGTCATGAGCGGGCCAAGTCCAGTGGTTTGCTCTGGATGATCGGCAAAACACCAAACCTGTAGCAGCTGGCGCAGCCTGCGTCCGGCTGCGCCAGCAGTCGTAAATCCTGATTTCACGATTAACCTATCAGACCGCAGTGTCTGTTTTTACGACTGCTGCGCAGCCGGACGCAGGCTGCGCCAGCTGCTACAGGTTCGTTGTCGTGTCCGTGCTCGGGTTTGGTGCTTGTGTGCGGGTGAAGTATTCTGCGCACCAAATTGACAGGTATCCCCCATCTCCATGCTTTTCCTGATCGCCTACATCAGCAGCGTCGTGCTGATCAACTACGCCTTTTCCACTGCCCCGCACCTGGACATCATCTGGTCTGCCTGGGGTGGGTTGGTGTTTGTCCTTCGGGACATGGTGCAAATCCGGTTCGGCCACGGCGCCATCGCCGCAATGCTGGCTGCGCTGGTGCTTTCCTACGTCACTTCCGACCCTTCCATCGCACTGGCCAGTGCCACGGCTTTCGCGGTGTCGGAATGCATCGACTGGCTGGTATTCACCATTACCCGACGCCCGTTGCATGACCGCCTGTGGATAAGTTCTGCGCTGAGCATCCCCCTCGATACTTTCATCTTTTTCGGCATGATCGACGCGTTCACACCGGGCGTGATCCTCACGGCGATGGGCTCAAAGTTCGCGGGCGTGACGGCGGTGTGGCTGATCATGGCGTGGCGTCTGCGCAAACAGGCCGTCGCCAGCTGAAGCCAAAGCCTCAGGTTCATGTAAAATGCCGCGCTTTCGCCCCATGGGAAGCGCGCCACGTGCTCGCGACCCTCGATGATCCGCTTCTTTGAGGACCTGAGATGACCCGTATCGGAACTCCATTGTCGCCAACCGCGACCCGCGTATTGCTGTGTGGCTGTGGCGAGTTGGGCAAGGAAGTGGTGATCGAGCTGCAGCGCCTGGGCGTTGAAGTGATTGCCGTGGATCGCTACGCCAATGCGCCGGCCATGCAAGTGGCGCATCGCAGCCACGTGATCAACATGCTCGACGGCGCCGCTTTGCGCGCGGTCATCGAAGCCGAGAAGCCGCACTTCATCGTGCCGGAAATCGAAGCAATCGCCACCGCCACCCTGGTTGAGCTGGAAGCTGAAGGCTTCACGGTGATCCCGACGGCGCGCGCAACGCAGCTGACCATGAACCGTGAAGGCATTCGTCGTCTGGCGGCTGAAGAGCTGGACCTGCCAACGTCGCCGTATCATTTTGCCGACACCTTCGAGGACTACAGCAAAGCCGTCGAAGACCTCGGTTTTCCGTGCGTAGTGAAACCGGTAATGAGCTCGTCGGGCAAAGGCCAGAGCCTGCTGCGCAGTGCAGATGATGTGAAAACCGCCTGGGATTACGCCCAGGAAGGCGGTCGTGCCGGTAAAGGCCGTGTAATTGTTGAAGGCTTCATCGACTTCGACTATGAAATCACCTTGCTGACCGTGCGCCACATTGGCGGCACCACGTTCTGTGCACCGGTGGGTCACCGTCAGGAGAAGGGCGATTACCAGGAATCCTGGCAGCCGCAAGCCATGAGCCCGATTGCCTTGGCTGAATCCGAGCGCGTGGCGAAAGCTGTCACCGAAGCCTTGGGTGGCCGCGGTCTGTTTGGTGTGGAGCTGTTCATTAAAGGTGATCAGGTGTGGTTCAGCGAAGTCTCACCACGTCCGCATGACACCGGTCTGGTGACCCTGATTTCCCAGGACCTGTCGCAGTTCGCACTGCATGCACGGGCGATTCTGGGCTTGCCGATTCCGCTGATTCGTCAGTTCGGCCCTTCGGCTTCCGCTGTGATACTGGTGGAAGGTCAATCGACCCAGACGGCGTTCGCCAACCTGGGCGCGGCGTTAAGCGAGCCGGACACGGCGCTGCGTTTGTTCGGTAAGCCTGAAGTGAATGGTCAGCGCCGGATGGGCGTGGCGTTGGCGCGGGATGAGTCGATTGAAGCAGCACGTGCCAAAGCGACCCGCGCTGCTCAGTCGGTTGTTGTAGAGCTGTAAAAACATCGCGAGCACGCTTTGCTCCACAGGTCAGTGCCTTTCACATAATTGTGCATGAACACTGACCTGTGGGAGCAAGGCTTGCCCGCGATGGCGTCTTGTCAGGCAACCCGATTCAAATCGTTGTGACGGGTTTCCTTCAAGCACAACACCGCAATCAGACTCAAAACCGCCGCCCCCGATACATACCCCCCGACATAACTCAAACCACCCATCGCCACCAGCTTCTGCGCGAAGAACGGTGCCGCGGAGGCGCCGACGATGCCCCCCAGGTTGTAAGCGGCCGACGCGCCGGTGTAGCGCACGTGCGTTGGAAACAATTCAGGCAGCAGCGCGCCCATTGGCGCAAACGTCACGCCCATCAGAAACAGCTCGATGCACAGAAACAGCGCCACGCCCCAGGTTGAGCCTTGAGTCAGCAACGGCTCCATCAGGAACCCCGACAGAATTGCCAGCACGCCACCGATGATCAGTACCGGTTTGCGCCCGTAGCGGTCGCTGGCCCAGGCCGATAATGGCGTCGCAGCGGCCATGAACAGAACCGCAAAGCACAGCAATGCAAGGAAGGTCTCGCGGGTGTAGCCCAGTGTCGAGACGCCATAGCTCAGCGAAAACACGGTCGAGATATAGAACAGGGCATAGCACACGACCATCGAACCGGCGCCCAGCAACATGGGCGCCCAGTACTGGCTGAACAGCTCGACCACAGGCATTTTTACCCGTTCCTGGCGGGCCATTGCGTTAGCGAACACTGGGGTTTCGTGGAGCTTGAGGCGGACATACAGGCCGACCATCACCAGTGCGGCACTCAGCAGAAACGGAATGCGCCAGCCCCACGAGCGGAACTGCTCATCGGTCAGCGTCATGGCCAGGGTCAGGAACAGACCATTGGCGGCGAGGAAGCCTATGGAGGGGCCAAGCTGCGGAAACATGCCAAACCAGGCGCGTTTTCCTTTGGGCGCATTTTCCGTAGCCAATAGTGCCGCACCGCCCCATTCACCTCCCAGTCCCAGGCCTTGGCCAAAGCGCAGCACGCACAGCAGGATCGGCGCCCAGGCCCCGATGCTGTCGTAGCCCGGCAGCACGCCGATCAGCGTGGTGCACACGCCCATTAGCAGCAGCGAGGCGACCAGTGTCGATTTGCGGCCAATGCGGTCCCCGAAGTGGCCAAACAGCGCCGAACCCAGCGGTCTGGCGATGAAAGCGATACCGAAAGTGAGAAACGCCGACAGCATCTGAGCCGTGCCGGAGGTTTGCGGAAAGAACACCGGACCGATCACCAGCGCGGCGGCCGTGGCGTAAACGTAGAAATCGTAGAATTCGATGGCGGTGCCGATGAAGCTCGCCGTGGCCACACGTGTGGCGGAATTCGTCGGCTGCGCAGGCGCGGTATCTGAGTAGGTCGTGCTGGTCGTCATGCGGTTATCCCTGACAGTCATGTGCCCCAGTGGAGCGAATTTTATTATGGTCGAACACCCAGGGATGTGGGTTTAACGCAGAGTGCGGGTAGCACAAGGGTGAGGCGAGGCTTGGGTAAGCGCCCCGATTATAGGAAGGAGCCTAACGATCAAACAAGTGCAAATCCTTGTAGCAGCTGGCGAAGCCTGCGTTCGGCTGCGCAGCAGTCGTAAACCCCGTAAACGCGGATTTCCTGAACCACCACATTGTCTGGTTTTACGACTGCTGCGGTCGAGCGCGACCCCGGAGCCAACGCAGGCTTCGCCAGCTGCTACAAGGGGCGATTGTGAGACTTAGAGAATGGCTGGCACTGAACTGGTATGCCAGATCAACACCCGAGTAACTCGATTGTCTTCCGTCTCCAGGATTTCCAGCCGATACCGTCCGATCTTCAGGCAGACCGCGCTTTCCGGAATCGTCTCCAGTGCCTCGGTGACCAGCCCGTTGAGGGTTTTCGGGCCATCGCTGGGCAGGTGCCATCCCAGGCTCTTGTTCAGCTCGCGAATTGACGCTGCGCCCTCGATCATCAGCCTGCCGTCGGCTTGAGGGTGAATATGAGGGTTGTCCAGGCTGTGCTGGCTTTCGAATTCACCAACGATTTCTTCAAGAATGTCTTCCAGCGTGACGATGCCGAGCACTTCGCCGTACTCGTCGACCACCATGCCCAGGCGCCGTTGTTGCTTGTGGAAATTCAATAGTTGCAGCTGCAGCGGCGTGCTTTCCGGAACGAAGTACGGTTCGTGGCTGGCCGCCAGTAACGCGTCGAGGGTCAACGTGCCGTCGGGCAGCAAATGGCGGATCTGCCGGGTATTAAGGACGGCTTCAACCTGATTGATGTCGCTGTGGAACACTGGCAATCGCGTGCGCTTGTTGTTGCGCAGCTGCTCGATAATCTCTTCGAGGGAGTCATCGAGGTTGATCCCGTCGACGTCACTGCGCGGTACCAGAATGTCGTTGACCGTGATGTTGTCCAGCGCATGGATACCCGACAGCGGATGCGGGCGGCAAACCGCCTGATCATGATCGTCATGCCGATCATTCGGTGTCTCGTCTTCACTCTGCTGAACCACTTTGGCTGTACGGGCAAACGGTCGCGTCAGTAATTGCGCGATGCCATTGAGCAGCCAGGCGGCGGGGTAGATGATTTTCAGGGGTGCGCGCAGCAAAGAGTTGCCGAGGGCCAGGATCGCATCCGGGTAGCGGATCGCCAGGGTTCGCGGCAGGTAATCGGCGAACACCAGCAGAACGGCGCCAGCCCCAAGGCAGGCAGCCCATGGACCGTTTTCGGCCCAGGTGAAAATCGCCAGCAAGGTGCTGATGACCACCACCAGCGCACGGCACAGGGTGTTGCAGAGGATCAGGCTGTTGAGGGGGAAACTCAGCTTCGCCACCGGTTTGTCGCTGGCACGCGAGGCGGTGCGCTGAGCCAGCAGATGCTGTTGCGCTACTTCGATGGCTGTAAACAGCCCCGACCATAAAATCAGCAGGGCCAAAACCGCGAGCATCGGCCCTATGGGCAAGTCGTCCATTAATGCCGCCCGTCAGATGTGCAGAATGTATTCACGAACCAGCTTGCTGCCAAAGTACGCCAGCATCAACAGGCAGAAACCGGCGAGGGTCCAGCGAATGGCCTTGTGTCCGCGCCATCCGAGACGATTACGGCCCCACAGCAGCACGCTGAACACTATCCAGGCCAGGCAGGCCAGCAAGGTCTTGTGCACCAGGTGTTGGGCGAACAGATTGTCGACAAACAGCCAACCAGAAATCAGCGACATCGACAGCAGGGTCCAGCCGGCCCAGAGGAAGCCGAACAACAGGCTTTCCATGGTTTGCAGCGGCGGGAAGTTCCTGATCAGGCCGGACGGGTGCTTGTGCTTGAGTTGATGGTCCTGGACCAGCAGCAGCAAGGCCTGGAACACGGCGATAGTGAACATGCCATAGGCAAGGATCGACAAGAGGATGTGGGCAAGAATGCCGGGCTCTTCGTCGATGATCTGTACGGTTCCCGCCGGGGCGAACTGGGCGAGCAGCACGGTAGCGGCGCCGAGCGGGAACAGCAACACAAGCAGGTTCTGCACTGGAATACGCGAGCAGGCCAGCAGGGTCAGGGCAATGACCGCCACCGCAATCAGGCTGGCGGCGTTGAAAAAATCCAGGCCCAGGCCGATCGGCGTCAACAGATGGGTTAAAAGGCTGGCGCTGTGGGCCAGCACGGCCAGCACGCCAAGCGTGACCAGCAGGCGTTTGTTCGCCTTGGCGCCGGAGGCCAGGCGAGTGCCTTGGTAGATGGTCGCAGCGGCGTATAAGCAGGCGGCGGCGAGGGTCGTTAGCAAGCTGGGTGACAAGGGGAGCATAAATCCTGTTAGGCAAGCCCGAAAGGCGCTGAGTTTGGCATAGAACCTTAGTTGCACGAAAGACCATGCAACCTGACAGCGAGGTGTCCGCCAGCCGCAGTCTTCGCTATAATCCGCGACCTGCCCACGCCGCAGGCTCGCCGAGCACATGTTTATTCCGGTCTGGGCCGCCATTATCCCGGTCTACACAGGGCCTGAAAGGATCGCGCAATGTTTGAAAACTTAACCGACCGTCTCTCGCAGACGCTGCGCCATGTCACCGGCAAAGCCAAGCTGACCGAGGACAACATCAAAGACACCCTGCGTGAAGTGCGCATGGCGTTGCTCGAAGCTGACGTCGCCTTGCCGGTGGTCAAAGACTTCGTCAATTCGGTCAAGGAGCGCGCCGTCGGCACCGAGGTGTCGCGCAGCCTGACGCCGGGCCAGGCCTTCGTGAAGATCGTTCAGGCAGAGCTCGAAAGCCTGATGGGCGCTGCCAACGAAGACCTGAACCTGAGTGCCGTGCCACCCGCCGTCGTGCTGATGGCCGGTTTGCAGGGCGCTGGTAAAACCACCACCGCCGGTAAACTTGCGCGCTTTCTTAAAGAGCGCAAAAAGAAATCCGTCATGGTCGTGTCTGCAGACGTTTACCGTCCTGCGGCGATCAAGCAGCTGGAAATGCTCGCGGGCGAAGTGGGCGTTACGTTCTTCCCGTCCGACCTGAGCCAGAAGCCGGTCGACATCGCGCAAGCGGCTATTAAAGAAGCCAAGCTCAAGTTTATCGATGTGGTCATCGTCGATACCGCCGGTCGCCTGCACATCGATGAAGAGATGATGGGCGAGATCAAGGCGTTGCACGCTGCGATCAACCCGGTCGAAACCCTGTTTGTGGTCGACGCCATGACTGGCCAGGATGCCGCCAACACGGCCAAGGCCTTCGGTGATGCACTGCCGCTGACCGGTGTGATCCTGACCAAGGTCGACGGCGACGCCCGTGGTGGTGCCGCGCTTTCGGTCCGCGCCATCACTGGCAAGCCGATCAAGTTCATCGGTATGGGCGAAAAGAGCGATGCGCTCGAACCGTTCCACCCTGAGCGTATTGCTTCGCGCATCCTCGGCATGGGTGACGTGCTCAGTCTGATCGAACAGGCGGAAGCGACGCTCGACAAGGATAAAGCCGACAAACTTGCCAAGAAACTGAAGAAGGGCAAGGGCTTCGACCTCGAAGACTTCCGCGATCAGCTGCAACAGATGAAGAACATGGGTGGCCTTGGTGGCCTCATGGACAAACTGCCGAACATCGGCGGTGTAAACCTGGCGCAAATGGGCAATGCCCAGGGTGCGGCAGAGAAGCAATTCAAGCAGATGGAAGCCATCATCAACTCCATGACCCCGGCCGAGCGCCGCGACCCTGAGCTGATCAGCGGTTCGCGCAAACGCCGAATTGCCATGGGTTCCGGCACTCAGGTGCAGGACATTGGTCGCTTGATCAAGCAGCACAAGCAAATGCAGAAGATGATGAAGAAATTCTCCGCGAAAGGCGGAATGGCCAAAATGATGCGCGGCATGGGCGGTATGTTGCCCGGCGGCGGCATGCCCAAAATGTAAAGTTTTCGCGTAAGGGCTTGCTCTTGCGCAGCTCACAGGGATGTGAGATCTCCAGCAAACCCGCACTTGGCGGGAGCTGACTGGCCGTTTTCAACGACGGCTCTATAGCAAATCTTGATGGCGGCCGATAGGCAGCCGGAAAAAGACATTTGCAAAAGTCCGGATATTCCTTAGAATATGCGGCCTTTCGGGCACCTATGCCCGCTGTGCCTTTAGATTTGCAGCACCGACTACAGGAACGATGTTCACATGCTAACAATCCGTCTTGCCCTTGGCGGCTCCAAAAAGCGCCCGTTTTACCACTTGACCGTAACCGACAGCCGCAACCCGCGCGACGGTTCGCACAAGGAACAGGTTGGTTTCTTCAACCCTGTTGCTCGTGGTCAAGAAGTTCGTCTGTCCGTGAACCAAGAGCGCGTAGCCTACTGGCTGAGCGTTGGTGCACAACCTTCTGAGCGTGTTGCTCAGTTGTTGAAGGACGCTGCTAAGGCTGCGGCCTGAGCAATATGAACGCGACGCCAGCTGATGCTGATGATTTGATCGTTATCGGCAAGATTTATTCTGTTCATGGCGTTCGCGGCGAAGTGAAGGTGTACTCCTTTACTGATCCTACTGAAAACCTGTTGCAATACAAAACCTGGACGCTCAAGCGCGAAGGCAATGTGAAGCAGGTTGAGCTGGTCAGCGGACGCGGGAACGACAAGTTCCTGGTCGCGAAGCTCAAGGGTCTCGATGATCGTGAAGAAGCTCGTCTTCTGGCCGGTTATGAGATCTGCGTGCCGCGCAACCTGTTCCCTGAATTGACCGACGGCGAGTACTACTGGTACCAGCTCGAAGGTCTGAAGGTCATTGACCATCTTGGGCAATTGCTCGGGAAGATCGATCATCTTCTGGAAACCGGCGCCAATGATGTAATGGTGGTCAAGCCTTGCGCTGGCAGCCTGGATGATCGCGAACGCCTGCTGCCCTATACGGAGCAATGCGTGTTGGCCGTCGACCTTGCCGCAGGCGAGATGAAGGTGGATTGGGATGCGGACTTCTAAGCGTGGCTAACTTGCGCGTAGAAGTGATCAGTTTGTTTCCCGAGATGTTCTCCGCCATCAGCGAGTACGGCATCACCAGTCGGGCGGTGAAACAGGGGCTGTTGCAGCTGACCTGTTGGAACCCGCGAGACTACACGACGGATCGACATCACACTGTGGATGATCGCCCATTTGGCGGTGGTCCGGGCATGGTGATGAAGATCAAGCCCCTGGAAGATGCTCTGGTTCAGGCCAAGGCAGCAGCCGGGGAGGCGGCGAAGGTGATTTACCTGTCCCCCCAAGGCCGTCAACTGAATCAGTCGGCGGTACGCGAGTTGGCGAATCTGGATGCATTGATCCTGATTGCCGGCCGTTATGAAGGCATTGACGAGCGTTTCATAGAAGCTCATGTCGATGAAGAGTGGTCGATTGGCGACTATGTACTGTCTGGCGGCGAGCTGCCGGCGATGGTCCTGATCGATGCGGTTACACGACTGCTGCCTGGAGCTTTAGGGCATGCGGACTCCGCAGAGGAAGATTCCTTTACGGATGGTTTGCTGGATTGCCCGCACTACACCCGACCGGAGGTGTATGCGGATCAGCGTGTTCCCGACGTATTGCTAAGTGGCAATCACGCGCATATCCGGCGTTGGCGTTTACAGCAGTCCCTTGGTAGGACCTTTGAACGACGCGCCGATCTTCTGGAAAGCCGCTCGCTTTCTGGAGAAGAGAAGAAGCTGCTCGAGGAATACATCCGCGAGCGGGACGATAGTTAACAACGTATCGATGGTAGATCCGACGATTTACCTTAGGAGCACAGCATGACTAACAAAATCATCCTTGCACTCGAAGCAGAGCAGATGACCAAAGAGATCCCTACCTTTGCCCCGGGCGACACTGTTGTCGTTCAGGTGAAAGTGAAGGAAGGCGACCGTTCGCGTCTGCAAGCGTTCGAAGGTGTTGTTATCGCCAAGCGTAACCGCGGCGTAAACAGTGCTTTCACCGTTCGTAAAATCTCCAACGGTGTTGGCGTAGAGCGTACTTTCCAGACCTACAGCCCGCAAATCGACAGCATGGCCGTTAAACGTCGCGGTGACGTACGTAAAGCCAAGCTGTACTACCTGCGTGACCTGTCCGGTAAAGCAGCTCGCATCAAGGAAAAACTGGCTTAAGTCCAGCTTCCGATGCAGAAAAAAGCAGCCTACGGGCTGCTTTTTTGTTGCCTGCGATTTATCTTCCCTAGCCGTACTGTCGGTCTTGCCTGAGCCTTTATGCCTGCCATCGATCATCCTCTGATAGACCAGTTTCTCGACGCGCTGTGGTTGGAGAAAGGCCTTTCCGATAACACCCGTGATGCCTATCGCAGTGACCTGGCCCTGTTCAACGGCTGGTTGCAGGAAAAAGGGCTGGAGCTGATCAACGCCGGACGCGAGTTGATTCTCGATCATCTGGCCTGGCGTCTGGAGCAAAACTACAAGCCTCGTTCCACTGCTCGATTCCTCTCGGGAGTGCGCGGGTTTTATCGCTACCTGCTGAGGGAAAAACTGATCGCCGTCGATCCGACCTTGCGCGTCGACATGCCGCAGCTGGGGCGGCCATTGCCTAAATCCTTGTCGGAAGCCGATGTGGAAGCCTTGCTGAAGGCGCCGGACTTGAGCGAGGCCATTGGTCAACGGGACCGCGCCATGCTTGAGGTGCTCTACGCCTGTGGTTTGCGGGTGACAGAGTTGATCAGCCTGACGCTGGAGCAAGTCAACTTGCGCCAGGGTGTGTTGCGAGTGATGGGCAAGGGCAGCAAGGAGCGGTTGGTGCCGATGGGAGAGGAGGCGATTGTCTGGGTAGAGCGCTACATGCGCGACGCACGCAGCGAGTTGCTCGGCGGACGTCCCAGCGATTGTCTGTTCCCGAGTCTGCGCGGCGAGCAGATGACGCGACAGACGTTCTGGCACCGCATCAAGCACCAGGCCAAGGTGGCCGGGATCGGCAAGTCGCTGTCACCCCACACCTTGCGCCACGCCTTCGCCACGCACCTGCTCAATCACGGCGCGGATCTGCGGGTGGTGCAAATGCTGCTTGGCCATAGTGACCTGTCCACGACCCAGATCTACACCCACGTCGCCCGCGCCCGCTTGCAAGACCTGCACGCCAAACACCACCCGCGTGGTTAACACTGGACTCTGTAGCAGCTGGCGAAGCCTGCGTCCGGCTGCGAAGCAGTCGTAAACCCTGACTGCTTGATTTGATCGAGACACCTCATTGCCTGATTTCACGTCTGCTGCGCAGCCGGACGCAGGCTTCGCCAGCTGCTACATAACGCGTCGTGCACCGTGGGCGATATGTCGTGCATCAGGCACATTCGGCCCCGCAAGCCTTATGTGGTAGGCTTTGCCGGTTTGCACGATGGGCGGTTATGACCCGGTGTTTCGGCACGGGCGTTCTGATCGTCCCATTTGTCCGCCTTCAGGAGTTCTCATGCGTCTGACCCATATTTTCGCCGCCGCAGCCATTGCGTTGGTCAGCACCTTTGCCGTCGCCGATGATGCGGCCGACAAAGCCATCCGTAAAAGTCTGGAAAACCTCGAGCTGGAAGTTCCGGTAGAAAGCATTTCCGCCAGCCCGCTGCCGGGCATGTATGAAGTCAAGCTCAAAGGCAGCCGCGTGCTCTACGCCAGCGCTGATGGCCAATACATCGTTCAGGGCTACCTGTTCCAGCTCAAGGATGGCAAGCCGGTCAACCTGACCGAGAAGACCGAACGACTGGGCGTTTCCAAACTGGTCAACGCGATTCCGGTAGCAGAAACTGTGGTCTATCCGGCCATCGGCGAAACCAAATCGCACATCACCGTCTTCACCGACACCACCTGCCCGTATTGCCACAAACTGCACGCCGAAGTGCCTGAGCTGAACAAGCGCGGCATCGAAGTGCGTTACGTTGCGTTCCCGCGCCAGGGCCTGGGTTCGCCGGGTGACGAGCAGCTGCAAGCGGTCTGGTGCTCCAAGGACAAGAAAGCGGCCATGGACAAAATGGTCGACGGCAAGGAAATCAAGGCCGCCAAATGCGATAACCCGGTTTCCAAGCAATTTGCTCTCGGTCAGTCGATTGGCGTGAACGGCACGCCGGCCATCGTTTTGGCTGACGGTCAGGTCATTCCGGGCTACCAGCCTGCGCCACAAGTCGCCAAACTGGCGCTGGGCGCGAAGTAAATTCGCATCGTCACGGTCAGCCTTTGACGATCATGGTTCGGCGGCGTTGTTCGCCGAGCCATTAATAGAGAACCGCGAGTATGCGGTTGTTTTCACGGCCGGCCTTGAGTCGGCCGTTTTATGGGGAGTTCACAGTGAAACCGGTCAAAGTAGGCATCTGTGGGTTAGGAACCGTCGGTGGCGGTACCTTCAACGTACTTCAGCGCAACGCCGAGGAAATTGCTCGTCGTGCCGGGCGTGGGATCGAAGTGGCACAAATTGCCACGCGCACGCCAAAGCCTCAGTTCCAAACGACCGGTATTGCGATTACCAACGATGTCTTCGAAGTGGCCACGAACCCTGAGATCGACATCGTTATAGAGCTGGTGGGCGGCTACACCGTTGCCCGTGAGCTGGTACTCAAGGCCATCGAGAATGGCAAGCATGTGGTCACCGCGAACAAGGCACTGATTGCCGTTCACGGTAACGAAATCTTCGCCAAGGCACGCGAGAAAGGCGTGATCGTGGCGTTCGAAGCAGCAGTGGCCGGTGGCATTCCGGTGATCAAGGCGATCCGTGAAGGCCTGTCCGCCAACCGTATCAACTGGGTCGCCGGCATCATCAACGGCACGGGCAACTTCATCCTGACTGAAATGCGTGAAAAAGGCCGGACCTTCGAAGATGTGCTCGCTGAAGCGCAGGCCTTGGGTTACGCGGAAGCCGATCCGACCTTTGACGTTGAAGGTATCGATGCAGCCCACAAGCTGACGATCCTGGCGTCGATTGCGTTCGGTATTCCGCTGCAGTTCGACAAGGCGTACACCGAAGGCATCACCAAGCTGACCACCGCTGACGTGAACTACGCCGAAGCGCTGGGCTACCGCATCAAGCACCTTGGTGTGGCTCGCAGCACGGCTGCCGGTATCGAGTTGCGGGTGCACCCGACACTGATCCCGTCCGATCGTCTGCTCGCCAACGTCAACGGCGTGATGAACGCGGTCATGGTCAACGGCGATGCTGCGGGTTCGACCCTGTTCTACGGTGCTGGCGCCGGCATGGAGCCGACCGCTTCGTCGGTCATCGCCGATCTGGTGGACGTGGTTCGCGCCATGACGTCCGACCCGGAAAACCGCGTACCGCACCTGGCCTTCCAGCCAGACTCGCTGTCGGCCCACCCGATCCTGCCGATCGAAGCCTGCGAAAGCGCCTACTACCTGCGCATTCAGGCCAAGGACCATCCTGGCGTGCTGGCTCAGGTCGCAAGCATCCTGTCGGAGCGCGGCATCAACATCGAATCGATCATGCAGAAAGAAGTCGAAGAACATGACGGTCTGGTGCCGATGATCCTGCTGACCCACCGTGTGCTGGAACAGCACATGAACGACGCGATTGCCGCGCTGGAAGCCCTGACAGGCGTCGTGGGGCCGGTCGTACGGATCCGCGTCGAGCACCTGAACTAAGCCGTTATCGTTCACCGGGCCCGCCTGTGGGCCCGGCTTTGCGAACACTGTCCATTGGAGTCAGTCATGCGTTATATCAGTACCCGCGGCCAGGCACCGGCCCTGAATTTCGAAGACGTCCTGCTGGCCGGTCTGGCCACGGACGGCGGCCTCTATGTGCCGGAAAACCTGCCACGTTTCACCCAGGAAGAAATCGCGTCCTGGGCCGGCCTGCCTTATCACGAGCTGGCCTTCCGGGTGATGCGCCCGTTCGTTACCGGCAGCATTCCGGATGCCGATTTCAAAAAGATTCTTGAAGAAACATACGGCGTGTTCTCGCACAGCGCCGTGGCGCCATTGCGTCAGCTGAACGGTAATGAATGGGTATTGGAGCTGTTCCACGGCCCGACCCTGGCGTTCAAGGATTTCGCCTTGCAGCTGCTCGGGCGCTTGCTCGACTACGTGCTGGAAAAACGTGGCGAGCGCGTGGTGATTGTCGGCGCTACGTCCGGCGACACCGGTTCGGCTGCCATCGAAGGCTGCAAGCACTGCGAAAACGTCGACATCTTCATCCTGCACCCGCACAACCGCGTGTCTGAAGTGCAGCGTCGCCAGATGACCACCATTTTCGGCGAGAACATCCACAACATCGCCATCGAAGGCAACTTCGATGACTGCCAGGAAATGGTCAAGGCCAGCTTCGCCGACCAGAGCTTCCTCAAAGGCACGCGTCTGGTGGCAGTGAACTCGATCAACTGGGCGCGGATCATGGCCCAGATTGTTTACTACTTCCACGCAGCCCTGCAGTTGGGCGGCCCGGCTCGTTCGGTATCGTTCTCGGTGCCTACCGGCAACTTCGGCGACATCTTCGCCGGCTACCTGGCACGCAACATGGGTCTGCCGATCAACCAGTTGATCGTCGCCACCAACCGCAACGACATCCTGCACCGCTTCATGAGCGGCAATCAGTACGTCAAGGAAACTCTTCACGCCACGCTGTCGCCGTCCATGGACATCATGGTGTCGTCGAACTTCGAGCGTCTGCTGTTTGACCTGCACGGTCGTAATGGCGCGGCGATCGCCGGTTTGATGGACAGCTTCAAGCAGGGTGGCGGTTTCAGCGTCGAACAAGAGCGCTGGACCGAGGCCCGCAAGTTGTTCGACTCCCTGGCCGTGGATGACGCACAGACCTGCGAGACCATTGCCGAGGTGTACGAGCAGACCGGCGAGTTGCTGGACCCGCACACCGCCATTGGCGTCAAGGCCGCGCGTGAATGCCGTCGCAGCCTGGACATTCCGATGGTCATCCTGGGGACGGCCCACCCGGTAAAATTCCCGGATGCCGTGGAAAAAGCCGGTGTGGGTAAAGCGCTGGAGCTGCCTGTGCACCTGACCGATCTGTTTGATCGGGATGAGCGCTGCACCGTGTTGCCGAATGATCTGAAAGCGGTACAGGCTTTCGTCAGTCAGCATGGCAATCGCGGCAAGCCGTTGTAATCGGGCCGCGTCAGTCACAACAAAAAACCCGTCTTTCGACGGGTTTTTTGATTTCGCGACCGCGTGTTTTTTCCCTGTCATCTTCCCCGTGCATGCTTCATCAACCCAAGGCGCCAAACCGCCTGCAATTGAAATCCAGAACTTTCTTCTCAGGCCAGCGGTCATTTAGAGTAGGCCTGCCCCAGGCACTTTTGTTTTCGGACTATTGAGTGGTGATCGAGATGGAAAGTATCAGTCTGTTGCTCGGTGAGGCTCTAAGCCCGTATCAAGTCACGCTGACCCCATCGGGCGCCCATGGCGAATGCCTGGTGACCCTGAAGAGTTCGACCGGCGCAATCGTGGTCGAGCGCGCCTTCAATCAGGCTCAATTGAGCGACAAGCGTTTGCTGACGGATGTCGTCGACGGTCTGCACCGTGACGTGATGATTGCCGAAGGTCGGCTGGAACCCTGCGTCATCGCGGCCTTGCGTAACGCCGCTCAGGACAAAATCCTGGCGAGCCGAAATTGAATTGGAGTGTGTGGGAACCATCCTGCACGAAAGCCTGTCAGAGCATGTAACAGCAGGATCAAGCATTGTGCTCCGGTGCTTGTAGCTTGCTGTTACTGGTCTTTATGTAGGCCACGTTTAACCCCGAGTCGTCTCCCCACTTCTCGGGGTTTCTTTTTGCCCGCGATTTGTCATGGCTGGGCTTGCTGCTCGAAATACACCCTGGATTCTTCCAGATAGGCACGCCGACTTTCCGGGTCGAGCCACGCAGCGTAGGCCTCGCTCAATCGATCGCGGGGCAGTTTGCGCAGCAGTTGGTTGATCTCGACAATTGCCTGACGACCCTGCGGCGTGTCGGTACAGCCGATGTAGCCGGACAGGAACTTCTCTGCCCCGCGAATCGGATAGAACTGCAACTCATCCACGGCAATGCCTTGCTGTTCCGCCTGGTAGCGTATTTCCGGGCGATACCCCAACACGACTCGCAAGCGCCCCAGACGTTGCATCTGCAGCAGGCTGCCCAGTGCATCGTTGCCATAGTGGGCGGTGAGGGCGTTGGGCGGTGCTTGTTTGAGCAGCCCGTCGAGGTAGTCGCCGTAGTTGCGCTCGGCAATGATGCCAAGCTTCTCGCTGTCGCTGGCCAGCAGCGCTGCGAGGTCCACTTCACCGTCCTGAACAAAAGGCGCGAGCGACTCGCGGTCGACACGCCGCACCGCCAGACCATTGCTCATGGCCCGAAACACTGGAATGGAAAAGGCGATCCAGCGCTCACGCTCCTTGCTCCGATTCAATGCGGCATCGCACGTCAGAGAAGGCTCGTGGAGCATTTGCAAACCGCGCGCACGATTGACCCGCATCAGGGTGTGCGTGTATTGCGGCATGCCGGCAATCAACAGGGGCAACAGCTGATCAATGACGCCCTGACCCTTTTTCGGGCCTTCGAAAATCATCAGTGGCGGCAGATCCCGCAATAGCCAGACCAGGGTTTCCTTGGGTTGCGCCATCGGTGACGACATCGAACCCATGAGCAAAACAAAGGCCACGTACGCGCACACGCCCCTGCCTCGTTGCGACAGGACGCGTGTGTGCAGCGGCGAAAACTGGCGTTTCAGCTTAGATAGCCCCGTCTTCACGCAGCTTTGCGATCTGCGCATCGTCGTAACCAAGATCGTTGAGTACCTGCACATTGTGTTCGCCCAACTTCGGCCCGACCCATTCCGACGTACCGGGTGTCTCTGAGAGTTTCGGCACGATCCCCGGCATCTTGAAATCCTTGCCGTCCGGCAGCTTGGCCTTCAGGAACATCTCTCGGGCCAGGTACTGCGGATCACTGAACATGTCTTCGGCGCTGAAGATCCGGCTGGCCGGTACCTCGGCCTGATTCAGCTGCTCGATGATGGTGTCCAGTGGCAGCGAGTTGACCCAGCGATCGATCACCCCATAGAGCTCGTCCCGGCGCGTGTCACGGCCATCGTTACTGGCCAGGACCGGGTCGTTGGCCAGGTCTTCCCGACCGATGATCAGCATGAAACGCTTGAAGATGGCATCGCCATTCGCGCCGATCTGCACGTGTTTGCCATCGGCGCTGGTGTGAATCGAGGAGGGCGTGATACCCGGCATGATGTTGCCGGTACGTTCGCGGATGAAGCCGAACACGTCGAACTCCGGCACCATGCTTTCCATCATGGCGAAGATCGCTTCATAGAGCGCCACATCCACCACTTGGCCCTGTCCGCCATTGACCTCGCGATGACGCAACGCCATCAGCGCACCAATCACGCCCCAGAGTGCGGCGATCGAGTCGCCAATCGAAATCCCGGTACGCACCGGAGGTCGGTCCTCAAAGCCCGTGATGTAGCGCAGGCCGCCCATGGACTCCCCAACAGCGCCAAACCCCGGTTGATCTTTCATCGGCCCGGTCTGGCCGAAGCCCGAAAGACGAACCATGACCAGTTTAGGATTCAGGGCATGTAAAACGTCCCACCCCAAGCCAAGCTTTTCCAACACGCCTGGACGAAAATTCTCGATCAATATGTCTGCTTCGCCGAGCAGCTTTTTCAGAATGGCCAGGCCTTCGGGGTGTTTCAGGTTCAGGGTCAGGGACTTTTTGTTGCGCGCCTGAACGAACCACCATAACGAGGTGCCTTCATACAGCTTGCGCCATTTGCGCAACGGATCGCCGCCGTTCGGGGATTCAATCTTGATCACGTCAGCACCGAACTCGCCGCAAATGCGCGAGGCAAAGGGCCCGGCGATCAACGTACCCAATTCAATGACTTTCAGACCTGAGAGCGGTTTGGCGGTGAACGGCATGCTGGATCCTGTAGGACAAAGGCTGGCTGGTAGAGCGTTTTAGCATAGCCCGGCGTCAGTCGCCCAAGGTTCATCGCTTGAATTCGTTGATTGCCTGCCGCATCGGTTAGACTTGCCGCCTTTCTCCGTATCAAGAAGCCCGTTCATGGCCCAGCCGTCCACGACCTACAAGTTTGAACTGAACCTCACCGACCTCGACCGCAGTGTTTACGAGAGCGTGAAGCAGACCATCGCCCGTCACCCTTCGGAAACCGAAGAACGCATGACCGTGCGCCTGCTTGCCTACGCCTTCTGGTACAACGAGCAACTGTCGTTTGGTCGCGGTCTGTCAGACGTGGATGAACCTGCCTTGTGGGAAAAAAGCCTGGATGACCGCGTTCTGCACTGGATCGAAGTCGGCCAGCCCGATGCGGACCGTCTGACCTGGTGCTCCCGTCGTACCGAACGCACCAGCCTGTTGGCCTACGGCAGCCTGCGCGTGTGGGAAACCAAGGTTATTCCGGCGATCAAGAACCTGAAGAACGTGCACATCGCAGCCGTGCCGCAGGATGTGTTGGAAACCCTGGCCAAGGACATGCCCCGCGTTATCAAGTGGGACGTGATGATCAGCGAAGGGACGATTTTCGTCACCGACGACCGTGGTCAACACGAAGTCCAGTTGCAATGGCTGAGCGGCGAACGGGGCTGATTCTTTTCACGTCAGTCCACAGCGCCCGATATTTCCTACCTATTCAAGAGAAGCACCTGTCACCCCATGCGTATCGAACCTCGCCTGCTGCCCGACATCCTGCCCTTCCTCGGTGATATTCCCCCACTGTTGACCCGCCTGTACGCAGCGCGTGGCGTGCAGTCCGAGGCTGAACTGGACAAGAGCCTGGCGCGGTTGATCCCGTTCCAACAGCTCAAGGGCATCGAGGCGGCGGTGGACCTGTTGGTGACGGCCCTGGAGCAGCGACAGCGGATTCTGATCGTCGGCGACTTCGATGCCGATGGCGCGACCGCCAGTACGGTAGGCGTGTTGGGCTTGCGTTTGCTGGGCGCGGCGCATGTCGACTATCTGGTGCCGAACCGTTTCGAGTACGGCTACGGCCTGACACCGGAAATCGTTGAAGTCGCCCTCACGCGTACACCGCAGTTGTTGATCACGGTGGACAACGGCATCTCCAGCGTTGAAGGCGTCGCGGCAGCGAAGAACGCCGGTCTTCAGGTGTTGGTGACCGACCACCACTTGCCAGGCGATGAACTGCCGTTGGCCGATGCCATCGTCAATCCGAATCAGCCAGGTTGCGAATTTCCTAGCAAGGCACTGGCCGGTGTCGGGGTGATTTTCTACGTGTTGATGGCCTTGCGTGCACGTTTGCGCAGTCTTGGTTGGTATGAGAGCAAACCGCAGCCGAACATTGGCGAGTTGCTGGATCTGGTGGCCCTGGGCAGCGTAGCCGACGTGGTCCCGCTGGATGCCAACAACCGGATTCTGGTGCATCAAGGTCTTGAGCGGATTCGCGCCGGACGTGCTCGACCCGGCGTCAAGGCGATCCTTGAAGTGGCCAAACGTGAGCCAGCGCGCATTACCTCCACCGATCTGGGCTTCATTGTCGGTCCACGCCTGAACGCGGCGGGGCGTCTGGATGACATGAGCCTGGGCATTGAATGCCTGCTCACGGAAGACGCGGGGCTTGCCCGGGAAATGGCAATCCAGCTCGACGGCATGAACCAGGACCGTAAATCCATCGAGCAAGGCATGCAGCGTGAGGCGCTGGCCCAGCTCAAGGATTTACCGGTCGAATCCATGCCGTTCGGCTTGTGCCTGTTCGATCCGGAATGGCACCAGGGCGTCATCGGTATCCTCGCGTCCCGTATGAAAGAGCGCTATTTCCGTCCGACCATCGCCTTTGCCGATGCGGGCGATGGCTTGCTCAAGGGCTCTGGGCGTTCGGTGCAGGGTTTTCATATTCGCGACGCCTTGAGCGTGGTGGCAGCGCAACACCCCACGTTGATCAGCAAGTACGGCGGCCACGCGATGGCGGCAGGCTTGACACTACCTGAAGCGAATTTTCCGCTGTTCGCCGAGGCATTCGACGCTGAAGTGCGCCGGCAATTGCGTGAAGAAGACCTGACCGGGCGCCTGCTGTCGGACGGCACGCTGGCGGTCGAGGAATTTCACCTGGAGCTGGCGCGCGCCTTGCGGCATGCCGGCCCCTGGGGGCAGCATTTTCCGGAGCCGTTGTTCCATGGCGTGTTTCAGCTGGTCGAGCAACGTGTGGTCGGTGAACGTCACCTCAAAGTCGTGCTGCGAAGCGAGTGCGGCTCGGTGAAGCTCGATGGCATTGCGTTCGGAATCGACCGCGACATCTGGCCAAATCCGACCATCAAGTGGGTGGAGCTGGCCTACAAACTCGACCTCAACGAGTTTCGTGGCAACGAGACCGTGCAGTTGATGATTGCCCATATCGAACCGCGCTGAGCCCATCGCGGGCTTGCGCGCGATAGCCCCTTTCACCGAATTCATCTGAACCCTCCCTCATCCCCCGATGTCGACTAGGCTCTAAGCACTGCTTGATAATCCTTGTGACGTCTTGTCGAATTTTTTGCCCGCGGGGGCGGGCGCTGTACCTCTTTCCTGTCACTCGTCGACTTTTCAAACAGAACCCTGGAGCCTGCCCACTGATTCGAGAGGTGCCCCATGAGTCTGCTGCTAGAACCCTATACCCTTCGCCAACTGACCCTGCTCAACCGCATTGCGGTATCGCCCATGTGCCAATACTCCAGCGTCGATGGCCTGGCCAATGACTGGCACCTGGTCCACCTCGGCAGCCGTGCAGTTGGCGGTGCGGGGCTGATTTTTACCGAAGCCACCGCCGTCACCGCCGATGGACGCATCACTGCCGAGGACCTCGGCTTATGGAATGATGAACAGATCGAACCATTGCAGCGCATCACGCGCTTTATCGCCGCGCAGGGGGCTGTTGCCGGCATCCAGTTGGCACACGCCGGGCGCAAGGCCAGCACTTATCGGCCATGGCTGGGCAAACACGGCAGCGTCAAACCCGAAGACGGTGGCTGGGTGCCGGTAGGGCCTTCGCCCATCGCATTCGACCCCCAGCACACGCCGCCTACACAGCTTGATGAAGGCGCAATCGCCGAGGTCATTCAAGCCTTTGTCGACTCGGCAAAGCGCGCCCTGACGGCGGGTTTCAAAGTGGTTGAAGTCCACGCCGCCCACGGTTACCTGTTGCACCAGTTTCTTTCGCCATTGAGTAATCAGCGTCGCGATCAATACGGCGGTTCTTTCGAAAACCGGATTCGTCTGGTGTTGCAAGTCACTGAAGCGGTACGGGCGACATGGCCTGAGGAATTACCCGTGTTTGTTCGCGTGTCGGCCACCGACTGGGTGGAAGACGGCTGGAACCCCGATGAGACTGTTGAACTGGCGCGCCGCCTCAAAGCCTTGGGTGTTGACCTGATCGACGTCTCGTCGGGCGGTACGGCGGTCAACGCCGAGATTCCAACTGGCCCGGGCTATCAGACGCGGTTCGCCGAACGTGTGCGCAAGGAGTCAGGTATTGCCACCGGCACTGTAGGAATGATTACCGAGCCAGCCCAGGCGGAGCATATCTTGCGCACGTGTCAGGCGGACATCATCTTCCTTGCCCGTGAACTGCTGCGCGATCCGTACTGGCCGCTGCACGCCGACGACGACCTGGGTGGACGCAAGGCCATCTGGCCGGCGCAGTACCAGCGGGCGACGCACCGCGACCAGCCGATTCATGAGTCGGATTTGCGTGAGTAGTTGAACGCAAAAGATCGCAGCCTGCGGCAGCTCCTACAGGGTGAATTCAATTCCCTGTAGGAGCTGCCGCAGGCTGCGATCTTTTGATTTTGCCGTTAGCGGTTAGACGTACTTACGCTTGTCCGGCGCCGGCGGGAAGTACTGATACAACCAGGTTTCACTCAGCGTCCTGTCCTGGGTACGGATGAACAACCGAAGCTCTACCGGCTCCACGCTGTCATTGGTCGGGAACCAGTCAAAGGTGATGCGATAGCCTTTGATGTCATCCAGCACCAGCACGTTGAAATCCTTCACCTCACCATTCGAGCACGTCACCACCGGCTCGATGCCGGCACCTTCCGGCAAGCGATCCAGGCCACCCCCGGTGAAGTCCACGGCAAAACGGCGCGCCCAGACTTCCGGGTAATGCTCACCCGGCGCCCAGCCCTCAACGAAACCACCCATACCCGAACGTGTCGCATTGACTCGCGCCAGCGGCGTGCTCACGGGAGGCAAAGCGCTCCAGAAGAGCTTGTAGCCGTAGTTCAAGGAATCCCCCGCGGCGACCGGTTTTTTCGGCGTCCAGAAGGCAACGATGTTATCCAGGGTTTCGCCGGTTGTAGGAATTTCCAGTAAATCGATAGAGCCTTCGCCCCACGCGGTCGTAGGTTCTACCCACAGGCTCGGGCGCTTGCTGTACCAGTCGACGGTGTCCTGATAGCTGGCGAATTCGTGATCGGTCTGCACCAGGCCAAAGCCCTTCGGATCGGTATCGGCAAAGGCGTTGAACTGCAAGGTGGCCGGATTGTTCAGCGGACGGCAGATCCATTCGCCGTTGCCGCGCCACATGGCCAGGCGATCAGAGTCATGGATTTGCGGGTGAATGGTGTCGCACATGCGCCGCTCATGGGTGCCGCAGCTGAACATGCTGGTCATGGGTGCGATGCCCAGTTGTTCGATCGCGGTACGGGCGTTGATGTGGGCATCGACCCCCATGACCACCTGGCTGGCCTGACAGTCGATGTCAAAACGATAGGCACCTGTGGCGCTTGGCGAATCCAGCAGGGCGTACACCACGAAGCGAGTGCTGTCCTTGGCTGGCGTCTCGAACCAGAACTTGGTGAAGTCCGGGAACTCCTCACGCTTTTTGGCGTAGGTATCGATCGCCAGGCCGCGTGCAGACAAGCCGTACTGGCCTGACGCATCGACCGCACGGAAATAGCTCGCGCCGAGGAAGGACAGCACATCATGGCGGTCCAGCTCGGGGGCTTTGAACAGCTTGAACCCGGAAAAACCCAGGTCGCCCTTCAGTTGCTGGGTATCGACCGTGGTTTTCTCGTAATTGAACAGGGAAGGGCGGAAATGCACCTCGCGCGCCTGACGCGTCTTGGGGTCGACGCTGTACATCCGCACCGGCTGCTTGAAGCCCATGCCCACGTGGAAGAACTGCACGTCCAGCTGACCGTTCAGGTCATTCCACAAGGAGTGATCGGCGTCGTAGCGAATCGCATTGAAATTCTGCGGCGTCATGGTCGCCAACGTCGGCGGTAGCACCTGTTTGGTGTCCTGGTAACGCTGGCCGGCGAGTTGCTTGGCCTGAATCTTCAGGGCCTCGAAATCGAACGCCTGCGCGTCGCCATCGGCGGCGCCATTACCCGCCCAGGCCCGAGCGGCCAGCAGGCCAGTCGCTGACAATCCCGTGTAGGCCGCAATGGCCATGGACGCTTTGAGTAAATTCCTGCGGTGCATAAGTAAACCTGTCGTGAACAATCCCGCGCCGTTCCTGGCACGTGCTGGATCAAAAATGGGGTTCGGACATGCCTTCGGCCAAACGCAACGGACGTTAAACAGATACCAAATAGCTTAAACCGTTCGGTTGCAGACACAAATTGATTGATGGCATAGCGACAGCTTGGCAATGAAACAAGAAATGTCGGTTCATTTTTCTGACAGGGCATTCTGAATTTAAGGGCATTTCTGCTTTTTTCGACTAATTACTCTAAAAACTGCTTTCCAGTGCCGATTATCTTTCTATTCTAAGGGCATGACCGATTTCTGCCCTTCAGATCGGTGAGTCAAAAAGTGAAAGGGCGATGGGTTTTTTTGCAGTTTTCTTTTATAGGGAAAGGACCTCGTCCATGGCAAAAGTACAGAGCATCACCGAAATACTGGGAATATTTCCTTGCCTCAGTGTTGGCCGTCGCAGACGTCGCCTGAGTTCAGAAGAAATAAAGTTGGTCGAGCAGTATCGCGACTTGTCGGAGAGCGACCGGATTGCGATGCGTTATCTGGTGGATGCGATGAGGAGTGTTTCGCGGTTTTGATGAGTACAGCATCCGGCAGCGGCATTTTTGCTTCTGCCGGATGTTGTCGGCTACCCATCCTGAGCGCGTTCTGCACGCTGATGTAAAAGTCGCAATATCTGTATCTGGCCATTCATCAATCGATAGGGCGCGATGAATGGATAACTGTTTATCACCAGCTCTCTCACGTCTGGCATCACAGAGGGGCGACCTGATCCTGGAAATTGTTCCAGTTGATGGAACGAGTGGAGAATTGTCGTAACGATCTCAATCGCAGCATCATCTCCAACAACACCTTGGTAGTACTCATGAATCGCGTCGAGATCGCTTTCAGCTTTTTGAGTCAGTACTACGTTCGGCACGTTTTGCCCACTTAGCCTTCACGGCGTCCAGATCGGTGAGATTGCCGGCATCAGCATCTGCTATGCCTTCGCTGATGGCTTGCAGATGCCATGACTCGGCCTCCACATACCGAACCAATGCACGCTTGAGATGGTACTGACGGTCGCGATCAGTGGCAGCAGCCAATTGGTCCAGTTGTTGGGCCAAATTTTCTTCAACGCGAAAAGACAAAACGGGCGAGGCCATGGTGGCTTTCCTGAATGGGTGTATACGTTGTAAACACCGTATGCGTTGTATGCGTTTTCGTCAATCAATGCAGCGTGCATGGGTTGATAAAGACTTTAACTCGCACCTGGAAAACGGGAGGCTGGCGTGTATTGCAAAATGCTTTCGCCCCCCGCTGTTCACTGATACCTACCCGATTTCACCCACCGCTCGATACGCCTCGTCAATCGCGGCATGGGCATAAGCACTCCACGCCGCATCCGAGTTGGCAATGCTGACTCGTCCCACTGGCTGACGTGCCAGGTTCATCAGTCTTTCACTCTCGTCAGAATCGTCATACAGGCTATTGGAGAAATACGCGTAGCCGTGCGACCAGCGATTCACCGTGATGGCGAGGATGTCGGTCTGGTGATTGAAGCCACCAGGGCCCAGCATTCGTTGCAACTGATCGCGCAGTTGCGCTTCCAGTTGTTCAAAGGATTGCCCGTACAGACGACCACGGCCGGCCCGCGCCTGGTCACGGGCATTCATCCCGCTGTTAGGGCTGGTAGGCACGTAAACCATGTGCAGGCCGATAGGCTGTTTCGGGTCGCGCGGGTGGTCGTAGCCGCCCATGCTCACCGGGTAGTCGAGTTTGATGCGGCTGTAGGGCTGGGTCGCGGCGTAGATTTCATGCACACCCAGTTTCTGGAACGACTCCCAGTTGCGGATCACCACTTTGGTGTAGACCAGCGGGAATTTCACGTTCTGGCTCAGGGCGTGTGACTGCTCGGCCGACAGGTCTCGCAGCAGGTACGGAATGATCATGTTGTAGCAGGCCATGATGCAGTGTTTCCCGCGTACCTGGCTCAGCTGACCCCCACGGCTATAGCCGACGTTCACACCCGTGCCGACGTTGCGCACGCTGACGGCGGTGCTGTTGAGACGAATGCGCACCGCTGATTTCGGTTGATCCAGTTTGGCGTAGTCGAACGTAGCGAGGACCACATCGTCCATCGTGTGGCCCGGTGCCACGGACGGGATCAGGCTGCGGACCAGCAACCGTGCAAGCGAGGCGTTACCGTCGGGGAAGTGGTAGATGTAGGGCTCTTCCATTTCCGCCTGGGCTTCTTCGCTGATCGGTTCGAGACTCATCGCACCGAAGCCTGGGAAACCAACCGAATAGGCGTCGGACGCTGCGACCGCGTCAATGCTCAGGGCCATGAAGTCGTTGGTGCGGCTTTGGAAGTACTTCACCGCCTGTGCCGACAGTCCTACGTCCTTGAGCAGGAAATCCTGGTAACTGGTGGACTCCAGGTGCGCGGTTTTCTCTTCGAGGGTTTTACCGGCGAGGTAGTCCTTTGGCGCCATGTGCAGCGCGATCAGCGCTTCGCGATCCGCTTGCGGTAGCGGGAAATCGTTGATGAAGTCAGGGATGGAGCGTGCGTGCAATTGGTCGGGGGCGATGTCGTCGGCGACCATCGGCGTTGGATCGCCGCTGACCAGTTTGTCTTCGCCAAAGTTTTCCTTGTCGAAGAACACGGCCCGGGACAAGCCCAGGTCAGGGTAAAACTGGCGGTCGAAGGCGGTCTCGAAGCGTTTGATGTCGACGCCGAGTTTCTTCAGCAGGCCATTTACTTCTTTGCTGTAGAGGTGATTGGGTGACTGGAACGCTTCGCTGCCGCCGTAGCCGATGATCGTACGACCGCCGGCCGAGAACTCGTTGCGCTTGGCGTGACCGCCAAAGTCGTCGTGGTTTTCCAGAATCAGGATGCGGGCTTTCGGATGTTTCTCACGGTAGAACCACGCGGCTGACAGACCGCTGAGGCCGCCGCCTACAACCACCAGGTCATATTCTTCGCTGATCGGCAGCTTGTCGGTATCAAAAACCTTTTTCTCCCAGCCCATCTGGTGCGCAATTTCGAAGGAGCCGACGTGGCTACCGCGCAGACCGGTAAGGGCAGGAGGGTAGTAGCGCCCGTCTGGGGCTGCCTGGAGAATTTGCAGCGGCGTCATGCCGGCAGCGATGGTGACTGCAACGCCGTTGAGGAAGTCGCGGCGGGTGATGTCCATGTTCAATCCTTGTTGGTTTTTATAAATCGCTGCGGCGCGAAAATGGCGCCGCAGCGAGGGCCGTTACCGGCTGACTTTCCAGGCATCACCCGCAGGTGCGGTGCCGTGGTCGTAAGGTTTTGCAAACCACATGTAGAGCAGGCCCAAACCGATGACGATAGCCGTGCTCAGGACCATGGCGTAGTTGATGTACCACGCCGCATCCGGGGTCCGTGGCCAGGCCATGTTGATGATGGCGCCGACGCCGTAAACCAGTGCGCCGATGTTTACCACCCAGCCCCACGCGCCGAGGGTGAATTTGCCACTCGGTTTCCAGCCTTTCATGCGCGCATACAACGCCGCGAGCACGATCATCTGGAACGCCAGGTAGATGCCGATCGCTGCGAAACTGACGATGGTTGCGACCGCATCCTGCAGGAAGAAACCCAGGATAATGATCAGCGCTGGCAGGACGCCTGAAACGAACAGTGCCGCAACCGGTACCTGAGTTGTAGGAGATATCTTCTTCAGCAGTGAGCTACCGATGACCATTTCATCCCGTGCGTAGGAATACAGCAACCGACTCGCCGCCGCTTGCAGGCTGATCACGCAGGAAATAAAGGAAATCATCACCACGCCCATCACCACTTTTGAGCCCACCGGGCCGAAGGCGTTGTTGAGGATGGTGGTGACCGGGTCCTTGTCGGTGCCGTTGATCACGGCTTGCATGTCTGGTACAGCGAGGATCAGCGCGAGGCAGGCGAACATCGCCGCGATGCCGCCGATGTAGATGGTCATGCGCATGGCGACCGGAATTTGCTTGCTCGGGTTCGGCGTTTCTTCGGCCACGTCGCCGCACGCCTCGAAGCCGTAGTACAGGAACATCCCCGCCAGCGAAGCAGTGAGGAAAGCGGGCAGGTACGAACCGTCGACACTGATATCAAAGGTGTTGAACAGCACGCTGATCGGCTGATGGCGTTCGAACACCAGCAAGTAAACGCCAACGATCACCGCCCCGACCAACTCGCACAGGAAGCCGAACATGGCGATTCGCGCCAGGACTTTTGTGCCACTGAGATTGACCAGGGTGGCGAACAGCGTCAGCACCAGGGCGATGACGATATTGGTGTTGTTGCTTGGTTCAAAGCCCAGCATGGCGGCCAGGTACGGACCGGCACCGACGGCAACCGCAGCGATGGTGACGCACAGTGCGATGGAATAGATCCAGCCGACCATCCATGCCCAGCGCTTGCCCACCAAGCGGCGACCCCAAGGGTAGACGCCACCGGAAATCGGGAATTGCGAAACCACTTCACCGAAGATCAGGCACACCAGCAACTGGCCGCAACCGACCAGCAGATAGGCCCAGAACATTGGCGGCCCGCCAGCGGCGAGGCACAGGCCGAACAGGGTATAAACCCCTACGACCGGAGAGAGATACGTGAACCCCAGGGCGAAGTTTTCCCACAGGCTCATGCTGCGATTGAAGTTCGAGGTGTAACCCAGTTTGCGTAATTGCTCGGCATCGCTGTCGGCAACGGCTGCAGAGAGATCGGGTGATGCACTCATGGTGTGTTAGCTCCGGAAAATCGGCAGATTTCGGATGTTCGAAACCGTGGCGGGGCCATGACGGCTCGGCCCGGATCGGTGGTTTTTGTTTTATGTATCCAACGTTGAAACCTGATGGTGCGTATTGCCGGTCTCTGCCTTGAAACCGAGGTGACGCCATCGCTGGCAAGCCGGCTCCCACACGTTTTGTGGTTGCCCACAGGGCCAGAGTACACCGCAACCCTGTGGGAGCTGGCTTGCCAGCGATGCTGTTAGTGCTTGAACATCACATGCCGAACCACGGTGTAGTCCTCCAACCCGTACATCGACATGTCCTTCCCGTAACCGGACAATTTCTGACCGCCATGGGGCATTTCGCTGACGAGCATGAAGTGCGTGTTCACCCAGGTGCAGCCGTACTGCAGGCGCGCCGACAGGCGATGGGCACGGCCGACGTCCGAGGTCCAGACCGACGACGCCAGGCCGTAGTCCGAATCATTGGCCCAGCCCAGCACCTGCGCTTCGTCGGTGAACTTCGTGACCGACACCACCGGCCCGAACACTTCGCGACGGACGATCTCGTCATCCTGCTGCGCATCCGCCAGCACCGTCGGTTCGAAGAAGAACCCGTTGCCTTCCACGGCCTTGCCGCCGGTGATCAAACGGATGTGCGACTGCGCCACGGCGCGCTCGACGAAACCGGCCACGCGGTCGCGGTGTTGCGCGGTGATCAGCGGCCCCAGCTCGGTCGACGGATCGTCCTGCAAGCCGTACTTGATACTGCTCACCGCCTCACCGAGCTTCTCGACAAATTTCTCGTAGATGCCGGCCTGGGCGTAGATACGGCACGCGGCGGTGCAATCCTGGCCGGCGTTGTAGAAACCGAAGGTGCGAATGCCTTCCACGGCGGCGTTGATGTCGGCGTCGTCGAAGATGATCACCGGGGCTTTGCCACCCAGTTCCATGTGCATGCGTTTGACGCTGTCGGCGGTGCTGGAAATGATGTTCGAACCGGTGGCGATCGAACCGGTCAGCGACACCATGCGCACTTTCGGGTGGGTAACCAGCGGGCTGCCCACGGTAGGACCCCGGCCAAACACCAGATTGAGTACGCCGGCCGGGAAAATCTCCGACGCCAGTTCGGCCAGTCGTAACGCCGTCAACGGGGTTTGTTCCGACGGCTTGAGCACCACGGTATTACCCGCTGCGAGGGCCGGGGCGATTTTCCAGGCAACCATCATCAAGGGGTAGTTCCACGGCGCGATGGAGGCGATCACACCCACCGGATCGCGACGGATCATCGAGGTATGGCCGGGCAGGTATTCGCCACCCGCCGAACCGCTCATGCAGCGGCTGGCGCCGGCGAAGAAACGGAACACGTCGGCAATCGCCGGGATCTCGTCGTTCAGCGCCGCGCTGTAGGGCTTGCCGCAGTTGTCCGATTCCAGCTTGGCCAGTTCTTCGCCGTGGGCTTCGATGGCGTCGGCGAGCTTGAGCAGCAGCAACGAGCGGTCTTTCGGCGGCGTTTGCGACCAGCTGTCGAACGCGGCATCGGCGGCGCGCACGGCGGCGTCGACCTGGGCTTCGCTGGCTTCGTTGATCTCCACCAGAACGCGGCCGAGCGCCGGGTTGAACACGGCTTGGGCAGGGCCTTCGCCATCGATCAGCTGGCCGTTGATCAGGAGTTTGGTTTGCATCTCTATGTCCTCTTCGAACCTGTTGTTGTTCTCTGTGTAAACCGCCCCCTGTAGGAGCGAGCTTGCTCGCGATGGACGTGAACGATGACGCGTTCAGACTGGTTGCTCGCGGTGTGTGCGAGATCATCGCGAGCAAGCTCGCTCCTACAGGGGGGCGGGTTCCTCCAGTTATTCGGTTACTTCCCGCCACTGCCCGCAACGCTTTCGCCGCCACGGGTCAGGTAATAGGCGCCGAGGATAGGCAGCATGGTCACGATCATCACCAGCATCGCGACGACGTTGGTCACGGGCACATCCCGCGGCCGACTGAGCTGGTTGAGCAGCCAGAGGGGCAGCGTGCGTTCATGGCCGGCGGTGAAGGTGGTCACGATGATTTCGTCGAACGACAGCGCGAAGGCAAGCATGCCACCGGCCAGCAACGCAGAGCCCAGGCTCGGCAGGACGATGTAGCGGAAGGTCTGCCAACCGTCGGCGCCGAGGTCCATCGAGGCCTCGATCAAACTGTGCGAGGTGCGGCGCAAACGTGCGATCACGTTGTTGTAAACGATCACCACGCAGAAGGTCGCGTGGCCGACGATGATGGTGAACATCCCCGGCTCGATCCCCAGTGTCTTGAACGTCGCCAGCAAAGCGATACCGGTAATGATCCCCGGGAGTGCAATCGGCAGGATCAGCATCAAAGAGATGCCTTGTTTGCCGAAGAAATCACGTCGGTACAGGGCCGCCGACGCCAGCGTACCGAGGACCATTGCAATCAAGGTCGCAATCGCCGCGATTTGCGCCGACAGCTTGATCGCCTCCAGAACGTCGGGACGTGAGAACGCCACGCTGAACCAGTGCAGGGTAAAACCCTTGGGCGGAAAGCTGAACGCCGCGTCTTCGGTGTTGAAGGCGTACATGAAGATGATCAGGATCGGGAAGTGCAGAAATACCAACCCGCCCCAGGCCGCGATTTTCAGGCCTAAAGAAGCTTTCTCAGAGTGCATCGAAGGCCCCCAGTCGTTTGACGATAGTCAGGTAGATGGCAATCAGCACAATCGGCACCAACGTGAACGCTGCAGCCATCGGCATGTTGCCGATCGCACCTTGTTGGGCGTAGACCATGCTGCCGACGAAGTAACCCGGCGGCCCCACCAGTTGCGGCACGATGAAGTCGCCCAGGGTCAGCGAAAAAGTGAAGATCGAACCGGCGGCGATCCCCGGGATCGACAGCGGCAGGATCACCTGCATGAAGGTCTGGCGTGGCTTGGCCCCGAGGTCGGCGGAAGCTTGCAGCAGCGAAGGCGGCAAGCGTTCAAGCGAGGCCTGGATCGGCAGGATCATGAACGGCAGCCAGATGTAGACGAACACCATGAAGCGACCCAGATGCGAGGTCGACAAGGTGCTGCCGCCGACGCCGGGAATGCCCAGTACGAACTGCAGAACCGGTTCCAGCCCCAGGTGCTGAACGAACCATTGCGCCACGCCACCCTTGGCCAGCAGCAAGGTCCAGGCATACGCCTTGACGATGTAACTGGCCCACATCGGCATCATCACCGCGATGTAGAAAAACGCCTTGGTCTTGCCGGTGGTGTAACGCGCCATGTAGTAAGCAATCGGAAACGCGACGATGGCGCTGGCAATCGAAACGACGATCGCCATGCTCAAGGTGCGCAGGATGATGTCGAAGTTCGACGGCTGGAACAGGGCAGCGAAGTTCGCCAGGGTCAGGTCGGGTGTGACCGCCATGGTGAAGTCGTCGAAGGTGTAGAAACCCTGCCACAGCAACGTCAGCAGCGAGCCCAGGTAAATGGCGCCGAACCAGATCAGCGGCGGCACCAGCAACAACGACAGGTACAGGTTGGGGCGGCGATACAACAGGTTGGAGAACCTGCGCAATGCCGAGCCACCCGACGGGTTCCGGGAGATAGCCAAGGTGTTCATCTCACACCCCGCCGACTACGTTGTCGTGCAGCGGGATCATGGCTTCCCGTGCCCAGCGAGCATTGATGCGCTGCCCGGTCTGGTGCTGGGCGCTGGTGTCCAGCCACTGATTGTTCGCCTGACTGATGTTCAGGGTCTGGCCGTTTTCCAGCTTCAGTTCATAGCGTGTGGCACTGCCCTGGTACTGGATGTCATGGAGCAGGCCGCTGACTTCAATCTCATGGCTCGCCAGCGGGCCTTCGGCGAACCGCACGTGTTCCGGGCGAATCGAGAATGGCTGTGGATTGCCGCTCAGCTGCTTCGCCAGATCGCCACGAATCACGTTCGAGGTGCCAACGAACTCGGCGACGAAGCTGGTTGCCGGTTTCATGTAGAGGTTGCGCGGCGTATCGACCTGTTCGATGCGACCTTTGTTGAAGACCGCCACACGGTCGGACATCGACAGCGCTTCGGTCTGGTCGTGGGTGACAAAGATGAAGGTGATGCCTAGCTGGCGTTGCAACTTCTTCAGTTCACTCTGCATCTGCTCGCGCAGCTTCAAGTCGAGCGCGCCGAGGGGCTCGTCGAGTAGCAGCACGCGAGGTCGATTGACCAGGGCACGGGCGAGGGCCACACGTTGGCGTTGACCACCGGACAGTTGCACCGGTTTGCGATCGCCGTAGCCGCCCAGGGCAACCATGTCGAGAGCTTCCTCAGCGCGCTTCTGGCGTTCGGCCTTGCCGACGCCCTTGACCTTCAAACCGTAGGCGACGTTGTCGCGTACGTTCATGTGCGGGAACAGTGCGTAATCCTGGAAAACAGTGTTGACGTCACGCTGGTACGGCGGCAGCCCGGCGGCTTCTTCGCCGTGAATACGGATAAAGCCTGCGCTCGGTTGTTCGAACCCGGCGATCAGGCGCAGACAGGTGGTTTTGCCCGAGCCGGAAGGCCCCAGCATGGAGAAAAACTCGCCGTCCTGGATGTCGATGGAAACCCGATCTACGGCTTTCACTTCGCCGAATAGACGGGAAACGTTGGTGAACTGGACTGCAAGCGTCATGGTGCGGTGCTCCAAAAAGGCGAGGGTCGTCACAGCGGCCCTGCCTGGACTTCTGAAAAATCTGGATCTTGATGAATAACCCTGTAGCAGCTGCCGAAGTACGAGGCTGCGTTGCGCGTCCGCAGGAACGCCCTCACGGGGCGCCTCGCAGCCCAGCGCAGCCTCGTACCTCGGCTGCCGCTACAAAATGGTTTTGGGGCGGCTTCGCCACCCAGCGGGAGCAAGCTCCCTCGCCACAAGGTTTTTGCCGAACAGGTTCTCGAGGCTTAACGGCCGCCCATGATCGCGATGTAGTCCTGGGTCCAGCGGCTGTACGGCACGAATTTGCCGCCTTCAGCCTGCGGGGTTTTCCAGAAGGCGATCTTCTCAAACTGGTCGAAACCGTTGGTTTTGCAGCCCTCGGCGCCCAGCAATTCACTGCCCTGGCACGCTGCCGGGACGGCTGGCAACGAACCGAACCAGGCGGCTACATCACCCTGGACTTTCGGTTGCAACGACCAGTCCATCCACTTGTAGGCGCAGTTCGGGTGCTTGGCTTCGGCGTGCAGCATGGTGGTGTCCGCCCAGCCGGTGGCGCCTTCTTTCGGGATGGTCGAGGCGATCGGCTGCTTCTCGTTCATCAGGCCGTTGACCTGATAAGGCCAGGCGCTGGACGCGACCACGCCTTCGTTCTTGAAGTCACTCATCTGCACGGTGGTGTCGTGCCAGTAGCGGTGGATCAACGGCTGCTGTGCGCGCAACAGTTCGAGCACCGCCTTGTATTGGGTCTCGGTCAATTCGTACGGGCTTTGAATGCCCAGTTCCGGCTTGGTGGTTTTCAGGTAAAGCGCTGCATCGGCGATGTAGATCGGGCCGTCATAGGCCTGCACGCGACCCTTGTTCGGCTTGCCATCAGGCAGGTCCTGCGCGTCGAACACCACGTTCCAGCTGGTTGGCGCGGTCTTGAAGACGTTGGTGTTGTACATCAGTACGTTCGGGCCCCACTGATACGGGGTGCCGTAGGTCTGTTTGTTGACCACGTACCACGGCGCATCCTTCAGGCGCGGGTCAATGCTTTTCCAGTTCGGGATCAGGTCGGTGTTGATCGGCTGCACACGTTTGCCAACGATCAAGCGCAACGAGGCATCGCCCGATGCGGTGACCAGGTCGTAACCGCCCTTGGCCATCAGGCTGACCATTTCATCGGAGGTGGCAGCGGTTTTCACGTTGACCTTGCAGCCGGTTTCCTTCTCGAAACCGGTCACCCAGTCGTAAACCTTGTCGCTTTCCCCCCGTTCGATGTAGCCGGGCCAGGCGACGATATCCAGCTGACCTTCGCCGGCGCCCAAGGCTTTCAGCGGTTCGGCGGCCTGGATACTGGCACTGGCCAGCAGCGCGGTGGTGATTGCACTGAGCAGTGCGGTCTTGTGCACGAACATGGGGTTTCCCTCTTCTTTAATTATGGTCGGGGCAGTTTTGAACGGGGTGAAGCCAATGCCTTTACGGCTAATTGTTAGCGTAGTGCGCATTTCATAAATGCTGTCCGTGGCGGGCCATGATGTGCCGCACCACGCTGTAATCCTGGAGCGAATCGCTGGACAGGTCCTTGCCGTAGCCCGAACGTTTCAGGCCACCGTGAGGCATTTCGCTGACCAGCATGAAGTGGCTGTTGATCCAGGTGCAGCCGTATTGCAAGCGCGCGGCAACCTGCATCGCCTTGTCGAGGTTCTGGGTCCAGACCGACGACGCGAGGCCGTATTCCGAATCGTTGGCCCAGTCCACCGCTTGTTCAAGCTCATCGAAACGGGTCACGGTGACGACCGGCCCGAACACTTCGCGCTGGACGATTTCATCGCTCTGTTTGCAACCGGCCAGCAAGGTTGGCTGGTAATAGAAGCCTGCACCGGAGTGCACCGCCGCACCGGTTACGCGCTCAATGTGCGGTTGGCCGAGAGCGCGTTCGACAAAGCTGGCAACGCGGTCGCGCTGACGGGTGCTGATCAGCGGGCCGATCTCGTTGTCGGCGTCGCGTTTGCCGGCGAAGCGCAAACTGCTGACAGCGGCGCCGAGTTCAGCCACGAGTCGGTCATGAATGCCGGCCTGTGCATAGATTCGGCACGCCGCCGTGCAATCCTGACCGGCGTTGTAATAACCGTAGGTGCGCACGCCTTCGACCACGGCCTGAATGTCCGCGTCGTTGCAGACAATCACCGGGGCTTTGCCGCCGAGTTCGAGATGCGTGCGCTTCAGGGTTTTTGCCGCGGCCTGGAGAATTTTCTGCCCGGTGACGATATCGCCGGTCAGCGACACCATGCGCACTTTCGGGTGGCTGACCAAATGGCTGCCGACGCCTTCACCGCCGCCACACACGATGTTGATCACGCCGCGCGGCAGGATCTCGGCCAGTGCAGGTGCCAGCGCCAGGATCGACAGCGGGGTGTGTTCGGAAGGTTTGAAGACCAGGGTATTGCCGGCGGCGAGGGCCGGGGCGATTTTCCACGCGGCCATCATGATCGGGTAGTTCCACGGCGCAATCGAGGCGACCACGCCAATCGGATCGCGGCGCACCATGCTGGTGTAACCCGGCAGGTATTCGCCGCTGAGCTGGCCGGTCTGGCAACGTACGGCACCCGCGAAGAAGCGGAACACGTCGACAGTCGCGCTCAAATCATCCTGACGGGCCAGGTGCAAAGGCTTGCCACAGTTCAGGGATTCGAGGCGGGCGAGGAGGTCGGCGTTTTTTTCGATCGCGTTGGCGATGTCCAGCAAGAGCACTGAGCGTTGCTGCGGCGTGGTCCGCGACCAGCCGGGGAATGCGCGATGGGCCGCGAGAATGGCTGCTTCGACCTGCTCGGTGCTGGCTTCGGCAATGGAGGTCAGGACTTCGCCAGTGGCCGGGTTAAGGATTGGCTCGACAAAGCCTTGTCCTGCGACCAATTCGCCGTCGATCAACAACGCGGTGAACAACGGGGTCTGCGCGCCAGCCATTTTTCGGGTTCTCTTTTCTTGTGTGGCCATGGTGCTCCCAGTGACTGAGGCCCGGCCGTCTTATATAGATGTAACAAGACTAGTCCGAGGCCCCGAGGTCGACAAATACTAAATACTGAAGGTGGCGTTCGATTAAATAGATGGCTTGCGCCCGCCGTGGGGTTGTTCCCGCGCCACGGTCAGGAAGGGGTCGACCAGGGCCGGTCGTGCGGTGCCTCGGCGCCAGGCCAGGCCGACATCGAGGGTTTGGCTCAAGTCGGCAATGGGGCGCGCTTCGATGATGTCGCCCTCCAGCGACCAGGGGCGGTAGGTCATGTCCGGCTGAATGGACACGCCCAATCCAGCGGCAACGAGGCTTCGAACCGCTTCCGTCGATGCGGTCTTGAGCGTGATGCGTGGTTGCAGGCCGGCGCCGCTCCACATGCGGTGAGCGTTGCGGTCCATTTCATCGACATTCAGCTGAATCAATGGCTCGCGGGCGACGTCCGCCAGGTTGATGCTGTCGTGCTCCAGTAACGGATGCTGGGCGGGCAGCCACAGGCGATGGGGCGAGTGGGTCAGTACTTCGGTTTGCAGTGCGTGGCGATCTTCCAGGTTGGAGAGGATCAACACCCCCACATCGATCTCGCCGCTGACCAGCAAATGCTCGATGTAAGGACGTTCATCTTCCATCACGCGCAGTTCGACATTGGGGTAAGCGCGCTGGAAACGGGTGAGCAAATCCGCCAGGTAATAGCCAGCGACCAGACTGGTTACGCCGATGATCAGTTGCCCGGCCACCTGGTCGGTGCTTTGTTGAAGGCTGCGTTTGGCATTGTCTACTGTCGCCAGGATCAGGTGCGCCTGACGCAGGAATTGGTGCCCCTGGTGGGTCAGGGTCATGCCCTTGGCGTGGCGATTGAACAGGCTGACGCCGATTTCCTGCTCCAGTTGCTGGATGGCCAGGGTCAGGGTGGATTGGGAGATGAAGGCGGTTTGTGCAGCGGCGGAGATGGAGCCGGTTTCGGCGACGGCGATGAAATGACGAATCTGACGCAAGGTCATCATGAAAATTACCCGGTGGGCGGTTTTTATATATTTACATGAGTGTATATCTTTTTTTTCGATGGTCTGCGGTCGCCTGTTCTTTCTCGCGCAACATCTCGAAGCACTCTCGCTTCCGGAGGCCGGGCACTTTCGATCTAGGCTGGTGGCCTTAATGGTCCGGTTAACCCCATTTTTGGAGGCGGAAAATGAATACCCGTGGATTGCTCGATCAGTTGCTCAGGTCGGGTCAGGATATGTTGCAAAAGAAGGCTGGTGGCTCCCATAACAAGGCATCCAGCGGCGGATTGGGCGGTTTGCTGGGCGGATCCGCTGGCTCGGGTGGTCTTGGCGGCCTGCTGTCAGGCGCCGGTGGCGGTGCGTTGGCCGCTGGCGCGATGGGCCTGTTGCTGGGTAGCAAGAAGGGCCGCAATGTGGGTGGCAAGGTCCTGACCTACGGTGGCCTCGCGGCGCTGGGCGTCATTGCCTACAAGGCTTACGGCAACTGGCAGGCACAGCAGGGCGGCGGGGCGAAGACTGAACCGCAAACCCTGGACCGCTTGCCGCCGGCGCAAGTCGAGCTGCACAGCCAGGCAATCCTCAAGGCCCTGGTGGCAGCAGCCAAGGCCGATGGCCATGTTGATGAGCGCGAGCGGGCGCTGATCGAAGGCGAGTTCACCAAGCTCGACAACGATCAGGAGTTGCAACGCTGGCTGCACGCCGAACTCAACAAACCGCTGGACCCAACAGATGTCGCTCGCGCTGCCAGCACTCCGGAAATGGCCGCCGAGATGTACATCGCCAGCGTGATGCTGGTGGATGAGGAGAACTTCATGGAGAAGTCCTACCTGGATGAACTGGCTCGCCAGCTCAAGCTTGATCCGGGATTGAAGGCTGAACTGGAAAAGCAGGTGCGCCAGGCTTCGGTTTAAGCAACGCCCGTGAAAATCGTCTTCCCCGTTTAAGAGCTGCCGAGGCTGCGATCTTTTGATCGTTTGCGGTTATCGGCAGCTTCTTCACCATCAATGACCCATCCAGCACTCATCTCTACCAAATCGACACTAACACTCCTCTTCCCAGATAGCGGAAAGTCCCATTCCAGAGCCAATCCCGGTGTTTGCATGGCCAGGATGAGAAGTGGTGCGCATCCGTCTTATAAATGAAACACCGCCCTCGGCTATACTCCGCAACATTTGAAACGGCCCCGAGGAATGACTGTGAAGAACTGGACGTTGCGCCAACGCATTTTGGCGAGCTTTGCGGTAATTATCGCCATCATGTTTCTGATGGTCATCGTGTCCTATTCCCGTCTGCTGAAAATCGAAGAAAGCGAAGCCAGCGTCCGTGACGACGCGCTGCCTGGTGTGTACTTCAGCTCGGCGATTCGGGGGGCCTGGTCCGACAGTTTCCTGCATATCCAGGAAATGCTTGGCCTCAAAGAAGGGCAAGGTGTTACCGCGGAGGATGACGCCGAGTTCAAACTCTTCGAGACGCGCCTGCAAGAGCAGATGAGCAACTATCGCAACACCGTTACTACCGATGAAGACAAGGTCGAATTCGCCCAGTTTGAAAAATTCCACGAGGATTACAACAAGATCCTGACGGCGGTTCTTGATTTGCATAAACGCCATCAGGAAGACGAAGCGACAAAGATGTTCAATGAGCAATTGACCCCTGCCTGGACCGCAGGACGCGCCAAGCTCAACGACATTATTCGCGAGAACAAGAAAGTCGCCGACGATGACATGGTGGCCATCGATAGCGCCGTGGTCACGGCCAAAGTCATCATGGGCGTGTCCCTGCTGATTGCAGTGCTGGCCGCCGGCCTCTGCGGCCTGCTGCTGATGCGCGCAATCATGGCGCCGATGAACCGTATCGTGAAAATCCTCGAAATCATGCGTACCGGCGATCTCAGCGGTCGCCTGAACCTGGATCGCAAAGATGAATTCGGTGCTGTCGAAACCGGCTTCAACGATATGATGACCGAGCTGACCTCGCTGGTTTCCCAGGCCCAGCGCTCATCGGTGCAGGTCACCACGTCGGTGACCGAAATCGCTGCCACGTCCAAGCAGCAGCAAGCGACTGCCACTGAAACCGCGGCGACGACCACTGAAATCGGCGCGACCTCCCGTGAAATCGCCGCCACTTCCCGTGACCTGGTGCGCACCATGACGGAAGTCTCCACCGCCGCCGATCAGGCGTCGGTGCTGGCCGGCTCTGGTCAGCAAGGCCTGGCCCGCATGGAAGACACCATGCACTCGGTGATGGGCGCCGCCGACCTGGTCAACGCCAAACTGGCGATCCTCAATGAGAAGGCCGGCAACATCAATCAGGTGGTCGTGACCATCGTCAAAGTAGCCGATCAGACCAACCTCCTGTCACTCAACGCCGCCATCGAAGCAGAGAAAGCCGGTGAATACGGCCGTGGCTTTGCCGTGGTCGCCACGGAAGTGCGCCGCCTGGCGGATCAGACCGCCGTGGCCACCTATGACATCGAGCAGATGGTGCGCGAGATCCAGTCGGCGGTGTCGGCCGGCGTCATGGGCATGGACAAGTTCTCCGAAGAAGTGCGCCGTGGCATGTCCGAGGTGCAACAGGTTGGCGAGCAGTTGTCGCAGATCATCCATCAGGTTCAGGCGTTGGCACCGAGAGTGTTGATGGTCAACGAAGGCATGCAAGCCCAGGCTACGGGCGCGGAACAGATCAACCACGCGCTGGTGCAATTGGGCGATGCCAGCAGCCAGACCGTCGAGTCCCTGCGCCAGGCCAGCTTCGCCATCGATGAGCTGAGCCAGGTGGCCGTGGGTCTGCGCAGCGGCGTTTCGCGATTCAAAGTCTGATGAGCGAACTCGCGGCCAGGCGCGGCACCGTGATGCCGGCCAAGCAGTCCCTGTTTCTGGTGTTCCGCATCGGCAACGAGCGCTATGCGCTGCAGGCCATCGAGGTGGCTGAAGTGCTGCCGCGCCTGCCGTTGAAGCCGATAGCCAAGGCGCCGGACTGGGTAGCAGGGGTGTTTGCCTATCGCAGTGCGGTGGTGCCGGTGATCGACCTCAGTGCACTGACTTTCGGCGAACCGGCGCAGGTTCGCACCAGTACCCGATTGGTGCTTGTTCATTACCGCCCGAATGAAGCCGTTGCCCCACAATTGCTTGGGCTGATTCTGGAACAAGCCACTGATACCTTGCGCTGCCACCCGACCGAGTTTCAACCCTACGGTTTGGACAATCGCCAGGCGCCTTATCTGGGGCCAGTGAGGGAAGATGCCCAGGGTTTGCTGCAGTGGGTGCGGGTCGCCGATTTGCTGGATGAGCGGGTGCGCGGGTTGTTGTTTCCCTCGCCACCGCTGGATCCGGCACTGCTTGAGGAGCGACCATGAGCAGCGATCAGCGTTTTTTCGATTTCCTCAAAGAGCGCATCGGCCTCGACGTGACATCGGTGGGGCCGGCGATCATCGAGCGGGCAGTGCGCCAACGCAGCACCGCGAACAGTGACCTCACTGCCGATGCGTACTGGCACCGACTGCAAGGTTCGCGGGACGAGCAGCAAGCGCTGATCGAAGCCGTGATCGTTCCCGAGACCTGGTTTTTCCGCTATCCCGAATCCTTCGCCACGTTGGCGAAGCTCGCGATCAAGCGGCTGGGCGACATCAACAACATGCGCGCTCTGCGGATTCTCAGCTTGCCGTGTTCCACCGGTGAAGAGCCGTACTCCATTGCCATGTCGTTGCTTGATGCCGGCTTCAAGCCCCATCAGTTCAAAGTCGAAGGAATGGATGTCAGCCCCCTCTCGGTGGAAAAAGCCCGGCGCGCGCTGTACGGCAAGAACTCGTTTCGCGGTCAGGACATCGAGTTTCGCGATCGGTTTTTCACGCCCGACAATGAAGGCTTTCGCCTCAGCGAGCGTGTTCTGGAGCAAGTGCGATTGCAGGTCGGCAATCTGCTGGATCCAGTCTTGCTGGCCAACGAGCCGCCCTATGATTTTGTGTTCTGCCGAAATCTGCTGATCTATTTCGACCTGCCGACGCAACAACAGGTCTTTGAAGTCTTGAAGCGTCTGACCCACGTTGATGGCGTGCTGTTTATCGGCCCGGCCGAAGGCAGTCTGTTGGGACGTTTCGGCATGCGTTCGATCGGCATCCCGCAGTCTTTTGCGTTCAGTCGCCAAAACGCGCCCGAACTGCCGCCCGTTTTTGTGCCGACGCCGACGCCGCTGCCGGTGCAGCGCCCTGTCCGCAACGTGACACCGTTACCGGTTCGCAGCCGGCCTTTTG
>NZ_WFGV02000001.1 GCF_010095445.2 Pseudomonas sp. TNT3
CTGCCTGGCCAAGCTGGCGGTAGCCCTGGGCCAGATCATCGTCGACCTGGGCGGCGGCAGTTTGCATCGCCAGCTCACGCAGGGCGGTGAGGTTGGTCTGGGTGAAGAAGGCATCGATGGCAGCGCGGGCCTGTTCCGGCACGTAGACCTTGCCGTCGCGCAGACGCTCCAGGAGCTCGCGGGGCGGCAGGTCGATCAGCAGCAGTTCGTAGGCTTCCTGCAGCACCCAGTCCGGAAGCGTTTCGCGAACCTGCACGCCCGTGATGCCACGCACTTGATCGTTGAGGCTTTCCAGGTGCTGGACGTTGACCGTGGTGAACACATCGATGCCGGCGGCGAGCAGTTCCTGAATGTCCTGCCAACGTTTCGCGTGGCGACTGCCGGGGGCGTTGCTGTGGGCCAGTTCGTCAACCAGCACCAGTTTCGGCTTGGCCGCGAGCAAACCGTCGAGGTCCATTTCCTCAAGCATGACGCCCCGGTACTCCGAGCGCACCAACGGCTGTTGAGGCAGGCCACCAAGCAGCGCTTCGGTCTCGGCACGACCGTGGGTTTCAACCACGCCAGCGATGACTTTCACGCCCTGGCGCAACTGGGTGTGCGCCGCTTGCAGCATGGCGTAGGTCTTGCCGACACCGGGGGCGGCGCCGAGGAATACTTTGAGCCGGCCACGGCCATCGCGGGGTAAATCGGCTAACAGTGCGTCGGCTCGGCCGGAGTCGCTCATGCTTTCATTTCTCTTTTTTCAGGTAAGGACGTGGTGTTTGTTCAGCCGTCATCGCGAGCAGGCTCACTCCTACATTGGATCTTCAGTGCACATGAATCCTATGTGACAGAGGATCCTTTGTCCGCCACAGATCCAATGTGGGAGCGGCCTGCTCGCGATTGCTGGCACCACCGATCTACAGGTTCTCAAGCGCCATGTTCAGCGCCAACACATTCACCACCGGCGGCCCCACCAAGGGCTGCTCGATGTTTGCATTCATCAACTGCTCAAGCGTAGACACCGGCAGATTCCGCGCCGCCGCAACACGCGCCAGTTGATAGCTAATCGCTGCCGGTGGCAAGTGCGGGTCGAGGCCGCTGCCAGAAGTAGTGAGCAGTGCCAGAGGCACCGGTCCCTGCCCTGGCACCAGCAGCTTGCTGGCGTCGTCGATCACCCGAGTGGCCAGGGCCGGATTGCTCGGCGAGAGGTTGCTGGCGCTGCTCGAAATTGTGGCGAAGGCACCCGCGGATGGACGTGGATGGAACCAGCTGTCACCGGTGAAATCCTGGGCGATCAGCGAAGAGCCACGGACCTTGCCGGCCTCGTCGCGTACGAGGCTGCCGTTGGCCTGGTCGGGGAAAGCCACCTGGGCCACACCGGTGACAACCAGTGGGTAGGCGACGCCGGTGATCAGGGTCATGAGGACCAATAGGCTCAGGGCCGGACGTATCATTGTGGACATTTCAAAATCCTCGAATTTATTGGAAATACACACATCACCTGTGGCGAGGGAGCTTGCTCCCGCTCGGCTGCAAAGCAGTCGTCAAAACGGCAAGCGCGGTGAGCCTGAACAGATGCGGTGGACTGGGGATAGGGCCGCTTCGCAGCCCAGCGGGAGCAAGCTCCCTCGCCACAAAAACACCACCGCACCGGCCAGTTACGGTCAAACCAGATGCAACGCCGTGAGCAGCATGTCGATCGCCTTGATCCCCACGAACGGCACCAGTAACCCGCCCAAGCCATAGATCAACAGGTTGCGTCGCAACAGCGCCGCCGCACTCGCCGCTTGCACCCGCACGCCGCGCAACGCCAGCGGGATCAACACCACAATGATCAAGGCGTTGAACACAATCGCCGACAGAATCGCGCTCTGCGGGCTGGTCAGGTGCATGACGTTCAGCACGCCCAGTTGCGGGTAGATCGAGGCGAACAACGCCGGCAGGATCGCGAAGTATTTGGCTACGTCGTTGGCGATGGAAAACGTTGTCAGCGCGCCGCGCGTCACCAGCAGTTCCTTGCCGATTTGCACCACGTCCAGCAGCTTGGTCGGGTCGCTGTCGAGGTCGACCATATTCGCCGCTTCCCGAGCCGCTTGAGTCCCGTCGTTCATCGCCATGCCGACGTCCGCCTGGGCCAGCGCGGGCGCATCGTTGGCGCCGTCGCCGCACATCGCGACCAGTCGACCGTCGTTTTGCTCGTGACGAATGCGCGCCAGTTTTTTCTCCGGCGTGGCCTCGGCCAGTACGTCATCGACGCCCGCCTCGGCCGCAATCGCCGCAGCGGTCAACGGGTTGTCGCCGGTGACCATGACCGTACGAATCCCCAGTTTGCGCAGCTCGGCAAAACGCTCACGAATACCGGGCTTGACCACGTCCTTGAGGTGTATCGCGCCGAGCAATTTTCCGTCGGCGCACACCAGCAACGGCGTGCCGCCACTCTGGGCAATCTTGTCGATTTCCCGGGACAGCGCCGGTGCAAGATCAGCGCGTTTCAGGCCGACGAACGCCAGCAACGAATCCACTGCACCTTTGCGATACACGCGGCCTTGATAGTCGACACCGGACAGGCGCGTCTCGGCGCTGAAGGGCACCGCCGTCAGGGTTTCAGCGGATGGCTCTGGTTGTGGATGAAGGCCGCGCAGGTACTCGACGATGGATTTACCTTCCGCCGTGTCGTCCGCCAGGGAGGCGAACAACGCGCCCTCCGCCAGCTCCTTGCTGCTCACCCCTGGCGCCGCATAAACAGCCGTGCAGCGACGGTTGCCGAAGGTGATGGTGCCGGTCTTGTCCAGCAGCAAAACGTGTACGTCCCCCGCCGCTTCCACGGCGCGACCGGACTTGGCAATCACGTTCAGGCGCACCAGTCGGTCCATGCCGGCGATACCGATGGCGGACAACAGACCGCCAATGGTTGTCGGAATCAGCGTGACCAACAACGCCACCAGAAACACCAGCGGCAGGCTGCCATTGGCGAAGTGGGCAAACGGTTGCAGGGTGACGACCACCAGCAGGAAGATCAGCGTCAGACCGATCAACAAGATGTCGAGCGCGACTTCGTTCGGGGTTTTCTGGCGTTTGGCGCCTTCGACCAGGGCGATCATGCGGTCCAGAGTCGACTCACCGGGGTTGGCGGTGATCCGCACCAGCAGCCAGTCGGACACCAGGCGAGTGTTGCCGGTCACTGCCGAGCGGTCGCCACCGGACTCACGAATCACCGGTGCGGATTCACCGGTAATCGCTGCTTCGTTGACGGCCGCGATGCCTTCTATGACTTCGCCGTCGCCGGGGATCATTTCCCCCCCCTCGACGCGCACCACGTCGTCCTTGCGCAGGCTGGTGGCGGGCACGATCTGGAAGGTGCCATTGGCGGTCTTGCGTCGAGCGCTCAAACCTTCGCTGCCGGCTTTGAGGCTGTCAGCGCGGGCCTTGCCGCGTCCTTCAGCCAAGGCTTCGGCGAAGTTGGCGAACAGCACGGTAAACCACAGCCACAAGGCGATTTGCGCCGCGACGAAAGTGGGTACCGCCGCATCTGGAATGAAGCACAAAACGGTGGTCAGGATCGCGGTCAGTTCAACGACCAGCATCACTGGCGCACGCTGCAGCTGGCGTGGGTCAAGCTTGACGAACGCTTGCACGAGCGCCGGGCGCCAGAGGGCCGAGATCGCGGTTTTCGGTTGTTCCGGTGCCTTGGCGGCGGCCGGTTTGATTGCGGGCATATTCATCATCAGCTCCTTAAAAGAACCAGGCTCAGAAGCCCATGCTCAAGTGTTCGGCAATCGGACCCAGCGCCAGGGCTGGCAGGAACGTCAGGCCGCCCACCAGCAAAATGGTCACCGTCAGCAAGGTGACGAACAACGGGCCATGGGTCGGAAAGCTGTTCTGGCCGATCGGGGCGGATTTCTTCATTGCCAGGCTGCCAGCCAACGCGAGCACCGGAAGGATGTAGCCGAAACGACCGATCAACATGCCCAGGCCGAGCATCAGGTTATGGAACGCGGTGTTGGCACCCAAACCGGCAAACGCAGAGCCGTTGTTGGCACTGGCCGAGGTGTAGGCGTAAAGCAACTGGCTGAATCCGTGAGCGCCCGGGTTACTCACCGCAGCGACCGGACCCGGCAGACTCGCCGCGATAGCACCCAGCACCAGCACACCCACCGGCATTACCAGCAAGGTCACCACCAGTAACTGGACTTCCCGGGCCGCCAGTTTCTTGCCGAGGTATTCCGGCGTGCGACCGATCATCAGGCCGGCGAGAAACACCGCGATCAGTACGTTGAGCAACATGCCGTAGAGCCCGGCGCCGACGCCGCCGAAAATCACTTCGCCGACCATCATATTGACCATCGCGACCATGCCGCTCAGCGGGTTGAGGCTGTCGTGCATGCCATTGACCGAGCCGTTGGATGCAGCCGTCGTGGTGACCGACCAGAGCACCGTAGCGGTGGTACCAAAGCGTGCTTCCTTGCCTTCCAGCGGCGCAGTCTGTTCGACGGCGACGTTGTTCAGGGTCGGATTGGGTTGGTACTCAGCCCACAACGAGGTCGCGCCACCGATCAAAAACAGCGCCAGCATGCAGGCGATGATTGCGCGGCTCTGACGCAGGTCTTTTACGTAATGGCCGAAGGTGAACACCAGCGCGACCGGAATCAGGATGATCGACGACACCTCGAACAGGTTGCTCCACGCCGTCGGGTTCTCGAACGGGTGCGCCGAGTTGACCCCGAAGAAGCCACCGCCATTAGTGCCCAGTTGCTTGATCGCAATCTGGCTCGCAGCCGGACCGAGCGGAATCACCTGGTCGACACCTTGCATCGTCACGGCATTCACGTAGTGAGCGAAGGTTTGCGGCACGCCCTGCCAGACCAGAAACAGCGCCAGCAGCAGGCACAGCGGCAGCAAGCCGTAGAGGGTGGCACGGGTCATGTCGACCCAGAAGTTGCCCAGGGTTTGAGCCGACTTGCGACCGATACCGCGACACAACGCAACCAGCACAGCGAGACCGGTGGCGGCGCTGACGAAGTTCTGCACGGTGAGGCCGACCATCTGGCTCAAGTAGCTGAGCGTGGCTTCACCGCTGTACGACTGCCAGTTGGTGTTGGTCATGAAGCTGACGGCGGTATTGAACGCTTGCGTCCACTCCTGGCCAGGCAAATTCTGCGGGTTGAGTGGCAGGTAATCCTGAAACAACAGAATCGCAAACAACAGCAGGAATCCTGCAAGGTTGAAGGCGAGCAAGGCCAGGGTGTACTTCTGCCAGCTCTGCTCGACCTGCGGGTCAACGCCGGCCACGCGATAACAGCCGCGCTCCACCGGACCGAGGATCGGGGTCAGCCAGGTGCGCTGCCCTTCCATCACCTTGTAGTAGAACCGCCCCAGAAACGGTGCCGGTATCAGCACGATGGCGAAGAAGGCGAGGATCAGCCAATAGTCATAACTGTGCATAGCCGCTCCTAGTTCCGGTCCGCGCGCAACAGCGCAACCAACAGATAAATGAACAGTCCCACTGCCAGCAGCAGCGACACTCCGTCCAGAACGCTCATGGAAGTTCTCCGTGTTACGGCGTATTGCCGCGTGTGGAGTCATTGTCGGGAAGGAGGGTGTAAAGGCGCGAGATCGAGGGATGTGGAGGGGCGTAAAGAAGGTGTAAAGAGTGGGTTTATGGGTTTGTTACAGCGGTGGCCGGGCTTGCTCGCGATGACGACACAACAGGTAACAGCGCACTCAACTGGAGCATCGAAATGCAGCCATCGAACTGCAAACATCCTCGATACGACAGCTTTCCGCGCTTTACGACACACAACCCCACACTGGCACGTCCACTGCACGCGACCTCCCCGAGCTTTCCAAACCGTTCAGGGAGCAAGCGCATGAACACACAACTCAAACCCACGCTCGGCACGCTACACCTGTGGGGCATTGCAGTCGGGCTGGTGATTTCCGGTGAGTATTTCGGCTGGAGTTATGGCTGGGGCGTGGCCGGTACTCTCGGTTTTCTGGTGACGTCGTTCATGGTCGCCACGATGTACACCTGCTTCATCTTCAGTTTTACCGAGCTGACCACCGCGATACCCCATGCCGGCGGTCCCTTTGCCTACAGCCGTCGCGCTTTTGGCGAGAAAGGAGGCTTGATCGCCGGGCTGGCGACACTGATCGAATTCGTTTTCGCCCCGCCGGCGATTGCATTGGCAATCGGCGCTTACCTGAACGTGCAGTTCCCCGGTCTCGATCCGAAACACGCGGCGGTGGGGGCGTACATCGTGTTCATGGGGCTGAATATTCTTGGGGTGAAACTGGCCGCAACCTTTGAACTGGTGGTCTGTGTGCTTGCGGTCGCCGAACTGCTGGTGTTCATGGGCGTGGTCGCGCCGGCGTTCAGTTTCAGCAACTTTGCCCTCAACGGCTGGGCAGGATCTGATGTGTTCGGGGCGCCGGCAATTGCCGGGATGTTCGCAGCGATCCCCTTCGCCATCTGGTTTTTCCTGGCCATCGAAGGCGCCGCCATGGCGGCTGAAGAAGCCAAGGACCCGAAACGCACGATTCCAAAAGCTTACATCAGCGGCATCCTGACCCTGGTGGTACTGGCGATGGGGGTGATGTTCTTTGCGGGTGGCGTTGGCGACTGGCGTACTCTGTCGAACATCAACGATCCGCTGCCGCAAGCCATGAAAACCGTGGTTGGAGAAAACTCCGGCTGGTTGCACATGTTGGTCTGGATCGGCCTGTTCGGCTTGGTGGCGAGTTTCCACGGAATCATCCTGGGTTACTCACGGCAATTCTTCGCGTTGGCCCGGGCCGGTTATCTGCCTAAATCCCTGGCCAAGCTCTCTCGTTTCCAGACCCCGCACCGGGCAATTATTGCTGGCGGCGTGATCGGGATTGCAGCGATTTACAGTGACGGCTTGATCAACCTCGGCGGAATGACGCTGACAGCGGCGATGATCACCATGGCGGTGTTTGGCGCCATCGTGATGTACATCATGAGCATGCTCAGCCTGTTCAAACTGCGTAAAACCGAACCGAATCTCGAGCGGACGTTCCGCGCGCCCTGCTATCCACTGGTGCCGTTCATTGCGCTGCTGCTGGCAGTGGTGTGCCTGGTGGCGATGGCGTGGTTCAACACGCTGATCGGGTTGATCTTCCTCGGGTTCATGGCGGTGGGTTTTGTATACTTCATGCTGACGGCGCAACTGCGGGCCGACGCGCCGGCGGATGCGATGTTGACCGGGCTATAACGTGGTGGGGCGTGTAGGGCAGATCAGGCATAGAATGGAACCACTGCGAAAATAAATCGCTCAAAGTGGTATGCACGATCGGTTGGCGAACTGCGCCACCGGCCTGCCCCTCAAGGAGAGCCCTATGCCCTGGTATGCCTGGTTGATTCTGGTCGTTGCAATCGGCTCGATCGTTGGTGGTTTGATGATGTTGCGTGACACCGCCACCAAGGTCGATCTTACCGAAGAGCAACGGAAACGCGTCGCTGAACGCAATGCGGAAATGGATGCCAAGGAAGCGCAGGACCGCTGAAGTGTAAATGTGGCGAGGGAGCCGGCTCTCTCGCCACATGTGTTTCTACTTTTCCCAATCGGCTTTTGCGACCTGCAAGCCATGCATCCCGTTGTACGCCGCACGTTCCGGCTGACTCCAGCCTTCAAGCAACGCATCCTCCAATCGATAAATTTCCACGCCCAGCGGACGACACACGCTCAGCGGATCCTGTGCATCCGGCCCCCACATGGCCAGTGACAAATCGCCACCTGGACAGGTCGAGAGCGCGCACAGCAGATCGATCTCGGCAAAGAACTCCAGGTAATCGCCCTTCTGCGCCGGACACGCCTTCATGAAGTACATATCGTCATGATTGAGACCGGTGCACTGAAAAATATTCAGCACGTCATGCACATCGAACTCTGTCAGACCGTGGGGCAGCACGGCGCGGGTCAGGTTCGAATGACAGTGGTGATGGAAATCCTCACCCGTAAGCATTTTATTTACATACGGATCGCAGCGAGTGCCGAGCAAATCGTGCAGGCGTCCACCATGCTCGTCGATGCCATAACCGGCCAGACTGTCATCCGTAATGGTCACCAATGGCCGTAAAAATGGCAGGTTCGACCAGAGCCGGTCATGGGTGCTGACATGGGCGCCCTGCAACTGCCGGGTACGGGCTGCCCACAAGCGTTCCCGCGGATCATTGGCGTTCCAGACGTTGAAGTCCCCCACTTGTGGCCCGACGGGTGTGGTGACACGAAACACATGCCCGGCCGGCACATTCCAGGCGCGGCCGGTGCGAATGGGGACCTCGAACTGTTCGACCAGCGTGCGCCCGTCCTTCGCCTCGCGAATCCGGTCGTAAAAGGCAGTATCAACCTGCAACGCAGAGCCTTTGCTGACCTGATAGGCCGCTGGATAGTCTTTGTACATGGCACGAATCCTCAGTCAGTGAACGCCGTGCAAGTTCGCCGGCCTCAGTGGTCAGTCGGCAAACGAGTAATCACTATTCGTGCCAGCAACTAAATATCCGGAATTCGATTCGAAGCATCTGTGTGCTTTTTTAGAAGTAGAAGTACAGTCACCATCTATGTTTCCTTGGTTAAACTGACGCATTGCCGTGGAGATTTAAGATGCGTTACTCGCAGGATCATAAAGCCCAAACCCACCAACGTATTATCAAGGAAGCTGCTGCACGCTTTCGCCGCGATGGAATTGGCGCCACTGGCCTGCAACCCTTGATGAAAGCTTTAGGCCTGACTCACGGTGGTTTTTACTCGCACTTCGCCTCCAAGGACGAACTGGTAGAAAAAGCGCTGCAAGCTGCGGGCGAAGAAGTGGAAGGCGTTTGCGCAATGTTGTTTGCCGAGGAACGGCCGCTTGAAGCCTTCATCGACCGCTATCTCTCCGAATGGCACCAGACATCGCCGCATCAGGGTTGCCCGCTCCCAACCATGTCATCGGAATTAGGTCTGCGCGGACAGCCCAGCGCAACCTCCGATACCATCCTCAATGCAAGGCTGGAACAGGTGCGAGGAACACTGGAAGGTGACGACGCCGAAGATCGCAGCATTGTCATCATGTCGACGCTGGTCGGCGCACTGCTGCTGTCACGCAGCGTCGAGAATCCCGAACTGGCCCGGCGGATTCTCGACGTCACTCGTGATCACCTCAAGCGATCGCAGGATTAACCCTGCCAGCGCTTGAACAGCACGCTGGCGTTAACCCCACCAAACCCGAAGCCGTTCGACAACGCGTATTCGATGGCCATCGGGCGCGGCTGACCATGAACGATGTCCACGCCTTGCGCTGCCGGGTCAGGGTTTTCAAAGTTGAGCGTCGCGGGCACCACTTGATCGCGAATCGCCAACAACGTGAAGATTGCCTCGATCCCGCCCGCTGCGCCGAGCAAATGCCCGGTTGCGGATTTGGTCGACGTCACCGCGATATTATTGTCGGTGCCGAACAACGACTTGATGGCCGCCAACTCCCCCAGATCACCGACCGGCGTCGACGTCGCGTGAGCATTGAGATGCTGCACCTGCGCAGGCGAGATGCCGGCTTGTGCCAACGCCAGCGACATTGCCCGTCTCGCACCACTGCCGTCTTCAGGGCCTGCGGTCAGGTGATAAGCATCAGCGCTGGTACCGTAACCGACCAGTTCTGCCAATGGTTGAGCACCACGAGCCAACGCATGTTCCAATGACTCGATCACCAGAAGGCCTGAGCCCTCCCCCATGACGAAACCATCGCGGCCACTGTCGAATGGCCGCGACGCACGCTCGGGGGTGTCGTTGTAACCGCTGGACAAAGCACGAGCAGCGGCAAACCCGGCAAGACTGACACGATCGATAGCCGCTTCGGCACCACCACACACCGCAATATCCGCCTCACCACTACGAATCAACCGCGCCGCATCGCCAATCGCCTGCACGCCAGCGGCACACGCTGTCACCGGAGCGCCCAGAGGGCCCTTGAAAGCGTGCTGAATCGACACGTGGCCCGCCGCGAGATTGACCAGAAATGACGGAATGGTGAACGGCGACAACCGCCGTGGTCCACGCGTGTCGGTGGTGCGAACGGCATCGGCAATCGCGCCGAAACCACCGACACCCGAACCGATAATGGTTGCAGTGCGCTCCTGTGCAGTGGCGTCCAGCGCTTGCCAACCCGCCTGCTCCAGCGCCTGACGCGCCGCCTCCATCGCAAACAGAATGAAGCGATCCATCTTCTTCTGTTCTTTAGGAGGCGTCGCCCGATCCGGATCAAAACCGGCCTCGGCATCTTCAGCCAGCGTCGGCACCACGCCACCCACTCTGGCGGGCAAGTCCGCAACCACCTCCTCCGGCAAAATACGCAACCCGGATTGGCCAGCCAGAAGGCGCTCCCAGACCGCTTCAACGTCGCTGCCCAGAGGCGATACCAGCCCCATACCCGTTACTACTATTCGACGATCACTCATACCGCACACACCTCAATCCGATTCATGGCGCCTCACTTGTAACGCGTGGCCGCCTTGCTTTTAGACAGATTCGGCGCCATCACATGACGCGCCGCTACAAACGCTTCCCAATCGCCAGCGTCCGGTAACGAAGGAATGGTGATGAGCTCACCTTGGTCCAGACCAGACAACGCCGCATCTACCATTTCACCGGCTTCCATCACCATATCCGCAGGAATTTGCGTCGCATCGATACCGGAACGCTCCCAGATTTCGGTGCGCGTCACCCCTGGCAATACGGCCTGGACCTTGACACCCGTGCCGTCCAATTCGGCGTTCAACGACTGGGTCAGACTTAACACATATGCCTTGCTGGCGCTGTAAGTCGCGTTGAAGCGCTCGGGAAACAATGCCACGACCGAAGCAATGTTGATGATCGTCCCACGACCCGCCTTGGAAAAACTTGCCGCCGCCGCCGAGGCCAACCGCGTGACTGCCGTGATGTTGAGCTGGATCAAACGCTCAAGCTGGTCCATGTCGGAGTTGGCCAGGAGACCATCGGCCGCGACGCCGGCATTGTTCAGCAGGAGGCTGATACTGGAATCGCTGCGCAGGCGCTGTTCGAGTTTTAACACGTCGTCCTTTCGCGTCAGATCTGCCTTGAGCACTTCGACTTGTATACCGTGCTCTGTTCGCAGCCTGGTTGCGGCTGCGTCGAGGCGCTCCTGATCGCGTGCGACCAGGAGCAGGTCAAAACCACGGGCGGCCAGACGCTCGGCGTAAATTGCACCGATGCCGGAAGATGCACCAGTGACGAGAGCGGTTCCTTGGGCTTTGGGAGAGTTCATAAAGGGTGCTCCTGGGGAGAGGCTGAGGGTGAGAACGTACGAGCGGTTCGTTGGACGACGTATTTATTATAGGCATAATCCAAAGTGCATATGATAGTCGTAATTTTTTAGGCTCCGACGAAAGGAGGTGCCTTGCCGAGTGGCTCGCCTTAAATTGCACAAGAGTTTTGTACTGCGCCATAACGAAAAAAGGCCGGTCAATGACCGGCCTTCCTAGCGCTGAACAATCAGCTTAGTTCACCTCGAGCTTCTCACGGTTTTTATCCAGAATCGCTTTGCCGATCCCCTTCACTTCCAGCAGCTCATCTACGGATGCAAAGGGCCCGTTCATATCGCGATATGCAACAATCGCCTGGGCCTTTGCTTCACCAACACCTGTCAGTTCTCGCTGCAAAGTTGGCGCGTCGGCACCATTGAGGTCGACTTTGCCTGACATTTCCTTTGGAGCAGCTTCCATCACTGCAGGGGGATTGCCAGTCTCGGGCTTGGCTGCGGGCGCAGCAGTGGCGCTGATCGAGAGGCTGGTGAGCAGGGCAAAAATCAGAGAGGAGAGGTAACCGGTACGCATATTTGAAGCTCCATGACATCGATTAGGAAAGCAGCTTTTCCGAAGCTGCCTCCCAAATTTAGGCGATGTATGGGGTCTGTCAAAAGTGTGTCTGTTGCGGGATGTGAAACAATCAGGGCTCAAGACGACGTTGCTGGTAGATCCAGTCGACGATCTCGCCGTCAGGGGTGTAGCCGCTGACGGTTTCTCGAAGCAATTGACGGACGCGGGTGTAGTCGTCCTGCTCCACAGCAGCGAGGAGATCGCTCAATTTGGACTTGAGTACGTCCCAGGACAAATGGTCCTCGTTCGCACTCATAATCATCGGATGCTCAGTGGCAGCGACGTTATCCCCGATCAACAGCTCTTCGTAAAGTTTTTCACCCGGGCGCAGACCAGTGAACTCGATTGAAATATCGCCGTGCGGATTTTTTTCCGACCGCACACTCAACCCTGAGAGATGAATCATCTTCTCCGCCAATTCGACGATCTTCACTGGTTCGCCCATGTCCAGAACAAACACGTCGCCCCCCAACCCCATAGAGCCTGCCTGGATAACCAGTTGCGCCGCTTCCGGAATAGTCATGAAGTAACGTGTGATTTTGGGATGAGTAACCGTGAGCGGTCCGCCCGATTTGATTTGCTTATAGAAAAGCGGGATCACTGAACCTGAAGAACCCAATACGTTACCAAAACGTACCATAGTGAACCGGGTCTTGTTCACCCGTGAAATATTCGAGCTATCACCAAACAATACCGGTGCGAGTTCGCGGCTGAGAGCCTGCAACGTCAACTCGGAAAGGCGCTTGGTACTGCCCATAACGTTGGTCGGTCGTACCGCTTTATCAGTGGAAATGAGCACAAAATTTGCCACGCCTGCGGTCAATGCTGCTTGCGCGGTATTCAGCGTGCCTATGACGTTGTTCAACACGCCTTCGGCAATATTGTGCTCAACCATGGGCACATGCTTGTAGGCCGCCGCGTGATAGACGGTATCTACTCGCCAGGCTTTCATGACATCCAGCAATTTCCCCTGATTTCGTACAGACCCCAGGATGGGTAACAATCGGACCGGGAGCGACTCGCGGGCGATACGCTGTTCCAGCTCCGACAGGATCGAATACAAATTGAATTCACTGTGTTCGAACAACAAAAGTGTCGTCGGGTGCAGGGAAAGGATCTGGCGGCAAAGCTCTGAACCAATGGATCCGCCCGCCCCTGTCACCAGGACCGACTGCCCCTTGATGCAGTGTTCGAGCAGGTTTCCTTGAGCAGGTACTGCGTCACGACCAAGCAAGTCCGCAATATCCACTTCCTGAATATCATCGACCTTGACTCGCCCGCTCGCCAAATCCATGAAGCCCGGGACACTACGAACATGTAGAGGAAACCCCTCGAGGAAACCAAGAATTTCTCGGCGTCGGCCTCGGTTTGATGAAGGTATCGCCAAGAGGATTTCCTGGGCACCTGTTGTATCGATCATTTGCTGGATATGCTTGGGCTTGAAGACCTGCAGCCCGGAAATGATCCGATCGGCAATCCCGCTGTCGTCATCTATAAACGCCACCGGGCGCATTACCCGCCCCATTCGCAACGCAGCCACTAATTGGTTGCCGGCAGCACCTGCACCATAGATGGCAACCTTGGGCAAACCATCATCCCTGCTGGTAAACGGCACATGTTGAGCTGCCGCGAACCAGTCGCCCAGAAAGTACTGGCGCATGGCGAGGCGCAAACCGCCGATCATGACCAGGCTCAACCACCAATAATTAAAGATTATCGAGCGAGGTACGACGGTTTCGTGATTACTGTACCAGTAGACGATTACACCCAAGACCAACGCGGACAAGCTGACCGCCTTGATAATTGCGATTAGCGCGTCATTTCCAAAATAGCGCATCACTGCTCGGTACATACCGAAACGTATGAACAGCGGAATGGCGACGATTGGAGCGAAAATGAAGAGCCAGCGGTGCATAGTGAACGGGTTGATAATATCGTCAAGGCCAAGACGAACGACAAAAGAAAGCCACAGCGATACCCATACCAACAGAATGTCGGCCACGACCTGTATGAGGCGTTTCTGACGTCGGGTCAAGGCCAGCAACCAAGCGCGAACATGCCCCATGAATCCATCTATCACTTCGTTATCATCCCCAGATTTCACGCGCCATCTTTTCCTGATAATCCAACTATAAAATGTAGCCGCCTTCAGCCAGCTTTCTCTAGCGAACCTGCCTTGAATTTCAACGCCAGAATGATCAACGGAATATAGGCTATTAGCAATCCAGTCGCGCCGTCCAGTTGAAGCAAGGTTACGCTGAGTGAGATAGGAAGCAACCAAAGCAGGTTGATCAGCGTGACGCCGATTGTCACGGGCAAGTGCTTGCCAAATTGACGAGAGGCGAACTGATAACCATGGCTGCGATGCGCCTCATAGACTTTATCCCCTCTCACCAGTCGTCGAATCAGCGTAAACGTTGCGTCAACGACAAAGACACCCAACATGATCAGCCAGGCAAAAAAGAACTCGCTACCGGCCCACGCAGCTTGAATCGAAAGGGCGCCCAGAATGATTCCCAGGAAACCGCTACCGGCATCCCCCATGAAGATGCGGGCGGGGGGGAAATTCCAGTACAGGAATCCGGCAACAGTCATGCTCAGCATGAGCGGTGCCCATATCAAGGCTGCCTGTCCCGTCAGGTAGTAGATGAAGGACAACCCGAGGCATGCACAGATCGCTTCTAGACTGGCGAGACCATCAATACCATCCATAAAATTGTATAGGTTAAGCATCCAGACAAGGTAGACAGCCGCTAATGCACTACCAAACCAACCGAGATCAATTGTAAAACCGAAAACAGTCAGTAACGGCAAGCCGCCCATCCAGTACATCACCCATCCTGCTGCCACGAAATGGCCTAATAATCGCCATCTTGCTGCAATATGCCCGTGATCATCCATAAAACCGATCACCGCTATCAAAGCACCCGAACCGACCATTGCAATGATCTGAGCAACAGGCTGCAGCTCCTGGCTGGCCATGAAAGCCAGACACAGAAGGAATGCCAAAACAATCGCGACGCCACCACCACGCGGCGTTGGAACCGAGTGCGAGCTCCGAGCATTAGGTATGTCGATAATACTTTTATGCAATGCGTATCGGCGCAATGCAGCAGTCAACAGTAGCGCCAGCAGGACAGCGACCGGAAATACATACCAATACTTCATTGATTTCGCTCATTAATAAAATGTTCAGCGGTCTTGCGCAATGCCTTATCCAATGTGAGTACCGGGTGCCATCCGAGCAACGATTGAGCCTTGCTGATATCGACCTGTAGCGAACCGCAAAGCCGCTGGGAAAGAGCTTTTTTCCCTAACAATGCCGCGGTACCTTTCAGCAACCAGTCTGGCACAGGTAGCAAACGCGCCGGGCAGTTCAACGCATTGGCAAGCTTTTTCAATAGCTGAGTAGTGGAAACGTCTTCGCCGTCGCTTACCAGAAACGTCTGATCAGCAGCAGCCGGATGGTTGATGCAAACCTCTATCAAGTTCACAAGATTGTCGAGTGCAACAAGGCTGCGTTGGTTGTGTATCGCACCAAAGGGTAACGGAACACCTTTTTGCAGCCACTTCATCATGCTTGCGAAATTGGCTTTCACCCCGGGGCCGTAAACCAGTACAGGTCGGATAATGACGACTTCCATACCAGTTTCAGCCGCCAGTAGACGAAGCCCATCTTCCGCCTCCCGTTTGGAGATGCCGTAAAAGTCTGATGGCTGAGGAGCATCAGTTTCCCTGTAAGGACGGCCAGAAACAGTACCCTCGCCATTGACCTTAATCGAACTGACGAAAATAAATCTCTTGGCTCCCGCCACTGCTGCACTTCGCGCCAAACTTAATGTATGCCCAACGTTGATCGCTCGAAATGCCGCAAGCGGATCGACTTCAGTGTCGTTCATCACGTGTACACGTGACGCCAAATGAATCACCACCTGAACGTGGCTCAACGCGTCGTGGTCAGCATTGATCTCCGAGAAATCAGCAAGGCAGTGATAAGAAACCTGCGCGTGCGGTTTAGCTGGCGTACTACGTACCAGCGCCCTCACCTGAAATTCGGAGTGTTCGGTAAGTTGTTCGACCAAGCGATGTCCAACGAATCCGCTGCTGCCCGTGACCAATATCTGGGTCATTTTTTATAACTCATTATGGCGAGCGAGAGGCAAAGGCCCATGAAAACAAATTTATCGCGTAATCGTCTTCGGCACTTGTAGCCTGACAACGCAAGCCTGGCCAGATCGATTCCACCCAACTTGATCCAACTCTGGACGAACGGAGTCTCTTCAACGCCGACCAGCTTTGATATCAGGGCGGCCTGGTTCAGCCACCAGCCGTCAAACACCTTCGAGAGTCGGGCCCGAAACGCCTTCAAGCCACTGTTTACTCCAACCTGATTGTTTGCGTGCTGCCGGTAACGCATGTATGAATTGGAATCGATAACCCACTTGTAGCCGTGGGCCCGACTGAATGCATAACAGTACCAGTCATGAAGTGTCACGCTCTGCACGTCAACGTAACGTGCGGTGAGATGCTGATGCAGTTCCAAGAACAAACGTCTGGAAAACACATAGGTACAACCAGGACCCGCTGCTTCAAACAAATGATCGTATTGCACTTGGGGTTGCGCTTTAACGATCAGTGCTTCTCGTCCATCCGGCCAAAAAGCAGTGACATTAGCCGAATATCCATCTGCTTTATTTTCGGCGATTACGCCCACCGCACGGATCAGCTTGTCGGGTAGCCATAAATCATCCTGATCCGCAAACGAAAAGTAATCAAAACCGTCCAAAGGCGCATCTTTTATCAGCCGAAAGAAATTACGCGCGGCACCACCAAACTTCTCTCCATGAGCGACATATTTAACACGAGGGTCCGATTCGGCCAGATCAGTCACCCACTGTTCGGTTCCGTCACTTGAACTATCGACACTTATCAGGAGCGTTACTGCAACACCTTCCTGAGCGAGAATAGAATTAACTTGATCAGAAATCCATTGCATACCGTTATAAGCGGCGAGCATTACCAAATAATTCGGCTTCATTGTGTGCTCATTCTAAACCGTAAAAAATTCAAGACAACACCGAAGCATAGGCGTCGATAATCTTCAATGACGAGGCGTAAAAAGCTCCGGCTATGGCGAAGAGGAAAACACCATAGACAATTTTACTTTTGCAGTCGAAAAAACGCATCAACATTACAAACGTCACCATATCAAAAAAGCCGAACAACTCTGCGGTCCTTAGCGACAACGAATCGTTCCAGCTAAACAAAATTTGCAATGCAAGACCAATGACGGAAATGCTCAGCACAAATCGTTCAACATCAGAAAGCACTTGATAAAAAGCAAGCAGTATGAAAGAAATTATAGATAGCCGAATCAGAAAATAGAACGACAATAGAGAGAGCGCACTCGTTTGATATTCACCGTTCAGGTAGGGTGCGAGCCTGCTGAAACCGCCCAGCCATCCAGATAGGCCGGAAATCAAGCTACTCAACGCAAACGAAGCAATAATAATCGAGAGTATGAGCCCTCGACTAAACCCCTTGAATCCAGACATCAATAATATAAACACTGGAAAAAACATGATAACTGACAGATGAAAACTAAGACCAAAGCAAAAAAGCAATAGCCCTTTAAGACTTTGGCCCTTGTAAAAAAACATCAAGGCGCAGGACGCCAGCGCGATCGCTACTCCCACGCGGACCTGAACCAGATCATGAACGATGAAAAACCTCGAAAAAATTAGGAAAAAAATAAAATAAGAAAAATAACCGCTAAGCACTTCTTTTGAAAAGACAGATTTTGCCAAAATAGAAATGCCGGCTACCACACAAAAAAACGCGAAGTCTGGCAACCCAAGCCAGTGAACTACGCTAAACAAGAGCAGAAAACCCGGATCTTTAAATTCGGCAGCAATAGTGTCGATTGACTTGCCAGCGCGGTGCAACCATTCAACATAATTGAAGTAATCCGGCGCGATATCCGGTGCGCGCAACCCCGCAAAAAAAACGAGGTATACGGTCAAAAAGCAGAAGACAATGAAACCAAAAATTTTTAATGCTCGACTATCATTAACAAAGGAAAAACCTGCCCCCATGGCAGTCCAGAGAAAAATAGACACGTACAACATTAAAAACGGCCCTTGAACATTTTTTTGATTACACCATCGTAAACAGCAAGGCACAGAAGCTTTGCCGAATACCATTTTCTCCTTGAACAGAGCGAGTAATAAATCACGTAAAGGGGAACCCTGCGTGCCAATTGCAGACGACTGGCAATGCTTATTTGCCCCCAGAGAACAAGATAAGTCGCGTTCCTGACGATAAAATAGTTGCGAAAATCAGTGTGAAGATTGATTTTGCGTCCCATGAATTCGACAAACTCATCTCCAATACTATGGCGCATTGACACTAAGGGCGTCAGGTAGGAGATGTAGCCAAATGACGCTGCCCGCTCTCCCCATTCAATATCAACCCAGTCGATAAAAAACTCATCTTTCATTCCACCTACAGTTTTCAAGACCGACAGGCTAATAAGCGAGCCAGAGGCAATAATGTAACTGGTCGCCACGGGTTCCTGTGTCTTGAGGTCAATCGGTGTTCTTTTTCCACCAAAACGGGTTGGAGTAATTGCAGGCGCCGCTTCTCCCGTCTTCTCATCTACGACAACGGGCCCGATGGCGCCGACTTTTTTCCCCTCTGCCAGTAGTTTCTGCTCCTCAGCCACCAACGTGTCGACTGTGCCAGGTGCCAACGCGCTGTCTTGATCCATCAGAAGCACGTGAGAATGGCCAGCCTCCCTCGCTAAATCAATACCTGCGTTATGAGCCCGCGCAATGCCAAGATTATCCTTGAGTGGGTGATAGGTCCAAGATTCCCCGGAGAACGATTCAGGATAGCTTTCCAAGTCTGCGCCAGGCGTGTTATCAACAATATAAACCGAGTCAACTTGACCAATAAGGCTTTTGAGCAAACGATCAAGAATGACCAGATCCGGTTTGAAGAGCACAACAACGGCGGCGACGGAAATTTTCATGTAGGAACTCATAATATATTAAAAACTCACTTACCCAGCAGGGCAAATGAATCAAGCATTTTTTTAGCTATCGCCGACCACCCATACGCTTTCACATCACTTTTCGCATGAGTCCGCATACTCGCCAGTTCATCCTCACGCAATGAAAGATAGACCATAATCTGCTCTGCGATTTTTTCTTTCGTCACGACGTTAATGAACAAAGCATTATCGTTGTTGGCGGGACCGTAGTTAGAAATGACGATGCAACCTGACGCGAGCGATTCAAGGCATGGATAATGGAATGCACCGTCCTGAATCAAACCGGTTGCGATGAACAGATCCGAACAGCGATAGAATTCAGCAAGATGTTTATCACCATGAGGAGTCGTCAAGCGGACAAAGTCATACTTCACCAAGTCCACCGATTTTGGCAACTCAAACGCTACGTTGAGTACGAGGTTCTTACCTGTAGCTTCTCGAACCGCCTTTACGGCTTCGATGATCTCGTAAGTGCCTTTCCAGGCTAGTTCTCGCCCTATACATCCGACAACAATTTCCTCAACGCCCGCCTGCTTGGGGGTAAACACGTAAGTCTCGAGATCAATACCTGGCTCTACCACACATTGAGAGCTGACCAGTTTATAATTTTTATAAATTGCGCCGTTGACAATACGTTTAAGTGGCAAAAAATAAGACAGCGAAGCCATCAAATAGCTTAAAAAACCTACTGCCGATTTTTTATTGTAGAACTCAGGCTCATAAGCTTGAATATAATAAAAACCTTTCCCGCTTCCCAGAGAACCGAGCGCAACCGGAAAGGCGGTCAAATTATAATTGGCGAGAAAGACATCGTAATCCTTACGATGCCGCAAAATAAACAGAAACATACCAACAAGATTGAAAATACCGCGGACGACCGGAACATGGTGAAAATAGTTCCGGAAGGTCCTGATCTTTGCCTCCGTCGGGTAGTAGGGCTCGTTGATAAAATGCGGCCCCAGAAAATCGACTTCATGCCCCTCTTCAATGAGTTGACTTGAAAGCTTGGAAAGTACGCGCATCCCGCCTGCCGGTGAGAAAGCTAGCACGGGAATCAGAATTTTCATTGACTTCTCTTATTCGGCGACTCATCGGCACCACTGGCATTTCTCTTCAATGCGACAGCAATGCAAACAAACATGACAATCCAATAAAGCAGGTAGTTAAAAGCATAGCCTTCGACAACTCCTTGGAACCCGTGCCAACGAGTAAATAGCAGAACGAAACCATAGAATGACACGGCGAAGACAATCTCGGTCACTATATAAAGTTTGTACATTGCCTTGCCCAGCATGACATAAGCCAAGATCCAGCTACCAATTTTCATCACATCACCAATCAACTGAAAGGCGAACAGATCCCTCATCGGCAGAAACTGTTCAGTGAACAATACCTGAATGACGAAATCACGAAGAAAGTAGACCACGATGCAGCAGGTAATCGCCACAGGAAGTATAAATTTGTAGCCTTCGGAAACTTCCTTAACGACAGCATCATATCCTACCAACTCAGATAATCGGGGCAAGTAATAAACCCCCAACGTGGTAGTAACCAATAACAGATAGGCACTACTGAGTCGCCACATAGCCTCCCAGTAACCAGCGTACTCGACACCAAAATTACTAATAAGATGATTTCGAATGAGGATCTGCGCCAACGGCACACAGGCCGCCGTGGTTAACGCCATCGCCGCAAATTTGCTGAGATTGATCGCTACTGTTTTATCCAACCGACCAAAAAAATAATCGACTCGAAACCACGCTGACGTCCGACAGAGGAACACCGTTGTAACAAATGCCAAGGCCTGATAAATGCCCAATGAGACGAGCGCACCATATAACCCAAAAAACCAGGTCAGGAACCCTGTCACGATCAGCGAAAAAAAACTTCCCGCTATATTAGCAATGACAAGTGTTTTGACATCTTTCTTTCCGTTGATAATCGCTAACAAAAGCGCATTAAAAGTAAAGAAGAACAGCGAAATCGCAACCCAGATAAATACACTGCCATAAACATCAGTCTTGAAAAAATACGATGACAGCTCATTGCTAAACACGGCAACCGCTACGCCGACAATGAGGGATCCCGCCACGGCAAGCGTCGTCGCAGTTTTCCAGACAGCATGCTGCTTTCCGGGCTCGTCGATGTACTCAGCGGTGTATTTGGTAACTCCAGTATTGACCGCACCACTGGATAAAGTCGTAATCATCGTCAACGCGTTTTGGAGCTGCCCTAACGCTGCATAGCCAGAAGGGCCTACGTACAGCGCTAGGATCTTATTAATACCCAACAGCGTAAACATCTTGACGACAACTGAAATCCCATTTAAAAGACTTGTTCTAATGAGGTTCATTTAGTGCCTGTAGCTACAAAACTATTGCACGCCCGCACCACAGCTTCTGCATCGATCAACGATAAAGTCGGCCCCATAGGCAAGCTAAGAATCTGCTGGTGGATTTTTTCTGAAACGGGCAAAGAGTTTGCAGACAACTCGGCATAAGCTTGCTGGTGATGCGGTGGAATTGGGTAGTGAATCAACGTCTGCACACCACTCTCCAACAGGTGCCTTTGAAGTGCGTCACGCTGCTCGCACAGAACGGTATAAACGTGCCATACATGGCTTTCGTTATTGGACGGGTTAAAGTCCAGGGCAACTGGCAATACAATTGCTGGATTGTTAATGGTGCGAGTGTAGAGATCAGCTATCTGGCGACGGTGCGAAGTTTGATCATCCAGATATTTCAATTTGACCGAGAGACAGGCCGCCTGAATTTCATCCAGACGACTGTTCACGCCTCGATACAGATTCTTATACTTCTCATGGGAACCATAGTTTCTCAGTGCTCGAAGTGTATCCGCCAAAAGATCATCATTTGTCGTCACCGCACCCGCATCACCCAACGCACCGAGGTTTTTACCAGGATAAAAACTAAAACCTGAAGCGTGACCCCAATTACCCGCTCTTTTACCCGCTAAACTCGCCCCGTGAGATTGGGCGGAATCCTCGAGTACGAGCAAATTGGCACGCTCAGCAAGTGCCGTTATTGCTGTCATATCAGCCAGCCGGCCATAAAGATGAACTGGCAGGATCGCTTTTGTTCTGACGGTAATCGCCGCCTCGGCATTAACAGAGCACATATTGAATGTCGCCGGGTCAGGCTCCACGAGCACGGGAACCAAGCCATTTTCCGATATGGCGAGAATGCTGGCAATATAGGTATTGGACGGAACGAGGACCTCGTCGCCCTCGTTCAGGTATCCCAGTTCCTTCCAAGCGCGAATCACAAGGACCAAAGCATCCAGGCCATTAGCGACGCCAACGCAATGTTTGGTTCCGCAGTACTCGGCGTAACTACTCTCAAACTGTTGAAGCTCGCTCCCTCCGATATACCAACCAGAATCAATCACGCGCGTACAGGCTTCGATAAGCTCACGACGGCACGCCTGGTTGATGGATTTCAGATCAAGGAAACTTATCATTTGGTCAGATACCTAATAACTTTGGCTGGGTTACCCACGACGACAGCACGATCCGGAACATCTGCGACAACTACTGCACCCGCGCCAACCATGGCCTCTTCGCCGATGACTACACCGGGTAGTATTGTGGCGTTGGCGCCAATGCTGGCACCTTGCTTGATTGTGATCCCTGAAAACGCTTGCGGATAAACTTTGGAACGCGGCATTGCATCATTGGTGAAAGTCGCATTCGGGCCGATAAACACATTATCAGCGACAACGGTGCCTTCCCAGAGAAAAACGCCAGATTTAATGGTGACGTTATTCCCCACCGTCACACCGTTTTCCACTAACGTATGTGCACATATATTGCAGTTTTCGCCGATAATAGCGCCGTCGAAAACAACCGAAAACTGCCATATACGAGTATCTTTCCCGATATTCGCACTTTTCACATCGGCGAGTGGATGAATTTTAGGCATGCTTGATTAACTCCAGAAACGCATCGTAATTTCTGATGTAATCCTGTTCGTCGTAAAAATCGCTGGCCAAGACCAATAGCACACAATCTGCGCTAAATTCGTGCATTTCGTGCCAGATCATCTTGCCGATAACAATGGCCTTATCAGGAGCGTCCAGCCAGACTTCTTCCTTGCTGGAACCATCGTCCATTTTCATCAAGCAACGCCCTGATACGCAGACGGCAACTTGCGTCAACTCTTTGTGAGCATGAAAACCGCGAGGGACGCAGGGTTGTGTGTCGGTCAAGTAATAGACACGCTTAACGGCAAACGGAATGTTTTTGTCATTCTCCAGCGCGATCAAATGACCACGCTCATCACCCAACGTCTTGATGTCCAGAAACTTTATCAAGCTCATTACTGAGTCACCGACAAACTGTCGACATGGGGCGCTTGATCATCTTTTTCGCTGATGATGTAGCTATCCGAGCCCGGCCAATCTATGCCAAGTTGCGGATCGCTCCAATGAAGCGCTCCCTCGGAAGCCTTGTCATAGTAATCGGTGGTTTTATATAGAAAATGCGTATCGTCTTGCATCGCCACGAAACCGTGAGCAAAGCCCTCCGGAATCCACAGCATCCTGTGGTTGCTGTCATTGAGTTCGACACCCACCCACTTCAGATACGTCGCCGAATCCGGCCGGATGTCCACGGCAACGTCGAACGCCGAGCCCTTGACGACACGAACCAACTTACCTTGTGCATGTGGCGCGCGTTGAAAATGCAAACCTCGCAACACGCCCTTCGCCGAGCAGGAGTGATTATCCTGGACAAAAGCACGAGGTAGCGGCAAGCCAAGATCAGTCAGGCTGGCGTGAAATTTTTCCTGGTTGAAACTTTCCATGAACCAACCACGCTCGTCGCCGAAAACAGCCGGTTCAATGATGACGACGTCGGGAATCGAAGTTTGGATCAGCTTCATTCGCCGGCGGCCTCTGCCAGCAGTTTTTGCAGATACTGCCCATATCCGGTCTTTTTCAGTTTTTCCGCTTGTTCGCCCAAACGCTCAGGCGAGATCCAACCGCTGTTGAATGCAATTTCTTCGAGGCAAGCCACTTTAAGCCCTTGGCGATGCTCTATGGTATGTACGAAATGACTTGCTTCCAACAGTGACTCGTGAGTGCCAGTGTCCAACCAGGCGAAGCCTCGACCCAGCATTTCGACGGTCAACGATTTGTCGTCGAGGTAAGCCTTGTTCACATCAGTAATTTCCAACTCTCCACGTGGAGATGGCTGGATGCTCTTGGCAATCTGCACGACTCGGTTGTCATAGAAGTACAAACCCGTGACGGCGTAATTCGATTTAGGATGAACTGGTTTTTCCTCAATGCTGAGGGCGCGGCCAGTGCTGTCAAATTCTACAACCCCAAAGCGCTCTGGGTCAGAGACGTGATAGCCGAATACCGTTGCACCCGATGTCTGGGACATTGCCGAGCGCAAATTGTCGGAGAAATGTTGTCCGTAGAAAATGTTGTCGCCCAGGATCAGACAGCAAGGATCTTCGCCAATGAACTCTTCGCCAATGATAAAGGCCTGCGCAAGTCCATCCGGGCTTGGCTGCTCGGCGTAGCTGAGCTCGATACCATACTGGCTACCGTCGCCCAGCAGCTTTTTAAAGCAAGGTAAATCTTCAGGAGTGGAAATAATCAGGATTTCGCGCATGCCGGCCAGCATCAGCACGGACAACGGGTAAAAGATCATAGGCTTGTCGAAGATAGGCAGCATCTGTTTCGACACGCCCAACGTCAATGGGTGCAAGCGCGTACCAGAACCGCCAGCCAGAATGATGCCTTTGCGTTTGATGACCGTCATTTTTCTAACACTTCCTTTAACATCCGAGTCACACCACTTCGCCATTCGGGCAAGTGGATGGAAAAAGTCTCGCGCAGTTTCTCGGTATTAAGCCGGGAATTCAATGGCCGACGCGCGGGCGTCGGAAACTGCGATGTGGGTATTGGGTTTATGACTTGTACCTGCAGCGGCACCGCCAACGATTTTCCGTGATCGATAACCAATTGAGCGTACTCGTGCCACGAAGTAAACCCAGCGGCTGCCAAGTGATACACCCCTTTTACCGAGGGATCGATCAATGCTTTTCTGATTGTAACCGCGCAAACATCTGCGATCAGATCAGCGCCTGTCGGTGCGCCAATCTGGTCAGCGATAACGTTGAGTTCGCTACGATCTGCGGCAAGGCGTAGCATCGTTTTCGCAAAGTTGCTGCCTCTCGCTCCAAAAACCCAGCTCGTACGAAAAATCAGGTAATTGCAGCCTGAAGCCTCAATGGCCTGCTCCCCCATCAACTTCGTCGCGCCGTAGTAATTGACCGGAGAAACCGCATCGCTTTCCTGCCATGGCGTAGAGCCTTGGCCATCGAATACGTAATCCGTGGAGAAATGCACAAACCAGCATCCAAGCTTGCCAGCCTCTTCGGCGATTGCCTGCACAGCCGTAGCATTAATCTGTAACGCGAGGTCCTTGTCGGACTCGGCTTTATCCACGGCAGTATAGGCAGCCGCATTGACAATGAAGTCCGGAGCGATCTGTCGGATCGTGGCCCGCAACGCTTCGATATCTGCTAGATCACCGCTTAGACCATTTTCAGTGTTGCGGTCCAGAGCCACGACGTCGCCCAACGTCGCCAGGGAGCGTTGAAGCTCCCAGCCGACCTGTCCGTTTTTACCCAGCAACAAAACTTTCATCTCAGGCTTTTCGCTCAGAATAGTTTTGATCTATCCATTGTTGGTAGCTGCCGCTCTTCACGTGGTCAACCCAAGGTTGGTTGCCGAGATACCACTCAACAGTCTTGCGAATACCCGAATCGAACGTCTCTTCTGGAGACCAGCCCAGCTCACGCTGTATTTTGCTGGCGTCGATGGCATAACGCTGATCGTGCCCTGGACGATCCTGGACATAAGTGATCAAGTGCGCGTGAGGACGATGCGGGGACTCCGGGCAAAGTTCGTCCAACAAACCGCAGACCGCGTGCACCACCTCGAGATTCTTCTTCTCGTTGTGACCGCCAATATTGTAGGTTTCGCCGACTTCGCCTTCCGTAACGACCTTATAGAGGGCACGGGCATGATCTTCTACATACAACCAGTCACGCACCTGGTCACCCTTGCCGTAGATAGGTAAAGGCTTGCCTTCTAGTGCATTCAAAATGACGAGTGGAATTAGCTTCTCAGGAAAATGGCATGGACCGTAGTTATTCGAGCAGTTGGTGACGATTGCTGGAAGACCATAGGTTCGGCTCCACGCCCGAACCAGGTGGTCGGAGCTAGCTTTGCTGGCCGAATAAGGGGAGCTTGGCTGATACGGCGTCTGCTCGGTAAACAGATCTTCCGGCCCATCAAGGTCGCCATATACTTCGTCTGTGGAGATGTGATGGAAGCGAAAGCTTTCTTGCGCTTGCGGCTCCAGGCTTTTCCAGTACTGACGGACAGCTTCGAGCAGCGTGTAGGTGCCAACGATATTAGTCTGAATAAAATCAGAAGGACCGCTGATCGAGCGATCAACATGGGACTCTGCTGCAAGGTGCATGACGGCATCAGGGCGATGCTCCGCAAAAACACGCTGCAATTGCTCGCCATCACAGATATCAACCCGCTCGAAGGCATATCGGTCACTTTTGGCGCTTTCACCCAGTGATTCCAGATTACCTGCATAGGTCAATTTATCCAGATTGACCACCGAATCCTTGGTATTGGCGATGATATGGCGGACTACTGCCGAACCAATAAATCCAGCGCCACCGGTCACTAATATTTTCAACATTCTCTCCTCAAACCGAAACAGCGATCTATGTACGCTGTTCGTTATTAATTCTTACCTGGCAAGCGTTTGCATCATTCTTTGAGAGTCACAAGAGATCCGGCGAGCCTCTCGCCAAGCGCGTGGCATTTCCCGGACCCTCACGCGGTCAACGGCCAATCAGCAGGGTAGTCTACAACCTGGCCCTGTTTTGACATCAGTTTACACTCGAAGTGACCACGCTACGGCTATACGCGTTCGTTGGTCTGCTTTTCCGACAAGCAACCCAATCAGCAGTAGGCTTACTATGAGCGGGTATCGGCCGCGGCATCATTATTTCTGCGATTGAAGACGAAGTGCTGCAACAGTGCGAGGGCGCAACCTAACAGACCACCTATGACCAGCCCAAGAAATACAATCAGCACTTTCTTGGGTTTGATTGGTGAGAGAGGAAGATCCAATACCCCATCATGCCGGTAAACAGCGATATCATATCTTTCTGCTTCCAACTGCTTGTAGAAGTCAGCGTCCTTTTGTAGTTTTCGCAATCCAGGGGTGAAAGGGTCATCAGATTCGCGAGCTTCAAGGTTCATCAACTCAGCCTGCAATGCTTTGCTGCCTCGCATGTAGGTATTGTCCTCGAACATACCTCCAGCCAATTTGTCAGATCCACTAGAGAAGACTACCGTATCCTCCAGACCGCTTGATTTAGCGATGATAAGGGCTTCACGGATTTTGCTAATCGTGTCTTGACGCACTCTGCGGCTAGATTCACGGAGTGTATTGATTTCCAGAGCGATATTACGTCCGAGTACTGAAACTTCTTTTTTCGCATTTTGAGCCAACTCGCGAGCTGTATTATCGCCTACTTGGCTTACATACAGGCCCACCCACTCCATGGCACGCTCAGGACTGCGACTTTGGAGGGAGACCGACCAGCGGCCGTCCTCTTCCTTTCCCACCGGAGCTACGGTGATGTCTTTCGAAAAAGATTCGTATAAAGCACCATAGGGGACTTTTACAGAGCTCTCCGCCAAGGCTGGCAAATAAGTGGATTCAAAAAAAACTCGTCGCTGCGATTCGGATTGAAGATTTTGCAAAAAAGCTTTGTACACCTGTTCAACCGAGAATGGTTTAAGATCAGACCTGTCTGCACGTCCGTAGTTAAGATTTGCAATATCATTAACAGTAGGCGGGGCGATATAATACTTCGACTCATAAATTGGGGTTGAGAAAAATGCATAACCGGCAGCTAAAAGACCAAATGCCAACGTAATGCTAACAACTAGCCATTTACGATTCCAAACAGCACCAAACACTTCAAAAAGATCTATTTCAACTGAAGAGCCATGTTTATTGTTACTATTTTGCATGAGATTTTTTTGCCCTTCATTTAATTCTATTACATAGCTTAAAAAAAAACTCAATCAGCCTACAGTGGATCTTTAGAATACTACCGTGCTATCCATTTATAGTTCATATTGAAAACCGATTGAAAAAACGCGGGATATGCTATCAGAAACCCCCATACAGGGTGAAATAATAACACGGACGTGCCACGGTTTCCCGACGAGAGTCGATCTGGTGAGGCGAAGACCGAGCTAGGAACGAAGCCCGGTTCTGCGACCAAAAAGCCATGCCAACAGCGGCCCCATGATCATCCCTAAGAGCAACGCCAAAACCACGTAGCCGGCCACCGGCATCTGGACGGAGGACCATCCAAAAAAGACCAGCGATGTCGGCTGGCGATTCTCTAATACAAAAATAACCACCAAAAAAATTAACAGCGAAACCAATGCCGCCAACGCGACACGTTTAAACCGGCGCACAGCACACCTCCTTTACGTGCTCAAAGATCACCGCCCTCCTCCTCATCCTCATTAACCCGATCCCGAAGCTCCTTCCCCGGCTTGAAATGAGGAACGAACTTGCCATCGAGGCTAACCGACTGACCGGTCTTGGGATTACGCCCCACCCGCGGTGCGCGGTAGTGCAAGGAGAAGCTGCCAAATCCACGGATCTCGATACGATCGCCAGTGGCCAGGCATTGAGACATTTGTTCAAGCATGGTCTTGATGGCCAGCTCCACATCCTTGGATGAGAGCAGCCCTTGATGGGTGACAATTCGTTCGATCAACTCCGACTTCGTCATATTTTTCCCTTCTTTTTCAAGCAGCTAGATCAGCGCTTCAAAGGTTTTAGCACGCTCGGAGCTATTTGAACAGTCCAGGCTTCGACATATATTCAGCAGGCTTGACTCGCCTGTTTTCAGCGCTTCAGGCGTCAGATAGTTCCTTCATCCACTACCGACAGATAACCAGCATAGTGCGGGTCAGATACCCCGCAGGATTGAAGCCGAAGGGGAATTCATCCTCTTCCTTGGCATCATCAGATCTTGCAATAACCTTGTAACCTGAGCCTTTGCATTCCTTAACTGCGCGCTTCTGGCACTTCTCCCACCCCGACCCCAGCCCCGAACAATCAACCTCTATCCCACTGACTCCACGGACGGCATGCGTCTTGGCACTTGTGGTACAGCCCGCTAATGTCAGTACCGCTACTACAACGACAATGAGCTTGTTCATCCATTTCCTTATTGTCAGGCAGCCTACCGGAAGGCATGTGCACCTTGGGTTATAGACTAGCTGCAATTAAGCAATTGATCCTGTTAAAGAAAGGGACAGTTTTTTTGAGGGATTGGTTCAAGACGGTGTGCCGGACAGCAAAGTAAACGACCAAAAGATCGCAGCCTGCGGCAGCTCCTACGGAAGCAGGAGCATTTTGCCAAATTCCGGGTACAAAAAAGGGCGACCGAAGTCGCCCTTTTTCTATGGTCTGACAGAACTTAGTTCTGTTTTTCCATTTGTGCACGCAACAGGTCGCCCAGAGTGGTAGGACCAGCAGCAGGTTCCGAAGTCGCTGGCTTGTCGCGCAGGCTCTGGATTGCTTCTTTCTCTTCAGCATCGTCTTTCGACTTGATGGAGAGCTGGATTACGCGGCTCTTGCGGTCAACGCTGATGATCTTGGCTTCTACTTCCTGGCCTTCTTTCAGAACGTTGCGCGCGTCTTCAACGCGGTCACGGCTGATTTCGGAGGCTTTCAGAGTCGCTTCGATATCGTCGGCCAGAGTGATGATGGCGCCTTTAGCGTCAACTTCTTTCACGATGCCTTTAACGATTGCGCCTTTGTCGTTCTCTTGAACGTACTCGGAGAACGGATCGCTTTCCAGTTGCTTGATACCCAGGGAGATACGCTCGCGCTCTGGGTCAACCGACAGGATAACGGTGTCCAGCTCGTCGCCCTTCTTGAAGCGGCGAACGGCTTCTTCGCCCACTTCGTTCCAGGAGATGTCGGACAGGTGAACCAGACCGTCGATGCCGCCGTCCAGACCAATGAAGATACCGAAATCGGTGATCGACTTGATGGTGCCGGAGATTTTATCGCCCTTGTTGAACTGGCCAGAGAAATCTTCCCATGGGTTAGATTTGCACTGCTTGATGCCGAGGGAGATACGACGACGCTCTTCGTCGATGTCCAGAACCATAACTTCCACTTCGTCGCCGACTTGTACGACTTTCGAGGGGTGGATGTTCTTGTTGGTCCAGTCCATTTCGGAAACGTGTACCAGACCTTCAACGCCTTCTTCCAGCTCAGCGAAGCAGCCGTAGTCGGTCAGGTTGGTTACACGAGCGGTAACGCGAGTGCTTTCTGGGTAACGGGCTTTGATAGCAACCCATGGATCTTCGCCCAGTTGCTTCAGGCCCAGGGAAACACGATTGCGTTCGCGATCGTACTTCAGAACCTTGACATCGATCTCGTCGCCAACGTTGACGATTTCGGAAGGATGCTTGATACGCTTCCAAGCCATGTCGGTAATGTGCAGCAGGCCATCGACGCCACCCAGATCGACGAATGCGCCGTAATCGGTGAGGTTTTTGACGATACCTTTGACTTGTTGACCTTCCTGCAGGGATTCCAGCAGAGCTTCACGCTCAGCGGAGTTCTCGGCTTCGAGGACGCTACGACGGGAAACGACAACGTTGTTGCGTTTCTGGTCAAGCTTGATGACCTTGAATTCCAGCTCTTTGCCTTCCAGGTGCGTGGTGTCGCGCACTGGACGAACGTCAACCAGAGAACCTGGCAGGAACGCACGGATGCCGTTAACGTCGACTGTGAAGCCGCCTTTAACCTTACCGTTGATAACGCCCTTGACCACTTCTTCGGCTGCGAAGGCTGCTTCCAGAACAATCCAGCATTCAGCGCGCTTGGCTTTTTCACGGGACAGCTTGGTTTCACCAAAGCCGTCTTCAACCGAGTCCAGAGCAACGTGAACTTCGTCACCGACATTGATAGTCAGATCGCCAGCGTCGTTGTAGAACTGCTCAAGCGGGATGAGTGCTTCAGACTTCAGGCCAGCGTGAACGGTTACCCAGCGAGCTTGGTAATCGATATCAACGATAACACCGGTGATGATGGAGCCTGCCTGAAGGTTCAGGGTTTTTAGGCTTTCTTCAAAGAGTTCCGCAAAGCTTTCGCTCATTTTAATTCCTGAGTATAAGGGCGAAGAATACGCCCATCTCCACATCCCAGACGACGTGGGTTACGTTCATTTAAAGAAGCACCGCAGGACTATGACTGGTCCCCTGCTGCGCTTCTTGGTCACCCGGCGATATCGCGGATTGCGATTTCGCTCATGATGCGTTGCAACACCTGATCGATGGATAATTCCGTGGAATCCAGCTGTATGGCGTCAGCCGCCGGCTTGAGCGGGGCTACCGCTCGCTGGGTGTCACGCTCATCGCGGACACGTATCTCATCTAGCAGACTCGACAGACTAACACCATCGACTTTGCCCTTCAACTGCAAGTATCGACGGCGCGCACGCTCCTCGGCACTGGCAGTGAGGAATATCTTCAGCGGCGCATCCGGAAAAACCACGGTGCCCATGTCGCGCCCATCGGCCACCAGGCCCGGAGCCTCCTGAAACGCCCGCTGGCGCTGCAGTAAAGCGTCGCGCACAGCCGGCAACGCGGCCACTTGCGAGGCCCACGCGCCGACCTGCTCATTGCGCAAATCATCAGTGACGTCATCACCTTCAAGGATGATTCGTTGCGGATGACCTTCCGTCGCGCCGACGAACTGCACGTCCAGATGAGCCGCCAATAGCTTCAACGACTCTTCGTTCGTCAGGTCAACACCATGATTGCGGGCGGCGAATGCCAGCAAACGGTACAACGCACCGGAGTCCAGCAGGCACCAGCCAAGACGCTTGGCCAGAATACCGGCAATAGTGCCTTTGCCTGACCCGCTTGGGCCGTCGATGGTGATGACCGGTGGCTTGATGTTCACGACTGAGCCTCTTGAGCAACGCGGATGCCGACCTGAGCGCATAGCGCGAGGAAGTTGGGAAACGACGTCGCGACGTTCGCACAATCATGGATGCGGATCGGCGCGGTAGCGCGCAGCGAGGCAACACTGAATGCCATGGCAATCCGGTGATCGCCGTGACCGTGCACTTCGCCACCGCCGATCAGGCCACCATCAATAATGATGCCGTCCGGGGTCGGTTCGCATTTGACACCAAGCGCCAGCAAACCATCCGCCATCACCTGGATACGGTCCGATTCCTTGACGCGCAGCTCTTCGGCCCCACGCAGGATGGTACGGCCTTCGGCGCAAGCAGCAGCGACGAACAATACCGGGAATTCGTCGATCGCCAGCGGAACCAGCTCTTCCGGAATCTCGATACCTTTCAGTTTAGCTGCACGAACGCGCAGATCAGCCACAGGTTCGCCACCGACTTCACGCTCGTTTTCCAGGGTGATATCAGCGCCCATCAGGCGAAGAATATCGATCACGCCGGTACGCGTCGGGTTGATGCCGACGTGCTCGAGCACCAGCTCCGAACCTTCAGCAATCGAAGCCGCCACCAGGAAGAACGCCGACGACGAGATGTCGCCCGGTACTTCAATGTGGGTCGCGGTGAGCTTATGGCCGGACTCGACCGAGGCCGTAGCGCCGTCGACGGTCACCGGATAACCGAAGCCACGCAGCATGCGTTCGGTATGGTCGCGGGTTGGCGCCGGCTCGGTGACGGTAGTCTTGCCCTCGGCATACAGACCCGCCAGCAGCAGGCAGGATTTCACCTGGGCGCTGGCCATCGGCATGGTGTAAGTCACGCCTTTAAGCTTGTTGCCACCGCGAATGACCATCGGTGGGCGACCTTCAGCAGCAGTCTCGATGACCGCACCCATTTCCCGCAGCGGGTTGGCCACGCGGTTCATCGGGCGCTTGGACAGCGAGGCATCACCGGTCAGGGTGCTGTCGAAGTTCTGCGCAGCCAAAAGGCCGGACAGCAGACGCATCGACGTGCCGGAGTTGCCCAGATAGATCGGGCCCGGCGCAGGCTTCAGGCCATGCAGCCCGACGCCATGGATAGTCACGCGACCGTGGTGCGGACCTTCGATCACGACGCCCATGTCGCGGAACGCTTGCAAGGTCGCCAGCGCGTCTTCGCCCTCAAGGAAGCCTTCGACTTCAGTGACGCCTTCGGCCAGGGAACCCAGCATGATCGAGCGGTGGGAAATCGATTTGTCACCCGGTACACGAATCCGCCCAGTCAGGCGGCCACCAGGTTGTCCCAGGAAAATCAGGTCGTTGGAGTTCATAGCGTCCACATAAGCCCGGCGGGCCAGGATTTTACTGAAATGTTCGCGAGCAACCCGGGCGCGAGTGAAGACGCCCAACAATTGGTGCCCATCCCCTGCATCGACCGCGTCGCGCAAGGCGTCGAGGTCGCTGCGAAATGTATCGAGTGTGCGCAGGACAGCTTCGCGGTTGGCGAGGAAGATGTCGTGCCACATCACCGGATCGCTTCCGGCGATTCTTGTGAAATCGCGGAAACCGCCGGCAGCGTAACGGAAGATCTCAAGATTTTCATTGCGCTTGGCCAACGAATCGACCAAACCGAACGCCAGCAAGTGCGGTAAATGGCTGGTCGCCGCCAGCACTTCATCGTGGCGCTCGACCTGCATGTGCTCGACATCGGCACCCAGTGCGCGCCACAACCGGTCGACCACTGCCAGTGCTGCCGGATCGGTTTGATCCAGCGGCGTCAGAATCACTTTATGGCGACGGAACAAGTCGGCATTGGAGGCTTCCACCCCGCTCTGTTCGGAACCGGCGATCGGATGGCCCGGAACGAAGCGCGCCGGCATGCCGCCAAACGCTTCGGTTGCCGCGCGCACGACGTTGCCCTTGGCACTGCCGACGTCGGTAAGAATCGCTTGCCCCAGGTCCATACCCGCCAAACGGCCGAGCATTTTTTCCATGGCCAGGATCGGCACGGCCAACTGAATGACGTCTGCGCCCTGGCATGCAACGGCCAGGTCTTCTTCACAGCGATCCACCACACCCAACTCAACCGCCAGCTTGCGCGATTGCGGATCGAGATCGACACCGACCACTTCCCGGCACACACCACTTTCACGCAAACCCTTGGCAAACGAACCGCCGATCAATCCCAGACCGACCACCACCAGGCGACCGATCATAGGTTCAGCAGATTGCAGTGCAGTGACATCAACCACGAGCCAGAACCTTGGTCAGCGCCTCGAGGAAGCGGCTGTTTTCCGCCGGCAGGCCGATGGTGATGCGCAGGTGGTTGGGCATTCCGTAGTTCGCCACCGGACGCACGATCACGCCCTCGCGCAGCAAGCCCTGGAACACCGGAGCAGCGACACGCCCCAGGTCGACGCAGATGAAGTTACCTTTGGACTCAATCCAGCTCAGCCCCAGTTCGCGGAAGCCCGCTTCCAGTTGCTGCATGCCCGCTTCGTTCAGACGACGGCTTTCAGCCAGGTAATCGGTATCTTGCAGCGCGGCACAGGCAGCAGCCAGGGCCAGACTGTTGACGTTAAAAGGTTGTCGCACACGATTCAGCACGTCTGCCACCACGGCGGTAGACAAGCCATAACCCACGCGCAGCGCTGCCAGGCCGTAAGCTTTGGAGAATGTGCGCGAAACCAGCAGATTCGGATACGCCGCCAGGTAGTCCAGACCGTCCGGCAGGTCACTGCCTTCGGCGTATTCGATGTACGCCTCGTCCAGCACCACCAGGACGTGCTCCGGTACATCCTGCAGGAACTCATCCAGTGCTTCGGCACCGAACCAGGTCCCGGTTGGATTGTTCGGGTTGGCGATAAAGATCACGCGGGTGTTGGCGTCGATTGCCGCCAGCATGGCCGAAAGGTCATGCCCCCATTCTTTAGCCGGAATCACACGTGCATCAGCACCCACCGCCTGAGTCACGATTGGATACACCGCGAACGCGTGCTCACTGAACACTGCGTTCAAGCCGGGCGCCAGATAGGCGCGGGCGACCAGCTCCAGAATGTCGTTGGAACCGTTACCCAGCGTCACTTGATTCAGCTCGACGCGGCACTGCTCGGCCAGCAGGGTTTTAAGCGCAAAACCGTTGCCGTCCGGATAACGGGTCAGCTCGGCCAGCTCTTCACGAATCGCAGCCAGAGCCTTGGGACTGGCACCCAGCGGATTTTCGTTACTCGCCAGTTTGACGATGCTGGCCGGATCGATATCCAGCTCACGCGCCAGTTCGTCCACGGGTTTGCCCGGGACGTAAGGCGAAAGTTGTTGCACGCCCGGCTGTGCCAGAGCGAGGAAGTCACCACTCATTTTGCTGTCGCCCTTAAAGAACTGCTTTCGGGTAGGAACCGAGCACTTTGAGTGCTACCGCTTCCTGACTGATCTTTTCCAATACACCTTTGATCAATGGATCGCGGTGGTGGCCGACGAAGTCGATAAAGAACACGTAGGTCCATTTACCGCTGCGCGAAGGACGCGTCTCGATGCGAGTCAGGTCGATGCCATTGTCGTGGAAAGGCACCAGCAACTCGTGAAGCGCGCCGGGCTTGTTGCTCATGGAGACAATGATCGAAGTCTTGTCGTCGCCGGTCGGCGGCACTTCCTGGCTGCCGATCATCAGGAATCGCGTGGAGTTATCCGGGCGATCCTCGATTTTCTCGGCCAGACGGGTCAACCCGTAAAGACTGGCCGCCATGTCGCCGGCAATCGCTGCCGAGTTCCACTCACCCTTGACCCGCTTGGCCGCTTCGGCGTTGCTGGAAACCGCCACACGCTCGACATTCGGATAATGGGCGTCCAGCCACTTGCGGCACTGGGCCAGTGACTGGGCATGGGAATAGATGCGGCTGATGCTGTCGGTCTTGGTGTTTTCGCCCACCAGCAGGTGATGGTGAATCCGCAGTTCGACTTCGCCACAAATGACCATGTCATGCTCGAGGAAGCTGTCGAGGGTGTGGTTGACCGCGCCTTCGGTGGAGTTTTCCACCGGAACCACGCCAAAATTCACCGCACCCGCCGCGACTTCACGGAACACTTCGTCGATTGCCGCCATTGGCTTGCTGATCACTGCGTGGCCAAAATGCTTCATGGCCGCCGCTTGAGTGAAGGTACCTTCGGGGCCGAGATAAGCCACTTTCAGCGGCTGTTCGAGCGCCAGGCACGAAGACATGATTTCGCGGAACAGCCGCGCCATCTCTTCGTTGCCCAGCGGCCCCTGGTTGCGCTCCATCACTCGCTTGAGCACCTGAGCTTCACGCTCGGGACGATAGAACACCGGCACTTCGCCTTCGGCCAGCGAGGCCATCTTTACCCGCGCAACTTCCTGGGCGCAGCGTGCGCGCTCACTGATCAGCTCCAGGACCTTGGTGTCCAGAGCATCAATGCGAACGCGCAGTGCCTTGAGTTCTTGCTCAGACATTAGCCGTGTTCCTTCTCGAACTCTGCCATGTACGAAATCAGTGCGTTGACCGCAACGATGTCGACGGCGTTATAGATGGAGGCGCGCATGCCGCCTACGGAACGGTGACCCTTGAGGTTCAACAGGCCACGCGCTTCGGCACCGGCCAGGAACGGCTTGTCCAGACGGTCGTCCGCCAGGCGGAACGGCACGTTCATCCACGAGCGGTCCGACTTGTTGATCGGGTTGCTGTACAGGCCGCTGGCGTCGATGAATTCGTACAGCGTGCGCTGCTTCACTTCATTGAGCTTGCCGATGGCTTCAACACCACCCTGCTCTTTCAGCCACTCGAATACCAGACCGGACAAGTACCAGGCCAGGGTTGGCGGGGTGTTGTACATCGAGCCGTTATCGGCCGCGACCTTATAATCGAGCATGGTCGGGCACAGGGAACGGGCGCGACCCAGCAGGTCTTCGCGAACGATGTTCACCACGATGCCGCTAGGACCGATATTTTTCTGTGCGCCGGCGTAGATCATGCCGAAGCGCGACACATCGATTGGACGCGAAAGGATGTCCGAGGACATGTCGGCGACCAGCGGGACGTCACCGGTTTCCGGGACCCACTGGAATTCCAGGCCGCCGATGGTTTCGTTCGGCGCGTAGTGAACGTAGGCCGCGTCTTTCGACAGCTTCCATTCGTTCTGACCGGGAATTGCAAAATAGTCGTAGGGCTTGGCGGTACCGGCAACATTGACGTTTCCGTAGCGCGACGCTTCCTCGATGGCTTTCTGCGACCAGATACCGGTATCGATATAGTCGGCCGTACCATCTTCCGGCAACAGGTTCAGAGGGATCTGAGCAAATTGCTGGCTGGCACCGCCCTGCAGGAACAGCACTTTATAATTGGAGGGGATATTGAGCAGATCACGCAGATCCTGCTCGGCCTTGGTGGCGATGGACACGAACTCATCGCTGCGATGGCTCATTTCCATAACCGACAGGCCTTTGCCGTGCCAATCAAGGAGTTCACCCTGAGCGCGCTTCAGGACAGCTTCGGGAAGCGCCGCAGGACCGGCACAGAAGTTATAGGCTCTCTTGCTCACATCCAATCTCGCTCTGATTTGGTGGTAGTCACGCAATAGTACGGGGTGATCGTCCCGCGAATGGCTGGCGCGATCAACTGTAGGAGCGAGCTTGCTCGCGATGGATTCGAAGACGTCGCGCTTAATCAGAAAACCCGCGTCATCGTTGACGTCCATCGCGAGCAAGCTCGCTCCTACAGGGGCATCATTAATTCCAGAGAGACAAACAACAAGGGGGCGAATTCTCATCCGCCCCCTGCTTGTCCGCTTATTCCTGCGGTTCTTCGTCGGCTGCGGCGTCGAGTTGCTGGTCTTCGGCAACGTTGTCGTCGATCACGACATCACCGTCGAACACTGCACCCTCTTCACCGTCTTCCAGCTCTTCGCCTTCGACTTCCGACGGTTCCTGAACCCGCTCCAGACCGACCAGCGTTTCATCGCTGGCCAGCTTGATCAGGGTCACGCCCTGAGTATTACGACCCAGGCTCGACACTTCGTCGACACGGGTACGAACCAGCGTGCCCTGGTCGGAAATCAGCATGATCTCCTCGCCATCAAGCACCTGGACTGCACCGACCAGACGGCCGTTACGGTCGTTGCTGACCATGGCGATAACGCCCTGACCGCCACGCTTGTACTCAGGGAACTCGCTGATCGCCGTGCGCTTGCCATAACCACGAGCCGAAGCGGTGAGGATTTCGCTGCCTTCTTCGGGGATCAGCATGGAAATCAGCTTCTGGCCTTCTGGCAGACGCATGCCGCGAACACCGCGAGCAGTACGGCCCATGGCGCGAACGTCGGTTTCCTTGAAGCGAGTCACTTTACCGCCGTCGGAGAACAGCATGACTTCGCGCTCGCCATCGGTAATGGCGGCAGAAATCAGTACGTCACCTTCGTCCAGCTCCAGCGCGATCAGACCGACGCTGCGTTGACGGCTGAAGGATTCCAGCGGGGTCTTCTTCACGGTGCCTTTGGCGGTGGCCATGAAGATGAAGTGACCTTCGGTGTACTCCTCGACCGGCAGCATGGTGGTGATGTATTCATCACTGTCCAGCGGCAGCAGGTTGACCAGCGGACGACCACGGGCAGCGCGGGAGGCTTCCGGGATTTCGTAGGTTTTCAGCCAGTACACCTTGCCTTTGCTGGAGAACAGCAAGAGCGTGGTGTGACTGTTGGCGACCAGCAGGTGAGCGATGTAGTCCTCATCCTTGACGCCGGTCGCCGACTTGCCTTTACCGCCACGACGCTGAGCCTGGTACGCAGCCAATGGCTGAGTCTTGGCGTAGCCACCGTGGGAGATGGTCACGACGCGCTCTTCTTCCGGGATCATGTCACCCAGGGTCAGGTCGAGACGGGCATCAAGAATTTCGGTGCGGCGCACATCGCCGTATTCGGCGCGAATCACTTCCAGCTCTTCGCGGATCACTTCCATCAGGCGCGTGGCGCTGTTGAGGATGCGGATCAGCTCGCCGATCTGGTTGAGGATCTCTTGATACTCGGCCAGCAGCTTCTCGTGTTCCAGACCGGTCAGGCGGTGCAGACGCAGTTCGAGAATGGCTTGCGCCTGCTCTGGCGACAGGAAGTACTTGCCTTCGCGCAGACCGTATTGCGGGTCCAGGGTCTCTGGACGGCAAGAGTCGGCACCAGCGCGCTCGACCATCGCGACCACAGCGGAAGATTCCCACGCAGTCTTGATCAGCGCTTCCTTGGCTTCCGACGGCGTCGGCGAAGCCTTGATCAGGGCGATGACCGGATCAATGTTCGACAGGGCGACCGCTTGACCTTCAAGGATGTGACCCCGTTCGCGCGCCTTACGCAGTTCGAACACGGTACGACGGGTCACCACTTCACGACGGTGGCGAACGAAGGCTTCCAGCAGGTCCTTGAGGTTCAGGATCCGCGGACGGCCGTCGATCAGCGCAACGATGTTGATGCCGAACACCGCTTGCAGCTGGGTCTGGGCGTAGAGGTTGTTGAGGATCACCTCAGGCACTTCGCCACGACGCAGTTCGATCACGACGCGCATACCGTCCTTGTCGGACTCGTCGCGCAATTCAGTGATGCCTTCCAGCTTCTTCTCTTTGACCAGCTCGGCGATCTTCTCGATCAGACGGGCCTTGTTCAGCTGGTAAGGGAGTTCGGTGATGACGATCTGCTGACGACCACCGACCTTGTCGATGTCTTCGATCGTCGAGCGGGCGCGCATGTAAATGCGGCCGCGACCGGTACGGTAGGCTTCAATGATGCCGGCACGACCGTTGATGATCGCAGCGGTCGGAAAGTCCGGACCGGGGATGTATTGCATCAGCTCATCGATGGTCAACTCGGGGTTGTCGATGAGTGCCAGGCAACCGTCGATGACTTCACCGAGGTTGTGCGGCGGGATGTTGGTGGCCATGCCCACGGCGATGCCGCTGGAGCCGTTGACCAACAGGTTGGGAATACGGGTCGGCATGACCGCCGGGATCATTTCAGTGCCGTCGTAGTTCGGCACCCAGTCCACGGTTTCTTTGTGCAGGTCAGCCAGCAGCTCGTGCGCCAGCTTGGTCATGCGCACTTCGGTGTATCGCATGGCCGCAGCGTTGTCGCCGTCCACCGAACCGAAGTTGCCCTGCCCGTCTACCAGCAGGTAACGCAGCGAGAAAGGCTGCGCCATACGAACGATGGTGTCGTACACCGCGGTATCACCGTGCGGGTGATACTTACCGATCACGTCACCGACAACACGGGCAGATTTCTTGTACGGCTTGTTGAAGTCGTTGCCCAGCTCGCTCATCGCGAACAGCACACGCCGGTGCACGGGCTTCAAGCCATCGCGCGCATCCGGCAGTGCCCGCCCGACAATTACGCTCATTGCGTAGTCGAGGTAGGACTGCTTCAGCTCGTCTTCGATATTGACCGGGAGGATTTCTTTGGCCAGTTCGCCCATGAGAAGCCTGATTCCTTTTTCTGGTGAAACCTCGTCACATCCATATGGGACGAACGAAGCTCGCCGCTGCAGGCTGGAGTGCCATACACCGACTTACGACAAATCAACGAGTTGTGCCATGGATTTGCGCAGTAAAGACAACCCCGTGGGACTGCCTCGGAAAACGCCGGATGTTATCACAAGAGCCGCCACGCACCTATCCCTCTGATGCGCATGGAGCATAGTTAGTTGACCGGTGACAGGCTTGAAGGGGATCAGAGAGGCTTAGAGCTACTGCGAATGCCGAATTGGCGACCGAATTAAGGTTGTTTATTGACTTTCAGCCCCAAATCGCCAGCAGGCTGGCTCCCACATTAGATCTAAGTCGATCACAAACCCTGTGGGAGCCAGCCTGCTGGCGATGAAGTCCTTTCAGACGCTACGGAAATCAATGCAGACGCTTGCGGCACATCAACTGCGCCATTTTCGCGGTGTCTGGCCGCTCGACGATGCCTTTTTCGGTGACGATGACATCGATCAGGTCCGCAGGGGTCACGTCGAATACCGGATTGAACGCATCCACGTCCGCACCGACGCGCTTGCCGCCCACTTCCAGCAACTCACGGCCATCGCGCTCTTCAATGGGAATGTCGTCGCCACTGGCCAGGTTCATGTCGATGGTTGAACTCGGGGCCACGACCATGAAGCGCACGCCGTGGTGCATGGCGTTTACTGCCAGCTGATAGGTACCGATCTTGTTGGCCACGTCGCCATTGGCAGTGATCCGGTCGGCGCCCACGATCACCCAGGTAATGCCCTTGGTTTTCATGATGTGGGCTGCAGCAGAGTCGGCATTGACCGTGACGGGAATGCCTTCGTTGGCCAACTCCCACGCGGTCAAGCGCGAGCCTTGAAGCCATGGGCGGGTTTCATCGGCGTACACGCGCTCGACCATACCTTCGATGAACGCTCCGCGAATCACCCCCAATGCGGTGCCGAAGCCGCCAGTGGCCAGCGCGCCGGTGTTGCAGTGAGTCAGAATCGCCTGAGCGTTGCCCTGATGCTTGCGAATCAGGTCCACGCCCAGCTGCGCCATGGTCAGGTTGGCTTCCCGATCGCTTTCATGAATGGCGATTGCCTCGGCTTCCAGCACTGCCAGTGGATCGGCGTGATTCTTCAGGCGCTCCAGGCGATCGCGCATGCGGCCCAGCGCCCAGAACAGATTGACCGCCGTTGGCCGGGAGTCCGCCAGCAGTGCGAAATCAGCTTCCAGCGCCGCCTGCCAGTCGCCTCCTTCGGCAAACCGGGCGCGGGCTGCCAGTACCATGCCGTAGGCGACGCTGATGCCAATGGCCGGAGCACCCCGCACCACCATCGAGCGAATGGCCTCGGCCACACCGGCGGCGCTGGTGCAGGCAATCCAGGTTTCCTCGAACGGCAATACGCGCTGATCCAGCAGGTACAGGGCGCCATCACGCCAATCGATGGCCTTTACCTTCTCCGCAGCCAACAGTCGATCGCGCATCCCACACCCCGTACTCAGTAACAAAGCCGCCGATTATAGCGAGCCCCCGGCGAAGACGCTCGGGTATACTTCGCCATCCTTTACAAAAGCACTGGAACCGATCTTCGATGCCGAACACTGCCGCTGCGCTCGACCTGTTGCTGCTGCCGACCTGGTTGGTACCTGTCGAACCCGCAGGCGTTGTCCTCAAGGAGCATGCCCTTGGCATCCGCGACGGGCGCATCGTTTTTATCGGCCCACGCGCCACCGCACTCAAGCTTGATGCGACCGAAGTGCGCGAACTGCCGGACATGCTGGTCTGCCCCGGCCTGATCAATGCGCACGGCCATGCCGCAATGACACTGTTCCGCGGCCTGGCTGACGACCTGCCACTGATGACCTGGCTGGAAAACCACATCTGGCCGGCTGAAGCCAAGTGGGTCGACGAAGCGTTCGTGCGTGATGGTACCGACCTGGCGATCGCCGAGCAGATCAAAGGCGGTATTACCTGTTTCTCTGACATGTACTTCTTCCCGAAGGTTGCCAGCGAGCGCGTGCACAACAGTGGCATTCGCGCACAAATCGCGATTCCGATCCTCGACTTTCCCATTCCAGGCGCCAGCACGGCGGATGAAGCCATTCGTCAGGGCGTGGAATTGTTCGGCGACCTCAAGCACCACGAACGCATCAGGATCACCTTCGGCCCGCATGCGCCCTACACCGTGTGCGACGAAAACCTGGAGAAGATCCGGGTGATCGCTGAAGAACTGGACGCTTCGATTCACATGCACGTCCACGAAACTGCATTCGAAGTGCAGCAGGCGGTCGACCAGACCGGTGAACGTCCGCTCGCTCGTCTCGGCCGCCTGGGCTTGCTGGGACCGCGCTTCCAGGCGGTGCACATGACTCAGATCAGCGAAGACGACCTGGCATTGCTGGTAGAAAGCAACACCAACGTTATTCACTGCCCGGAGTCGAACCTGAAACTGGCCAGCGGCTTTTGCCCGGTCGAGCGTCTGTGGCAGGCCGGCGTCAATGTGGCCATCGGCACCGATGGCGCCGCCAGTAACAATGATCTGGATTTGCTGGGCGAAACCCGCACCGCCGCGTTGCTGGCCAAAGCCGTCGCAGGCTCTGCCACCGCACTCGACGCGCACCGCGCATTGCGCATGGCCACGCTGAACGGCGCCCGGTCAATGGGGATCGAGGCCGACGTAGGATCGCTGGAAGTCGGCAAGGCCGCGGACATTGTCGCCTTCGACCTGTCCGGCCTGGCCCAGCAACCCGTCTATGACCCGGTTTCACAGCTTATATATGCCACCGGCCGCGATTGCGTAAAACACCTATGGGTGGCCGGCAAGCAACTGCTCGACGACCGTCGCTTGACCCGTCTGGATGAAGAACAGTTGTGCGCTACCGCCAAGGCCTGGGGCCAGCGGATCAGCGGCCATACCGAATCGTAAGCACCCCGGGGCACCTGCCGGGGCAACAGGATTTTTCAAGTTTTAGAGGACTGAACCATGAGCAACGTCGACTACGCCGAAATCGCCAAATTCGAAGCCCTGGCCCATCGCTGGTGGGACCGCGAGAGCGAGTTCAAACCGCTGCACGACATCAACCCGCTGCGGGTCAACTGGATTGACGAACGGGTCCAACTGGCCGGCAAGAAAGTCCTCGACGTCGGTTGCGGCGGCGGCATTCTGAGCGAGGCCATGGCCCAACGCGGCGCGACCGTCATGGGCATCGACATGGGCGAAGCGCCGCTGGCGGTGGCGCAGCTGCACCAACTGGAATCGGGTGTAACGGTCGAGTACCGGCAGATCACCGCCGAAGCCTTGGCGGAAGAAATGCCCGAGCAGTTCGACGTGGTCACTTGCCTGGAAATGCTCGAACACGTGCCGGATCCGTCCTCCGTGATCCGCGCTTGCTACAAGATGGTCAAACCGGGCGGCCAGGTGTTCTTCTCCACAATCAATCGCAACCCGAAAGCCTATCTGTTCGCCATTGTTGGCGCTGAATACATCATGAAGCTGCTGCCGCGCGGCACCCATGATTTCAAGAAATTCATCCGCCCTTCGGAGCTCGGTGCCTGGAGCCGCATGGCCGGCCTGACCGTCAAGGACATCATCGGGCTGACTTACAACCCGCTGACCAAGCACTACAAACTGGCTTCCGATGTGGACGTCAACTACATGATCCAGACCCTGCGCGAGGAGTAAGCCGATGCGTATCAGAGCAGTCCTTTTTGACATGGACGGCACGCTGCTCGACACCGCGCCGGACTTTATCGCCATTTGTCAGGCGATGCGTGCCGACCGCGGCATGCCGCCGATGAACGACAAACACATTCGCGACGAGATATCCGGTGGTGCCAAGGCGATGGTCGCAGTGACCTTTTCCATGGACCCGGAATCGCCTGGCTTCGAGGAGCTGCGCCTGGAGTTCCTGGATCGCTACGTAAAAGGGTGTGCCGTTCACAGCAAATTGTTCGACGGCATGGGTGAACTGCTGGCCGATATCGAAAAAGCCAACTTGATCTGGGGAGTGGTCACCAACAAGCCCCTGCGGTTCGCCGAGCCGATCATGCAGCAATTGGGGTTGGCCGAGCGTTCGGCGTTGCTGATCTGCCCTGACCACGTGAAGAACAGCAAGCCGGACCCGGAACCGCTGATCCTCGCCTGCAAGATGCTCGACCTGGATCCGGCCAGCGTGTTGTTTGTGGGTGATGACCTGCGCGATATCGAGTCCGGGCGCGATGCCGGCACCAAAACGGCTGCAGTGACCTATGGCTACATCCATCCAGACGACAACCCGCGGCACTGGGGTGCGGATGTGGTGGTTGATCATCCGCTGGAGTTGCGCAAGGTGCTGGATAGCGCTCTTTGTAGCTGCTGAACCGACCTTTTTTACAGGAGCACGGCTTGCCGGCGATAGCGAATTGAAATACGTCATCGCTGGCAAGCCAGACTCCCACAGGGATCGCGCTCCGATCGCAACTGCCCGCATTCTGATTTGTTGAGGTTTTTTATGTTTGATTATTCCGCCCGTCCCGACCTGCTCAAAGGCCGGGTGATTCTGGTCACCGGCGCTGGCCGTGGCATTGGCGCTGCAGCTGCAAAAACCTACGCCGCTCACGGCGCCACCGTGTTGCTGCTGGGTAAGACAGAAGCCAACCTGACTCAGGTCTATGACGAAATCGAAGCCGCCGGCCATGCACAACCGGCCGTGATCCCGTTCAACCTGGAAACCGCCCTGCCCCATCAATACGATGAGCTGGCAGCGATGATCGAAACCGAATTCGGTCACCTCGATGGCTTGCTGCACAACGCGTCGATCATTGGTCCGCGCACGCCGATCGAACAGTTGTCCGGCGAAAATTTCATGCGTGTCATGCACGTCAACGTCAACGCCATGTTCATGCTCACCAGCACCCTCTTGCCACTGCTCAAGCTGTCTGCGGATGCATCGGTGGTGTTCACGTCCAGCAGTGTAGGACGTAAAGGCCGGGCGTATTGGGGGGCTTATGGCGTCTCCAAGTTCGCCACCGAAGGCCTGATGCAGACCCTCGCCGACGAGGTCGATACCGTCGCCCCGATGCGTTCCAACAGCATTAACCCCGGCGCAACCCGCACCAGCATGCGCGCCCAGGCTTACCCTGGTGAAAATCCGCTGAACAACCCGACACCCGAGGAGATCATGCCGGTCTACCTCTACCTGATGGGGCCGGACAGCACTGGCGTCAACGGTCAGGCATTCAACGCCCAGTAACACCGTGCGTCGCCCTACGTATCGCGGCGGCTTCCCGTCGCGGTGCGTAACAGCCGTCGCAAATGCACGAGTTCTTCGTCAAACAACCGTCACCTAATTCGCCAAATCCGCCCTGTCAAATGCTCAGCCTATTGATTTCAAAAGCTTTTAAATCGACTGAACTGAATGGCACGACTTTCGCTCTAATTTTGCTCAGACACGCCGAGTGAAGGCACATCGGGCGATGCGTAAGTCGATAGGTTAATAATCGTCGCCAAAAGCGGACTAGACTTGATTCAAACGTCCTACGGGACTGATGGACCAGTATGATGCGCTGCCCTACGCCGCTCTCACCCAGCTTGTAAGACTGTCTTGCTGCTTAGGGGCGCATGCCATATGAAATCACCATCCCAGACCAACGCGATTGACTTCGATAGTGCGAAATTGCAACGCCTGGGCTTTGGACAGCAGCCCCCGATTCTGGAAAGACCGGTCAGCCTTGCGCAGTTGCGTCAACAGCTCTGCCTGCAGCTTCAGACCAGCCTTGAGCCGCAACGCATACTCGGTCTCTTTTTCCGCGAAATTCAACGATTGGTACCGCTCGACGCCTTAAGCTACGAACACAAGGCCACTGATCTGCGCCTGGAATTCGGCCAGCGCGGTCATCATTCGATCAGTTACAGCCTCAGCCATGAAGGTGAGCATCTGGGAGAATTGGTTTTTCGCCGCAACCAGCGTTTCAGCGATCAGGAACAGGGCCATCTCGAGTCCCTGTTGTCTGCACTGCTGTTCCCGATGCGCAACACTTTGCTTTATCGGGCCGCCACCCAAAGCGCGTTACGCGATCCGCTGACAGATACCGGTAACCGCATCGCCATGGACCAGACGTTGCAACGGGAAATCGACATGTCGCGCCGTCACCTGCAGCCTTTATCGCTGTTGATGCTGGACATCGATCACTTCAAACGCATCAATGACGACCATGGTCACAGTGCCGGTGATGAGGTCCTCAAAGCCGTCGCCACCGCGATCAAAAGCCAACTGCGCAACGTAGACATGGTGTTCCGTTTCGGCGGTGAAGAGTTTTTGATCCTGCTGTCCAACACCGGGCGTGAAGCCGCAGCCCTGGTGGGCGAACGACTGCGATTTGCGACGCAGGCCAAAGAGTATTCGGCCGACGGCAAGTCGGTCGAACTGACGGTCAGCCTTGGTTGTTCAACCTTGTTGCCTGGCGAGTCGGCCGAAAGCCTGTTGCGCCGCGCCGACAGTGCGCTGTACGTGGCCAAGCGCGAGGGACGCAACCGGTTGGCGATGGCGGGCTGAATCCCCCAGCGGGCACGCGTGCAGGGCGGCCCGCGAAAGAATGAATCAGCGCACAGCGCCGCGTAATGCCCCCACCAGGCCTTGCAATTTGGCTGGTTCCGCAGCTTCAACCGGCACTGCCGGCCCAGCGACCAGCGTCACCCGCGACCACAGCCGACGAAACACACCTTTGTCCGGATCGCGGCTGAAAAAACTCCCCCACAACCCCTGCAACGCCAACGGAATCACCGGCACCGGTGTCTCTTCGAGAATCCGCGTCAACCCGCCCCTGAACTCGTTGATCTCGCCATCCGTAGTCAGCTTGCCCTCTGGAAAGATACACACCAACTCACCATCTTTGAGGTATTGAGCGATCCGCTTGAAAGCCTTTTCGTAGATCTGAATATCTTCCTGACGCCCCGCGATCGGGATCGTACCCGCCGTGCGGAAGATAAAGTTCAGCACCGGCAGGTTGTAGATCTTGTAATACATCACAAAGCGAATCGGCCGACGCACCGCACCGCCAATGAGCAACGCATCGACGAACGACACATGGTTGCAGACCAGCAACGCGGCGCCTTCGTCGGGAATCAGCTGCAGATTTCGGTGCTCGACCCGGTACATGGAGTGGCTGAGCAGCCAGATCATGAAACGCATGGTGAACTCGGGAACAATGCTGAAAATGTAGGCATTCACGCCGATGTTCAGCAGTGACACTACGAGGAACAACTGAGGGATCGACAGCTTGACCATGCTCAGCAGCACGATGGAGACAATCGCCGAGACCACCATGAACAGCGCGTTGAGAATGTTGTTGGCGGCTATCACGCGCGCCCTTTCGTTCTCGGCAGTACGGGACTGGATCAGCGCGTAAAGCGGCACGATGTAGAAACCGCCGAATACACCCAGACCGAGAATGTCGAACAGCACAAGCCAGGTGTGCCCGAACCCCAGCACTTCGATCCAGCCGTGGCCCGCGACGCTGTCCGGGATTCCACCGGAATGCCACCATAACAGCAGACCGAAAACCGTCAGGCCGAACGAGCCGAACGGCACCAAGCCGATCTCCACCTTACGGCCAGAGAGCTTCTCGCAGAGCATCGAACCGAGTGCGATACCCACCGAGAACACCGTCAGAATCAGGGTCACTACGGTTTCGTCCCCGTGCATCCATTCCTTGGCATACGCCGGGATCTGCGTCAGATAAATCGCCCCGACGAACCAGAACCACGAGTTACCGACAATGGAGCGCGACACCGCTGGCGTCTGCCCGAGGCCAAGCTTCAAGGTGGCCCAGGACTCACTGAAAATGTTCCAGTTCAGGCGCATGTTCGGCGTTGAGGCTGCCGCGCGAGGAATGCTGCGGCTGGCGAGATAGCCGAGTACGGCGATGCCAATAATCGCGGTAGAAACGATGGGAGCGTAATGAGAGGACGACATCATGATGCCGGCGCCGATGGTTCCGGCGAGGATCGCCAGGAATGTTCCCATCTCGACCAGTCCATTGCCGCCGACCAGTTCTTCCTCACGCAAGGCCTGGGGCAGTATCGAATACTTCACCGGCCCGAACAGCGCCGAATGAGTGCCCATGGCGAACAGCGCCACCAGCATCAGCGACAGATGATCGAACATGAACCCGACTGCACCGACCGCCATGATGGCGATTTCCCCAAGCTTGATCAGACGGATCAATGCGTCCTTGGCGAACTTCTCGCCGAACTGACCAGCCAACGCCGAAAACAGGAAGAACGGGAGGATGAACAGTAATGCACAGAGATTGACCCAAATCGAACGATCACCGTCGATGGTCAATTTGTAGAGAATGGCGAGGATCAGTGACTGCTTGAAGATGTTGTCGTTGAACGCCCCAAGCGACTGGGTCACAAAAAAAGGCAGGAAACGTCGGGTGCGAAGCAAGGTGAACTGTGAGGGGTGGCTCATCTTCCGTGTGTCCCTTTTGCAGTAAAGAGTGGCGTGGATACAGACATTGGAATGCCGAAGCTCGATCCAGGCCACACATTACCTAATCTTCGCCGGTTATTTCTTCAATCCTGCGATACAAGGCGAGACAAACAACTCCCCTCGCCAGGCTCCCCGCACCGTACGTTTGCTGACGATCAGCCACATGAGCGCCAGCAAGCCCACCAGCACGCATCCGAAAACCTCGAAGAACGCCAGATTCAAAGTGCTGGCCAGTTTCATCGTCGCCAGCGAATACACGCCCAGCGGAAAGGTAAAGCCCCACCAGCCCAGATTGAAAGGAATACCGGCCCGCAGGTAACGGACGGTGATCAGCACGGCTATCAGCATCCACCACAGACCGAATCCCCAAAGCGTAATGCCCGCTACCAGCCCCAACCCGGCAGCGACATCACCGATACCCGGCAAACCGTTGGCTGCGAAAATCGCCGGTGCATCGGCGCCCAGCAGCAACATCCCGAGCGCTCCCGTGCCAATGGGACCCAGCGCGAGCCAGCTCGAAGCGGCCATGTTTTCGTGGGGCAATTTATGCAGCGCCATGCGCAGCAACAGGATCGTCAGAATGCTGAAGGCTACCGGCAGGGAAAACGCCCAAAGGACGTAGCTGGTCACCAGCATCACCAGCTGCGAATGGGCGTCGACCAGATGCGGTGCGAGCAAGCCCCCGCTGGCCGCCGCAACTTCCGCAGCGACCACCGGCAACAGCCAGACCGCCGTCATCTGGTCAATGCTGTGTTCCTGGCGCGTGAACATCATGTAAGGGATCAACACGCCGCACGCCAGGGACATCGCCACATCCAGCCACCACAACACCTCGGCGATCTGAATCACGCCATCGCCCCATCGCGGCAGGCCGAACACCAGAAAACCGTTAATGATCGTTGCCAGCCCCATGGGAATGGTGCCGAAGAACATCGATACCGTTGAATGCCCGAAGATCTGCCGTGCCTCATCGAAGAACAATGTCCAGCGCGCCGCGTAGAGGGCGGTGAACAGCACGAACAGAAAAATATTGAACAGCCACAGCGCTTCGGCGAGGGCGTGCAAGCCGGGGATGGCCACAGGGACCTGCGCCAACGCTAACGCCAGAACGCCGGTACCCATGGTGGCGGCGAACCAGTTCGGGGTGAATTGACGAATCACTTCGCGCGGGTGTTGGAGGTGGCTGAAAGGTTTGATGCCGGTTTTGGCCTGGGTGCATGTCATGGCGGTCTCCTGTCCTCTGGTGAGGTGGAAGCCATGGTAGAACCGAATCGAATATCTATATAACGGGTAATATCTCTAACTGTTATCTGTTTTACAGATATACGAGCGCTGGCGCATTAACGTGAGCAGTGCGCCCACCGACAGAATAATCAGCACAGCGCCATACCCATCAGTGGTTGCCACCAGACCGAAGGTCCGCGTCAGGTTGCCCGCCAACAACGATGGCAAGCAGAACGCCAGATAACTGAGCACATAAAACGCCGACATCAACCCCGCTCGTTCATGGGGCAGTGCCAGCGGCACGACACTGCGCAATGCACCCAGAAAACCCGCGCCGAAGCCACAGCCCGCCACCAGCGTCCCCACGAAAAACAGCGACAGGCTCGCACTGTGTACGGCGATCAGAATCAACGCGACACCCACCGGCAACAGGCTGGCGCCCAACTGCAGAACCTTGTCGGCAGGACGGTTACGCAAGGTGTAGATCATCAGGGCGCCCGTGACCGTCAATGCGGCGACCGTCGCCCCACCGATCAGGTTCGAAGTCGATCCGGTGGCGGTGCGCACCAGCGACGGTGCCAGCGAGGCGTAAAAACCACCCAGCGCCCACACGGCGATGTCGATGGGCAACACTCGCCATAGCGCACGCCGGGCCTGAGTCGGAACGTGCAAGGTCGGGCGCAGAGAAGCCAATGCACCCGGTTGCCGACTGACGCTTTCCGGCAGCCGCCACACGTACAGGGCCTGCATTGCGAACAGCGCCAGCAGCACCCAATAGGTGAGCTGCAACGGCAGTGGCGCGAATTCGGCCAGCAAGCCGCACCCCATCGCACCCATTGCCATCCCCAGCAGTGGCGCAACGCTATTGACCAAGGGGCCTTGCTGACGATCAGTGTCGAGCAGCGCCGCACTCAGCACTGAGGTTGCCATCCCGGTGGCAAATCCCTGCAGCACTCTGGCGGCGATCAGCCACGCGACACTGTCGGCATTGATAAACAGCAACATCGCAAGCATGTTGAGCAAAACTGCGGCGAAAATGACCGGTTTCCGTCCGAGGAAGTCCGACAGCGAACCGACGGTCAGCAGCGCCACCAGCAAGCTGATAGCGTACACGCCGAAAATTACCGTCAGGGTCGCAGCCGAAAACTGCAGATGTTCCTGATACAAGTGATAAAGGGGCGTCGGCGCGGTGGAAGCCGCCAGGAAACTGAGTAAGGTAAACGCCAGAAACCACAGGCTGGTCTTTTGTGAGGCTGAGCTGGACATGGACTGTCTCCGCAAAAGCTAATATTTTGCTTTTGTGGAGTGTGCTACTGACTAGCCCTTAAAGCAAATTCTTTGTGTTAAGGTCCGATGCATGGCTATTAAAGAAGGTTTACGCCCCGGCGGCCGCAGCGCCCGGGTGCAAGAGTCGATTCACTCGGCGGTCCGCGAACTCCTGGAAGAACAGGAGCGCTCAACCGTGACCGTGCCGCAGATCGCTGCCCGTGCAGGGGTTACCCCGTCGACCATTTATCGGCGTTGGGGCGATTTGTCCGTGTTGCTGGCCGACGTTGCCCTGGCGCGCATGCAGCCGGATGGCGAGCCCGCCAACACCGGCAGCTTGCGCGGTGATGTGCGGGCGTGGGCCGAGCAATATCTGGACGAGATGAGTTCCGAACCCGGTCGCAACATGCTGCGCGATGTTCAATCCAGCCTGACACCCGGTTACTGCGTGACGATCATTGGCGCGCAGTTGCAGACGATTCTGGATCGCTACCCCGATGTGCCGAAGCCAAGCGTCGACCGGCTGATCAACCTGGTGGCGGCGCCGACGGTGTTTCGCATTCTGTTTTCCGAGAAGGCGCTGGAGGTTGAGGAGTTGCACACGTTGCTCGAGATCGCGCTGGATCAGTGACGACGCCATCGCGAGCAAGCTCGGCTCCCACAGTTGACCGCAGCAGTCCCGACTACCAGTCATCCCCCAAAGCTGACCGCACCAGTCCAGACAACCCAGTCATCCCCCAAAGCTGACCGCACCAGTCCAGACAACCCAGTCATCCCCCAAAGCTGAGCGCACCAATCATCTGTGGGAGCCTAGCTCGCTCGCGATGAGGCCTGCAAAAACAGCAGAAAAGCTACCGGCCTGTCTACCCTGCGACACCCCGCCACGCCACGACCTTGGTCGACACTGACGAACCCCCGACATCGTGCGAGACTGTCTGACCGGGCTGGAGTCCCGGGTGTCTTTTGCCTGGAGTTCTCATGTCGCTGTCCAGCGGGCTGATCGCCGCCGTCGCCCTGGCCTATATGGCCATCATGTTCGCTATCGCCTTCTACGGTGACCGCCGCGCCGCGCCGTTGCCACCGCGCGTGCGTGCCTGGGTGTACAGCCTGTCGCTGGCGGTTTACTGCACCAGCTGGACTTTTTTCGGGGCCGTGGGCCAGGCCGCCGAACAACTCTGGTCATTCCTGCCGATCTACCTCGGACCAATCCTGCTGCTGGTCTGCGCCCCTTGGGTCCTGCAGAAAATGGTGATGATCAGCAAACAGGAGAACATCACCTCCATCGCCGACTTTATCGCGGCACGCTACGGCAAATCCCAGTCGCTGGCCGTGGTCGTTGCGCTGATTTGCCTCGTCGGCGTTTTGCCCTACATCGCTTTGCAACTCAAAGGCATCGTGCTCGGCGTGAATTTGTTGATCGGCGCTGGTGCTGACGCGATGGGCGTGCGCGCGCAGGACACGGCGCTGATCGTGTCGCTGGTGCTTGCGCTGTTCACCATCGTGTTCGGTACCCGCAACCTCGATGCCACGGAGCACCACCGGGGCATGGTGTTGGCGATCGCGTTCGAGTCGCTGGTCAAGCTCTTCGCTTTTCTTGCCGTCGGTGCATTCGTGACCTACGGCCTCTACGACGGATTTGACGACTTGTTCAATCAGGCCATGCTTGCCCCGCGGCTGGAGCAATACTGGAAGGAAACGATCAACTGGCCGTCCATGGTGGTTCAAACCGGTGTGGCGATGATGGCGATTATCTGCCTGCCCCGGCAATTCCACGTGACCGTGGTCGAGAACATCGAGCCTCAGGACTTGCGCCTGGCGAAATGGGTGTTTCCCGCCTACCTGGCACTCGCGGCTCTGTTTGTCGTACCCATCGCCCTGGCAGGTCAGATGTTGCTGCCCAGCTCGGTGCTGCCAGACTCGTTCGTTATCAGCCTGCCGCTGGCGCAGTCCCACCCTGCCCTGGCGCTCCTGGCGTTTATTGGTGGCGCCTCGGCAGCGACCGGCATGGTGATCGTCGCCAGCGTGGCGCTGTCGACCATGGTGTCCAACGACATGCTGTTGCCATGGCTATTGCGCCGCAACAATGCCGAGCGTCCGTTCGAAGTATTCCGTCAGTGGATGCTGTCGGTGCGCCGCGTCAGCATCGTGGTGATTCTGCTCCTGGCGTATGTCAGCTATCGCTTGCTGGGCTCTACCGCGAGCCTGGCGACCATTGGCCAGATCGCCTTCGCTGCCGTGACCCAACTGGCCCCGGCCATGCTCGGCGCGCTGTACTGGAAACAGGCCAACCGCCGAGGTGTGTTCGCCGGCCTAGCCGCCGGGACATTTCTCTGGTTCTACACCCTGATCCTGCCTATTGCCGCCCACAGCCTGGGCTGGTCGCTCAACACCTTCCCGGGATTGGCGTGGCTGCACAGCAACCCGCTGAACCTGCCACTGACTCCGCTGACCCAGGGCGTTGTGTTATCGCTGGCGGCCAACTTCACGCTGTTCGCCTGGGTCTCCGTGCTGTCGCGCACGCGGGTATCGGAACACTGGCAGGCCGGTCGTTTTATCGGACAGGAAATCAGCGCACGCCCAAGCGCACGCTCGATGCTGGCCGTGCAGATAGACGACTTGCTGCAACTCGCGGCACGCTTTGTCGGTGAGGAACGCGCTCGTCAGAGCTTCATCCGCTTCGCCTATCGCCAAGGCAAAGGCTTCAATCCGAACCAGAATGCCGACGGCGAGTGGATCGCCCACACCGAACGCTTGCTGGCTGGTGTACTGGGCGCTTCATCGACGCGCGCCGTGGTGAAGGCGGCCATTGAAGGTCGGGAAATGCAGCTCGAGGATGTCGTGCGAATCGCCGACGAAGCCTCTGAAGTCCTGCAATTCAACCGCGCATTGCTGCAAGGCGCGATCGAGAACATTACCCAAGGCATCAGCGTCGTCGACCAGTCGCTCAAACTGGTGGCGTGGAATCGTCGCTACCTTGAACTGTTCAACTATCCGGACGGCTTGATCAGCGTCGGTCGCCCCATCGCTGACATCATTCGCCACAACGCCGAGCGTGGCCTGTGCGGCCCAGGGGAAGCCGAAGTGCACGTCGCCCGGCGCCTGCACTGGATGCGCCAGGGCCGCGCCCACACGTCTGAAAGACTGTTTCCGAATGGGCGGGTGATCGAGCTGATCGGCAACCCGATGCCGGGTGGCGGCTTCGTTATGAGCTTCACCGACATCACCGCGTTTCGCGAGGCCGAGCAGGCACTGACCGAGGCCAATGAAGGCCTGGAGCGTCGCGTCACCGAACGTACTCATGAACTGTCGCAATTGAACGTAGCGCTGACCGAAGCCAAAGGCACCGCCGAGTCGGCTAACCAGTCGAAAACCCGGTTTCTGGCCGCCGTCAGCCATGACTTGATGCAACCCCTGAACGCTGCTCGACTGTTTTCAGCCGCCCTTTCCCATCAGGACGACGGCTTGTCCGCAGAGGCCCAGAAACTGGTGCAACACCTCGACACCTCGCTACGTTCGGCCGAAGACCTGATCAGCGACCTTCTGGACATTTCCCGCCTGGAAAACGGCAAGATAAATCCCGATACAAAACCGTTTGTGCTTAACGAGCTCTTCGACATTCTGAGTGCGGAATTCAAAGCGCTGGCTCGGGATCAAGGTTTGAAATTCCGTGTCAGAGGCAGTTCGCTGCGTGTCGAAAGCGACAGCAAATTGCTGAGGCGAATTCTGCAAAACTTCCTCACCAACGCCTTTCGCTACGCCAAAGGGCCGGTGTTGCTAGGTGTTCGGCGACACAAAGGCGAGCTGAGCCTGGAAGTGTGGGACCGGGGGCCGGGCATCCCGGAAGACAAGCAAAAGGTGATTTTCGAAGAGTTCAAACGCCTCGACAGTCACCAGACGCGTGCCGAGAAAGGCCTTGGGCTCGGGCTGGCGATCGCTGACGGCTTATGCCGCGTTCTGGGACACACCTTACAAGTACGATCGTGGCCGGGACGCGGCAGCGTGTTCAGCGTCCGCGTGCCGTTGGCCCGCACGCAAACGGCAATGCCCGTCAAAGTCGCCGAACTCAACGGTAAATTGCTCAGCGGGGCCCAGGTGCTGTGTATCGACAATGAAGACAGCATCTTGATCGGCATGAACAGTTTGCTGACCCGGTGGGGTTGCCAAGTGTGGACGGCGCGCAATCGTGAAGAATGCGCCGCGCTGCTCAATGAAGGCGTACGACCGCAGTTGGCGCTGGTGGATTATCATCTGGATGATGGTGAAACCGGGACGGACCTGATGGCGTGGCTGCGAACCCGCCTGGGCGAGCCGGTGCCGGGCGTAGTGATCAGCGCTGATGGGCGGCCGGAGACGGTGGCCCAGGTGCATGCGGCGGGGCTGGATTACCTGGCGAAACCAGTGAAACCGGCGGCGCTTCGAGCGTTATTGAGTCGGCATCTGCCGTTGTAAGCCCTAAAAGATCGTCCGAAGGCTCGGGCCGCGATCGGACGATCTTTTGATCTTTATTCTGGCAACTCCGCCAACCCATCCACATCCGTCATCGCCCGTTCCAGCAAATCAGCCGGCAGACTTTTACTCGCCCGCGCGCCCAGCAACTTGAGTTGTTCACTGCGACTCACCAGGTTGCCACGGCCCTCTGTCAGCTTGTTACGCGCCGAGCTGTAGGCTTTGTCCAACTGCTGCAGGCGATTGCCGACTTCATCCAGATCCTGAATGAACAACACGAATTTGTCGTACAGCCAACCCGCCCGCTCGGCAATTTCCCGGGCGTTCTGGCTCTGGCGCTCCTGCTTCCACAGACTGTCGATGACGCGCAGCGTGGCGAGCAAGGTGGTCGGGCTGACGATCACGATATTGCGGTCGAACGCTTCCTGAAACAGCGTTGGCTCGGACTGCAGTGCCGCGGAAAATGCCGCTTCTATCGGCACAAAAAGCAGGACGAAATCCAGGCTGTGCAAGCCGTCCAGCCGTTTGTAATCCTTGCCCGCCAAGCCTTTCACATGATTGCGCAGGGACAGCACGTGTTGCTTGATGGCGATCTGGCCGATGGCATCGTCTTCGGCCGCCACGTATTGCTGATAGGCCGTAAGACTGACCTTGGAGTCGACCACCACCTGCTTGTCACCCGGCAGATAAATGATCACGTCGGGCTGGAAGCGCTCGCCGTCCGGGCCTTTCAGATTGACCTGAGTCTGGTACTCACGGCCCTTTTCCAGTCCTGCGTGCTCAAGCACGCGCTCAAGAATCAGCTCGCCCCAGTTGCCTTGTGTCTTCTGACCCTTCAGAGCGCGTGTAAGGTTCGTGGCCTCGTCGCTCAACCGCAGATTCAACTGCTGCAGGCGCTCGAGCTCTTTGGCCAGGGAGAAACGCTCTCTCGCTTCTGCCTGGTAGCTTTCCTCGACGCGTTTTTCAAAGGACTGAATGCGTTCTTTCAGAGGATCAAGCAATTGACCGAGGCGTTGCTGGCTGGATTCGGCAAAACGCTGCTCACGCTCATCGAAAATCTTGCCCGCCAACTCGGCAAACTGCGCACGTAGCTCGTCTCGCGAGCCTTGCAAGTCATTGAGACGCTGCTGGTGGCTTTCCCGCTGCTCCCGCAGCTCGGCGTTGAGCGAAGCGGTCTGCGCGTCGAGGCGGCGCAAATCAGCCTCTTTGCCGGCACGTTCGATATTCCACGCGTGCGATGCGTCGCGTGCGTCATCGCGTTCGATCTGCAGCAGCTCGACTTCACGACGCAAAGCCGCCAGATCGGATTGCCGCAGGGTGTTGACCTGACTCAAATCACCGATTTCATCGCGACAGGCGTCGAGCTGGGCGTTCAATCCATCCTGCGCCAGCTGGGCTGTGGACAAGCGCTCTTGCAGCAGTGCTACCTCTGACTGAAGGCTGCTCGCGCGACGCTGCAGTTGCCAGGCCAGTACCAATAATGGCAATGCCGCTCCTGCCAGACCAAGCAATATGCTGGTCAAGTCCATAGCCATAGCCACTCCTGCTAATTCGATAAAGCCTGAAGGTTAACCAAGGCGTCAGGTCTTGGACAGCTCAGTCTTCGACCAGGCCCAGCTCGCGCTGGGCGCGTCGATCACCTGCCCGTGCCGCCTGGCGCAACAGGTCCTGGCCTATACGGCGGTCCCGGGCGTTGCCACATTCCCGGCACATCAACTGGCCGAGGCGGCTTTGCGCCGCCACGATACCTTCGCGCGCCGGTTGCTTGAGCAGGCGTCCGGCAAAATGTTTGACGTTGGTGTTTTCACTAAGGCGCGGGCTGTCCAGTAACCACTCGGCCACACGCATTGAAAAGCGTTTGGGTGGGGTAACAGCTGTGGGTGGAGTGGTTACGGAAACTGATACTGAACGAAACTTCATAAAACACTGTAGGGCAGATCGGAAGGCGCGCCACTCTACTCTTTTTTTCCTACAGGTAAAGCCTAAAAAAACCCGGCACGCCCGTCCTAGAGCAAGCGCTCGGGACAATCCACAGAAGCTGTGGATAAGTCAGTGGACAACCGCCCTTGAACTCTTGCAAACCCCTGTGGAATGGGGCTCGCAGTCAAACTGACGATTTTTTCACCAGTAAAAAAAAGCGATGTTTTTCATTGACTTAAATTTTGGTTACAGGCACCCACTGCGTTTGAAGGCCAGATGACAGCGGGGTGACAACGTTCGCAACTAATGTGCACAAGTACCTGCAAGGCGGTTATATCGGTGCGCTTTTTTGACGCATTTTGATGGATGATGCTGGGGATAACCCTCGGTTTACCGTGCGTCATGCTGATTCAAGCTGGCTGCAAAACGACGCACCAGCCGTCGGATGATGGGCTATGGGCCTGCGCAATCACGCAAATCAGCGTCCGCCTGCCCCTTTTCAATGCGCCAATGGCAATCTTTTTTGCTAACACACTTCCATTCTCAAATTCAATCCGTTAGTATCCGCGGCGTTAGTACCAAGCTGAAAGTCAATTCTGGTCGAACAAATCCCCCCGGTCAGCCTTCCCAAAGGAAGCCTCCACCGAACAAGCGGGATCGACCACCTCGATGGTTTCCAGGTAAACCTTGTGTCAACACAGCCTTTGAATCAAAAGCAAAGGGTGTTGCCAAGCTCACTTACTCTGACCGAACCAGCCTGCAAATTGATCAGGATCTTCACCCCGGGCCCAGAACCTTTGCCCTTGATGTGTTGCCTGCCCTCCTAAGTACCTACCTGCCAGCCCAAGCGCGCCAATTATCAGCGCTTCAAACTGGCTGCTTTGTTCCAGTCGGGTTCTTCGTTCGACCAACGGTGGTCGTCGTCACTGGAACGTTTTAATTTTGCACGGCTCTTATCCGTGTCGCTTGTAGGAACACCCAATAATGACTACTCAAATCCACACCCAAGATGCAATTCGCACCTTAACCAACGCTTTTGCACCAATGAACTGCCTGATCATGGCCGCTCGCAAAGGCTGCTTCAGCTTCACTCTGGTGAACGAACACGGCATCGCTCGTCACAGCGAACGCCTGTACCCCGATCAATACTCCAGCGCAGAACCGCTGCAGGCCGTGATCGACCGTACTCGTCAGGCACTGGTTGCCTGATACGCCAGAAAGGCTGAAAACCTCAAAAGCCCTGCTTCAATAGCGGGGCTTTTTATTGCCTGATATTTCCCTTTCTACCGCCTGGGCCTAAGTACTAACCGATATAACGGTTATAACTCGTCGCCGGAAATATTTTAAAAACAGTCCTTTACAGCGCGAATATGACACTACACTTCAACTCAAGCGGCGTGATCCGCTTCCGGCGAGCCTGAGTCGACTCACTGCTGCCAAGGCCCCTTCAGGCATCGCCGCCCACTTCATGTTTCGAGGGCTTTATGGGTATCGCTGCCAGCGAACTGTGCCGTTATGTGATCCGTCCGACCCTGCTCTACCTCGGACGTCATAGCGCAACTGCCGAATCCCTGTTGCTGGGCATTGCCGCCAGCCAGTCTGCCCTCGGATCCGCTCTTCATGACCGCCGCGGCCATGGCCTCTACCGAATCGCCGAACCCCGTCATCAGGCGCTCTGGGACCATTACCTGGCCCTGGATCCGGAACGCGCCAGCCTGGTAAGAGGCCTGGCGAGTCAACACGCTTTCCTGAGCAGCCCGCACCTGGAACTGACCGTCAACCTGCGTTACGCCACTGCCATCGCCTGGCTACTGGTCGAAGAACAAAACACCTCGCTCCCCGAAGCAGACGACCTGCTGGGAATGGCCCGAATCTGGCGCCAAACCTTCCAGCCCCAAGGACGCCTGAGAGACTTCACCTACGCCTGGCAAACTTGTGTTTCAACTTTGAATCAGGTCGCCTGCTGATCCGCCCATTTCAAAAGATCGCACAACAGGTCGCGAATCTGGTCGGATTGTCCTACAAAACCGCTCTAACTCAAGCGATACAGCCTATAGCGCTGGGACGAAAATGTTGGTAATTTTCGCCCCGGTGATCACCAGGAGTTCTAATAATGAAAAAAGCAATGCTCAAAACCACCCTTAGCCTCGCCGTTACCTTGGCATCCACCCAGATCTTTGCAGCTGGCTTTGCCATCAACGAACAAAGTATCAGCGGGATGGGTACAGGTTTTGCCGGGCGATCTTCCTCTGCCGATGACGCAAGCACCATTTTTGGCAACCCTGCCGGCATGTCGCGCATCAAGCGCGAACAAGTCACCGGCGGCGCTGCAATGCTCGACGCACACACCGATATCAGCAACGCCAGCTCCAGCCCGAACAGCGGCAGCAACAAAGGCGACATGGTGCCCTTCATCGCCGTACCTATGGGCTACTACGTCAAGCCAATCGACGACCATTGGGCAGTCGGTGTGGGCGTCTATGCTCCATTCGGCCTGGTGACCGACTATGAGCAAGGCTTCGCTGGCCGTTACTTCGGCAGCAAGAGCGACGTTAAAATCGTGACCCTGCAACCGACTGTCAGCTACGCCTTCAACGACAAGGTGTCCATCGGTTTCGGTCCGACCATCAACCGCATCGACGGCAAGCTGGAATCGAACCTGTCGATCACCCAGGCCGCGCCAGATGGCGAAGTCAAGATCAAGGGTGACGACACCGCGCTGGGCTACAACATCGGCGTGCTGGTTCAAGCCACCGACAGCACCCGCCTCGGCCTGACTTACCACTCGAAAGTGAAGTACAAGCTCGAAGGCAACACCAAGGTCAATTACAACGTCCTGGGCCTGATCGGTCAGAACCCTAGCCAGAAGTACGATGCCTCCCTGGACCTGACGACGCCTGAGTCGGTGGACTTCTCGGTCACGCACAAGCTGGATGACCAGTGGACCCTCTACGCAGGCAGCACCTGGACTCGCTGGAGCCGCCTGAAAGAGATCACCGTTGAAAACAGCGGCGTTCCAGCGGTCCTCAATGGTCAATTCGGGACCATCACCGAAGAACAGAACTGGCACGACACCTGGGCTCACGCCATCGGCGCGTCCTACCAGTTGAACAAGCAATGGGTACTGCGTACCGGCCTGTCCTTCGACCAGGCACCGACCAACAACGAAGACCGCTCCCCACGCATCCCGACTGGCGATCGCAAGATTTTCAGCCTGGGCGCTGGCTGGAGCCCGACCGACGACCTGACCATCGACGTGGCGTACTCGTACCTGCGTGAAGAGGCGGTCAAGGTCAACAACAGCAACGACCGTGGCCAGACTTACAACGCCAAGTACGAAAACTGGGCGAACGGTTTCGGTGTGGGTGCAACCTACCGCTTCTGATGATTCACGGCGAACCTGAACGGCTCGCTACCTGAATCAAAAAAGCCCCGCTCTCTGGTTCAGAGGCGGGGCTTTTTAGTGGGTGGCAATCAGGGTTGCGAAGCCAGGGCTTTCTCCACCGCAGCAATAAATTCCGGATCATCGGGCTTGGTCAGGCTGGAGAAATTGGCGATCACCTTGCCCTGGCGATCGACCACATACTTGTAGAAATTCCACTTCGGGGCGCTGGTCTGTTCGGCGAGCACCTTGAACAGATGAGTCGCATCGGCGCCACGGACGTTCTGCGGTTCGGTCATGGTGAACGTCACGCCGTAGTTCACGTAGCAGACCTTGGCGGTCTCGGCACCGTCCTTGGACTCTTGCTTGAAGTCATTGGAAGGAACGCCGATTACCTCCAGGCCTTGCGCCTTGTAACGCTGATTCAACGCCTCAAGGCTTTTGAATTGCGGGGCGAACCCACAGAAGCTTGCGGTATTGACCACCACCAAAGGCTTGCCGGCAAAGCGCTGGCACAGGTCGATTGATTCCTTGGCACGCAGTTTCGGCAACGAACCTTGCAACAGTTCCGGACATTCCGCCGCTTGGGCCACACCACAAAACGCAACCAATAACGCGGGAACTGCAAGCCAGCGCATCTGCATAACCGTGCATCCTTGAGAAGATCGTCAGGACGAAGTTACTCGTCCTGACGCCCTGCTAGCAAGCGCCCATGCCCAACTGCATCAGCGCCAGCCCACTCTGATGCCAACCCCACCACACCAGTGCCAGCAGCAACGCGCCAGCGCCCACCAGGAGTATGCATGGCCAGAGCCTGTTCATAGCGCACTCAGTTGGGTTTGCAGGCGCGCCACCGGCTGCTCACGTACGGGCCAATTCAGCGCTGCAGCCAACAGGCTCAAGAGAATCGCTACCTGCCAGATCAAGTCATAGCTCCCGGTCCGGTCATACACCACCCCGCCCAACCAGCCTCCGAGGAAGGAGCCCAACTGGTGAAAGAGGAAAACAATCCCTCCGAGCATGGACAGGTTTCGCACACCAAACAAGGTGGCCACGGTGCCGTTGGTCAACGGAACGGTCGACAGCCACAGGAACCCCATCGCCATGCCAAACAAGTACGCGGACGTCGTGGTCACCGGCGCCCACAGGAACAGCCCGATCACCACGGCCCGTAACAGGTACAAACCGGTCAGCAAACGGGGTTTGGACATCCGTCCACCCAGCCATCCGGCAGTGTAGGTACCGAAAATATTGAACAGCCCGATGAGCGCCAACACCGTAGTGCCGACGGTGGCAGGCAGGTGCTGGTCCACGAGATACGCCGGCAGGTGCACGCCGATGAACACGACCTGGAAACCACAGACAAAAAAGCCAAACGCCAATAGCCAGAAACCGGAATGGGAACAGGCCTCGCGGAGCGCTTCAGCGAGGCTTTGCTCATGACCCAACGTCGGCAGCGGTTTGTCCTTGAGCATGCTCACCAGCGGCACGATCAGCGCCACCAGCAGCCCCAGCACCAACAATGCCGCGGACCAGCCAAGCCAGCCGATCAATCCCAGGGTACCCGGCAACATGGCGAACTGACCGAAGGAGCCGGCAGCACTGGCGATGCCCATGCCCATACTGCGCTTCTCTGGTGGCACCGCGCGCCCGACCACGCCGAGAATCACCGAGAACGACGTGCCCGAGAGACCGATACCAATCAGTAACCCGGCACTCAGGGACAAGGTCACTGCCGAGTCGGACAGCCCCATGCACACCAGACCCACCGCGTACAAAATGCCGCCGATGAGCACCACCTTCGCCGCACCAAACCGATCAGCCAGGGCGCCGGTGAAAGGCTGCGCGAGCCCCCAGATCAAATTCTGCAAGGCAATGGCGAAGGCGAACGTTTCACGCCCCCAGCCGAACTCGGCACTCATCGGCGCGAGAAACAGCCCGAAGCCGTGCCGCACGCCCAGCGATAACGCCAGGATCAGCGCACTCCCCAACAGAACCCAACCACACGTACGCCACATCGATGTCATTCTTGTTCTCCGGTCGCGGGTATATACCCGCTTAAGACTGAACAAACTGGCCTCAAGCCAGTTCATCCAGCAATTTCAGCAAGACTTCACGCTTCTCGGCGCCCAGACGATCAACCAGTCGCTGCTGTGCCGCTTCCCAGGCCGGAAGGGCCGCTGCGAGGCGCTCAGCCCCGGCATCGGTGAGCCTGACGATGCGATTGCGCATGTCCTCGCCCTCAACCAGCATCACCAGGCCTTCCCCCTCGAGCACCCGAAGGTTGCGCCCCAACGTGCTGCGATCAAGGCCCATGGCTTCAGCCAAAGTGGAAATACTCGGCTGATCGAGGCGCTGCAGATTGCACAGAAGAGAATACTGGGCGACGTTGATCCCGAAGCCATCGAGAGCGCCGTCGTAATGCCTGCTGACGCCACGAGCGGCGCGACGCAGGTTGATACATAAACATTGGGAGTCGAGCATGATGCGTGTATATACCCGCGAGTCAGTTAAATCAAGTTACACATGAGGTTGGGATAGAAAGACCCCAACCTCGTTTCACCCGACAGTGCCTACAAAACGGCCAGCACGTCAGTCTCAGATCAACACGATGCCGACCAACACTGCAACCTCAAGCAGCTCCAGCATCGCTCCCGCCGTATCCCCCGTCGCCCCACCCAATCGCCGCAACATCACCTGTCGCAGCCAGACAAACACCAGCGCAGCCAGCACCACCGCAACAACGCCACTCAAACCCGCAATCAGTACGCAGGCCAACGCACTGAGCGCCAGCACACGCTTACCGGCCAACCCGGGCAAATGATCGGCCAGCGCCTGCCCCAATCCGCCTGCACGCACATAAGGCGTGGTCAGGAACAACCCCAGCAATGCGGCTCGACCTATCAGCGGAACGATGATCAGGACAATGCCGTGATGCTGTTCGATCAATGCCAGCAACGCAGCGAACTTGAGCAGCAACACCAGCACCAGTGTCACCACGGCAATCGGCCCGCTTCGCGGGTCCTTCATGATCGTCAGAGTGCGCTCTCGATCACCGAATCCTCCGAGCCATGCGTCGGCGCTGTCAGCAAGGCCATCGAGGTGTAAAGCGCCGCTGAGCGACACCCAAATCGTCAGCAACAATGCGGCGTGAAGCAACAGTGGCGTACCGAGCAAAAGCCCGTTCATCGCCCACAAAATCACACCAAACAGCAGGCCCACCAGCGGATAGAAAAGCAGCGACCGCCCGAGTTCCTGCGGCGCCGGCATGCCCGGCAGACGAATCGGCAAGCTGCTCAGGAACTGCAAGGCAATCCAGAAGGGCAGCATCTTCAGCTCGCTTCCCGCAACAAACCGTCTGCCTCGACCGCCAGCGAAAACAACGCGCCGTGCCCGACTTCAACATTGAGCAATTGCTCGCGCGGTAGTCCCCGGGCCTGAGCCAGCAACAAACGCATGACGCCTCCGTGACTGATCAACAACACCCGCTCCCCCGCATAAGTCGCGTGCAGACGCTGGACTGCCGCCAATACCCGCGCCGAAAAGTCCACGACGGGCTCGCCCTGAGGCGGCGTGAACGAATAAGGGTCAGCCCAGAACTGGCCCAACGCTTCGGCGTCGGTCTCCATCAGCGCCAAGGCACTTTGCCCTTCCCAGGCACCGAAATGCAGCTCCTGCAGATCTTTTTCCAGCTGCACCGGCAAACCCAATTGCGCACCGAGTTCGTTGGCAAACCGCGCGCAACGCTGCAACGGCGAACTGATCAGACGGTCCCACGGACCTTGCTCGATGACGGCCCCGCGCATCTGCGCCCAGCCCGTGTCAGTCAACGCATCGTCGAGACTGCCGCGCAAGCCGCCGCCGAGTTCGGTTTCCCCGTGACGCAACAGATCAAGCCGCAAGGTCATGCCGGACGGTCCGCAACGGCGGCTTCGGCGAAAGTCGCCATCTGGCCGTGGAGGTCACAGGCCAGACGCAGCAACGGCACCGCCAACGCCGCACCACTGCCCTCGCCCAGGCGCAAACCGAGATCCAGTAGCGGTTCAGCACCCAGCGCTTCCAGCACATGCCGATGCCCCGGCTCGGCGCCACAATGACCGAACAACAGCCATGGACGAGATTGCGAGTTCAACCGCACCGCCACCAACGCAGCGACACTGCAAATGAAACCGTCTACCAGCACTGCAACGCCTTCCTGCGCACACGCCAGATAGGCGCCGACCAGTGCGGCGATTTCGAAACCGCCGAGGTTGTACAGCGTCTGCAACGTATCGCCACGCTGAGCATTGTGCAACGCCAAGGCGCGCTCGATGACCTGTGCTTTATGGCTGACGCCCGCTGTGTTCAGCCCGGTGCCCGGCCCGGTGAGGTGCACCACCGGGCAATCGAGCAGCGCGCAGGCCACCGCACTGGCTGAAGTGGTGTTGCCGATGCCCATTTCGCCACCAATGAACAATTGCGCACCCGCCGCCAGTGCTCGCTGCGCACTGTCGCGCCCCGCCTGCAGGGCAAGTTCACCCTGGGTTTGAGTCATGGCCGCTGCTTCAACAAAATTCGCCGTACCGGGACCAATGTTCAAATGGCGCACGCCGGTCAAATTCAGCGCCGGATTGATGGTGCCCAGATCCACCACTTCCAGCGAAGCGCCCAACTGCCGCGCCAGCACACTGATCGCCGCGCCGCCGTTGACGAAGTTGTGCAGCATCTGCCCGGTCACTTCCTGGGGAAAAGCAGACACACCTTCGGCAACCACACCGTGGTCACCGGCAAATAGGGCGATCCACAGGTGATCGAGGGTGGGTTTGACCTGCCCCTGCATCCCCGCCAGCTGCACCGCCACCGACTCGAGACGACCGAGGGAACCCGCGGGCTTGGTCAGCTGCTGTTGCCGGGCCTCAGCCTGTTCGACGCTCTGGGCGTCGATGGACTTGCAAGGGTTCAGCCACCAGGATTGAGTCATAACGCGGTTCCTTTCAAAGTCAGGGGCAGACCAGCGACAGTCAGTACGACGCGCTGACAGCGTTCGGCCAAGGCCTGATGCAGCCAACCGGCTTCATCGACATAGCGACGCGTCAATTCGCCGAGCGGCACGACGCCCATTCCGGTCTCGTTGCTGACAAAAATGATTTCACCCGGCAGCGACGCCAGGCAATCCAGCAGCGCTTCACGCTCGACCGTCAGCCGCTCGGCATCGTCGAGCATCAGCAGATTGGTTAGCCACAGGGTCAGGCAATCGACCAGCAGGCAGCGGTCAGCACCAGCGGTTTCACGCAGCACGCGAGCGAGCTCGAGGGGTTCTTCGATCAGCGCCCAATCGGCTGGACGACGGGCGCGATGATGGAGCACCCGTTGGCTCATTTCACCGTCAAGAGGCTGGCTGGTAGCGATGTAGGTCACCGCCAGTTCGCTGTCAGAGGCGAGCTTTTCGGCCAGACGGCTTTTGCCGGAGCGGGCACCGCCGAGGATCAGTTGCAGCATGGTTTATTCCTTGAAATCGTCGATGAGGCCGGCCTGGTGAACTTAGAAACCACAGAGCTCGCGCAACAACCGGGTATCCAGATGCTTCTCCACAAGATCCGCCAACCGCTCGATATCCCGCTCACGCAACCCGTGATAATCCACGTCCTGCACCTCCTCCAATCCCGCCCAGCGCAGCAGCGCACTGCAGGCCGCCGGGGATTCGAACAGACCATGCAGGTAGGTGCCAAACACCTGCCCGTCAGCACTCTGCGCACCGTCGCAGCGACCATCGTCGAGCTGCACCGCAGCGTTTTCCAGCGCCGTTCCGGTGGTCACCCCGGCATGAATTTCATAACCACTGACGACAGCGTCTTCCAGCATCAGACGCCCGCGCACATTGCGCAGTTGCTTCTCTTCTTCGAGCTGGGTTTCGAACGCCAGCAACCCCAAACCGGCACTGGAACCCGGCGCGCCCTCGAGGCCCAGCGGATCATGCACCTGTTCACCGAGCATCTGCAGGCCACCACAGATCCCCAGCAATTTCCCGCCATAACGTAGATGCCGGGCGATAGCGGTGTCCCAGCCGTTGGCGCGCAGGAACGCGAGGTCACTGCGCACGCTTTTCGAGCCGGGGAGAATGATCAGGTCAGCGGGTGGAATCGGTTGGCCGGGGCCAATGAACTGCAGATCAACCTGGGGATGCAGGCGCAGCGGGTCGAAATCGGTGTGATTGCTGATGCGCGGCAGAACCGGCACCACGACTTTCAACACCTGCTCTGCCTTATCGGTCTGACGCTGGTCGATGCCGTCTTCGGCTTCCAGGTGCAAGTCCATCACATAGGGCAGCACGCCGATCACCGGTTTGCCAGTGCGCGCCTCCAGCCAGTCCAGGCCGGGCTGCAACAACGCAATGTCACCGCGAAATCGATTGATGATGAAGCCCTTCACACGCGCCTGTTCGCTGGCGGACAGCAATTCCAATGTGCCCACCAGATGCGCGAAAACGCCGCCACGGTTGATATCGGCGATCAACACCACCGGGCAATCGACCGCTTCGGCAAAGCCCATGTTGGCAATGTCGCCGGCGCGCAGATTGATCTCGGCCGGCGACCCCGCCCCTTCCACCATCACCACCGGATACGCCGTGCTCAAGCGAGCATGGGAGGCGAGTACGGCTTGCATGGCGATGGCTTTGTAGTCGTGATAGGCGACGGCATTCATGGTCGTCACCGCCCTTCCATGGATGATCACCTGGGCGCCGGTGTCGCTGTTGGGTTTGAGCAGCACCGGGTTCATGTCGGTGTGGGGTTCCAGATGGGCAGCCTGTGCCTGCACCGCCTGCGCACGCCCGATCTCGCCGCCATCGGCAGTCACTGCACTGTTCAACGCCATGTTCTGTGGCTTGAACGGCACAACACTTACACCCTGGCGCACCACCCAACGACAAAGCGCCGTCACCAGTGTGCTTTTACCGGCATCCGATGTGGTGCCCTGCACCATCAACGTAGTCATTGCGTTTCCTTGACGAAGGCTTGGAGCGATTGCTCCAGCCGGACCCAGTCCGCTTCATCCGCGGGCAAACCGAATCGCAGGCTGCTGTTGTGGGTGAACAACCGCAGCAGAATGCCGCGCCGGGCCATGAATTCATGCAGCTCTGCAGCGCGCTCGATCATCAACCACTGGAACAGCGCGCAACCGCCATGGGGCGCAAAACCATACTGTTCAAGCAACTGCGCCAGGCGTTTGCCTGCTTCGTCCGTGCGTTTACGCTGGCGAGCATGACCTTCGGTATCCCGTAAGCACGCCTGACCGAGCACCCGGGTCGGTCCGCTGACCGCCCACGGCCCCACCTGCTCCGCGAGTAATTTGAGCAGCTTTCGCTCGGCCAGGACGAACCCCAGCCGCACACCGGCCAGACCGAAAAATTTGCCGAAGGAGCGCAATACGATCAATCCGACTTGATGGGCGTACGGTGCCAGGCTTAGATGAGGTGTGTTGTCCATGAACGCCTCGTCCACCACCAGCCAGCCCCCGCGCTGTGCCATTCGCGCATGCCAGTCGAGCAAGCGATTGGGCGTCAGACTCAATCCTGTGGGGTTATTCGGGTTGACCACCACCAGCACATCCAGATTGTCGATATAGAAGTCGACCTCCTGTTCAAGTACCTCGCGCACGATATAGCCGCTGCGGCGCCACGCTTCGGCATGCTCGGCGTAACAGGGCGACAGCACCCCGACCTTGCCGGAGCGACGTAAACGTGGGAGCAGCTGGATCGCCATTTGCGAGCCGGCTACGGGCAGCACTTGAGTAGCCCCGTAATAATCGCAGGCTGCCTGTTCGAGACCATCATCAGTTTCGGGCAAGCGTGCCCAGGCCCGCAAAGGGATCTCCGGGACCGGAAACGGCCAGGGCGCGAGCCCACTGGACAGGTCGAGCCAATCCGCTTCGGCGATGCCGTACTCGAGCGCCGCCTTGCGTAAACGGCCACCATGTTCAAGCATAAAATTCAGCACCCACGCAGAGAATCAACAGCCACAACCATACCCCGCGCTGGACCAATTGCCAGCCTCGATCAATGGAGTCGGCACTCGCTGGCTCACCTTCACCCAGCGACGGACGCTGATGCAATTCACCGTGATAGATCGCCGCCCCGCCCAACTCGACCCCGAGCGCGCCAGCACCGGCCGCCATCACCGGACCGGCGTTGGGACTGTCCCAGGTCGGCCCTTGGGTGCGCCAGCATTTCAACGCCAGTCGGGTTTTCCCCAACAGCGCGTAAGTCAGGGCGACCAGCCGCGCCGGAATGTAATTGAGGACGTCGTCTATCTTCGCCGCCGCCCAGCCAAAGCGCTCGAAGCGTTCGTTGCGATAACCCCACATGGCGTCCAGGGTGTTGCTCAAACGGTAGAGCACCACGCCCGGCGCGCCGGCCACGGCAAACCAGAACAGCGCAGCAAACACCGCGTCACTGCCATTTTCCAGTACGGATTCTGTCGCGGCGCGAGCGACTTCGGTTTTATCCAGTTCGCTGGTCTGGCGACTGACCAGATACCCCACGCGTTTGCGCGCTTCTTCCAGATCATCGCTGCGCAGGGCCTTGGCCACGGGCTCGACATGCTCGCCGAGACTGCGCATGCCGAGTGCGCAATAAAGCGCGAGAATCTCCACGATCCAACCGACATAAGGCGCCCAGGAAAACGCCGTGGCCAACAAGGTCAGCGGCAGCACAGCGATTACCCAGGCGGTCACGCCATGGCTGCGCCAGCCGCGTCCACCACTGTTGAAACGTTGCTCGATGCGGTCGGCAAATCGGCCGAACGCCACCAGCGGATGCCAGCGTTTGGGTTCACCCACCAGCGCATCCAGCGCCACGGCGGCGACACTCAACAACGCCACACTCATTGATTCACTCCCCACACATTTTCATACAGCAATTCGCTCAGCGGACGCGCCTGCGCCCAACCTTCGAGCACCAGCATTGGCGCCAGATAAAACGCTTTCACCGGGCCCAGGCACAACACGGCAACCGGTTTGGCGCCTTCGGGCATGTCCAGCAAATCCGCCAAGGCCTGGGGTTCGAACAGCGACACCCAGCCCATGCCCAACCCTTCGGCACGAGACGCCAGCCACAGGTTCTGGATCGCGCAGGACACTGAGGCGAGGTCCATTTCCGGCAATGTCCGACGGCCGAAAATATGCCGTTCGCGATCGTCCATCAGCGCGGCAACCAGGACTTCGGCACAGTCGTTGATGCCTTCGACTTTAAGCTTCATGAATTCGTCGGTGCGCTCGCCTAGGGCTTCGGCAGTGCGAATGCGCTCGTCTTCCACCAGCGATTGAATCTGGCCACGCAAGGCCCGGTCGCTGATGCGAATGAAACGCCAAGGCTGCATCAAGCCGACACTGGGCGCCTGGTGGGCGGCCTGTAGCAAGCGTTGCAGCTGTTCGGGCTCGACGGTCCCACCGCTGAAGTGGCGCATGTCGCGGCGTTCGGCGATGGCTCGATAGACTGCATCGCGTTCGGCTTCAGAAAATGTGTTGTCGGTCATGGCCTGTTCGCTGGCAAGCCAGCTCCCACAGGGAGCAGGTGATCAACTGTGGGAGCTGCGGTGCGACGACTCGACCTGCCAGCGATGGCTACTTCACGGTCAGGCGCAAACAGCGCAGCAATCGCGGACGGATTCGACGGAAAGTAAAAATGCACGTAAGAAGCCGTCATCCGCCCCTCACGATAAACCGCCTCGGCGCCGCGCCCACCGTTCGGGCTCAGCCCACGGGCGATCGGCTGCAGCTCGGTGCTGGTCAAAGAGTGGTGATAGGTATGCCCGCGCAGTGAGCCTTCGGGCAAATCGACCGCTTGCAACGCCAGCGCGGCCAGACGCTTTTGCATCACTGCATCTCCCGCCAACAAGCCGACCAACTCGGCGCGCGTGCCATCGACATCGGTCAATGAATCGAGCAGGTACAGCATGCCACCGCACTCGGCCAGCAGCGGTTTACCAGCGCTATGATGAGCACGAATCGCATCCATCATCGAGGTGTTCTGAGACAGCGCCACATGGTGCAATTCCGGATAACCGCCTGGCAGATACAGGCTGTCCGCTTCGGGCAACTGGGCGTCCCGGATCGGCGAGAAAAACAGCAACTCGGCACCCATGGCCCTCAGTAAATCCAGGCTCGCGCCATAGGTGAAAGCGAACGCTTCATCACGGGCCACGGCAATCCGCACGCCCGCCAGCAAAGGCTCGGCGACGATCACATCCGGCGCAGCAAATTCCACGGCCGGGGGCAACGCGACTTCGCAACTGCCGGCCAGTGCATCGGCGGCGGCATCGAGGCGCAGATCCAGGTCGTTCAATTCACCCGCTTGCACCAGGCCGAGATGCCGGCTCGGCAATTCGATCCCGGTTTCCCGGGACAATGCGCCGTACCAACGCAACCCTTCCGTCAGGCTGCCTTCGAGCAATTGCGCATGGCGCACCGTACCGACCCGATTGGCCAATACGCCGGCAAACGGCAAGTCCGGCTGATAGCGCGCCAGCCCCAAGGCCAGCGCACCAAAGGTCTGCGCCATGGCCGTGCCGTCGATCACGGCCAGCACCGGCACACCGAAATGCCGCGACAGATCGGCACTGGACGGAGTGCCGTCGAACAGCCCCATGACGCCTTCAATGAGGATCAGGTCTGCCTCACCCGCGGCTTCCCACAGGAGCCGACGGCTGTCCTGCTCGCCAACCATCCACATGTCCAGTTGATAGACCGGCGCACCGCTGGCGCGCTCGAGAATCATCGGGTCCAGAAAGTCCGGGCCGCACTTGAACACCCGAACCTTGCGCCCCTGATTGCGATGCAAACGGGCCAGTGCAGCGGTGACGGTGGTCTTGCCCTGACCGGACGCCGGCGCGGCGATGAGTACCGCGGGGCAATGACGGGGTTGATTCACAATTCGACGCCTTTTTGCGCTTTGATCCCGGCCTGGAACGCATGCTTGATCACGCCCATTTCAGTGACGGTGTCAGCCAGTTCAATCATTTCCGGCTTGGCACCGCGCCCGGTTACCACCACGTGCTGCATCGGCGGGCGGGCCTGCAAATCGCTAAGTACCTGATCGAGGTCTAGATAGCCGTGCTTGAGCGCGATGTTCAACTCGTCCAGCACCACCAGACCAATCGACGGATCGCGCAACAATTCACGAGAAACTGACCACGCCGCTTCGGCAGCAGCAATATCACGCTGGCGGTCCTGGGTTTCCCAGGTGAAACCTTCGCCCATCACATGAAAACGCACCTGCTCCGGAAAGCGGCGGAAGAACAGTTCTTCACCGGTGCTGTTACGCCCCTTGATGAACTGCACCACACCACACTGCATACCGTGCCCCATGGACCGGGCAAGCATGCCGAACGCCGAGCTGCTTTTGCCCTTGCCGTTGCCGGTGAGCACCAGCAGCAGGCCGCATTCATTCGGGGAGTTGGCGATGCGTTCGTCGATCACGGCTTTTTTGCGCAACATGCGCGCCAGGTGGCGTTCGTCGCGATCAGGGGTATCAGTCATGGGGAAGCTCTCCGTTGGGGCTGGATAACGGCGGGCAGGCACAAGAATAGACGGCAAAAAGCCTGGCATCGCCCACCGTGATGCCGCTGGATGGATCAGGCCGGTCTCCGGGCTCATGAGCGGCTTGACGCCGAACTGCGCGCCTTCCCATGCCGATAATCGACACAGTGGCACAAGGCGCAGTTTTTACTCATTTACCGTTGCGGGGGCAGCGCCGGGATCGCGAAGCTTCGTGCAACAAAGCGATCACTCACCGGCTTCCCTGTTTCACTCTGTCGACGACGTCACAGAGCACCTGAAACAAGCCGCGAAGGTTAGAGGGTTGGGGGTGGAGCGTCAATTAAAGACGGGACTTGTCTGCGCGATTAACTGCCGCAGATCGTTTGATTGATTGTGCCCTGTTGAACCATCGCACATTTGCGCTTCTCTACTGATCAGGTCAATGCATTCAAAGGGAAGATCAGCATGCGCAAACCCCAGTTCGTTCTCGTCATCGCGCTCGCCGGAGGTCTCGTCGCCTGCGGTGAGACCTCCAGCCTGCAAGTCTCCGACGGCACCGGTCCGTCACCGAAGTTGCCAGAACCGAACAAGACCCTGATACCGACGGTGAACATCGCCCCGGCCGTTGGCTGGGCTGACGGTGCCAAACCGACAGCCGCGGCCGGCACTCAGGTGGCCGCATTTGCCGAAGGGCTCGATCACCCACGCTGGCTCTACGTGCTGCCCAATGGTGACGTGCTGGTGGCAGAAACCAACGCGCCGCCAAAACCCGATGATGGCAAAGGCATAAAAGGCTGGGTCATGAAGACCGTCATGGGACGCGCGGGGGCCGGCGTCCCGAGTCCGAATCGCATCACGCTGCTGCGGGACAAGGATCACGACGGCATCGCTGAAACCCGCACCGTGTTTCTGGAGAACCTGAATTCGCCCTTCGGCATGACCCTGGTCGGCAATGACCTGTATGTCGCCGACACCGACCGCTTGTTGCGTTTCCACTATGCAGACGGTGACACGGCGATCAAATCGCAACCGATCAAAGTGGTCGACTTGCCGGGTGGCACGCTGAACCACCACTGGACTAAAAACGTTATCGCCAGCAAGGATGGCAGCAAGCTTTACGTCACCGTAGGCTCCAACAGCAACGTCGCGGAAAACGGAATGGACAAGGAAGAAGGTCGCGCGGCCATTTGGGAAGTGGATCGCGCGACCGGCAATCACCGGATTTTCGCTTCGGGCCTGCGCAATCCCAACGGCATGGCATGGGAACCGAATAGCGGCGCGTTGTGGACCGCGGTCAACGAGCGTGACGAAATCGGCAGTGACCTGGTGCCGGACTACATCACCTCGGTCAAGGACGGTGCCTTTTATGGCTGGCCGTTCAGCTATTACGGCCAGCATGTAGACGTTCGCGTTGAGCCACAAAACCCTGATCTGGTGGCCAAGGCAATTGCTCCAGATTATGCGGTAGGCCCACACACCGCCTCCCTCGGCCTGACGTTTGCGCAAGGCAACACGCTGCCAGCCCAGTTCAAGGAAGGCGCGTTCATTGGTCAGCACGGCTCATGGAATCGCAAGCCGCACAGCGGTTACAAAGTGATTTTCGTGCCGTTCAGCGCAGGCAAGCCTACTGGGCAGCCGATCGATGTGCTGACTGGCTTCCTTAATGAAGACGAAAAAGCCATGGGCCGGCCAGTGGGTGTGGTGATCGATCAGCAGGGTTCATTGCTGGTGGCAGATGACGTAGGAAACAAGGTTTGGCGGGTGTCGGCAGTTAAATAAGGTCAAAAAAAATCGCAGCTTTCGGCAGCTTCCGGGGACGTAGGTTCGTCCATTCAGATGCTGCAGACAGCTGCGATTTTTCTATCCAACGTAATCTTTTTGGGCGCAACGGACGTCTGTTACGGATTGCGTGCCAGGTGTTCCGGCTGCAGGACTCGCTTGGCGCTCAGGTATGCCTTCTGCCAATAAGCCTTGGACAGGCTGTCCAGCTTCACCGTACCGCCAGTGGCTGGCGCATGAACGAAGCGGCCTTCACCCACATAGATCCCGGCATGGCTGACTTGGGAACCACCGTTGGTGGCGAAAAAGATCAGATCCCCGGTTTGCAGACCTTCCTTGCCCACGCTGGCGGCCTGCATGCCGATCATCTCGCGGGTGGTACGCGGCAGGGTAATACCGGCGACATCATGGTAGACGTAGCCAATCAGTCCACTGCAATCAAACCCCGAGTCCGGCGTGTTGCCGCCCCAGCGATAAGGCGTTCCCACCAGGCCCAACGCACGAAACAGCACGTCTTCCGCCTCAGGCGAAAAAGGTTGGGCAGGGCCAAATACGATGGGAGCGCGAATAACCGGCGCGGCTGGCGGTGGAGTGCGGCTGGCGCAAGCGCTGAGCAACGCTGCGAAAAGCAAGAGGGTGAGGCGGGCCGACGTCGTCATAAGCAGAACATCCTGATCTGGCTGCGGCTATTCCCACCGGAAAGGCAGAAAAGAAAACCGCCTGCGCGTAACGCAGGCGGTTTGCCATCAATAATAGATCAGGATTCTAGACGCTATACGGCAAACTTCAAGTAAGACTTTAAGTTCACCTTACAAACTGTGAGCTTACTTGCGCGCCGTGACCACAGTTGGAGCCATCGCGAGTGCGCGCTTGGCTTCAATGAAGGTTTTGCTCCAGTAGCTGTCGCCCAGGCTATCAACCCGAACACCACCGCTGCGGCGGCTGCTGGAGTGGATGAACTGGTCATCGCCCAGGTAGATACCGGCATGGCTGACGCGACCGCGACGACCATTGGTGGCAAAGAACAGCAGGTCACCTGGCTTGAGATTGTTACGCGAGACCAGCGGAGCATCAACGTTGATCATTTCGCGAGTGGAGCGCGGCAGGTTCATGCCGGCCTCTTCACGAAACAGGTAGCCGATGAAACCACTGCAATCGAAACCGGCTTCAGAGGTACCGCCGAAACGGTAACGGGTACCGATCAGGGACATGCCGCGTTCGAGGATGCTGTCGGCCAGAACCGGAAGCTGGTACGACTTGCCATCAGCAAAGGTCGCCAGTTCTTTTTCGGTGGCCATCTCTTCCAGGTATTGAACGGAAGAAGCTTGGGCGGTGATAGTGTTTTTGAACTGCTGCTGCTGTTGCTGCTGTGACGTCTGCTCGGAAACTGGAGAGTGAGCAGCGCAACCGAACAACAGGGTAACGAGTGCGAGAGGCACGAGGGGTGCGAAGCGATTTAGCATGGGCACGACCGTGGCTGATAGTTGTAAAGAAGCCGAGACTATGCCCGCTATCATCCTCATTTGCAAATTCAATCGAACTTTATGTGACTTTTCGGTTTCGCGTTTACATCTAAGCGCTAAAGCCCCATTTAGACACTCTCGCAGCCTGCAACGCGTAGGAAAGCGGAATTTCTGACGCCTGAAATGCGCCGAAAGCCTTGCAGGACGGTGGTTTTACCAACCCAGAGTTTCTTTTAGAAACGGAATTGTCAGCTTGCGCTGAGCTTGAAGAGAGGCCTGATCGAGTCGCTCGAGCAACTCGAACAGCGCACTCATGCTGCGGGTCCCGCGGGTCAAAATAAAATGCCCGACTTCATCCGTCAGGTGCAGGCCGCGACGGGAAGCACGCAACTGCAATGCGCGCAATTTGTCTTCATCGGAGAGCGGACGCATCTGGAAGATCAAGGCCAGCGTCAGCCGGGATTTAAGATCCGCCAGCTTCACCGGCAATTCTCGCGGGGACGTCGACGCGGCAATCAACAGGCGCCGGCCGCTGTCGCGCAGACGGTTGAACAGATGGAACAGCGCCTCTTCCCAATCGGCACGCCCGGCGACCGCCTGCAAATCATCCAGGCAGACCAGTTCGTATTGTTCAAGGTTGTCGAGGATTTCGATGCCGCGATCCAGCAGCTCTGCCAACGGCAAATACACCGCCGGCTCGCCCAACTGTTCGAAGCGCAAACAGGCGGCTTGCAACAGGTGCGTACGCCCTACCCCGTCCTTGCCCCACAGATAGATCAGGCTTTCAGTCCAGCCGGCGTCGGCTTCGCAGAGCCGCTCGACATAGCCGAGTGCAGCGGCATTGGCGCCTGGGTAGTAATTGATAAAGGTGGCGTCATCACGCAGACGCACACCTAGGGGCAGCTGAATCGGTTTCATGCTGACTGAACAGTTCCAAGGGAACCGTTAGTGGCCTCTGTGTAAAGTTTGCGAAGTTTATACCCGTGACGCTGGCCGCACAATGCGACAGACCACAAGCAAAATCAAAGGTTTGCGTTAACGCACTGGTTTTGTGACAGTTTCTTTGGCGGTGAATGCGACAGCTACCCAACGAATGCGCACCCGCCCGGCATGTGACCGGGCGAGACGTCATGAACGATCCGTGAACATTAAAGCTGGGGCTCGTCCTCGCCGCCGTAGATGTCCGAATCCTTATACAAATCATGCATATGGCGCACAAGCACCATGATCACTGCGGCCACCGGCAACGCCAGTAGAATGCCGGTGAAACCGAACAGTTCACCCCCCGCCAGAATCGCAAAAATCACCGCGACCGGGTGCAGGCCGATTCGGTCTCCCACCAGCAACGGTGTCAGCACCATACCTTCCAGCGCTTGACCCACCATGAACACCGCGACGATACCGATCATGGGATACAGGTCACCCCCGAACTGGAACAAGCCCGCGACCAACGCCGCACCGATCCCGATGACAAACCCCATGTAAGGCACGATGGCCGCGAGGCCGGCAATCAGACCGATCAACAGCCCCAACTCAAGACCGATCAGCATCAAGCCCGCGGCATAGATAACGCCCAGCGCCACCATGACCAGCAATTGCCCGCGCACGAACGCCCCCAGGACTTCGTGGCATTCGCCTGCCAGGGTCACGATGCGCTCTTCACGATCTCGCGGCAGCAGGCTGCGGATCTTGGCCATCATGAGATCCCAGTCCCGCAGCAGGTAGAAACTCACCACAGGAATCAGCACCAGATTCGCCAGCCAGCCGATCACCGCGAGGCTTGAAGCGGTCGCCTGACTCAACACCACGCCAACAATGTCCGTGGTCTGGCCCATATGCTCGCTGATCGCAGCTTTGAGCTTGTCGAACTTCCAGAAGCCGTCAGACAAGCCAAACTTCGATTGCGCCCATGGCAATGCTGTGTGTTGCAGCCAGTCGAGCATCTGCGGCGCCAACTCGTACAAGCGGAACAGTTGCTTGGCGAGCATTGGCACCAACACCAGCAACAGTGTGGTGAAGATCAACGTGAACAACGCGAACACCGCCACCACGCCCCAGGTTCGGGACAGGCCAGCCTTCTCCAGCCGATCCACCAGGGGATCGAACAGATAAGCCAGCAGCAGTGCCACCAGAAATGGCGTCAGGATCGGATGCAAGAGCCAGACAAACGCGCAGAGCAGGACAACCCCACCCAACCAGAACCAACGCCGCGTATCGGCCATGTACCACTCCTGCTTGCTTCTATATAAGGAAAAGGAAAGAAAAACTACCAGCGAAAACGCAATTGCGGTGTCGGTGCCGGGATGGGCGCTGCTGCAGGGGCGGAACCCTCGACGGCAGGTTGTACCGGTGGTACTGGAGCGGGTGCCTCACCGGCCGGAAGTTCCTGCAATTTCGCCAGGGACAACTGAGCCTTCAACTGCTCGGGGCTGCCTTTGACCCGATAGAGAATCCGGTCGCCATCCACACTCTGCAGACGCATGCCGAAGGGTTCCAGCAAACGCCCGAGCGCCGCATATCGCTCCAGATTCATGCCCTGTACTTCCAGCAGTTGCTCGCCCGAAGCACCCGGTTTGACGACAAATCGCGGCGCGAGGCGTTCATTGACCGCCAGCATCACGGCGTCAGCCACTGCGGCCTGATCGGCGCCCTGTACGCTGCCCGCTTCTTTTTTATCGCCCATCCACAAATTCCACTTGGCCTGCCATTGGCCGCCTTCTTCACGCGCATGCACCGCGAGCAACGCATCCGCGTTGTAACGTTCCGATGCACCACGCAGAGGTGCGGCATCTGTGCCCTCAAGATTTGGCGCGGTAGCGACCAGCTGTTCACTCAGGTCCGCCAACGGCAAACGCAACGGCAGACCGCGATGCTGTGCCGCACGACGCAGTGGCACGGCGGCGGCCTGGCCATCACCGACCAGGCTCGAACCCTCGGTGGCGTCGTTCAGCCACCAACCCAGGATCGAGGGTCGATTGGCGCCCCACAACGAAAGGCCCGCGCGACGCAATGCCTGCTCGGTGGTCGCCGGGTCAAAATCAACCTTGAGCACTTCCGGCGGTCCAGCCTCGAAACCGTACTGACTGATGATTTGCTGAGGGTCCTTGCGGATGGCGGCCAACCCCGGGTTCTGCGCAGCCTTGGGATCACCCGTCAGGCGCAACACCAGGGTATCCAGTGCTTCCTGAGTCGCCTGATCACGGATTTCAGGCGATTGACCACTGACCGGCTGGCGAACCTGATAAAGACTTTTCAGGGTTTCGGCATGACTCGCCAGGCTGAAAAAAGACAAACAGCCTGCAAGCAAAAATTTCGAAAAAGAACGCATGGAAGATTCCTGACGACGAAAGCGGCTGGAACAGGCCGCGTGAACCGAATGAGCAAGGCTGTGACCACGCTCCCCGACAAAACATTCACCCGACCCCGGGATGTTTTTGCACTGTCATAACGATAGACGGTTAATAGCGATACCTTATACAGCCATGAAGGATGCGACCAAAACGAGATATGTCGTTTTTTTTTGGCTGATATGCCCCTGCTGTCGGCCTGAGGATGGCCGCTGCCCCTCAAGCCTGATAAAATCGCGCGCCTTCGCAGACCGGCAACAGCCGGGCCCACTGAAATTCGCGAACGGCACTCGCCTTCGTCTGTTTCTGCGGTCCCGCTGGACTCGGTCGTTACCCCTGAATCCCCCCTAAAGGCCTGGATCATGAGCAAGCAACCCTCCCTGAGCTACAAGGACGCCGGTGTAGACATCGACGCCGGTGAAGCATTGGTCGAACGCATCAAGAGCGTCGCCAAGCGCACTGCGCGCCCGGAAGTCATGGGCGGCCTGGGCGGTTTCGGCGCCCTCTGCGAAATCCCGGCCGGCTACAAGCAGCCTGTTCTGGTTTCCGGCACTGACGGCGTCGGCACCAAGCTGCGTCTGGCGCTGAACCTGAACAAGCACGACAGCATCGGCATCGATCTGGTCGCCATGTGCGTCAACGACCTGGTGGTGTGCGGCGCCGAGCCGCTGTTCTTCCTCGACTACTATGCCACCGGCAAACTGAACGTCGAAACCGCGACCCAGGTTGTCACAGGTATCGGCGCTGGCTGCGAACTGTCCGGCTGCTCCCTGGTCGGCGGCGAAACCGCTGAAATGCCTGGCATGTACGAAGGCGAAGACTACGACCTGGCCGGCTTCTGCGTCGGCGTCGTGGAAAAATCCGAAATCATCGACGGTTCGAAAGTCGCGGCCGGCGACGCCCTGCTCGCCCTGCCTTCTTCCGGCCCGCACTCCAACGGCTACTCGCTGATCCGCAAGATCATCGAAGTGTCGGGTGCAGACATCGAAAACATCCAGCTCGACGGCAAACCGCTAACCGACCTGCTGATGGCCCCGACCCGCATCTACGTGAAGCCGCTGCTCAAGCTGATCAAGGACACCGGCGCGGTCAAAGCCATGGCCCACATCACCGGTGGTGGCCTGCTGGACAACATCCCGCGCGTTCTGCCAAAAGGCGCTCAAGCCGTGGTTGACGTGGCGAGCTGGACCCGCCCTGCCGTGTTCGACTGGCTGCAGGAAAAAGGCAACGTTGACGAAAACGAAATGCACCGCGTGCTGAACTGCGGCGTTGGCATGGTGATCTGCGTTGCTCAAGAGCACGTGGAAACTGCGCTGAACGTATTGCGTGAAGCCGGCGAGCAGCCTTGGGTTATCGGCCAGATCTCCACCGCTGCCGAAGGCGCGGCTCAGGTTGAACTGAAGAACCTCAAGGCTCATTGATGTCCCAGACCTGTGATGTGGTGGTGCTGCTGTCCGGCACCGGCAGTAACTTGCAGGCCTTGATCGACAGCACACGGACCGGCGACAGCCCGGTCCGTATCGCTGCGGTGATTTCCAACCGCGCCGACGCGTACGGCCTGCAACGCGCCAGGGATGCGGGTATCGACACCCGCGCCCTGGATCACAAGGCTTTCGAGGGCCGCGAAGCTTTCGATGCCGCGCTGATCGAACTGATCGACGCCTTCAATCCAAAACTCGTGGTACTGGCCGGCTTCATGCGCATTCTCAGCGCTGACTTTGTCCGCCACTACGCGGGTCGACTGCTCAATATCCATCCCTCGCTGCTGCCCAAATACAAAGGGTTACACACCCATCAGCGCGCGCTGGAAGCCGGCGATACCGAACACGGCTGCTCCGTGCACTTTGTCACCGAGGAACTCGATGGCGGACCACTGGTCGTACAGGCAGTAATACCGGTAGAGTTACACGATTCGCCGCAGAGTCTTGCGCAGCGGGTCCATACCCAGGAACACCTGATCTACCCGATGGCCGTACGCTGGTTTGCCGAAGGTCGTTTATCACTCGGCGGGCAAGGTGCTTTACTGGACGGGCAGCTGCTCGCAGCCAGCGGCCACTTGATTCGAACCTAGGAGATATTATGCGTCGCGCCCTGCTCTTCGCTTGCGCTCTGCTCGCCCTGCCGTTTGCGCAGGCTGCAGAACTTCAACCTTTCTCCGCCAGCTACACCGCCGACTGGAAGCAGCTTCCCATGAGCGGCACGGCGTCACGCAGCCTGACCAAGGAAGCCAACGGCGTCTGGAAGCTCAGCTTCAAAGCGTCGATGATGATCGCCAGCCTGTCCGAAGAAAGCACGCTGACGCTGGACAAGGACACCCTGCTCCCGCAGTCCTACCACTTCGAACGTGGTGGACTGGGCAAGGCCAAGAAGGCGGACCTGGATTTTGACTGGACCACCAAAATGGTCACCGGCACCGATCGTGGTGACCCGGTCAAGCTCCCGCTCAATCGCGGCATGGTCGACAAGTCCACGTATCAGCTGGCGCTGCAGCATGACGTCGCTGCCGGCAAGAAAAGCATGAGCTATCAGGTTGTCGATGATGGCGAAGTCGATACCTACGACTTCCGCGTGCTGGGCTCGGAAAAAGTCGACACCAAGGCCGGTCAGATCGATGCGATCAAGGTTGAACGCGTACGTGATCCGACACAAAGCAAACGCATCACTGTGCTGTGGTTCGCCAAGGACTGGGATTACCTGCTGGTTCGCCTGCAACAGGTTGAAACCGACGGTAAGGAGTACAACATCATGCTCCTCGACGGTACCGTCAACGGCAAGGCTGTCAAAGGCAGCTAAACCTGGTCGACGAGAAAAGCCCCGCCAATGCGGGGCTTTTTTTTGCCTGTTGCCATTCGATCCCGAACAATCTCGTACCTGTAGGAGCTGTCGACTGTGGCGAGGGGATTTATCCCCGTTGGGTCGCGCAGCGGCCCCAAAATCTTACGACTGTTGCGCAGCCGAACGGGGTGGTGCGGCATTCCGATAAATCCCCTCGCCACACTCGACGCTCCTACAGGGCGGCAAGGCTATGCTCCAATTCGGTGGTGCGCCAATGCTGTTATCGAGGAACCGCTCTCGGCAGGATTGCCAGGAAGTTGTCTCGAGCGACCTTTCTGGCGACGTCCTCCGGCAACGCATCGAGAAACGGATCAAAGCTGCGCATTTCCTTGCCGAGCTTGTTGAAACGTCCTACCACGTCAGAGCCGAGCATGAAGCGCTCCGGAAAGCGCTCCACCAGCTTCAACCACTCGCCCCGAGGCTTGCCCTGCTCATCCAGCAGATAAGGCGTGAGCACGCTCCACGACAAATCTATAAACAGATTGGGGTACTTTTCCAGCATCCGCGTCAGGGTTGGCAACAGAAATTCGAGCTCAACCTGGTGCCGGTGTATTTCCGCGCTGGTGCCCGCATGAGCCCAGATGAACCGGGTATGCGGATGGTTGCGCAACGGTTCTTCGATTTCCGACAGATACAGCGGATTCTTCTCACGCTTGGACGTGATGTTGGAATGCACCATTACCGGCAGGTCGTTCTCAGCGGCCAGGTGATAGATCCGTGTCATGGCTTCGTTATTCGCACGTGGCGTGTCGCCGGACGTCAGCGCCGTCAGGTCATCGTGCCGGGTGAATACTTCGCCGATGCCCTGCCACAAGCCTGGATTGAGATCGAGCATGCGCTGAATGTGCGTAGCGGAGTTTTTATCGTTGGGATTGAAGCCAGACAGAAACGGATGGAAGTGCCGGCGCTGCTCGGCCGTCAGCTTGTTCACTGCTGCGGCGACGATCACGTCAGTGGCGCTGTACCAGTAAGCATCAGCGTCGTCACCGGCGTAATAGCGCGGACGTTTCGGCTCGTCTTCATGCCATTTCTTGGCGACGGGGATGCCGGAAATCATCACATGCTCAATTCGATTAACCGACATGGCCTTCAGCAATTTGGGCATGCCCGCCGTTTCCTGGAAAAAATCCACGTAATGCAGATGCGCATCGCTGTAGGCATATTCGCGCGCACTGGTACCGGCACTTGAAATAGCCAACAGGCAAGCAACGCTGAGTCGAAACAAATGCACGGGCGATCTCCAGAAGGCAGGAACAGCGTAGACCCCGTCACGCGGTTCGAGGTTCATCCGACAGGAAAGTGGAACGCGCACCTGTAAGAATGCTCTATAACTTCAAGGTCTTTTGATCGAATGACTTTCCCACTGCCTACGAGGTCTCCCATGACAGTTACCGTTAACACCGTATCCGCCGAGGGTTTGCGCCACAGTGTACAAATCGACGAGCACGAATTTTTTGCTGATGCCCCCACCTCCGCCGGTGGCGAAGGCTCGGCGCCGGAGCCGCACGATTATTTCGACGCCGCCCTGGGCGCCTGCAAAGCCCTGACCCTGAAGATGTACGCCAAAAAGAAAGACATTCCGTTGACCGGCGTGACGGTCGAGGTCAAACGCGACAACAGCGAAGAACAAAAAGGCAAATACGCATTGCACGTCAAGCTGACGCTCAAGGGCGTACTCACCGACGCACAGCGGGATGAACTGCACCGCGTGGCTGATCGTTGCCCGATTCACAAACTCATGACCACCACTGACGTCAGCATCGAAACTCACCTGTCAGAAGGCGCATTCAGCCAGTAACAGCAAAGGCTGCGCGAGCGGGTTATGCTCTTCGCGTCACCCGCTCAGCCTGGAATGCACCATGAATACTCCGCTTGTGATTCGCCCTCGCGCCGAAGATGTCGAAGGCCAACCGATTCTGCGCCCACTGCCCTCCGCGAAATGCCGCAGCGTCGGTCCCTTTGTATTTTTCGACCACATGCTCGAAACGGTTTATCAGCCGGGTAAAGGCATGAACATCCGCCAGCATCCACACATCGGCTTATCCACCCTCACCTACCTGTTCCAGGGACAAATCCAGCACAAAGACAGTCTCGGCTCCGATCAAGTGGTCGCAGCTGGCGATGTCAGCTGGATGACCGCGGGCAGCGCTATTGCCCACGTCGAGCGTACTCCTGAAGCATTGAGGGAAAGCGGCTTCACGATGCACGGCCTGCAAATCTGGCTGGCGTCTCCCAAGGCTCACGAGCAGGGCCCGGGGCATTACAGCCATCACCCGGCTGCTACCTTGCCGGTCAGCGATAACCTGGGGGTGAAGATCAGGATGATTGCGGGAACAGGTTTTTGCCTGGAATCGCCGGTTCCAGTGCTTTCTCCTACGCTGTATGCCGAATTGAGCCTTCAGACAGCAACAACTTTGCTGATTCCGACAGAGCATGAAGAACGCGCGTTGTACGTGTTGAGCGGCGACGCCTATCTGGACGGCGAGCGTCTGGAGTTGAATTCCCTGGTGGTGTTACCTGCCGCAGAAGAGATGACACTGTTCGCCGAGAGCGACTGTCATGCGCTGTTGTTCGGTGGCGCCCCGCTGGATGGGCCGCGACGGATCAACTGGAATTTTGTGGCGAGCGACCCGGCGGCAATAGACGAAGCGCGGCGACGCTGGGCGGCCGGAGAGTGGCCGACAGTGCCGGGGGAAAGTGAGCGGATCGAATTGCCGAAACACCGAAGCGAACCCACGCCCTTGTGAAGGACTAAATCGACACAGACCCTGTAGCAGCTGCCGAGCCTGCGAGGCTGCGTCCGGCTGCGTAGCAGTCGTAAAACTGCTCCGGTCGAGAGCGACCCCGGAGCCGACGCAGCCTCGCAGGCTCGGCAGCTGCTACAAAGTGACCGACATAAAAAAACCCGCCGAAGCGGGTTTTTTACAACGCGGTCAAGCCGACAGTTCAACCAACAGCTTGTTGAGACGGCGCACATAAGCGGCCGGATCCTTCAAGCTGTCGCCGGCTGCCAAGGCCGCCTGATCGAACAGAATGTGCGACAGATCGCCGAAGCGCTCGTCGCTCTGCTCATTGTCGAGTTTCTCGATCAACGGGTGAGCCGGGTTGAATTCGAAGATCGGCTTCGAATCCGGAACCTTCTGCCCACTGGCTTCCAGAATCTGACGCATCTGCAGGCCCAGGTCCTGCTCGCCGATGGCCAGAATCGCCGGAGAATCGGTCAGGCGATGGGAAACCCGCACTTCAGCAACCGAGTCACCCAGTGCCGATTTCAGACGCTCAACCAGACCTTCTTTGGACTTGGCGACTTCTTCAGCGGCTTTCTTGTCTTCTTCCGAATCCAGATTGCCGAGATCCAGGTCACCACGCGCCACGTCGACAAAAGTCTTGCCGTCGAAGTCGCTGAGGTAGCTCATCAGCCACTCGTCGATGCGATCGGTCAGCAGCAGCACTTCGATGCCTTTCTTGCGGAAGACTTCCAGGTGCGGGCTGTTTTTGACTTGTGCGTAGGTTTCGCCGGTCAGGTAGTAGATCTTGTCCTGACCTTCCTTGGCGCGAGCCAGGTATTCGGCCAGGGAAACCACTTGCTCGCCTTCTTCACCCTGAGTGGATGCAAAACGCAGCAGGCCAGCAATTTTCTCTTTGTTGGCGAAGTCTTCTGCCGGGCCTTCTTTCATGACCTGACCGAAATTCTTCCAGAAACCCTTGTATTGCTCAGGATCGTTTTTCGCCAGTTTTTCCAGCATGTCCAGAACGCGCTTGGTCAGCGCCGACTTCATGGAATCGATGATCGGGTCTTTCTGCAGGATTTCCCGCGACACGTTCAGCGACAGATCATTGGAATCGACTACGCCTTTGATGAAGCGCAGGTACAACGGCAGGAACGACTCAGCCTGATCCATGACGAACACGCGCTGCACATACAGCTTCAGGCCTTTCGGCGCTTCACGCTGGTACAGGTCGAACGGAGCACGGGCCGGCACGTAAAGCAACGAGCTGTATTCCAGCTTGCCTTCGACCTTGTTATGGCTCCAGCTCAGCGGGTTCTCGAAATCGTGAGCGATGTGCTTGTAGAACTCCTGGTACTCCTCGTCCTTCACTTCGTTGCGAGGACGAGTCCACAGGGCGCTGGCGCGGTTGACGGTTTCCCATTCAACGGCCGGTGCCTCTTCACCTTCAACGGCTGCCACTTCTTTCGGCAACTCGATCGGCAAGGCAATGTGATCGGAGTACTTCTTGATGATGTTGCGCAAACGCCAGCCATCAGCGAATTCGTCTTCACCGGATTTCAGGTGCAGGACGATGCGAGTGCCACGGTCAGCCTTCTCAATGGTGGCGACTTCAAAGTCACCTTCGCCCTTGGACGACCAGTGCACACCTTCGCTGGCAGCATCACCGGCACGACGGCTGAACACGTCAACCTTATCGGCAACGATGAACGCAGAGTAGAAACCAACACCGAATTGGCCGATCAGGTGCGAGTCTTTCTTCTGATCGCCCGACAGGTGCTTCATGAAGTCAGCGGTGCCGGACTTGGCGATGGTGCCCAGGTGAGCAATCGCCTCTTCGCGGTTCATGCCGATGCCGTTGTCTTCGAGCGTGACGGTTTTAGCGTCCTTGTCGAAGCTCACACGGATTTTAAGTTCCGCGCCGCCTTCCAGCAGCTCTGGCTTGGCCAGGGCTTCAAAACGTAATTTGTCGACAGCGTCAGAGGCGTTCGAGATCAATTCGCGAAGGAAAATTTCCTTGTTGGAATACAGCGAATGGATCATGAGGTGCAGCAGCTGCTTCACCTCGGTCTGGAAGCCCAGGGTTTCCTTTTGAGTTTCCACACTCATGGTCATCAAACTCCAATCAGATGGCAGTGGCCGTGACCTTCTGGGTCGACGGCGGGTTGTCATCAAAGTTGGGGGCAGTGATCAGGATTTCAAGGGCTCTTCGATTTTGAAGTGGGCGCGCGCCGTCGCGATGGGTTCGGCTTCGGTGCTTTGCCAGGCGGTAATCGCCACGTTGGCGACACGGCGGCCTTGACGGGCGACCTGACATCGAGCCCATGTGTCGCGAAAGTGCCCTGCACGCAGGTAGTCGAGGGAAAAGTCGATAATCTTCGGTACCTCCGGCGAACCGGTAAAAATCAGCAGGTGCAGCGCGGCGGACAGCTCCATGAAACCGGCAATCACGCCACCATGGATGGCCGGTAGCAAAGGGTTACCAATGTTGTCTTTGTTGGCCGGCAGGCGGAACAGTAGTTCATCCCCTACGCGTGAACATTCGACGCCGATCAGCCTGGCGTAGGGAATCATATCCAGAAGTGGAGCGTAATCCCCCTGTTCATGGGCTTGCTTAAGCTGATCCTTGATCATGTCAGTCATTTCGCACTCCTCATTTCGTACCGCTGGCGATCGCGCCACCAAAACCTTTAGTGCCTTTAACCGCCGTGCCCATGCGCATGAATGTGCCGACGACATGGGCAATAGGCTGTTCGGGATCGTCCTGATAGGCAAAACCGCGGGCAAAGATCACATCGGTGGTCACTCGATAGCATTGGGCGAAACCATAGACATCTTTATGGGGTTCGGCGGCATGCATGTAATCGATGCGCAGGTCGAGTGTCGGGCAGACTTCGAATTCGGGCAGTACGCACAGCGTGGACATGCCGCAGGCCGTGTCCATCAGCGAGGTCAGAGCGCCGCCATGTATAACCCCGGTTTGCGGATTCCCGACAATCTGCGGGCTGTAAGGCAGGATGACGGTGAGCCCTTCGTTGCTGGCGCTGTGAACTCGCAACCCGAGCACCTGACAGTGGCGCAAAGCGGAAAGGAATCGCGTGGCACGCTCAAAAACAGGGTTTTCAGCCATGATTAAAACTCCATTTAGATGCTCGGTCGTCATACCCACGGGATCGGGCAAAAGTTCCCGTCAGAATAATCTTATATATCTGTGAGAATTGAGGAACTTAACGATGACGGCTGTGCTCGAAAGGCCAGTAGATATTTTCCATAAGGAGAAACACCCCATGCAGAAGACTTTAGCTATTGCCTTGATGTTGACCGCTTCCCTCGGTCTCGCAGCCTGCGATAAAAAATCCGAGGACAAAGCTCAAGATGCTAACCAACATGCTGAGCAAGCTCAGCAAGACATGAACAAAGCTCAGGATAAAGTGAACGACGCAGCGAAAGAAAACGCTGAAGCTGCCAAAGCTCAGGCTGAATCGAACGAAGCAGCTGCAAAAGAAGCACCTAAAAACTAAATCGTTTTTAGCGTCGCAAAGAAAACCCGCCAAGTGCGGGTTTTCTTTTGTCTGCGATTTGGCTTTAGGGTTACAGCAAAATAGTTCTAAAAGTCGGACTAATCATCAGCAACAAAGAACACACTAATCCGACGATCCAAACCAGACTGCGTTGCCAGGCCAGATCGCCCCAGTAGCACAGCAGATAGATGATGCGGGAAATAACAAAGATGATGGCCAGCGAGTCAATCAACCATCCCGCCGTTTGCGTGGTGTGAGCCATCAAGACACCGACGGCAAACAAGATGAACGCTTCAATGCTGTTCTGATGAGCCGCCACCGCACGCGCGCCGAACCCGGTGAGTTGTGCCTGTTGCTGGCGCGGCAGGTGATTGTTGTAACCACCCTGCTCTTTCATGGCTTTGGCAACGGGCATGCGCGCCACATAAATAAGCAACGCACTGATAAACACACACCAAAACGGAATACTCATCAAACAGCCTCTTTGTTCGCTTCAGGCAATGGCGCCTCTGTAGGGGTATAGACCATCACGTCGAGAACGTCAGAATGAAACTCGCGTCGGTACAGCACCAGCACCACACCGGTACTCAACAGCATGAACAACCACGGGCTGACAAACCAGGCCAGCATCGTCATGCCAAAGTAATAGGAGCGCAGCCCGAAGTTGAACTGGTTGGCAGCCATGGAAATGACACGAGCGGCGCGGGCAGCAAAAGCCTTTCGTTCCTGCTCGGACACATGTCGCTCACCGACCATGGGGGCCGATCCGACCAGGATGGCCGCAAAATTGTATTGCCGCATGCACCAGCTGAACGTGAAGAACGCATAGACAAAAACCATTGCCAGGCACAGCAGCTTGATCTCTGACATGCCCTGGGACGCCTGCTGCACCATCGGAATATCCGCCAGCAACGACACCGCCCTTTCGGACGCACCCAGCACGGTGAGGATACCGGCCAGAATAATCAGCGTGCTGGAGGCGAAGAACGATGCATTACGTTCCAGGTTGCCAATCACACTGGCGTCGGCAATGCGGTTGTCGCGCAACAGCATACGGCGCATCCAGTCTTCACGATAAAGATGCAGCACACTGGCCAGGCAGGCGGTGTCGCGGCCTTTCCACGTGGCATAACGGGTGTAGCCGCCCCAGCAGATGACAAACCAGAGCGCGGCGAGAAGATGGATCAGATTGGCGTGGATGAACGACATGCAGGTCCTTGTGATGTGGTGGCGTCGGCAAGCCTTGCGCTTACTGTCTGTGGTTCGACGATAGATCAGGGAAAAAGACACTGCACCGTTTGCAAAAAAAATGCCCCGCATCGATTGATACGGGGCATTTCCTGTGTGCTCGCAGCCCGTTTGTGACGGGCCTTGAGGACGCTTACGCCAACGCTTCTTCGCGTTTGCCCAGCAGGCGATCGCAGACCACTGCGACCACCAACGTCATGACCGATGGCACCAGCCACGCCAAACCTTGCTCGCTGAGCGGCAAGTGGGACAACTGCGCAGGCATCCAGTCCGCGAGACCTGCGCCTTTAAGCGCATCGATCAGGCCGAAGATGAACGACACCAGCATCACCGGACCGACGATGCGACCCTGCTCATGCCAGAAGTCTTTGCAGAAGCTCAGCGCCACCAACGCGATGCACGGCGGGTAGATGGCGGTCAGGACCGGGATCGAGAACGCAATCAACTTGGTGAGCCCCAGGTTGGACACCAGGAGGGAAAACGCCGCCAGGATAATCACCAGGGTTTTGTAAGACAGTGGCAGCACACGGCTGAAGTACTCGGCACAAGCGCAGGTCAGACCGACCGCTGTGACCAGGCACGCCAACGAGATCAGCACCGCAAGGAAACCGCTGCCCAGCGAACCGAAGGTGTGTTGGACATAGGCATGCAGCACTGCCGCACCGTTGGTAGCCCCGGCCGCCACTTCATGGCTGCCCGACCCAAGACGGAACAGACTGACGTATACCAGCGCCAGGCCCACGCCGGCGATCAGCCCTGCAATGATCGCGTAACGGGTAATCAGCACCGGCGAATCAACGCCACGAGAGCGGATGGCGTTGACGATCACGATACCGAACACCAGCGCACCCAGCGTATCCATGGTCAGGTAACCATTGATGAAGCCTTGGGAGAATGGAGCCGCCACGTATTCCGGCGTGGCCACACCGACATCACCGGCTGGCAACGCAAACGCTGCAATACCGAGTGCCGCCAGGGCGATGATCTTCAGCGGCGCGAGGAAACGTCCTACGGTATCCAGCAGTCGGCCCGGGTAGAGCGAAATGAAGAACACAAGCAGGAAGTACACCGAGCTATAGAGGAACAGCGCCAGCGGGCTTTCACCCGTCAGCGGTGCCAAGCCGACTTCGAACGACACGGTAGCGGTTCGGGGAGTGGCGAACAAAGGGCCTACAGCGAGGTAGCACGCGGCGGCCAGCAAGCCTCCGGCGACTTTACCAATCGGGCTGCTCAATGCATCCATGGCGCCGCCGACCTTGGCCAGGGCTACAACGGTGATGACCGGCAAACCGACTGCGGTGATCAGGAACCCTAGCGCCGCCATCCAGACATGAGGCCCGGACTGCAAACCGACAATAGGCGGGAAGATAATATTGCCAGCCCCGACAAACAGGGCAAACGTCATAAAACCAAGTGCCAGGATGTCCTGGCCTTTCAACACTTTCATTAAGGAAATACCACACTACTGAATCGGAATTTAGAGAGGGATTTCCCTTATGGGTGAGGGAAATGCTGTCGGTCCGCATAGGACTGACCCTTTTAGCGCGACGCTTCCTTGTGGGACGCTGACGCAAAAATGGCGGCTAGCCTAACTAATTTGGGTGACGAACGCACTGTTAGAGGGCGAACTATCCGATACACGACAATTCCATGTCGCGTTTTCGTATGTAAATTTCATTTAAAAAGCAAAGATCAAAAGATCGCAGCCTTCGGCGAGTCCTACGTTTGGTACGCAACCCCATGTAGGAGCTGCCGAAGGCTGCGATCTTTTGATCCTCAGAAACAACAAAGGCCACCCGAAGGTGGCCTTTGTCTGGTGAAGCGTCAGCCAAGCACGAAGCTTATTTGATCGCCCAACCTGTCAGCTCGGACAAAGCCTTGCCGATGTCTGCCAGCGAACGCACGGTTTTAACGCCTGCGTCTTCCAGGGCAGCAAACTTCTCGTCTGCAGTGCCTTTGCCGCCAGAGATGATTGCGCCAGCATGGCCCATGCGCTTGCCTGCAGGGGCAGTCACACCAGCGATGTAGGAAACAACCGGCTTAGTCACGTTTGCCTTGATGTAGGCAGCCGCTTCTTCTTCAGCCGAACCGCCGATCTCACCGATCATAACGATCGCTTCGGTCTTCGGGTCTTCCTGGAACAGCTTCAGGATGTCGATGAAGTTCGAACCCGGGATCGGGTCACCACCGATGCCGACGCAAGTCGACTGACCGAAACCGGCGTCAGTAGTCTGCTTCACAGCTTCGTAGGTCAGGGTGCCGGAACGGGAAACGATACCGACCTTGCCTGGCAAGTGAATGTGACCTGGCATGATGCCGATCTTGCATTCGCCTGGGGTGATCACGCCTGGGCAGTTAGGGCCGATCAGGACTACGCCCAGCTCGTCGCACTTAACTTTAGCGTCCAGCATGTCCAGGGTAGGAATGCCTTCGGTGATGCAAACGATCAGCTTGATGCCGCCGAAAGCAGCTTCCAGGATCGAGTCTTTGCAGAAAGGAGCTGGAACGTAGATCACGCTGGCGGTGGCGCCAGTGGCAGCTACAGCATCTTTCACGGTGTTGAACACTGGCAGACCCAGGTGCTCGGTGCCGCCTTTGCCAGGAGTAACGCCACCAACCATCTTGGTGCCGTATTCGATGGCTTGCTGGGTGTGGAAACTACCTTGCGAACCGGTAATACCCTGGCAGATAACTTTGGTGTCTTTATTGATCAGGACGCTCATTATTTGCCCTCCGCAGCTTTGACAACTTGTTGAGCAGCGTCGGTCAGGCTGGTAGCAGCGATGATGTTCAAACCGCTTTCTGCCAGTACTTTAGCGCCCAGCTCAGCGTTGTTGCCTTCAAGGCGAACAACAACCGGGATTTTCACGCCGACTTCTTTCACAGCGCCGATGATGCCTTCGGCAATCATGTCGCAACGAACGATGCCGCCGAAGATGTTGACCAATACTGCAGCGACGTTAGTGTCGGACAGGATGATCTTGAACGCTTCGGTAACGCGTTCTTTGGTAGCACCGCCGCCCACGTCGAGGAAGTTGGCTGGTTTGCCGCCATGCAGGTTGACGATGTCCATGGTACCCATGGCCAGGCCAGCACCGTTGACCATGCAACCGATGTTGCCTTCCAGTGCTACGTAGTTCAGTTCGAACTTGGCAGCGTGCGCTTCGCGCGGATCGTCTTGCGACGGATCGTGGAAAGTCTTCAGCTTAGGCTGACGGTACATGGCGTTGGCGTCGATGTTGATCTTGGCGTCGAGGCAATGCAGATCGCCGTCAGCCTTGATCACCAGCGGGTTCACTTCCAGCAGAGCCAGGTCGTGATCCTTGAACAGTTTGGCCAGACCTACAAAGATCTTGGCGAACTGAGCAACTTGCTTGCCTTCCAGACCCAGCTGGAATGCCAGCTCGCGACCCTGGAATGGCTGAGCGCCAACCAGTGGATCGATAGTGGCCTTCAGGATTTTTTCAGGCGTGTCGTGAGCGATCTTCTCGATGTCCACGCCACCTTCGGTGGAAGCCATGAACACGATACGACGGCTGGAACGGTCAACGACAGCGCCCAGGTACAGCTCTTTAGCGATATCAGTGCACGATTCAACCAGGATCTTGGTGACTGGCTGACCATTGGCATCAGTCTGGTAAGTCACCAGACGCTTGCCCAGCCACTGCTGTGCGAATGCTTTGGCGTCTTCTTTGCTGCGAACCAGCTTTACGCCGCCCGCTTTACCGCGACCACCAGCGTGGACCTGGGCTTTGACAACCCACTCGGTACCACCGATTTTGTCGCAAGCTTCTGCTGCTGCTTCCGGGGTGTCTACGGCGAAACCCTGGGATACTGGCAGGCCGTACTCAGCGAACAGCTGCTTACCCTGATACTCGTGAAGATTCATGCTTATTACCGTCTTCGTTAGGTACTGCGCATTCGGTGCTGCACTTGTTCAAGTGCCGCACCACCTGTGACTGCTGCTTGCGTAGCCTTTCCGGACAACCGGTGCAGCTACGCAAGACTGCGTCCAGCGGATGTTCCGCGGTGAGCTTTGCATGCAAGGCTCACGACGGGCTATACCGCCGTGGTTTCTTATTGTCTTAACGCTTCTTGCGGTTGGCGATGTGGATGGCGCCGCCATTCACAGCCAGAGCTGCTTCGTGCAAGGCTTCAGACAGGGTCGGATGGGAGAAAACCATCATGCCCAGGTCTTCAGCGCTGGTGCCGAATTCCATACCGATCGCGCCCTGCTGAACCAGTTCTGCAGCGCTCGGGCCAATGACGTGGACGCCCAATACGCGGTCAGTCTTGGCATCGGCGATGACCTTGACGAAACCACCGGTATCGTTGGCTGCCATGGCACGGCCAGAAGCGGCGAACGGGAAGGTGCCGACGTTAACTTCAACGCCTTCGGCTTTCAAGGTCTGCTCGGTTTTACCCACCCATGCGATTTCCGGGTGAGTATAAATAACAGACGGGATCAGGTCATAGTTGATTTGGGCTTTGTGGCCCTTGATGCGCTCAACGACCATGATGCCTTCTTCGGACGCCTTGTGCGCCAGCATCATGCCGCGAACCACGTCACCGATCGCGTAAACGCCCGGAACGCTGGTAGCGCACTGGTCGTCAACGAAAACGAAACCGCGCTCGTCGATGTTCACACCGCTGTCGGCAGCCAACAGTTCGGTGGTCACTGGACGGCGACCAACGGCAACGATCAGCTTGTCGAACGTGATGTTCTGTTCGCCATTGGCATCGGTGTAGTTCACAACGACTTCGTCGCCGTTCACTTTGGAACCGGTAACGCGAGCGCCCAGCTTGATGTCCAGACCTTGTTTGGTCAGGGTCTTGAAGGCTTCCTTGGAAACCGCTTCGTCAGCGGCCGGCAGGAACTTCTCCAGCGCTTCCAGAACGACGACCTGGGAACCCAGACGCGACCATACCGAACCCAGTTCCAGGCCGATGACGCCAGCGCCGATCACGCCCAGGCGCTTAGGCACGGACTGGAATTCCAGTGCGCCCGTCGAATCGACGATCACGTTCTGGTCAACAGGAGCCGGTGGAATATCGATCGGGCGCGAGCCCGAAGCCAGAATCACGTTCTCGGCTTCGATGATTTCAACGGTGCCGTCTGGCTTGGTCAGCTCAACGCGCTTGCCGGCCAGCAGTTTGCCGTGGCCTTGCAGGGACGTTACGCCGTTAGCCTTGAACAGGGTTGCAACGCCAGAGGTCAGGCCTTTGACGATGTTGGCTTTACGGCCAACCATTGCAGCCACGTCCATGGTCACGCCAGCGTGATTGATACCGTGGATCGCGAAGCCTTCTTTGGCTTCCTTGTATTTCCAGGAGCTGTCCAGCAGCGCCTTGGATGGAATGCAGCCGACGTTCAGGCAAGTACCGCCCAGCGCGAGCTTCCCTTCGCCGTCGGTGTATTTCTCGATGCAGGCCGTCGAGAGACCCAGCTGCGCTGCTTTGATGGCAGCCACATAGCCGCCAGGGCCCGCGCCGATCACTACTACGTCAAATTTCTGCGACATTCAAAAAATCCTCTTTTGGCAACAAGCTTGAAGCCGCAAGCCTCAAGCCAAGCCGCAATTTCTTGCCGCTTGAAGCTTGAGACCTGCAGCCGCTTCTATCAGATATCCAGCAGCAAACGAGCCGGGTCTTCCAGCAGGTTCTTGATGGTAACCAGGAAGGTCACAGCTTCTTTGCCATCGATCAGACGGTGATCGTAGGACAGAGCCAGGTACATCATCGGACGGATAACGACCTGACCGTTGATCGCCATAGGACGCTGCAGAATGTTGTGCATGCCCAGGATAGCCGCCTGCGGCGGGTTGACGATCGGAGTCGACATCATCGAACCGAAGGTACCACCGTTGGTGATGGTGAACGTGCCGCCGGTCATTTCGTCCATGGACAATTTGCCGTCACGAGCCTTCTTGCCGAAGGTGGCGATGCCGCCTTCGATTTCAGCCAGGCTCATCAGTTCGGCGTTACGCAGAACCGGTACAACCAGGCCACGGTCGCTGGAAACAGCAACGCCGACGTCAGCGTAGCCGTGGTAAACGATGTCGGCACCGTCGATCGATGCGTTGACAGCCGGGAAGCGTTTCAGCGCTTCGGTAGCCGCCTTGACGAAGAACGACATGAAGCCCAGGCGTACGCCGTTATGGCTCTTCTCGAAGAGATCCTTGTACTTCGAACGCAGCGCCATGACTTCAGTCATGTCGACTTCGTTGAAAGTCGTCAGCATTGCCATGTTCGATTGAGCTTCAACCAGACGCTTGGCAACGGTGGCCCGCACACGGGTCATCGGAACGCGCTTCTCGATGCGGTCGCCAGCGGCGAAAACCGGAGCAGCGGCAGCCGGTGCAGCAGCCTTGGCAGGCGCGGCAGCAGGCGCGGATTTCTTGGCGGCAACAGCTGCAACCACGTCTTCCTTGGTCACACGACCGCCTTTGCCAGTACCGGCAACGGAGGAGATGTTGATGCCGTTTTCTTCAGCCAGCTTGCGAGCAGCCGGTGCAGCAACAGGATCGTCTTCGCCTTCAGCAGCAGGAGCAGCAGCTTGTGCAGCAGCAGGTGCTGCGGCGGCAGCTGGAGCGGCAGCAGCGCCGCCCGCTTCGATGGAACCCAGCACTTCGTCGGACAGAACGGTGTCGCCTTCGTTCTTGACGATAGCGCCCAGCACGCCGTCAGCGGTAGCCAACACTTCCAGAACAACCTTGTCGGTTTCGATATCGACGATCAGGTCATCACGCTTTACAGCGTCGCCCGGTTGTTTGTGCCAGGTGGCAACGGTGCCATCGGCAACCGATTCCGGAAAAGTGGGGGCTTTGATTTCGATAGCCATTATCTGTGGGTCCTTAAATTCGGTTTCAGGTGCGCGAAGGCGTTAAACAGTAAAGGCGTCTTGCAGCAGTTTTTCCTGCTGTTCGGCGTGCATCGATGCATAACCACAAGCTGGTGCAGCGGAAGCGTCACGACCGGCGTACTCGAGTACGAGTGCCTTGTTGTGATTGCCAACGATGCGGCGCATGTGATGCTGGCTGCAGTACCAGGCACCCTGGTTCATCGGCTCTTCCTGACACCAAACGATATGTTTGAGGTTGGTGTACGGAGCCAGGACTTCGTTCAAGTCGTCCTCAGGGAATGGGTACAGCTGCTCGATACGCACGACGGCGATGTCGTCACGACCTTCGGCACGGCGTTTTTCCAACAGGTCGTAGTAGACCTTGCCGCTGCACAGAACAATGCGCTCGACCTTTTTCGGGTCTTGAACATCGATTTCCGGGATAACGGTCTGGAACGAACCTTCGGCCAGATCTTCCAGGGTCGACACGGCCAGTTTGTGACGCAACAGCGACTTTGGAGTCAGCACGATCAACGGCTTGCGCAGCGGGCGGATCACCTGACGACGCAGCAAGTGGTAGATCTGAGCCGGCGTAGTCGGAACGGCTACCTGGATGTTGTGCTCGGCGCACAGCTGCAGGTAACGCTCCAGACGAGCCGAAGAGTGCTCCGGACCCTGACCTTCATAACCGTGCGGCAGCAGCATGGTCAGACCGCAAAGACGGCCCCACTTGTGCTCGCCACTGGTGATGAACTGGTCGATAACCACCTGGGCACCGTTGGCGAAGTCGCCGAACTGGGCTTCCCAGATCACCAGCGCCTCAGGCGTGGTGGTCGAGTAACCGTATTCGAACGCCAGTACGGCTTCTTCGGACAGGAACGAATCGTACAGGTCGAAACGCGGCTGGCCCTTGTACAGGTTTTGCAACGGGATGTAGGTACCCGCGTCTTTCTGGTTGTGCAAGACAGCGTGACGGTGCGAGAACGTACCGCGACCGATGTCCTGACCCGTCATGCGGATCGGGTGACCTTCGAACGCCAGGGTCGCGTACGCCATGGTTTCGGCGTAACCCCAGTTAATCGGCAGGCCGCCGACTTGCATCTTCTGACGGTCTTCGTAGATTTTCGAGACCTGGCGCTGAACCACGAAGCCTTCTGGAATTTCCAGCAGCTTGGCGGACAGTTCCTGCAAGGTTTTCAGATCGAAGCGAGTGTCGTGACGCGCGGTCCAGGCGTGGCCCAGATACGGACGCCAGTCCACGAACAACTCTTTGTTCGGCTCTTTGACCAGGCTTTTTACAACATGCAGACCGTTGTCCAGCGCATTGCGGTATTCGTCGACTTTCGCCTGAACACGCTCTGCGTCGACCACACCGCCCTGGGTCAGACGATCGGCGTACAGCTCACGGGTGGTGCGCTGCTTGGTGATCTGCTGATACATGATCGGCTGGGTGCCGCTCGGCTCGTCGGCCTCGTTGTGGCCGCGACGACGGTAGCAGACCAGGTCGATCACCACGTCACGCTTGAACTGCATGCGGTAATCGATGGCCAGCTGGGTCACGAACAACACGGCTTCCGGATCATCACCATTCACATGGAGGATCGGCGCCTGGATCATTTTGGCAACGTCGGTGGCGTACTCGGTGGAACGCGAGTCCAGCGGGTTGCTGATGGTGAAACCAACCTGGTTGTTGATCACGATGTGCACGGTGCCGCCGGTTTTGAAACCGCGGGTCTGCGACATCTGGAAGGTTTCCATCACCACGCCCTGACCGGCGAATGCCGCGTCACCGTGGATGGAGATCGGCAGAACCTTCTCGCCGGTAGGGTCGTTACGACGATCCTGACGGGCGCGAACCGAACCCTCGACCACCGGGGAAACGATTTCCAGGTGGGACGGGTTGAACGCCATGGCCAGGTGAACTTCACCACCGGTGGTCATCACGTTGGACGAGAAGCCCTGGTGGTATTTAACGTCACCGGAACCCAGCTCGACCTTCTTCTTGCCTTCGAACTCGTCGAACAGCTCGCGCGGGTTCTTGCCGAAGGTGTTGACCAGAACGTTCAGACGGCCACGGTGGGCCATGCCGATGACGATTTCCTTGGTGCCGTAGGAACCGGAACGCTGGATCAGCTCGTCAAGCATCGGAATCAGGCTCTCGCCGCCTTCCAGACCGAAACGCTTGGTGCCCGGGTATTTGGTACCCAGGTATTTTTCCAGGCCTTCACCGGCAGTCACGCGCTCAAGCAAATGGCTCTTGATATCGGCGGAGTACGTCGGACGGCCACGCACGCTTTCCAGACGCTGCTGGAACCACTGGCGCTGCTCGGAATCGGTGATGTGCGTAAATTCGGCGCCGATGGTGCGGCAATATGTCTGCTGCAACGCTTCGTGAATTTCGCGTAGGCTCGCTTCCTCTTTGCCGATGAACAGGTCTCCGGCACGGAAGGTCGTATCAAGATCGGCATTGGTCAAGCCGTAATGATTGATCGACAGGTCTGCAGGTGCAGGACGCTGCCACAGCCCCAGCGGGTCAAGCTGGGCTGCCTGGTGGCCACGCATACGGTAAGCCTGGATCAATCGCAGCACTTCAACTTGCTTCTTCTCGTGCTCACTGCTCACGCTGCCGGCGGAAACCGGTTGTGCGCGGCGCTGGTTCTTTGCCAGCAAGACGAAATGATCGCGAATTGTGGAGTGCGAAACATCGGTGGCAGTGTTGCCGTCAGCAGGCAACTTCTGGAAGTAGGTGCGCCACTCTTCTGGCACAGCGTTAGGGTCGTGCAGGTAGAGCTCGTAGAGCTCTTCCACATAGGCAGCGTTACTACCGGATAGGTAGGCGCTGTTCCACATGCGCTGCATCACGCTTTCTTGCATGCTTGGTCACCCTCGGTTAGGGGAACACCACCGGCGTCGATACCGAGCACGCTTGCAGAAGTCCGAATGCAGCGACTAAAACAAGCCACCTTGGATCACGCTGATAGTCCGGGTACCAGCCCGGATGCCCCTGCTTGTCTCATTTCTTCAAAATAAGAGCCGCAGCTTTATGGGCTGCTGCTCAGGTTAAAACTACGGCGCCGGTTGAAGCCTGCGCCGTAGCATCTACGGGTACAGCAATGTTGCGGGTACTACAGCTGTATCACACGCCGCTTTGCAGAAGCATGTTACGAATGTGACCGATGGCCTTAGTCGGGTTCAGGCCTTTCGGACATACGTTGACGCAGTTCATGATCCCGCGGCAGCGGAATACGCTGAACGGGTCATCCAGCGAAGCCAGACGCTCGGACGTCCTGGTATCACGGCTGTCTGCCAGGAAGCGGTACGCTTGCAGCAGGGCAGCTGGACCCAGGAACTTGTCCGGGTTCCACCAGAAGGACGGGCACGAGGTCGAGCAGCAAGCGCACAGGATGCACTCGTACAGACCGTCGAGCTTTTCACGCTCTTCAGGGGACTGCAGACGCTCGATGGCCGGAGCCGGCGTGTCGTTCTGCAGGTAAGGCTTCACCTTCTCGTATTGCTTGTAGAAGATGCTCATATCGACGACCAGGTCACGAATGACCGGCAAACCTGGCAGTGGACGAACAACCAACTTGTTACCTTTTACGACAGCGGACAGCGGCGTGACGCACGCCAGACCGTTTTTGCCGTTGATGTTCATGCCGTCGGAACCGCAAACACCTTCACGGCAAGAGCGACGATAGGAGAAACCTTCGTCCTGCTCTTTGATCAGGGCCAGCACGTCCAGCACCATCAGGTCTTTACCACCGGTATCAACCTGGAACTCCTGCATGAACGGCGCGGCGTCCTGATCAGGGTTGTAACGATAAACGCTGACTTTCAACATGGCGGCCACCCTTAATAAGTCCGAATCTTAGGTTCAAAAGTCGGAACAGTTTTCGGCGAGAAGTTTACGGCACGTTTGGTAACGCGCTTGTCACCCGGGAAGAACAGGGTGTGGCACAGCCAGTTTTCATCGTCGCGGTCTTCGAAGTCTTCACGGGCGTGAGCACCGCGGGACTCTTTACGGATCTCTGCAGCGATGGCGGTGGCTTCGGCCACTTCCAGCAGGTTTTGCAGTTCCAGCGCTTCGATACGCGCAGTGTTGAACGCCTGCGACTTATCGTTGATCTTGACGTTGGCGATGCGCACGCGCAGGTCAGCCAGCTGGGCAATACCCTTCTGCATGTATTCGCCGGTACGGAATACACCGAAGTAGTTCTGCATGCAGCTCTGCAGCTCGCGACGCAGGGTTGCCACGTCTTCGCCATCGGTACGCTCGTTCAGAGCGGACAGACGCGCCAGGGCGGTTTCGATGTTGGCGTCGGTAGCGTCATCGTATTCGATGCCGTCAGTCAGCGCTTTTTCCAGGTGCAGACCGGCCGCACGACCGAACACAACCAGGTCGAGCAACGAGTTGCCGCCCAGACGGTTGGCACCGTGAACCGATACGCAAGCCACTTCACCCACTGCGAACAGGCCAGGGATGATGGTGTCGACGCCTTCGGCATCCTGGGTGATCGCCTGGCCATGAATGTTGGTCGGAACACCGCCCATCATATAGTGGCAAGTCGGAACAACCGGAACCGGAGCAACAACCGGGTCAACGTGAGCAAACGTCTTGGACAGTTCGCAGATGCCTGGCAGACGGCTGTGCAGTACTTCTTCGCCCAGGTGATCGAGCTTGAGCAGTACGTGGTCGCCATTCGGACCGCAACCGTTACCGGCGATGATTTCTTTAACCATCGAGCGGGCAACAACGTCACGACCGGCAAGGTCTTTGGCGTTCGGAGCGTAGCGCTCCATGAAACGCTCGCCGTGCTTGTTGATGAGGTAACCACCTTCACCACGGCAACCTTCAGTCACCAGTACACCAGCGCCGGCAATACCGGTCGGGTGGAACTGCCACATTTCGATGTCTTGCACCGGAACGCCAGCACGCAGGGCCATGCCGACGCCGTCACCGGTGTTGATCAGGGCATTGGTGGTGGACGAGTAGATACGACCGGCACCACCAGTCGCCAGAACGGTGGCCTTGGCGCGGATGTAGCTGGTCTCGCCCGTTTCGATGCAGATGGCGATCACACCCACGAATGCGCCGTCCTGGTTTTTCACCAGGTCAACTGCGTAGTACTCGTTGAGGAATGTGGTGCCAGCTTTCAGGTTGCCCTGATAAAGGGTGTGCAGCAGCGCGTGACCGGTACGGTCGGAAGCGGCGCAGGTACGGGCAGCCTGGCCACCTTTACCGTAATCCTTCGACTGACCGCCGAATGGACGCTGGTAGATACGACCTTGCTCTGTACGGGAGAACGGCAGACCCATGTGGTCCAGTTCAAAGACCGCAGCAGGGCCTTCCTGACACATGTATTCGATAGCGTCCTGGTCACCGATGTAGTCGGAACCCTTGACGGTATCGTACATGTGCCAGCGCCAGTCATCGTTCGGATCGGCCGAAGCGATGGCGCAGGTAATGCCACCCTGAGCGGACACAGTGTGCGAACGGGTCGGGAAAACCTTGGTGATTACGGCAGTCTTGTGACCGCCCTGTGCCAATTGCAGCGCTGCGCGCATGCCGGCACCGCCACCACCAATAATGATGGCGTCGAAAGAAATCGTTGGAATGTTAGCCATGAATCAGATACCCCAGAGAATCTGCACACCCCAGACGAAGTAAGCGAACATCGCAACGCCGCATACTGCCTGGAAAAGGAAACGTACTGCAGTCGCGGACTTGCCCAGCGCCATCGGCGTCAGGTAGTCGGTCGCGATGGTCCACATGCCGACCCAGGCGTGAGCGCCCAGGGCCACAAGGGCCAGCAGACTGAAGATACGCATCCCGTTGTGGGCGAACAGGCCGTGCCATTGGTCGTAGCCAATGCCCGGGTTCGCAGCGAGGTATCCGATCAGGAAGATGAAATAAGCCGCGAGAACGACCGCAGACACACGTTGCGCCATCCAGTCATAAAGGCCGGAACGCGAAAGGTTCGTAACGCTGGTTACCATATCCAAACTCCTGCCAGAACGATCAACACCACGGAAATGGCGATGATAATTTTCGAGCCCAGGCGGCCGCCTTCCAGCGTCTCACCGATGCCCATATCCATGATCAAGTGGCGCACACCGGCTACCAGGTGATACAGAAGAGCGGACAGGAGGCCCCACGCTACGAACTTGGCCAGCGGGCTGGTCAAGGTTGCCTTCACGTCGGCAAAACCTTCCTCGGAACCCAGAGACTTGCCCAATGCATAAAGCATGAAGCCAAGGCCCAGGAAGAGGATGATGCCGGAAACACGGTGAAGAAACGACGTAACGCCGGTGATGGGGAGTTTGATGGTCCTTAGGTCTAGGTTTACAGGTCGTTGGCTTTTCACGGCTTTTTTTTCACACTGAAGAGCCCCTAACAATCAGGGCAAAGTTGTTGGGGAGTGCACTGGTCAGGTAACCACCACCCAGGGATGCGACCCCCAATAAAGCAGGCCCAAAAGCCCCTGGCGGTCGGTGGCCGAGTATAGACAGTTAGGCTACTAATGACAACGCGTTCACCTTCCCCTAATAGCGCATTGCACAAGTTGAATAAAAGGCGTAAATGGCAGGCAATTTCGAGGAAAAAGTACAGTTAAAGCCTTCTGGAGCAAGACTTTAGGCAAATTGACATTCGAATTTATCTCACTATAGTGGTGCGGGCCCTGCGTGGGGGGTCTGTCTGATGATTTCAAGCATAAATAGGAGGCCACATGGCTGACAAAAAAGCGCAGTTGATCATCGAGGGCGCAGCCCCCGTCGAGCTGCCCATTTTAACCGGCACCGTTGGTCCCGATGTTATCGATGTTCGGGGCCTGACGGCCACGGGCCGTTTCACCTTTGACCCTGGTTTCATGTCGACCGCCTCCTGCGAGTCGAAGATCACCTATATCGACGGCGACAACGGCATTCTGTTGCACCGCGGCTACCCGATCGAGCAGTTGGCTGAAAAGTCGGACTACCTGGAAACCTGCTATCTGCTGCTCAACGGCGAATTGCCGACCGCAGAACAGAAGGCCCAGTTCGTCAGCACCGTCAAGAACCACACCATGGTTCACGAACAGCTGAAGACCTTCTTCAACGGCTTCCGTCGCGACGCCCACCCGATGGCCGTCATGTGCGGCGTAGTCGGCGCCCTCTCGGCCTTCTACCACGACTCCCTCGACATCAATAACCCGCAGCATCGCGAAATCTCCGCGATCCGCCTGGTTGCCAAGATGCCGACCCTGGCAGCGATGGTTTACAAGTACTCCATGGGTCAACCCATGATGTACCCGCGCAACGACCTGACGTACGCGGAAAACTTCCTGCACATGATGTTCAACACTCCGTGCGAGATCAAACCGATCAGCCCGGTACTCGCCAAGGCCATGGACCGGATCTTCATCCTCCATGCCGACCACGAGCAAAACGCATCGACTTCCACCGTACGTCTGGCCGGCTCTTCGGGTGCCAACCCGTTCGCCTGCATCGCCGCCGGTATCGCTGCACTGTGGGGCCCTGCCCACGGCGGCGCGAACGAAGCTGTTCTGACCATGCTGGATGAAATTGGCGATGTGTCGAACATCGACAAATTCATCGCCAAGGCCAAGGACAAGAACGATCCGTTCAAACTGATGGGCTTCGGTCACCGGGTTTACAAAAACCGCGACCCTCGCGCCACTGTGATGAAGCAGACCTGCGACGAAGTACTGAAAGAGCTGGGCATCAACAACGATCCGCAACTCGAACTGGCCATGCGCCTGGAAGAGATCGCCCTGACCGACCCTTACTTCATCGAACGCTCGCTGTACCCGAACGTCGACTTCTACTCGGGGATCATCCTCAAGGCGATCGGCATTCCAACCAGCATGTTCACCGTAATCTTCGCCCTGGCGCGGACCGTCGGCTGGATCTCCCACTGGAAAGAAATGCTCTCCAGCCCGTACAAGATTGGCCGCCCACGCCAGCTGTACACCGGCTACGAGTCGCGCGACATCACCAAGCTGGAAGACCGCAAATAAGACCTGTCTTGCGATAACGTCTTTTGCAGTACCGGAAACGGCCTCCTGCCTCTTATATAAAGAGCAGGAGGCCGTTTTTGTTTGTACGCATCGCTGACGGCGCCAGGCCCGTTAGCACATTATTGTATACAAACAACGAGTTAATCTTGCTCCAAGTCTGTATAGTTTCGCCTGTCCATGTCAGGACTGTTCGTTTCTGACACAGGACTCATCTTCCGGCTATCGTCGGCTCTTGCTGCAAGCTTAGGGTTCAACGTGCTAGCGCGCGCTTTGCCTTCAGACCTGAATCGCCCCTTGCGATTCGATTCTTGCCAGCCCTCACAAAACAACCCCGCGGACCTTCGTTCGCTATTGCCTGCCTGTCAGGAAAACCCGGGTTGCTACGCGCATTTCGTTGCCTCTGTACAACGTCGTGGCGCGCATAAAGGAGAAAGGAATGTTCCAACTTTCCACCCCCACTGTCCTCTTGCTGCTGTTCTGTTTTTACGGCCTGACCTTTTTGGTGTCGTTGCGGGTGAGCCGCAAGGACGAAAACGTCGATGGCTATATGGTTTCCAACAACTCCATTGGCTTCGGCATGGCGGCAGCCAGCATGACGGCCACCTGGATCTGGGCCGCCTCGTTCTACGCTTCCGCCAGTTCCGGTTACAAGTTCGGCCTCTCGGGTGCCATGCATTATGGCTTTTGGGGAGCGTTGATGATTTTGTTCATCTATCCGTTCGGACGGCGTTTTCGTGAACTGGCACCCAAGGCCCACACCTTGGCCGAGATCATGCACGCTCGCCACGGGCGCTCCAGCCAGATGATTCTCGCGGGCTCAAACATCGTCGGCAGCATGATCAGCCTGATGGTCAATTTCACCGCCGCGGGTGCGCTGGTTGCCGTACTGTCGCCGCTGAGTTTCATTCATGGCGTGTTGATCGCCGGGTTCGGGGTTTTGGGTTACACCATCTGGTCAGGGTTTCGCTCCTCGGTCATGACCGATTTCGGCCAGTTGGTTGCCATGATTTTTGCTGCAGTGGTGATCATCCCCATTATTTTCTTCCAGCTTGGCGGCCCTGATTTGTTCGCCCAGGGCATGCCGAATATCTCTGCAGAGCAAGCCAGCTTCTATTCAAAGACAGCTATTTTGGAACAGGGCGCACCGTATTTTGTGGCAGTGCTAGCCTATGCCATCGGCAATCAGACCATCGCGCAACGCCTGTTCGCCGTACGTGAGGATTTGATGAAGTCGACCTTTATCACGGCGACCATTGGTTATGCCTCCATCGTGATCGGTTTGGGGATGCTGGGCTTTCTGGCGTTGCTGGCCGGTGTACAACCGGTGGGTGGCGACTTGAACAACCTGATCCCGCAAATGGCCGCTACCTACTTGCCGCCCTTTGCAGTCGGACTGTTTTTCATCATGGTCATTGGCTCGCTGTCATCAACCGCCGATTCGGATTTATCGGCGTTGTCCGCGCTGGTAATGACTGACGTCTATGGGAAAAACCTGGCCAAAGGCAAACCCAATCCAAAAACCATGTTGCTCGTAGGACGTTTGACCATGGTCGCGGCGACGATGCTTGCCGTGGTGTTTGCCAGCCTCAAGCTGGACATCCTGACCATGCTCATCTTTGTCGGTGCGCTATGGGGCGCCATCGTGTTTCCGGTCATCGCCAGTCTGTATTGGGGACGGATCACCAATGCCGCCTTTACCTCTGCCGCCTTGGCGGGCTTCCTGATGTTCCTGGTTGCGCGCTTCGAAATCCTTCCTTTGCAAGGAGCGGTGGCGCTGTTCTTCGAGCTGTTTGCGTCGATAGGTGGCGGAGTAGTCATCGGGTTGATGGCCTTCGGATTCCTCGGCCGCACCGCAGGGTTCGTGTGTGGCGGGCTGGCGTTTTTGATCCTGGCCCCGTTCGCATTCGGCTTCTTGCGTGATTACCCGGTACTGCTCAGCTCACTGACCGCCTATGGCGTCAGCACGCTGGTGTGCGTGTTTGTGAGTTTGCTGTCTGACGAACGTTTCGATTTTGACTGCATCGCCGAGCGCGTCGTCGCCTTTCATGACAACGACGAATGTGTCACTGAAGACAAAGGAGTTTCCCCATGTCCAGTTTTGCGTTAACCCTGTATGTGCTGATCTGGCCCGTCATTGCGGCGGGGGTGATGATCACCTTATGCGTCAGCGTGTATCGTGACATCCGAAAAGCCAGACGTGACGGCACCGACCTGGTCTAAAGGCGGCTCGAGGAGGCTATGTATTCGCCTCCGCCGGCAAGCCTTGCGTCTCGAACATGCAATAACCGCCCAAAAAAATGCCCCGATCTCTCGATCGGGGCATTTCTGTTTAACCCACCTTACTCAAACAAACCTGAAGCCTTAGTGGGAAACCGCCCCACTCGCCCCCAAACCTGTCTGCGAACGAACAAATTGCGGGAAGAACAACGCCCGTTCCTTGACGCCTGCTGCGGATTTGTCAGTGACCGAGAAGAACCAGATCCCCACAAACGCAATGGCCATCGAGAACAACGCAGGGTACTCATACGGGAAGATAGCCTTCTCGTGATGCAGGATCTGCACCCAGATGGTCGGACCGAGCACCATCAAACCAACAGCGCTGATCAGACCCAGCCAGCCGCCGATCATCGCACCACGCGTGGTGAGCTTCTTCCAGTACATGGAAAGCAGCAGCACCGGGAAGTTACAGCTCGCCGCGATGGAGAACGCCAGGCCCACCATGAACGCGATGTTCTGGCTCTCGAACAGAATGCCCAGACCGATAGCCAGCACTGCCAAAGCGATAGTGGTGATTTTCGAGACGCGGATTTCATCCTTCTCGTTAGCCTTGCCCTTCTTGATCACACTGGCATACAGGTCGTGGGACACCGCCGAAGCACCGGCCAGGGTCAGACCGGCAACTACTGCCAGAATGGTCGCGAACGCTACTGCCGAGATGAAGCCCAGGAAGATACTGCCGCCGACCGCGTTGGCCAGGTGCACCGCCGCCATGTTGTTGCCGCCCAACAGCGCGCCAGCAGCATCTTTGAAGGCTGGGTTGGTGCTGACCAGCAGGATCGCGCCGAAGCCGATGATGAACGTCAGGATATAGAAGTAGCCAATGAAACCGGTCGCGTACAGCACGCTCTTGCGAGCTTCTTTCGCATCACTCACGGTGAAGAAGCGCATCAGAATGTGCGGCAGGCCAGCGGTACCGAACATCAGCGCCAGACCCAGGGAGAACGCAGAGACAGGGTCTTTCACCAGACCGCCCGGACTCATGATCGCGTCACCTTTCGGGTGAACCTTGATGGCTTCGGAGAACAGTGCGTTGAAGTCGAAGTTGACGTGCTTCATGACCATCAGCGCCATGAACGAGGCACCGGACAGCAGCAATACAGCCTTGATGATCTGCACCCACGTGGTCGCCAGCATGCCGCCGAACAACACATACATGCACATCAGGATGCCGACCAGGATCACTGCTACATGATAGTCGAGACCGAACAGCAGCTGGATCAGCTTGCCGGCGCCGACCATTTGCGCGATCAGGTAGAACGCCACCACCACCAGCGAACCGCACGCGGACAGCGAGCGAATCTGGGTTTGCCCAAGGCGGTAGGACGCCACGTCGGCAAAGGTGTATTTACCCAGGTTACGCAGACGTTCGGCGATCAGGAACAGAATGATCGGCCAGCCCACCAGGAAGCCGATCGAGTAGATCAGGCCGTCGTAGCCGGACGTGAACACCAGGGCAGAAATACCCAGGAAAGACGCAGCCGACATGTAGTCACCGGCAATGGCCAGACCGTTCTGGAAGCCGGTGATCTTGCCACCCGCTGCATAGTAGTCGGCTGCCGAATTGTTCTTCTTCGAGGCCCAGTATGTGATGTACAACGTTGCGCCGACGAATGCCACGAACATGAGGATCGCAGGGATGTTCAGCGGTTGTTTGTGCACTTCGCCCGTCAGGGCTTCAGCCGCCCACGCGCCAGGCGCAAAGGCTGCAATGCTCAATAGAGCCATCAGACGCCGGATCATTGCTGAGCCTCCTTGAGAATCGCATTGTTCAGGTCGTCGAATTCGCCATTGGCGCGTCGCACATAAATAGCGGTCAAGATAAAGGCCGAGAGAATCAACCCGACACCGATCGGAATGCCCCAGGTAATCGATGACTCGGGACTGATTTTCGCCCCCAGTAAATGCGGCCCGTAAGCAATCAGAAGGATGAATCCGGAGTAAAGCCCAAGCATGATCGCCGAAAGAATCCAGGCGAACTTTTCTCGCTTACTAACCAGCTCCTTGAAGCGCGGGCTGTTTTGAATCGAGAGGTAAATGCTGTCGTTCATTGTTTTTATCCTCGCAGCACAGATTATTGTTGGAACGTTATCCACTCTATGCGGCTGCGGGCCAGGTTCCAGACGACCTTAGTATTAGAACGACATGACAGACTCGCCAAACTCCAGCACGCGGAAATAAATGTGGGAGCGAGCCTGCTCGCGATAGCGGTGTACCCGTCAACATCATCGCTGACTGATGCACCGCAATCGCGAGCAGGCTCGCTCCCACAGGGTTAAACGAGGTGACTGTTATTTAATCCAGTCAGCAACACGTTCCGGGTGTTTGGCAACCCAATCCTTCGCCGCGGCATCCGGCTTGGCGCCATCCTGAATCGCCAACATGACTTCGCCGATTTCGTCTTTCGACGCCCACTGGAAGTTCTTCAGGAACTTGGCCACTTCCGGTGCTTTGGTCGCCAACTCTTTGCTGCCGATGCTGTTAACGGTTTCAGCTGCGCCATAAACGCCTTTCGGGTCGTCCAGGAAGCGCAGTTTCCACTTGGCGAACATCCAGTGCGGCACCCAACCGGTGACGGCGATGGATTCGTTTTTCTTCTCGGCACGGGTCAGCTCGGCAATCATGCCGGCGCCGGAACTGGCCTTGAGGGTGTAGTTGGTCAGGCCGTAATCCTTGATAGCCTGATCGGTCTTGAGCATCACGCCCGACCCTGCGTCGATGCCAACAATGCGACCTTTGAAGCTATCGTCGGTTTTCAGGTCCTCAATCGACTTGGCTTTGACGTATTCCGGCACGATCAAACCGATTTTGGCGTCCTTGAAGTTCGGGCCGTAGTCGACGACCTGGTCCTTGTTCTTGGTCCAGTAATCGCCGTGAGTCACCGGTAGCCAGGCGGACAGCATCGCGTCGAGTTTGCCGGTTGCCACGCCCTGCCACATGATCCCGGTCGCCACCGCCTGGAGTTTCACGTCATAACCGAGCTTCTGCTTGATCACCTCGGCGGCCACATGCGTGGTCGCGACGCTGTCGGACCATCCGTCGACATAACCGATGCTCAGGGTTTTGCTCTCGGCATTGGCCATGGTGGAGCCAATCGCAAGCACCAGAGCGGCACCCGCGCCTAAAAGTCGTCGCATCTTCATCGTTACTTCCCCGAAAGTGCTGCGCTCGACGGATGCCGAGTCGCGTCAACGTATTGTTTTGGTGCGCCGTGCGCCCATCACGCTTCACTGCAAACTCGTTGGATCATCAACGCGATGTCTCTACAAAAGCGCTGATGCGTCGATCATCAACCTCACGACAACTGCGACCTTCTCTGCCAGCGACCTCAAGGCATCGAGAAACGACATCAGAACGCCATTAACCCTGACCGGGCAAAGCACGCAGGCCGATCCGCCCGAACTTTGCATGTCAAAAGCATGTACGCCACCAAGCGCGAGGCAAATGCAGGTAACATGCGCGGCTTTGCTCCCACACGGCCTGACCATGTCCGCGACTTCCCGATTTCCTTTTTTTGCCTACCTGTTCGCTTGCCTGCTGGGGCTGTTTGCCTTGGGTGGCTTCTGGTACGGCCTGGGCAAACCCGTGATCCTGCCCGACGTGGCCAGCGCGACGCACAAGTTGCAATGCGCCTCCTACACCCCGTTCGACAAAGACCAGTCGCCGTTCGACGTGCCGTTCAAATTGCGCCCCGAGCGCATGGACGCGGACCTCGCGTTGCTGGCCACCCGCTTTGAATGCATTCGCACTTACTCGATGACCGGCCTTGAAGCCCTGCCCGATCTGGCGCGCAAACATGGCCTGAAGCTAATGATCGGCGCCTGGGTCAACAGCAACCCAGTGGACACTGAGAAAGAAGTGGACCTGCTGATCGCGTCGGCCAACGCCAACGCGGATGTGGTGACCTCGGTCATCGTCGGCAACGAAGCCCTGCTGCGCAAGGAAGTGACTGGTCCGCAACTGGCGAAACTGATTAATAAAGTCAAAAGCCAGGTCAAACAGCCCGTCACCTATGCCGACGTCTGGGAGTTCTGGCTCAAGCACCCGGAAATCGCGCCGGCGGTGGACTTCCTGACGATTCACCTGCTGCCGTATTGGGAAGATGAACCTTCGAATATTGATGCCGCCCTCCAGCATGTCGCTGAAGTGCGTCAGGTGTTCGGCAACAAGTTTGCGCCCAAGGATGTGGTAATCGGCGAGACCGGTTGGCCGAGCGAAGGCCGTCAGCGCGAGACCGCCCTGCCGAGCCGGGTCAACGAGGCGAAGTTCATTCGCGGCTTCGTCGCCATGGCCGAACAACAAGGCTGGCACTACAACCTGATCGAAGCGTTTGACCAGCCGTGGAAACGCGCCAGCGAAGGCGCGGTGGGCGGTTACTGGGGCCTGTTCGATGCAGATCGCCAGGACAAGGGCGTCCTGGCAGGTCCGGTGTCGAATGTGCCGTACTGGTCGCAGTGGCTGGTTGTGGGCGGTTTTATCTTTCTGGGCACACTGATCCTTGGCGGGCGTGTCCGCAGCACGCGTGCAGCCCTGGTTCTACCGCTGCTCGGCGCGCTGGCGGCGTGCTCGATTGGCGCCTGGGGCGATCTGGCACGCGTCACTACCCGGTTCACCAGTGAATGGGTGTGGGTCGGATTGCTGACGGCGTTGAATGTGCTGGTGCTGGCCCATGCCGCGCTGACCTTGAGTGCCCGTACCGGCTGGCGTGAGCGTGCATTTAACGTGCTTGAACGCCGTGCCGGCTGGCTGGTTGCGTTCGCAGGCTTTGCGGCAGCGGTGACGATGCTGGAGCTGGTGTTCGACCCGCGCTATCGCAGCTTCCCGAGCATGGCGTTCATCGTGCCGGCGCTGGTCTACCTGTGCCGCCCGGTGAACGTGCCACGCCGGGAGATTGCGTTGCTGACGTTCATTGTGGGCGCGGGTATTGCGCCGCAGTTGTTTCAGGAAGGGTTGCAGAACCAGCAGGCTTGGGGCTGGGCGCTGGTCAGTGTGTTGATGGTGGCGGCGTTGTGGCGGTGTTTGCGGGTGAACAAAGGCCAACGCTAACAACTTTGTGAGCTCTAGACCGAATCTCTTCTCACGGCGGACCGAATATTAGCGACTACGTCTTTGTAGTCGCGTGGGTATCTGGCAAAGAAATCGCCTCTCACCTGTTCAAAATTCGCTTGTGCCTGAGCGACGCCACGCTCAGCAAGACCAAGCTGTTGATGAGCTGTCGAATTCACTATGTCTGAAGGGTTGAAATCAGGTATTTCCTTCAATGGTGGGGAATCGGCAAACCGCTGAAGAACCGAGTACTGTTCCTGGGCAGCATTCAATGTTTCTTGAGCTAGCGCTTTCAGGCCAATGGCATCGTGCATCCTTCCCTGATCAATCGAGTACAGCGCCTGCGGAACTGCCAAGTCCAGTGCGTCGACCTGAGAAGTATTCAGACCAACTTTCGAGACCAAATCCGCAGAATTGTTTACAGCAGGGTTGGCAACTTTTTTGGCTGAAGGTAGTAGCTTGCTAGCGGAGCCAAGTAAGGATTTACTCGCCACGAACTCTCGAAATCTGAAGAATGAAACCAACAAGGGACTATGCCCATTCGGATCCACCCGATTAACCGGATCGCCCGCGCAATACGCATAAGCATTCACCCCACCCCTCCCAAACGGACTCAAACTGTCCGGGCTGTTAAACCGCATCAACACCGGGTTAAACGCGCGATACCCATTCCCCAGCAAATAATGCCCGGTGACCGGATCCCGTCGCTCACCATTGAAACCCAAAAGACTGCTCAAGCCGCTTTCTGGTGACCGATGACCATAGGGCGCATAAACAGGCCGTTTATGCTCATCGACAGCAACCGCATACAACACCGAACGTTGCAAATCAGTGGCGAGCAAAGCGCTGTCAACCCGCCCCGCCTCACGCTGCTGCTGTTGAGCCATGAGCTGTGATTCATGCTCAAACATCGAGTACCGCACCGGCCCCTGGATCTCAGTGGCCAGACGGTTTTTCCGATAAAAGCGCTGAACAGCATCCTGATTCAAGGGTGCGCAATTCACTACCCGGTCCAGCGGGTCGTATTGATAGCGGCAGAGCAACGTCTCTCGCTGAACAGTCATGGCGTTGCTCCGATTCATATCCAAGGGTTGGATAGCTAGATTCGGAGTTATCAGAAGGGCTGTCTACTATCAGAACTGTTAGGTAGAAGCTGCAACCTGTCTATGTTAGATGGGACATTTTCCAACCTTTCCGGCCTCATCGCGAGCAGGCTCACGCCTACATTTTAACGCGATCGCCTGTTGGACACGTTCAACATGTAGGAGCGAGCCTGCTCGCGATGACTGACTATCAAACAGTACGAGGCGCCCTGACCAACCGCAAAGCAGCAATCACCACCGCAAAAACAGCCAACGTCGTGTTGTACAACGCCAACGCCGGGAACCCCAACACCAGCGCCAGCACCGCCAACCACCACCCTGCCCGCCCCGGCAGCAAAAATCCGATCACAGCCGTCGCGACCGCTGACCAACCCAACACGTTGAAATGAATCATCAAGCCCAGGTTCGAACGAGCCTGACACTCCCAGCGACTCGCCTCATCCACGCAAATCCCGACCCATTGCGCATCCTCCATGAAGCCATAACGCGCGCCATAACTGGCGGCCAGCCACAATGGCAGCAAAACAAGCAGCAAAATCACGGGCAGACGGCGAGACATGGAGCACTCCAATAGACGAAAACGGCGGCCAGCTTAATCCCCTCGCGGTTTTAAGCAAACGCGCGTAACAGATAACTAGTCATGAAACAGCCGCAAAGTGTATCGTCCAGCTACTATTACCCGGAATTAAGCCAGTTTGGTGCCGATGCGTGGCACTTTGGCGCCGAACCCGTGGTCATAGCCTGCGAACTTCATCCGGCACCTTCCTCTAAGGGATCTAGTCATGCTCCGTTCCTTGCGCTTCGCCGCCCTGTTTGGCGGCCTTATTTTGAGTGCGTCCGCACTGGCGGTCGACATCGACGCCGCCAGTTATGGCTACCCCTTGACCAACCCGTTCGAGGCGACCATTGCCACGACCCCACCGGACTTGCGTCCGGAGCTGCCGCTGGACGACGACATCAATCAGGAGGATCGCAGCATTACCCTGCGACCGGAGCGCGCCTTCGAACTGCCGGATAACTTCTGGGCGGTAAAAAAACTGACCTACCGTATCGCGACCCAGGATAAAGCGGCGCCGCTGATCTTCCTGATCGCCGGCACCGGTGCGCGCTATGACAGCAGCCTTAACGAGTACCTGAAGAAGCTCTACTACAAAGCGGGTTACCACGTCGTGCAATTGTCGTCGCCGACCAGCTTCGACTTCATCAGCGCCGCCTCACGCTTCGCGACCCCGGGCATCACCAAGGAAGATGCCGAAGACATGTACCGGGTGATGCAGGCGGTTCGAGCACAAAACCCGAAAGTGCCGGTTACCGAGTATTACCTGACGGGCTACAGCCTCGGCGCACTGGATGCCGCGTTCGTCGCGCACCTGGACGAAACCCGTCGCAGCTTCAACTTCAAGAAAGTCCTGCTGCTCAACCCGCCGGTCAACCTCTACACCTCCATCACCAATCTGGACAAACTCGTTCAGACCGAGGTGAAGGGCATCAACAACAGCACGACGTTCTATGAACTGGTGTTGAACAAACTGACCCGCTACTTCCAGCAAAAAGGCTACATCGACCTCAACGATGCGCTGCTCTACGACTTCCAGCAGTCCAAACAGCACCTGACCAACGAACAGATGGCCATGCTCATTGGCACTTCGTTCCGTTTCTCGGCGGCCGACATTGCCTTTACCTCGGACCTGATCAACCGCCGCGGCCTGATCACCCCGCCGAAATACCCGATCACCGAAGGCACCAGCCTCACGCCATTCCTCAAGCGTGCGCTGCAGTGCGACTTCGATTGCTACATCACCGAACAGGTCATCCCGATGTGGCGCGCTCGCACTGACGGCGGCAGCCTGCTGCAACTGATCGACCAGGTCAGCTTGTATGCGCTCAAGGATTACCTGCGTGACAGCCCGAAAATCTCCGTCATGCACAACGCCGACGACGTCATCCTCGGCCCGGGCGACCTCGGTTTCCTGCGCAAGACCTTCGGCGACCGCCTGACCGTTTACCCATTGGGCGGCCATTGCGGCAACCTTAATTACCGCGTCAACAGCGACGCCATGCTGGAGTTCTTCCGTGGCTAAATATCTCCTGCTTATCGCAGCGTTACTCTGTGCAGGCGTCGCCAATGCCGACAACAGCAAAGCCAACGCCCCTGTCGTCGTCGACAGTGACGGCTTCAAAGAGCCGCTGAGCAAACTCAACTTCAACCCGGGGCTGGATCAGCGCGAGTTCGAACGCTCGACGCTCAACGCGCTGAACGTCTACGACCCGCTGGAACAGTGGAACCGTCGCGTTTACCACTTCAACTACCGTTTCGACCAATGGGTGTTCCTGCCCGTCGTCGATGGCTATCGCTATATCACCCCGAGCTTCCTGCGCACCGGCGTCAGCAACTTCTTCAACAACATCGGCGATGTGCCGAACCTGTTGAACAGCCTGCTGCAGTTCAAAGGCAAGCGCTCGATGGAAACCACCGCACGCCTGTTGCTCAACACCACCATCGGCATCGCCGGCCTGTGGGACCCTGCCACCGCCATGGGCCTGCCGCGCCAGAGTGAAGACTTCGGTCAGACGCTGGGCTTCTACGGCGTGCCGGGCGGCGCGTACTTCGTGCTGCCGATCCTCGGTCCTTCCAACATCCGTGACACCGGTGGCCTGGCCGTGGACTTCACTGCCGAGTCGGCGATCAACTTCCTGAACGTCTCGGAAGTCAGCTCGAACCATCCTGAAGTCTGGATGCTGCGCGGCGTTGACCGTCGTTACCAGACCAGCTTCCGCTATGGTCAGCTGAACTCGCCATTCGAGTACGAGAAAGTGCGCTACGTGTACACCGAGTCGCGCAAGTTGCAGATCGCCGAGTAAGTTCGGCGGCGACAAAAAAGGCCATTCGATGCAAATCGAATGGCCTTTTTCATGCAGTTAACAACACCACATACTCCCTGTAGGAGTGCCAGGCTTCAGTTTTTCAGAGCCTTCCAGAGTTTGCTAACAGCCATCACCCCAGCCAACACCACCGCACCCGCCACAATCCCCGCCACGGCATTCAGCAACATCGGTACGATAAAACCCGCCCCGCCTGCACTTGCGCTGACGCTTTCGATCCAGTGATGAATCACCGGCACACCATGGGTCAGAATCCCGCCGCCGTCTCAATCCAAAGGATTAACCATATGGACACAAAATAAATCAATATAATCAGGCAATTGAATAATTCTTATTTTGTCCATATGGACACATAAAAATGGACTCTCCGAAGCCTTTGATTAGGCCCGCACCCTCTGTCACGACGTAAAACCATAAAGCCACGTAGCTCAAAATCGTCGGGCCCGCACCTCATTAACCGCCCTCACACATACAACTGCTCGGTAAAAGCCGACTTGTGAACCTTCATTTCAACGCCCGATTGTCAATCTGATTGAGGTTTGCAATACCATGATAAGCCGCTAGCCGTGGTGTCGTCATAAATCCAGCCATACCCCCAATTACCCCTCCCGTGGCGGCGGTAGAAGATGGCATGTCATCGCACTCCCAGGAGTTGAGTACGCTGTAATAGCCTAAGACAACGCCAAACGCCTCTCTGCCAGAGCATTTGATAAGGCTTCTAGTTGAGAGTCCATGGTTTTGGGCGTGCGCATGGTCGGGGATGGCTGTCGTAAACTAAGCCCACGCAATAGGCGTTGGTCTTGGCCCTGCGGGCTTCCATCCGCACTCCAGCCCCCCCGCCTTTTTGGGCCTGCAACGTAGCTTTCTGCGCTGTAACGTAAGCAGTGTTACAAAGCACAAAATTACGTTACAGACCGTTGATTGCAAAGCTGATGGAGCTTTTCACGAATGGAGTAATTCAGAACGTTGAAAGATCAATTTAGTCGTCGGTCTGAGAGGCCATACTGGTCGATGGAGATAGATTGATAAGTTCGTTCACTAACCAGTCATCATTGAACATGTGGTGGAGCATGCAATCAGGCACATCGGGCACTGCAAACGCCGTACTTGGCAAAGCTTTTATCCGAGCCGGAGAAGGGTTGGGACTTGATGACAGTGATCTGGCAGCCGTCTTGGGCGAGCAGGTCTCCAATGTGCTGCGTCTACGTCACGGAAATGAACTGCTTCAACCGGGTAATGAAGCTTGGAGCCGCGCCATCCTCTTGGTTGAGCTGTATCAGTCATTGCTCGCACTCGTAGGAACCGAGCGAAATGCAAAGATCTGGCTAAGCAGCCAGAATCGCGGTCTGAGTGGTCGACCGCGTGATCTCATCGCATGCCAAGCGGGACTGGAGCAAGTAGTTCAGTATTTGGCTGCTACTCGCTCACTCATTTAACCTCTCCCGCACATCGCTGAAAATACTGCCATGGAAAACGAAATCAGGAGTGGGGCGTGAAGTGGTTCGGTCATTTGATACGACTCGTTGTCGAGACAACAGATCAGGCCGCGAGCAAGCCAGAGAACGAGAATTCATCGACACGCTTAACGGCCTGAAAACTCTGCGTGTGACCCCTGATGGTGGTATGTCGATTGATCCAGAAGAGATCCGCGACCGTGTGATCGCAAGTCGTCATGCGCTAAAGCACTTCGTTCGGCGCCCTTAAACCACGAGGCTAAAAAAATGCTCATGGCTCAAGAGGTTTACCAGGTATTGCGCGATGTCGCTATGGCGTCACGCCCAATGCGCCGAATCACCTCAGCCAGCTGGAACGAAATTTACTGCGGGTTGGTGACTGTCGACGTAGATGGATGGGTAATCACTCTGTTCAATGATCGCGGCACGCTCGACTACTGCGACAGCTGTTACAGTCCGGACGGTCGAAAATACGAATTCAACTCTACCGGCCCCCATGAAGCAGATCCGGTGGAGCTATTAGGCCAAGACGAACATCTTCGACTTGAAGAAATTCTTCAAAGTATCTAACTCAACCACCATAAATTCATCGGCGGTGAAAGCGCAGATGATTGAACTCCGAAGCCATGAAGCAGCCCTAACCGACTAGGCTGCCTACAATCCAATCTAGCCTTGCGAGAACCCAACAGTGCCTTACGCGCGCTTACCGGCACCGCGCCCCAGCTAAAGGCTGTGGCTGTGGCTGAATCTAATAACACCTACCAAACGGTGCTACCCCAAGCAATTTGCGGCGATCGATAAATGAAACCATAGCCATAGTGCCTGCTCCTTAGTGAAATACATCCTGTACCACCCGAAATCCATTTCGATGTTTTCCCCGGTCTCGCTCGCCACAATCATGTCGTAGACAGCTTCTTCTCCAAGGTCCAGTTCGATCATTGGCTCGGGATCAGAAAACTCACCGCCTGCTATGTATAGATAATTCTGATGCGCTAATGCGGTCAGGACGATCTGCTTCTCATTCTGATGCTTTGTAGCCGTAAACCTATCCGGGACAAATTGATCGAAAGCAGCTTCGTACGCATTTCTTCTGATTCCATCCGCAACACACAGCGCAACATCCGGGCTTGCGTGCTTAATCGTCGCAAGTGCTTCAAAGAGGCACCGGGCGACCTCAGCAGCTTGAGGGGCGGTATAAGACTGTACGAAATCATCAAGCGAAAGCCTGATAATTTCGCCACCCTTTGTTTCAATGGATGCGTCATAGAACTCATCGACGTAGTCCAGCCAATGGAATTTTCCGCTGACCTCATACGTAAATTCATTGCCAACTGCCGATGCGCTCATCGTGTTTCTCATTAATCGATCCTATGTTCAAAATAAGAACGGTTCGAAATGAGAAAACCTTTAGCCCAATTTCATTTATTTTTAAATAAATTTGTGGACACCGGATCGCATGGCAGCGGGAGGAGAGAAGGGTCGCATGTTTCCTTGCTGGAGACGAGATCACACCCAACCACCCTCCTCGTCGCACAGGCTTCAAAATGCCTTGTTTTTTGGGCATGCCCCGATGGGGTCGGCTGTCGTAAACCAAGCCCTGTCTACGCCAGGTATCGGCCCTCCGGGCTTCCATCCTCATGCTCTGCGTGCTCCGCTTGCCGCTTGCTGATCGTCGGCACCATTTCCAATCCTCTGCCTGAAACCCATTGCATGGCTGCTGGAGCCGTTCACCGGTCAGAAGCGGCCATACTATGAAGATGGATAGATAAACTCGGTCATCACAGATCATAAGGTGGAGCATGAAATCAGGCGAATCGAGCACCGCAAACGCTGTACTTGGCAAAGCTTTTATCCGAGCCGGGGAAGGGTTGGGGCTTGATGACAGTGATTTGGCAGCCGTCTTGGGCGAGCAGGTCTCCAATGTGCTGCATCTACGCCACGGACATGAATTGCTTCAACCTTGCACCGAAGCGTGGAGCCGGGCTTTGCTTGTGGTTGATTTTTATCAGTCATTGCTCACGCTCGTAGGAACCGAGCAAAAGGCAAAAATTTGGCTAAACAGTCAGAATCGTGGACTGAGTGGTCTACCGCGTAATTTCATCACATGCCGAATGGGACTGGAGCAAGTCGTCCAGTATTTAGCCGCATCTCGCTCACTCATTTAACATCTCCTGTACATCGCTGAATATGCTGCTATGGAACACGAAATCAGGAGTGCAACTTGAAGTGGTTCGGTCGATTGGTACGACTCGTTTACCGAGACAACAGATCAGGACGCGAGCAAGCCAGAGATCTGGCGTTCGTAGCCGCCCTCAATGATCTGCAGTCTCTTCGCGTTACGCCCGACGGCGGTATGTCGATCGACCCTGATGAGATACGAGAGCAGGTGATAGAGGGTCGCCTGTCACTCAAGCGATTCGTGCGATGACCAACGGGATTCATCTGACGTACTGAGCCGAGCCGTTGGCTCGAAGGGGCGATAGCAGGACGGCATTGCATCGCGCTCGACTGCCGCCTTGAGAATCACACAAGTACTCCCATCTCTAATTGCCCGATAAGATCAAAGACCGCACTCGATTCCGCTCTCGTTTCTCGCATATCTAGTGAGCGTCTCGAACCAAGCCCACGAAGCGGCGCATCCATGCGGGGGCATCGTTCTCGAATAGGTAACAAGCTTGGTCAAACACAGCTATCAGCGTCACCAAGCGATCGCTTTCGGCAGTGTTGAAATGGCCAGTTTTTGCCCTTCGCGCCAACGTCGTGGACGACCCGCAAATAGCACTGGAGATATCCGCACGGCATCTGCACCAGGGTCGCTATCTGATCAAGTAACTCGAAAGGAAGGCCTTGATGCACAACCTCATTTAGTTTCTTCCCGAGAGACGGCAAATGCAGTGCTGCCCAAATATCCCCATGGGTTTTTGGGGCAGGCTGATATTCAATACTCATGTCTCAGATACGTATAAGCCGGGCGGACGGTCAAGAGAGTTTGTCGATAAAGGCACTCCCGCCGAGTACTCAGCTAGCTTCAGTTCACCCTGCGTCAGCATCAATGATGCTAAGCCCGTCATCGAGTATGTGAACCTTCGGCTGCAATGGCAGCATTCATGTCCTCAACACTAACGGGAACTCTCAGCTTCCGGATCATGCCCTTGAGGCTTTGCACAGAATGAATGGCCGCAACTATCGCGAACTGGCCTTCCGAAATTTCGAAGAAATGAACTCGATCTCCTGGCTTCAGGCCGAGCGAACTACGTACCTGAGCAGGGATTGTGATCCGGCCGCGTGATCTAAGGATTGCGGAAGGCATGGGAATACCTACGAGATTGGCTCATTACATAGTAGCTAGGCTTTGCGCCGAGATGTCACCTCGTCCCCAGCGCAGGTAATCACAGCGCTACTACGTGCGGGGCCTGTTCATTAATCTTTTGTGCAGTTCTTTCAGTTCTTCGCACTCATTGCGAGTGGATTCATTGAATAGCTCAAGAAGCTCGTTGTTCCCCATCCAATACCCTGTATGGTCGACCCCCTTCTGGAGCTGAACAAGCTGCTGGTGAGTAAGCTTTGCAGACCAGGCGCGGAAGCTCATCTCCACTTTCTCTCGCGTCTCGTGGCATCCAGGGCACAACGCCCGAAGCGAACTTATTGGGTATTCCCAGGGACGAAATCCATTGCTCATACGGGCGTAATAGCAATGGTGCGCCTCAAGTCTGCCGGCAGCTCCGCAATCCTGGCACTTATGCTCAGCCACTTGCTTCACGAGGTCAGCTTTACGCTTCCAGCGGGGATCGCGAAGGAGCTGCGAGTACGTGGATTTTGCCGGGGTCGGAGTGAAGTCGTAATCCTTAATTGGGTAGATGCCCAGATTCCAGCTATGCCCCATCTCGTAGTAGAACCCAAAGCTTTCGAAGATGTCGTCGAACTCGGTGAGATCGCATCCGTAATTCAGCATGTAGTGGATACTGCTGCTGTCGAACACCAAAACGTATACGGCGTCGTTCAGCCAGCTTTCTCCACGCTTCAGCCACTCTGCCGGCGTAAGGAAAAACGCATCCCCCAAAAGCCCCTCGCGTACCAGCCAATCCTCGAATGCCAACAATAGACGGCGCAGATTCTCTTCCATGTGGGGCTTCCATAATGTCTTTGCTCGCTTTCCTCTCGCAGGGGAAAGCTCGGCAAGCCCGAAGGCCAGGGCAGAACTGTTGAAGCGAAACTCTGTGTCGCCTATGCCTTTACCGATACTGATAGCCCGTTGGATGTGAATGAAATCAGATCATCACCATACCGAACCGCGTCAGCTCGAATAATGAGCTCGTACAGTGCAAAGCCTTTCGCCTGGATCACCTGCGAAGAGTTCGCAGAGTTCAACTTCATCTTCTTGAGCGCCTCCGTGGCATCAGCTTTCAAGTCGAAAACCTCAATGACGCCCGCATCTCCCACCTCCTGCTGAGAGTGGGCCACAGCCCCAATGCCTGGCTTGCCAACGTAGAAGATGCAGCATTTTTTGAGACCGAGCATATGAGGATGTTTGGGGCCGCGCCGGATGAGCCACATTCCGTTAGGGCCACGCGCAGTCCGATGTGGCACCAGCATCAACTGCTTCACCTTAGCGTTCTCAAAATGCGTCAAATCCAAAGCAGGGACACCAACATGAATCAAGGTGCCGCCACACCTCAATGTCGCCTTTTCGCTCTCAGCGGCCCTCCAGGACGCGCCGGGCTCCGCCTCCCGCATGACCCGCCATACGGCAGGCATCACGTCGAGGGTTTTCTGCCCCATGCCTGTTATGCATTCAAAAAGCTGCCGTTCCTTAACTGACTATCCTGTTTCTTTGGTGATTGGTGTCGCAAGAACTGCTGGCAGGTAATAGGTCGAACTCCAAGCGAGGATTTGTGCGATGCCTAATGCCCACACAAGCCTGAGTCGGTTGATAGGTTGCTGGCTGCTTTCTAGGTTTTTCACTAGCTACGGGCTCTTGTGTTTTTCAGACGTAAGCTGCTCAGTCTTGCGTTACAGGCGTGGGGGCGGCTTCCAAATTACGAACTCGCTTTAGCAAATAGGGGAGTATGTGTTCGGCATCAGGCCCCACGCCTCGTAGAGTTGCTGAGGCGAAGTTTCGTTGTTTGGGCAAGCCTACAAAGTACAAGCCTGGGATATGAACTGCTCGCCCGTCGCGTTGCGCCACTCGTCCCTGCTCATCCATTACTGGAAGGCCTTGGAGAAATGGCAGGTTCGGACGAAAGCCAGTGGCAAAAACGAGGCTATCAACGGTTTCATGCTGACCTTCGGCCCAAATCACGCCTGTTGAAGTGACCTCGGAGAACATTGCTGCTTGATTGAAGTATCCGGATCTCAGAGCCTTTCTGTACGTGCCGTCGTCCAGTACAGGCGTGCTTTGATCGTTTAGCCACTTAGTTTTCTCTAGGCCTGTCCATTTCAACCAAGTATGAAAATCTGCTCCTAATATCCGTTGTGGCGCGAATCGAATCGCCTCTCGCGTGGCCAGAGTCACTGTTGCAACGTTGGATAAGTCGTAAGCGATTTGTACAGCGGAGTTAGCAGCGCCAACTACGACGATGCGTTGCCCACTAAATGCTTCTGCATTCCGATAATGAGCACTGTGAAGCTGAGTGCCGGTGAAGTTTTTGAGCCCAGGGATATCGGGTACGTAGGGACGACTGAAGGCTCCTGAAGCCACGACAACTGCTCTCGCCGAAAAGCATTGTCCGTTCGTGGCAGTGATCCGAAATCCTTCGCCTTCCTGACATACGTTTGCGACCCTAATCCCTTGGAGAATAGGTAGCCGGAAGAAGTCGGCATACCGTTCGAGGTAACGCACGACTTCATCTCTAGTAGGGTAGTGGCCTGCTGCTCCAGGGAAAGGAAGCCCCGGAAGAGAGGAATATGCTGCTGGTGAGAACAATTCAAGGCTGTCGTAGTAATTACGCCAGTTCCCCCCAGGCAGCGGTTGCTCATCAAAAATTCGGAAATTGAGGCCTTGCTGCTTCAGGTGCCAACCGCTAGCCAACCCTGCTTGGCCAGCACCAATGACAACAACATCAAACATCTGATTTTTTGCGTTCATATATGCGCACTCATGCACGTATTCATACAAAAAAGGATCAGTCCTTTTTGCCTGGACAGCACAGCGGGGCGATGCTTTTGGTGTGGAGGAGGATGGCTTCTAGACGCTTGATAATGGCTGGGCCGTCCACTTCATAGAACATCTGGCGCCCTACCTTAGCAGATCGAACAATCCCTGCTTCCAGTAGCACCTGAAGATGACGAGATACAACCGAACGCTCCTGAGGCAGCTCAGCCGCAATTTCAGTTACATCAGCGCGACCTAATAGCATGACTCGCTTCAGCACGGCGATTCGCGGTGGCTCACACAGGGCCTTGAAGAATGCGCCGTCCAACGATTCGATGGCGGCCTCAATGGCTTGGGTTCGGTTTAGTGATGTAGTCATAAAGGAACTATATGTGCATGTATGTGCACATGTAAAGGCTAGGTCGAAACTGGACACTACCTCCCAGGCTATCGGATGGGCAGACTATCAGCCATTGTCGAATGGTAACGCCTTGCACATGTAGCAAGCCGAGCCAGGGCAAAGCCCCATGAACTGCTCCGTCTGAGAAATCAGAGGCGGCGCAGAGACTCGTTGATTTACTGCATAGCCCTGCTGCTCAAAAAAGCTTGACGCAGTTGTTGTCAGCAAATGAAATCGAGCGATTCCCTCCTCGGCAGCTATCGCTTCAATGACCCGAAGCACCGCGATACCGACCCCCTTCGATCTGTACGCCGGTTCTACGACCATGGAGCGCAGCAATCCATCTGTCCCATGCGTTTCAAACCCTCCCCATCCAACAGTCTCACCATCCCGTGAGAACTCAAAAAAGGTTCGGCCTGGAAGATCAATATCGTCTGCTGGAAGGTCAGCAGATTTCAGCGCATCGCGAAAGCGCTGCCACTGTCCTCCGGCTATTTCCTTTGCCTGGATCATCATCTTCCCCTCCATCCTCTCATCTCCGTTATGCCGACACGCATGGAACGTTAGGGCACATGCCAAACAGCAGACATCATATTCGCTTTACCGAATATTCGCTAAAGCGTATATTCGATTTTCCATATGCATCGAGTTCCGCCATGAGCCCTGCTATCAAAGTGCTTTTCGTGTGCGTTGCCAACTCAGCCCGCTCCCTGCTTGCAGAGGCTTTGCTGCGGCACACCGACCCGCGCTTCGAGGCCTTCAGCGCAGGATCTGAACCGTCTGAGGTTGATCCGCGCACGACTCAGGCATTGGAGGCAGTTGGAGTCGATGCAACGGGCCTGCGCAGCAAGTCCCTCAGCGAGTTTCAAGCTGATCGATTCGATTACGTAATCACTCTTTGTGATAAATCCGCAAGCGAGTGCCTACCAATGCCCAATGCAGGTGAAGTCATTGCCTGGGATTTTCCTGACCCAGTAACCAGCGATGATCCTGGCGCATTTCGCCACACGCTCCACGACATCCACGAGCGCATCAAGCTCTTCGTTTTGGTCAAGACCAAACACCTGGAGGATCTATGACAGAACCCTTGAACCCCACCACCTTATTCAAGTGCCTTGCGGATGACACCCGAGCAAAAATTTCGCTGCTTGTCGTGAGTGAAGGTGAGCTGTGTGTATGCGAGCTAACGGCAGCACTCGACCTGAGTCAGCCGAAGATTTCTCGTCATTTGGCGCTGCTGCGCTCTGCCGGTTTGTTGTTGGATCGTCGCCAAGGCCAATGGGTGTACTACCGACTGAATCCTGATTTGCCCGCGTGGGTGACTGCAGTTTTGAAGGACGTGGTAGACGCCAATCAGCAATGGCTGGAAACCGAGGCTAAGCGCCTCTGCGGCATGAACGACCGTCCGATCAACCAAGCCGTGTGTAGCTGACTCACGCCCAAACGGATTAATGAAATGCTGATTGCTGTATTGATCTTTATCGCCACCATCGTCCTTGTCATCTGGCAACCCAAGGGGCTTGGGGTTGGCTGGAGTGCGATGTTCGGTGCCATTTTGGCGTTGCTGGCAGGCGTCGTTACCCTCGCAGACATACCGGAGGTATGGCGCATAGTCTGGAATGCTACCGGAACGTTCATCGCGGTCATTATTATCAGTCTGTTGCTTGATGAGGCAGGCTTTTTCAAGTGGGCTGCGCTGCATGTGGCTCGATGGGGAGGCGGGAGCACCCGCAAGCTGTTCGCGTTTATCGTCCTGCTGGGCGCAGCGGTATCGGCCCTGTTCGCCAATGACGGAGCAGCATTGATCCTCACACCCATTGTGATCGCGATGTTGCTGGAGTTGCGTTTTTCTCCTGCTGCTACGTTGGCATTCGTCATGGCAGCCGGTTTTATCGCCGATACGGCGAGCTTACCGCTGGTGGTTTCCAACCTGGTCAACATCGTTTCTGCCGACTACTTCGATATCGGCTTCAACGAATATGCTTCGATCATGGTGCCGGTAAACATCGTCAGCGTGGCGGCGACATTAGCCATGCTGCTGTGGTTTTTCCGCAAAGATTTACCAAAGACCTATGATCTCAACCAACTGGACAATCCGGACGAGGCAATCAACGACCGGGCCACTTTTGTAGCCGGCTGGTGGGTGCTGGCACTCCTCCTGATCGGCTTCTTTGTCATTGAGCCATTGGGGGTGCCAATCAGCGCCATTGCAGCGGTCTGTGCATTCATTCTTTACGTCATCGCGGCTCGTGGTCACGCCATCAACACAAGCAAGGTACTCAAAGAGGCGCCATGGCAGGTAGTGATCTTTTCTTTGGGTATGTACCTGGTTGTTTATGGTCTGAAGAACGCCGGCCTGACCGACCACATTGCACAGATCCTGAACGTGTTCGCCGGTTATGGCGTTTGGGGCGCGTCCCTTGGTACAGGGCTGCTGACAGCGTTGCTGTCTTCGATCATGAACAACATGCCCACCGTTCTGGTAGGCGCCTTATCCATTCATGCCGCCGAAGTCGATGGTGTTGTCCAGCAAGCGATGGTTTACGCCAACATCATCGGCTGCGACTTGGGCCCGAAGATCACCCCAATTGGGAGCTTGGCAACTCTGTTGTGGCTGCACGTGCTCGCCCGGAAAAATATAACGATCAGCTGGGGTTACTACTTCAAGACCGGGATCGTGCTGACCGTGCCCATCCTCGTCGCCACATTGTCCGCCCTGGCACTGCGCCTCAGTTTTTGAATCAAGGAATCGTCTGATGAAAGTCTTGTTCATGTGCACTCACAACAGCTGCCGCAGCATTCTGTCCGAGGCGCTATTCAACCACTTGGCGCCCGAGGGTGTAGAAGCCGTCAGCTCAGGAAGCTTTCCCAGTGGCCGGGTGAATCAACGGGCATTGCAAACGCTGGAGGCGGCGGGTATCTCCACGGCGGGCTTGAGCAGCAAGGCTTCGGATGCTTTTGAAGGCTCGCCTCCCGACATCGTGATCACTGTCTGTGACCGGGCTGCGGGTGAGGCATGCCCAATTTTCTTTGGGCCAGCTTTGAAGGCGCATTGGGGTCTGGCCGACCCGTCTGACGCTAGCGGGTCGGAAGCCGAGATTACCGCAGCGTTTGAAACCACACTCGCCAAAATTCACGAGCGCGTGAGCGCATTTCTTGCGCTGCCACTGAAGACCATCAGCGCTGAACAGTTGAAAGCTGAACTGAATCGCATCGGTTCGCTTTAAAGATCAACCGAGGCGGTGCCCAACCTGGCGCCGCCGTAGGAGTTTTTATGCAAGACATATTGCCGAACGTACATGCCGACCTGTTCGATATTCCTTCGCTGGAGCAACTGTCGCCTCGTACGCTTTCGCTCCATAAACCTCGCATTCTTCTGCTGTATGGATCAACGCGAGAGCGCTCATTCAGCCGGTTAGTTACGCAAGAGGCGGCACGCCTGCTGAATGAGTTAGGCGCTGAAACCAAGATCTTTGACCCATCGGGTCTGCCGCTGCCGGACGACGCTCCCGATACACATCCCAAGGTCGCTGAACTGCGCGAGCTGATGCAATGGTCTGAGGGGCAGGTGTGGTGCTCCCCTGAGCGTCACGGCTCCATGAGTGCGGTATTCAAAACCCAAATTGACTGGGTTCCGCTGGCGATTGGCGCTGTACGACCTACGCAAGGAAAAACCCTTGCTGTGATGCAAGTCTGTGGCGGTTCCCAATCCTTCAACGTGGTTAACCAGCTGCGGGTACTTGGACGGTGGATGCGGATGTTTACCATCCCTAACCAGTCCTCCGTGGCCAAGGCGTTCACCGAGTTCGATGAAGCAGGCCGTATGAAACCTTCCTCGTACTACGACCGTCTCGTGGACGTGATGGAAGAACTGATGAAGCTAACCCTGCTGTTGCGGGATCGCCAGGATTATTTGGTTGATCGGTACTCCGAGCGTAAAGAGTCCGCCGAAGAGCTGTCCAAACGCGTCAATCAGCGCTCCATCTAACAACAGCACGAGGAAGCGATATGAGCCAGATCACGATCTACCACAACCCCGAATGCGGCACCTCTCGCAACACGTTGGAGTTGATCCGTAACAGCGGGGAAGAACCGACAGTTATCGAATACCTGAAGACCCCGCCTGATCGCACCATGCTTGTCAGGTTGATCAAGGATATGGGTATCGAGGTGCGGGCCCTCCTTCGTATCAAAGGCACTCCTTACGAGGAGCTGGGATTGGGCGATGCATCGCTGACGAAAGAACAGCTCATAGATGCCATGATGGCTCACGCTATCCTGATCAATCGCCCCATCGTCGTGACGCCCATGGGGACACGCTTGTGTCGTCCTTCAGAGGCAGTCCTCGACCTGTTACCGCGAGAGCAGCGTGGCAGCTTCATCAAAGAAGACGGACAAGTCGTCATTGATGAGCAAGGTCGCAGAGTCTGAAACGACACCGGCGAATTGTCGCCATTGAGTCGAGAGGATGCTGGTGAGTCAGAATTCGAAACTTGATGTTGTAGTCATTGGTGGTGGCCAGTCCGCGCTCACCGTAGCCTATTTTTTGAGGCGTACAGGCCTTTCCTACGCATTACTCGACACCGAGTAAGCACCGGGAGGGGCCTGGCGGCATGGATGGGATTCTCTCCGATTATTCTCGCCGCCTGCTTGGAGCTCAATCGCCGGCTGGCCCATGCCAGCAGTATCCGGAGGGGACTCCTGGGCGGGACGATGTGGGTCGACTATCTGACTCAGTATGAGCGCATATATGACTTCCCCATTAACCGTACCACGCAGGTGCCTTGCGCGACGCGGTGCTTACACGGCGCAAGTTCTTCGAGCTACACGCCACCAATAAAAGCCAGCTTGCCGAGCAGGCCTTGCGTTACATCCAGTTGCTGTACGAAATCGAGAGCGAAGTGCGCGACCTGGAGCAGAATTTACGGCGCCGAATACGGCAAGAAAAAGCCGTATCGGTGATGGATAGGCTGCATGCGTAGATGATCGCCCGGCGTGATCTTGTGCCTGAAGGCTCGGCCATCAGCAAAGCACTCGACTACAGCCTTAAACGCTGGGCAGCGCTGTCGCGCTACCTCGATGACGGGGCCATACCCATCGATAATAATTGGGCGGAGAACCAAATCCGACCCTGGGCTCTTGGACGCAAAAACTGGCTCTTTGCAGGATCGCTACGCAGCGGCAAACGGACTGTGACGATCATGAGCTTGATCCAGTCGGCGCAGCTTAACGGGCATGATCCGTATGCTTATATAAAGGACGTCCTCACGCACCTGCCGACGCAGCGGGCGAGTGAAATCGATCAGTTGCTTCCGCATAAGTGGCAGCCGGTTTAATTACGCAAGGCATGATGCCCAGACGCATACCTACTTCTGATTTGAAGCAACATTTAACGTTTCTGGTATGTGCAAGCCTGTATATCTTCGCATTTGAGTGCGTGAACCGACCCCTGTAGGAACCGATCCACGCTATTGCTTACTTCACTAACTCGACTTCGCTCGGACGCCAGGTTTTGGCGAAGAAAGGCTCCAGCGGGCTGTAGAGGCGCAGGCATGGTATGAAGCCTTTACCGGGCATGGTCTGGATCCAGTTGCCGCGTTTCACACCATCGGGTTGCGTTGGCCCGAAGTAGATCGTTGTCGAGCCGTCAGTGCTTGGCTCAGCCGCCGGCGATGGGAAGCTCTGGCTGCCGGCGCGTGGATAATTCTGTGGCGTGTCGAGCATCGAACGGGACATTGTGTCGTAAAGCGTGAACGACCAGAATTTCGCGGCTGGGATGTCCTTTGGCAATGTCACCTTGTAGGTCTTGGCACCATCGAAGTAGTCTTTCTGGGCATCGACCATAGTCCACAAATACGTGGAGCCAACGCCGGGCAGTCGCATGGCCATCGCGGGCGTGATACCGGTGACGCCATAGAAGAAAGCTCGGCGCGCCTCCAACTGGCGGTATCCGGTAGGAGGGAAGGGTTTAACCCCTTCCTTGGTAATCATCGGGATGGGCGTTTCGAACTCGTGGCCGGTGGCGAACAGCATGTTCTGCCAGTTGGCATCGGGGTAGTAATACCAACTGCGGTCGCGCGGATTCATGAACAGGCTGCGTGACGTCGCGTTGGCCACCGCCAGTGCTTCCGTGAGAATTTTCTTCATGCGTGCATCAGGCATGAAGGCCTTGCCCTTGACGATACCGATCTCGGCGATGGGCCCCATCAACTCGGGATCGAGACTGGTGGCCGGTTCTTGCTGCACGACTTCGTTCAACATTTCGAAGTACGAAAAGTCGTTCGGCGGAATGGTGTTCATCACCTTGCCCGAGCCTTCATGGAACACGGTCGGCGGTGGCGGGCTGATCGGGCCAAGGTTGGCCTTGCCCGCTAGGAACTCAGCGATCGGTGTGCCGACACCGCCAGCCGTGTAGGGATAGACCTTGGTGAGCTTCTTGATCTGCTCTACCACCGGCTTAGGATCGTTGCCATTCTCGATGAACGCTCGGGCAAACCAAACGCCGTGGGTGGTTTTGGAGTGAGCGACGTTGAATTCGCCTTCAGGCAAGGAACCCGCGTAACCCGGCGGGACGATCAGGTACTTACCGCCTTCGCCGCGGTCAGGCCCTGGCAGGCCCAAGTCGATGATCCAACGGAACCAAGCATCCTGAACCGTGCCAAGGACACCCGGCGGGACTTCCACCACTATCGGCCCATTCGAGAGGTCGAAGCCGGAGATGATATAGATCGTGTCGGCGTTGGGCGTTAGGAACAGCGACTTGGCATCCATCAGCTCCGAGAAGACGATCACCTCGTTGTCCTTCACACCGATGTCTTGCAGCCCCTTGCGAATGGCGTGGATGCTGACGCCTTGCAGGGTGTCCGCAAACGCGCGAGTTGCGTGCGAGAAGTCCAAGTGATCATAGACCTTATCGAGGGTTTCCTTGCTGGGCTGGCCGTCCTTGAATTCTAGTGTGCCAAGCCGCGTTTCGATCTTGGCGGGCGTCGTGATCGGCTCTGGGATCGTCTCGGCCCATGCGCAGGTAGCGAACAACAGGCTGGCAATCACAGTGCCGCCCTGACCGATGCCGGGGAACGTTTTCATTGATATCACTCCTCGTGTGTTTTTTGCTTTTGTGCAGGCGATGCCTTCCGTAGCTCTTAATCTGAGGCGGCCCCAACATAGGGGGTACTGTCCACCCCGTAAAACCCGAAAAGCGTTACACAGCGAGCTTGGAGAGTGTCTAGAAAACCCGGGGCGATTCATCAGCAAAGCTCATTTTTATGGCATCCGCCATTGCATCGCGAAAAATCGAACGATTCCCGGCAAGAATTATCAGCGCGCAAGTTACTACTTGCTGAAAATTTCAGCATTGCTACCTACGTTCTCCGCGCTGCTATTCAAATTTCTAGCGAACAGTTCGACTTTCTCCTCGGAGCAAATACCACTATGTACTCGCCCCGAAACCTGCTTGTCGGCGCCGCGTTGGCCGGTCTCCTGCTCGGTGGTTACACCTCAAAAGTTACCGAGACGACGCAATACTCCGGTTACGGCAGTGGGCAATAATTAGCCCGATCCAAATGGTTCGGCTATACGGGAACCCGTCGGCCTATTGGAAGGATGTCCTCACGCGCCTGCCAACGAAACGGGTGATTGAGATTGCGGGAGGATATTTGTGGAGCTGCTGTCGCATATATGGTTGTTGGTTTGATTACACAAGACGTGATGCGCGGACGCATACGGTTGTGAGTCAAGGCGACATTGGCAATCGAGATGTCAGGCTGTGCGCAGTAGGCAATGACCTGAACGTTGAAGGATTTGGAATAGATACGGCGTTCTTGTGGCATGGGCATCCGCTTAAAAAGGCTAAAAATGGTGTCCACTTAAATTGATCTGTCCCCGAAATGTTGGACGCGTTCTATGCCCGCCGTGCTTGACTCCTGTATTCCACAGGGCTCGGGCCACTGAGCTTCAGTCTTATTCGCGATGATTTTTGGTAGTGTATGTAGTCCTCAATACCTGCTTCAAGCTCATCGATACTGTCGAATTTTTAAGGTAAAAGAACTTGGATTTCAGCGTGCCACAAAAAAAACTTTCCATACCCAACGATGCGAACTCTCTGTGACCTGCGCTCCCCGACCAGTAATCTTCACCAACCGACAGTTTCGTCTGGTCTGTGCATTTTTTCATGACACCACCCAATGTTACTGTCCAACATTTCGGTGTCAGATCACAATTTTAGGTGGACACCATCGCCACAAGCGACGGTGTCGGGAAGGTGTGTTGCCCGGACGGTTACCAATCAACCACCTTTCTCGCGGGCCAGGGATACCTCTCAAGCCGAAAAACCCTAGTTCTTACCTCGAGCTTTTTTTCATCAGCACTCCGGTAGGATTCGGCTGTACTCCGTCCGGAAACTGGACAGTCGTAGAGCTAAAGCTCTCAGGATAGATTGCATTAATAGATCATCACTTCAGTGGTGATGACACATCAGAGCTCTTCCAGCGACTCGGTAAACTGACGCACTGCGTCTACTACCTGTCGTGCACCGCTCTGAATTTCGTCTATTACCTGACCGGCTTGATTGACCAAGCTGACGCCTTGATCGACCTTGTGACGACTAGCCTTCATGCTGTCGACTGCGTCCTGAGCTAGTTCATGGTTGCGCTTGACCACGTCGACGATTTCCACGGTGGCCTGTGCCGTGCGGGCCGCGAGGTTTCGTACTTCATCGGCGACCACGGCAAAACCGCGCCCCTGCTCACCCGCTCTTGCTGCTTCGATAGCAGCATTCAGCGCCAGAAGGTTCGTCTGCTCGGCGATACTCCGGATGGTCTGTACGATGCTGCCGATCATCTCGGACTGCTGATTTACGGCGGTGATGCCTTCAGCCGCTCTTGAAAGTTCAGCGGCTATGCCTTGCACCACCTCGACAGTTTCACTGATCACCTCGGCACCATGGCGAGCGCTTCTGTCCGTCTGCTGGGATATATCGTAGGCGAGCTTAGCTGCATTCGATTCGGCCTGCTGCTGGCGCACCTGAGATGTAATATCACGTGCAAATTTGACTACCTTGTAGAGGCGGCCACTCGCGTCAAATACCGGATTGTAGGTTGCGCTCAGCCAGACGGTATCACCGTGACGATTGAGCCGTTGGAAACGGCCAGAAAAGAACTCTCCCCGGTTCAGTCGCTCCCAGAAGTCACGGTACTCAGGAGAGTCTGCTTCACCACGCGTGCAGAACATACGGTGGTGCTTTCCACGAATCTCATCCAGGCGATAGTCCATCGCCTGTTCGAAGTTTTCATTTGCTTCGAGCACTTCCCCTTTTAAGTTGAACGTGATTGCAGCCATCGAACGACTGATGGCCTGAACCATGCTGCTCTGTTCCTGCTCACGGGCCACTTGAGTGGTGATGTCAGTGGCAAGTTTGAGCACGCCTTCAATACGACCATCGGAACCCCGGATAGGGTTGTAGGTCGCTTCCAGCCAAACCTCCTCGCCTTGCTTGTTACATCTTAGGAAACGTTCACGTATGTACTCCCCCCTCGCCAAGCGCTGCCAGAACCGACGATAGTCCGCACTGCCCTGATAATCAGGAAAACAAAAGATACGATGGTGCTGTCCGACGATCTCCTCCAACCGATATCCCATGGTGGTCAGAAGATTCTCGTTGGCACCTACGATGGTGCCATCGGGCTTGAATTCAATCGTGGCCATGGAGCGGTCAACGGCCTCAATTCTAGCCTCTGCTGCCTCAAGCTTTTGTACCGCCTCGGCCAGATTTTGCTTAATCGCTTTGTTAAACATCGATTTGCCTGAGAGTAAAGTTATGGTCGCGAACGCGTGAGGAGACGTCTTACTGCCCTGTTTAACTGATGCTCAGATCAGACGGTACAGCGGGATTGCCTACTACACGCACCATCTAGCCTTCGAGAGTCCCCTGGCTCAGCACGCTTACACCCCCGAGTCTCATTAACTGTTTTCGAACTCTGGGTCAGCAGCTCGCATGAGTCAGCATGCCTATTTTGTCGCCTCGGAGAGGTAGCGCAACGCCAAGACGACACCACATTAGAACGAAAACGGGGATGGCCGTAATCACCAATACGGGCACGGACGCCACATCCGCACCCTCATGCGCAGAACCCCATTGCCGCAAAACCAAAGGGTCAGAGATAACAGCACATCTCATTTTGGAGCTGACCGTTTCGAGCAAATAGCCGTATTCAAGATCCCGCTCTCTAGATGCAGATAAAGACGAAAACCTATTGTGTTTCCCTTTACTTCCAATGAAGCAGAAACGCTGCTTGTCCACCCTGAGAGGGCTCGCAGAAAGCTATACAGATTCTTATGACTGTACAACTTTTTTAACGTGCGATCACCATGACACCCGTAGAGAAGCTTCACAATTGGCACAGGTACTGGCGCCTCTCACTGGGAGTTGTATCCTGCAGGTCATGCAGCGCGATGCACTTGAGATCGATAGAGAGGGCCTGATTTCCCTCACAATCCGTGATGCCCTTTAGCAATAGCCAGATATCGTCCATGGGAAGATCTAGACAAAATCTGGCCTGCCTCTTCCCACCCAACCACTCGAACAAGCTGAAATGCTCCATCAGTAGAGGCTGAAAATCTCCAAGGGACGGAGCGAAGAATTCGCTCGATGACGCCAGCGAGCTCTATGAAAAACCGGTGGAGAGGAGGCCATTGACCTAAATCGGTGATTTTTCCAGCTATGCTAAGAAGTGCTTTGATGCGGCTTAACCTGCGCTTCAATGCGGAGGCCAAAAGATCCATCATTTTTGATAACGAAAGCACCTTTGAAATTACCGCGAATAACAGTAAAAAACTTAACTTATCGACTCTCCGCGACAGTAATTCACCCAGCTTCGAGCGCTCCACATTGGCCGCAATCGCAGGTGGCCGATGACCAAAACCATGGCCAACATCGCCAGCGACTTGATCAGATTACCGGCATACTCAGCATCAGCGAACGACAGCTGTTTCATCGGAGTTCAACCGTTCTGTTCTTGCGAGGTGGCCATTTCACCAGATCGGAAAGTCTATTTCAGAGTTTCCTTGGGCTATTTTTTGAGTTAATTAAGACCTGTGAACTATCATTGTCCAAATCGTTAGGGCCAGCTAAGCGAGCTTGGTAAGAATCGAACATGTTGGCCATATCGTCTGCTAACGTTTCAATCTGAACGTGGGGTACGTTCCGTTCAGCAAACGCCCTTAGACCGATAATCTGCGTTTGAATCAGGCGAGCCAGCCTTGGGCAATCGACATCGGAACGCAATTCATTCATTGCCTTGGCCGACTCAATGACCTTACAAAGTCCCTGCTCGATGACCGAGAGCATTGCCTCCACCTGAGTCCGTAATGCAGCGTCCTCAGCATTCAATTCAAGCAAGGTCTTAATCAGCATACAAGCCTTCGCAGGCGACTGCGCGTACCCACTACAGGGCTTAGCGAATGAGCGAATATATCGCTTCAACCCTTCTATAGAGGTAGGAGCCTCTTCGATCATCTGATGAAAATCATCACTGGTACGGGCTGCGTAAGCCTCAAGAGCCTCGGTGAATAGACCACTCTTACTGCCGAAGGTCGCATAGAGGCTACCAGGACGCATATCCAAAGCCGCCTCAATATGCTTGAGCGAAGAAGCGTAATAGCCTCGTGACCAAAACAACTCAATCGCTCTATCTAGGGCGACTTGGCGATCGAAGCGAGCAGTGCGGGACATCGTTGCCTCTCGGATTAAATGCATCAGTTTAACTGACAGGACTAATTTTGAGTGATCGCTCAATATTAGCTTGACTGACCCTTAGGCTGCAATTAGGATCGAATCAATATTTGAACGATCACTCAAAAAAGGAAATATTCTATGAGCACTTTTACGCTGCACGACCAGAACAGCGCGCCCGAAGCTTCCAAACCTCTGCTGGAGAAGTCCCAAAAAGCTTTCGGTGTGATCCCAGGCTTGCATGCGGTAATGGCAGAAGCTCCGGGCCTGCTCAAGGGTTATCAAGTGTTGCACAGCCTATTTCTTGACAGCAGCCTCAACGCCGATGAAAAAACCGTGGTGTGGCAAACAATTAATGTTGAGCATGTCTGCCATTACTGCGTGCCAGCACACACCGGTATAGCCAAATCGATGAAGGTTTCTGATGAGGTGAGTAACGCGCTGCGTGATGAGACCCCCCTACCAACCTCAAAGCTTGAGGCGTTGCGCGACTTTACTCTGGCGATGGTGCGCCAACGTGGCGAGCTTGAGTCCACGCAAATGCAGGACTTTTATGCAGCCGGCTATACTCAACAAAATGTGTTGGAAATCATATTAGGCCTCAGTCAAAAAGTTATGAGCAACTACACCAACCACATTGCCCAGACGCCTGTCGACGAAGCCTTTAAGCGTTTCTCCTGGACTAAGAAATCATCCCGCTAACGATCATCGATACCGCCCCTTCCCCTCCCGGGAACGATTTAGATTTGTGAGCGTGTCCCGCAGGTTCGATCAAGGTAACTTTTCCGCGATCTAGCGTGTCAGAGGCCTCAAGCGAAAACCGCGTGCTTACAGTAGCGTGCACTACTTAGCAGAGAATATTCATGGCATTGCAAAAATCAGCGCCGATCATCGTTTTCGATGTGAATGAGACATTACTCGATATCACCACCCTTGAGCCGCTGTTTGAGCGTGTCTTCGGTGACCGAGCCATTTTGCGCGACTGGTTCACCAATCTGATCCTCTACTCGCAAACTATGACCTTGTGTGGGCGTTACAGCCCATTTGGCAAACTGGCCGTGGGCACGCTGCACATGGTCGCGTCTATCCATCATGTCGCGCTCGACGCTAGTGATATTGATGAATTGCAGGCACGGATGAGTACTATGCCAGCACACCCTGATGTGCTGCCGGCACTCAACTGCTTACGTGATGCCGGCTTTCGGTTGGTGACGCTAAGTAACTCGCCCAGCGGTGCATCCCCTTCGGCTCTTGAGCGCGCCGGGTTAGCGAAATTCTTCGAGCGCAGTTTCAGTGTTGAGGTAGTGAAAAAATTTAAGCCTGCCCCGGAAACCTATCAGATGGTTTCGAAGGAGATGAATGTCGAGATGGCGGACTTGCTTCTGGTCGCTTGTCATCTTTGGGATACGGCCGGTGCGCAAGCTGCGGGGTGCCTTGGCGCACTGCTGACGCGGCCGTACAATGCACCGCTACCGATAGAAGAGGTGCCAGTGCCAGACATCATGGCCGCCGAGTTAGGAGGGCTGAGCGAGCAGATCATTCAACGCTGGGGCGGACAGACTTAGCCAAAGGCCTACCCTGATCCTCTTAGTGGCCTATTGCCGATGGCAATGGGTGTGCTCGATTGCCCGAGTCGGCCAATGACCTATATGTTCGCCATGACATAAGTCATTTGATCGCGGTGTAGGACTGTAGGCAGGAACTACTTTCCAGTGACGTTTAGACTAATCCCGAATAGCCAGCAGCGTCGCAAACATCGCCATTTTTGAAAAAAGCTCGAAAAACGTTGTTGATAGACTTACCGTACGATTACACGGCCCATTTGGTCAGCAATCCCCATCCGACGCTATTGCTGTGTCATCAGCAGCCGTTCCACCGCGAAGCCTTTGTCTTTCAGTCGTTCCAGTAGTGCCGCGTAAGCCTGCGGCTCTACCTGAGTTGTTCGCGACAAAATCCACAAGTATTTGCGAGTCGGCTCGCTGACGGCGACCAATTGGTATTGTTCGTCAAGATCAATAATCCAGTAGTCCCCCCACACTGCGGGGAGGAACGACATCCACGCTGGTGCGAAGCGCACCTTTAGCTTGGGAGAGTCAGGAGCACCTACTTGCCTACCTGTGGCGAGAGCAATATGTAATTGACCATCGCGCAATCGACACCGGTTGACTGCCTGCACCGTAGCGTCGACCTGTAGGTGGAAATCAGTACGGGCGAAACCAGCGCACTTCTTCTGGAACCGGTTGGGAGTGCGGGAGATCTCGTACCAGGTACCCATGAATCGAGGCAGGTCAATACTAGCAACAGGTTGCAATGGCAGATTGGAACTGACTGCCTGAACGCCGGGAATGGTAAAACAAAATCCAGCCCAAAGCAGGCTAGTAAAAATGTAGCGAAATATTCTGCGCACAGTTCTATCACTCAAGATTGGCACTCGACCACGCATCCCTGATGTCACCGGAGAAATCAGGTGTACGTGGATTGGACTCTCATCTCAACAATAGACTATCTCCAGCCCAATCAGAAAAACCGGTATTGGTCTCGGTCGGCAGCTTCGCTGCGTCAACTAAACCCCAGTGAAGAACAGACTTGACCATAAGCCCCCACCCAACTGACGTGTCGATAAAAAGTACTAGCTCAACCTGCTCCGTCAGAGAAAGCTTCATATCGACTGAGCTGAGTAGCGATGGTTGCTCCGGCCTCAGGATAGACAAGAGTTAGCAATACTCGCTTTTCGAGCAGTTAGATTTTCAGATATGCATGGTTTGATCAAACCGATTGAACGCGTTACTTTTGTGAACTATAGATTGCTGCTAATCGGGAAGCCGGTACACCCATACTATAAGCCACCGCGAGCAAACGATTACGCAACGAACGACGCCACCAGCCATCGCGCTGCCAGCGCCTGGCATCAACTCCCACACCTTGAGCTAGCTCTACGAATCGGCCTTGCTCCCGGACGCGCTTCACCAATTCGACCTCTTCAAACAACGGTGACGCATCATGTTGTCCGCACGACAGATAGATATCACGCTGGAAAAACAACCCCTGGTCGCCATAAGGAATCCCAGAACGGGTACGCACATTGATTAGTTTTTCTAACAACCTGCTTTGCCAGCAATTGGCATTGGAGAATCTGAATGCGAAATAACCTCCTGATGCACCAGAGTCGATTGCATTACGGATAGCAGGTAGGCAGTCAAACGTTAGATGAGCGTCAGCATGCAAAAACCAAAGAATCGAATGAACTGCGTGGCTTGCCCCCAACCGCAGCTGCGCACCTCGGCAGGGTGATGCAGGTATCCACAGCGAACCATGGCGCTGACAAATTTCTAGGCAACTCTCGCTTTGGGCCGCATCAACCACTATCAGTTGTAGTGACTCGCGCTCATTTTTTGCTATTAGATTTAGATGCTTGAGCAGCTTTTCCAGCGATGCTTCGTCATTCCAGCAAGGCACGATAATGCTGACAGAGGCGCTATTTTGCATCTGATACTTCCAGCAAACCTGCCAACGCATTTTTCAGTTTTAATCTCGCAGGTCGTGCATCTTGAGCCAGTGCCTCTAGCAAGGGCTTTAGGTCTTCTTGGAGGTCGATGTCGAATAACTCACCAGCCAGTGAAACCGAGTGGCCCGAGCTCCGGCAACATTCGAGTAATGCTTGACCGAGATGCTGAGTGCTCCAAGGCAAAGCGCTCAAGGTCGGCCAGGGCTTACGAGAGGCCATAAGAACAACGCCACCATCTTGTGCCATCATGAGCACTGTATCTGAGTGCCGAAGTTGCTCGTTCACACGTTGATAGTCGTCAGGGCCTAACAATGGACAGTCGCTTCCTATGTAAATCAGGTGCTGGTGACCCAGGTTACGGAGTTGCATATCCAATGCATTCAAGCGTTCACCGAGGTTCCCCTCGCTCTGTGGAATGCAGAGTGCGCTCTCGCACAGAGCCTGACCCCATTGCTGGTGTTGTGCTTGATCAGGAGCCAAAGCTCGAGTGCCTGGGAAAACCCAAAGGTCTTCTATAGCGCACTCAAGAAGCAACTGAGCTACAGCCAGGGCGCGCTCCTTACCAACGCCCTCTGCCAGCCGCTGTTTTGAGTGACCTAAAGCAGGTCGCTTGCAAAGCAGTACCAAGCATGAATCATGATTGTTCAGTGAGCTCATCTGCTTGATCCCAATATGTGTCCGGTATCGTGCATCGCAAGAAACGATAGCTTACGCGGATATCTCAGACCGCCAGCGTGGGTGACGCGCACGATCTATTACCAGCGCAGCCAACGTCGTCCGAGTAATGCGCCTAGTACCGTCGGCACCAGCATGCCCATCAAGTACCACACCCCCCAAAATGGTATCTGCATCTCGGGGCATCGAAGGGAGTATGCAATCGTTGCCATTGAGCCTGCTAAAAGTCCGCCGCAAGCACCTGCCAGCGTCAGGTTGGTGGGTGCGAAGCCGCTTAGCGCCCAAAACACAGCGACAAACCCAGGGATCGACAGCAACGTGATGCTGAGCGCGCATACCTTCCAAGTTTCGCCGAGGATGATCGCAACGCGGTCGTCAGGTTGGGCCACCAAGAGTACATAGATAGATGCGACCCACACCGAAGCGACTGTGGCAACAATCAGAATTTTGCCGGGGCCCGAGGCTACTCCAGGTCTAGCCAGCCTCACCACCATGCTCAGCGCACCGATCATCAGGCAGAGCGGAAAGGCGATCTTAGCCCAAAAAATCGGTGTGGCGATGACTTGGCCCAGGTCTGGTCGAACGCCCATTATTGCTATTACCAGCAAAGTGGCGCCCAGGAAGCCGGCCAGCACAGCGCCGCTGAATCGCTTAGCGAGCGCCCTGCGGTCAACCGGGGTCACGCCCGACGCGAGCATGGAAATAAAATCATCAGTAATCATCGTGCACCTCTAACTCTTAACGCCAGTGCTTTAAGCCCACGGTGTATGCCTATCTTTACTGCAGACTCAGATAACCCCGTCATTTGAGCGGTTTCAGTAACAGACAGACCTTCTATTTTCACGTGCACGATAGGTAGACGCTGCCGCTCAGGTAGCTGCTCAAGCAACCTACCTAGGTCGCGACTGGCCTGCGCAGGTTCAAGATGTGGTTCGGCAAATAGCTCTGCGCCATCGTCGAGGGAATCGTTGAACACGTCATGACGTGACCTCCCACGGAAAAAGTCGATGAGCTTGTAACGCGCAATGGCGAAAACCCACGCCGTCAGCGGTTGGTCTGCTCGATAAGTCTGGCGCGCATTATGAACAGCCAAGAGAACCTCTTGCAGCAAATCCTCGATTTCACCAGGTCTCTGCTGAAGCCTCGAACGTAAAAAACCACGAAGATGACCACTTAACTCCGATAAAAACGTTCGATAAGACCGCTCATCTCCGTCCAGACCTGCGATAAACAGAGCCTGAAGGTGGAGCTCTCGACTGCGCAACACGTCGTTATGTGTAGTTCGTTCCATCGTTCGCTCTGGTTACACGAAAAGTAAAAATATCTCGCTCCTGCATGAAGCCAGCGTTGGTGACGGGCAGCGGATCTTACATGCGGTTACCGGCATAAGGTAACAAGCGAATCAGTTTTGCAGGTTTGAAAAATATTTTGCGGTCGCTGTAACCGGCAGTGAGAAATCATCGAACTACCTTTTGGATCGCAAGCACGGTACTCAAGCGCTGATGCGATGACCAATCCTCATCATCTGGAGACACAACCATGAACAATCTCAAGCTAGCCGCCTTCGCTGTTGCCTTATCTACTTTCGCTGCAGGTGCTATGGCCGCAGAGGCTCCTGCTGCCGCAGGCGCCATGGAAAAGTGTTACGGCGTTTCCCTAGCTGGCAAGAACGATTGCAAAGCCGGCGCAGGTACCACCTGTGCGGGCACCGCCAAAGTGGACTATCAGGCTAATGCCTGGAAAAACGTTCCTGCGGGTACTTGTACCTCCATCAAAACACCAAAAGGCACTGGCACTCTCGCACCTATGTAATCGCAATACCACGGGGCGCACCAACCATGAGAACTGAACGCCAGATGGGGGCCGGGCTCGGCCTGAAACCGAATCATTACTCAGATGCGCTGGACTGCACGGCAGAGGGTCTGTGGTTCGAAGTTCATCCGGAAAACTACATGGTGGATGGTGGCCCCCGTCTCGCATGGCTGGAGGCAATTGGGGATCAACATCCGCTTTCGCTGCACGGCGTGTCACTTTCACTGGCTGCCGATTGTCCACCGGACGAAAACCATTTGAAGCGCCTGAAAGCGCTGGCAGATCACGTTCAGCCTGCTTTGATTTCCGAGCATCTAGCTTGGTCAGCATGGCGTGGTCAGTATCATCCTGACCTTTTGCCATTCCCTCGCACGGTCGAGGCATTGCAACGCATCGCAAGCAACATTCAGCGTACACAAGACGCTTTAGGACGTCCTGTTGCCATTGAAAACCCCACCCATTACCTAGGCTTGGATGGTCATGAATTCAGCGAAATCGACTTTTTGACCGAACTAAGTGTGAGAACAGGCTGCGGGTTGCTGCTCGATGTCAATAACGTACACATCAGCGCACATAACCTGGGTTTTGATGCGGGAACGTATCTGGATGCCTTCCCGGCCAAGGCAATCGTGGAAATCCATTTGGCAGGCCACGCGGTGGATCCGGGAGATACGCGCCTGCTGATAGACACTCACGATGCTCCAATCGCAGAAGACGTTTGGTCGCTATATCAACGCGTCATCGAGCGGATCGGCATGCGCCCGACTTTGATCGAGCGCGACGACCATATCCCAGAATTCGACGTCCTGCTGAATGAACGAAACAGAGCACAGGCGTTGTTGAACATTGGGAAGAGGCAACTATCGGAAGTGACGATATGAACACCTCACTCGCAAGCTTTCAGGATGCATTCGTCGATGCGTTATATGAGCGAAATTCGACTGGAATGACTGCTCTAATCGAACAGCCCGGTTTTTTGGTGTACCGCAATACTGTATTGAAAGGATCGACGGACGCATTACTCGCGAACTTTCCCACCATCGAGCGCTTGGTTGGGACGGAGTGGCTTAAGGCCGCAGCAGCAATCTATGCCCGGCAATCGCCACCGACGGATTCTCGACTGCTGCACTACGGCGCTGATTTTCCGGATTTTCTCGACGCTTTTGAACATGCGCGAGAAATGCCTTATCTGGGCGACGTCGCCCGCCTGGATCTGCTTTGGACACAAGTCCATTGCGCTACAGATGAGCCAGATATTGATCCAAGCTTATTTGCGAATCTGTCCCAAAACGACTTGGCCCGCAGCCGACTCACACCGAAGGCCGCCTCCAGTTGGGCGTGGTTCCCAGACAACCCCGCCTACACCATCTGGTGCTTCAATCGCGAAGAGCGAGACGTGCCCGATGAACTCAACTGGTGCGGCGAAGGAGCGCTTCTGACGCGCAAGCAAGCCAAGGTTTGTTGGGAGGCTGCCAGTGCTGCGGATTGCACGTTTTTAGATGCCTGCGCGGTACACCTGCCGCTTGAACTGGCCGCAGAAAAAGCCCTTGAGGTTCAGCCTGACTTGAATTTGGCAGACCTCATTGCCCGCTTATTCAGGGCCGACGCGTTCGCCTCTGTAAGCATCCATCGCTCTTCCTAAAGACTTAACACCAACTTAACCAACGGAGCACATCATGGACGTAATACGAAACACTTCGTCCGCAGCCGACAAATCTTTGCGAGGCATGTGGAACCGCATTGCAGACCGACTTGGTTTAATGATTGGTGACTCACTATTAGTGCTGGTTGCTCGTCTATCCATTGCGGCCATTTTTTTGATGTCAGGACGCACCAAAGTCAGTGAATTTTTGACGATCACACCCAGTACCTATGAGCTGTTCCGCACAGAATACTCACTGCCATTTATCACGCCGGAACTGGCCGCGCATCTCGCTACCTACAGTGAGCATTTGTTTCCACTACTTCTTGTGTTAGGCCTGTCCTCACGACTATCCGCATTAGCTTTACTGGGTATGACGTTTGTAATCCAAGTATTTGTCTACCCCGATGCTTGGCCAACACACCTTTCCTGGGCGGGCCTATTACTGCTCATCGTCGCCCGTGGTGGAGGTGCAATTTCGCTGGATCGCCCGCTCGGCATCAAGTGATGCTTTGGCTGCTGCTCACGCACTGCCTGATGAACGGACTTCATACTTAGGCCTAATCAGGTATTTCGGACATATAACAAGTTGCAGGTTTCGAGGCCGAAATACTCAAGATTTCCTTGATTACGAACTGAAAAGTCCAGTAACCAGTAAGTGAATTTTTTGTGCTGGTCTGAATGGATATTTCGGGAGGGGTTGAAAAGCAGTCCTCGTTCGATTAAGCGTGCGAGAGAACCTCAGCGCGATCACTAGCTGGTTACGAGAGATCCATCTGTAACACCGAGAGGCTATGGCCTCAGAACATCAGTTTCCGAGAGTAGGTATCACCATGCACGCAATGTTACCGCTTCTGAATGCCCTGAGCTTTCCACCTCTGCACCGTGGTCATTTGGAAGCCTTGCAGATCAACCTTACCTACCTTTGCAACCAGCGTTGCCTGCACTGCCATGTCAATGCAGGCCCCACTCGCAAGGAATCCATGACGGATGAAAGTCTGGCATTGTTGCATCAAGTTATTGATGCCCATCCGGTGAAGACCCTCGACCTGACAGGGGGCGCTCCTGAAATGCATCCCCGTTTCAGAGAAATCGTTGTCCATGCTCGGCGAGAAGGGTTGCGTGTCATTGACCGCTGTAACTTAACGATTCTCAGTGAACCAGGGTATGAAGGCTTAGCAGAGTTTCTGGCAGAGCAAGGAGTAGAGGTGACTGCATCTCTGCCTTGCTATTCCCGTGAGAATGTCGACAAGCAACGAGGGGATGGGGTATTCGACGCAAGCATTGAAGGCCTCAAGAAGCTCAACAATCTCGGATACGGTATTTCCGACACCGGCTTAATCCTAAACCTTGTTTACAACCCTCAAGGCGCAAGCTTGCCGCCGCCGCAGGCTCAGCTCGAGATCGATTATAAAGCTCACTTGGCTGAAGATTTCGGAATTCAGTTCAACCATCTCCTGACTATCACCAACCAACCCATAGCCCGATTTGGAAGCACTTTGGTTAGCAAGGGGCAGTTCAGTAATTACATGCAGCTGCTCAGAGATAGCTATCGATCAGAGAATCTCGATGCAGTCATGTGCCGGAACTTGGTCAGTGTCGACTGGCAAGGTTACCTCTACGACTGCGACTTCAACCAAATGCTAGATCTACCGATGTTCATGCCTGGTCTGATTGGTCGTGATCGGCCTCATTTACGAGATTTGCTCGAATCGTCAAGCCTGGAAAATAACCCAATAAGCACTCGTGATCACTGCTTTGCGTGCACAGCTGGTCAGGGTTCGAGTTGTGCTGGCGCATTGAAGGAATAGAGGAAAGACCAATGGAGCCGAATAGCCTGCTAGGTGTGTTTTTTTGGGGTTTTTTACTGATTTACGGTCTCATCATGTACGCATTGTCACCTCGTGCTGTAACCCTGGGGGGCTTCTTCCATGGCGAAGATTCCCAAGGTCGTAGCGCGGCTCCCTGGTTAGTGACATCAAGTATTTTTATCAGCTGGATTTTCGCTAAGTCGGTGACGAACGCTGCCAACTTGGGCGCAAGCTATGGATTGATTGGTGGCTTGGCTTATGCCACCTATTGGCTTTCGATCCCGCTGGCAGGTTTAGTCATATTCAGGCTGCGCCGACGCTTTGGAGCGACGGGACTGGTCAGCTTTCTGACCACCAATTACGGTCGATCTGCGGCACTGGCTTTCAGCGCAGCCATTCTTATCAGGCTCTTTAACGAGGTCTGGAGCAATACCGCCGTGGTCGGTGGCTATTATGGTGCTGCCGGTAGCATTGAGTTTATCGGTGCCGCCTCGTTGTTCACCGTGGTGACGTTGGCATACAGCCTTCGTGGTGGACTTCGCAGTTCAATCATGACCGATGCGGCCCAAGCAGGAATTTTCTTGATTGCCCTTGTCTGGGTGCTTGGCTTGGTTTTACCGCAGCACAGCACCAAGGAGTTGATGAGTACCAGTCATTGGGCGATGAGCTCAGGCGTTGATTTATTACTGGTCGCAGGGCTCCAAATATTCAGTTACCCGTTTCATGATCCCGTCCTGACGGATCGTGGCTTCATCAGCGAAGAACGGACGATGCGTAGGTCTTTCTTCGTTGCCGGCCTGCTGGGTTTTGTTGCCATTCTCGCGTTCAGTTTGATTGGCGTACACACCACCCTCATCGGCATGAATGTTTCCGATAACGTCCCAGCGGCACTGGCGAAATCCATGGGGGTAGTCGCGCTGATGGTGATGACCGTCGTAATGGTCTCCGCAGCAGGCTCCACTCTCGACTCCACTTTTTCGAGCCTGGCCAAGCTAGTGGGTCGAGAGCTGCCACTGTTGGCTGGTCACGATCTAGGCAAGAAGGCAATCGGAGTAGGCATGTCTGTGATGATGATATTCGCCGTCTTGGGCAACATTCCAATGCTCACCGGAACCGACATTCTCAAAGCAACAACCTTGAGCGGCACAATGGTTATCGGTCTCGCACCCGTATTCGTTCTACATGGAATGGTGACTCCGACTCGGTTGGGGTTTCACCTGAGTTTCTGGTGCGGCATTGCCTTGGGCATAGCCCTTACGTTGGGTTGGATACCTCAAAGCTGGGCTATTGGTGATGGCAAATATGCCCTGCTGTTGGGTACCAATCTTTACGGATTGGCGCTATGCATACTGGGTTATTTGATCCCGGGCTACCTAGCTAAGCGAGTCGCAATATGAGTCTTGACAGAATGCTCATGCGACCTGGGCGCGATTGTCCTCTGGACTACAGATTGCCGCACACGGCATTCGACGGCCCCGCGCAATTTGGCTGCAAAACGCTCTACGTCGTAGGCGGCCTTTACGGAAACACTTATGCGTTAGATGCGCTGGAAATGTTGCTAGCAGATGAGCCAGAAGCTCGTGTTGTGTTCAACGGCGACTTGCACTGGTTTGATCGTGATCCAGAAATCTTCTGGGGCCTCGAGGATCGCGTTTCCCCTCACGTTCTTCTTCGCGGTAACGTCGAGACTGAGTTAGTCCGCGTGGAAGACAGCGGAACGGGATGCGGGTGCGCCTATCCTGAGGAGGTAACAGAACTCACGGTCGCTTGGTCTAACTCTATCCATGAACGGCTGTGTGAAACCTTCGCTACTCTTCCCTCGTTGAGGGCTTCAGTTGCGTTGCGTCCTGCCCATGCGCTGGTCGAAATTGCTGGACGTACAGTCGCCATCAGTCATGGTGATGAGCGCTCACTTGCCGGCTGGCAGTGCTCACGCGAGGCATTGAGATCTGTTGATCGCCAAAAGGAATTAGCGGATTGGATGGCGAAACGAAAAATCGATGTTTTCGCCACCAGTCACACCTGCTCCCCCGCAGCCTTGAGCTGGGGCTCTGGGGCGGTGATCAATAACGGTGCTGCCGGCATTCCAAACTTCAGCGCAGAACGTAAAGGACTTGTCACACGGATAGCTTCCTCACCACATCCCCAGGCGCTATATCGCGCCCAAATACTCGGGCTCTATGTCGAAGCGATTTCGCTTGATTACGAACATGTGGCCTTTCTCCAAGACTTCGACCGGCAATGGCCCTCACAGAGCCCGGCAGCGCTTTCTTATCGTGATCGTTTGCTCAACGGAACTGACGATCTTCCATCATCAGCCTTGCTGGGCGGCTTTCAGGAGTGTTCAGTTTCTACGCAAAAGGATCCACTCTCATGAACCTTCGTAAGCTCATACTTCTAGTGGTGATAGCTGCGCTGATCGCTTCTTTTTTTATCTTCGATCTTGGCCAATATCTCAACCTGACAAACCTCAAAACCCAGCAGGAAGCGTTTAGTGAACAGGTGTCTGCCAACCCTTGGCTTATTGGGGGGGCGTATTTCTTTATATACGTTTTGGTGACAGCTCTTTCGCTACCCGGTGCGGCTCTGATGACGCTGCTTGGCGGTGCATTATTTGGCTTATTCGGCGGTACGCTCCTGGTGTCCTTTGCATCTACGCTTGGGGCCACATTGGCGATGCTGATCAGTCGCTTCATGCTGCGCGACTGGGTGCAAGCCAAGTTCAGTAAACGCCTGATGGGAATAAACCAAGGGGTTGAACGCGAAGGGGCAACCTACTTATTCGCCTTGCGCCTGGTACCCGTATTTCCCTTCGTATTGATCAACCTGGCGATGGGATTGACCAAGTTGCCTGTGCGCACATTCTGGTGGGTCAGTCAGCTGGGTATGCTGCCCGGCACGCTGGTTTACGTGAATGCTGGTCGCGAGCTTGGTCAACTCAATTCGTTAGGTGGAATCCTATCACCCAGTCTCATCGGTGCATTCCTGTTGCTTGGTTTGCTACCGATGTTGTCTCGCAAAATTCTGGAATGGTTCAAGACTCGAAAAGTCTATTCAGGCTGGAAGAAGCCCAAGCGATTTGATCGCAATTTGGTGGTTATTGGCGCAGGCTCCGGTGGCCTGGTATCGTCGTACATAGCAGCGGCTGTGAAAGCAAAGGTTACGTTGATCGAAAAGCACAAGATGGGTGGCGACTGTCTGAACACGGGGTGTGTGCCTTCAAAAGCACTCATTCGATCTGCCAAATTTGCTCACGAACTTAAAAAAGCCGAAAGCCTAGGTTTTAGGTCGGTTACTGGCAAGGTTGATTTTGCGGCGGTCATGCAACGTATTCAGCGCGTGGTGTCGGAAATCGAACCGCATGATTCCGTCAAACGATACGAAGGGCTGGGCGTAGAAGTCATTGAGGGAGAAGCGAGGATCACCTCGCCCTGGACTGTCGAGGTCAATGGTAAAACCCTTAGCACTCGATCCATCATTATCGCGACTGGCGCCCGTCCTTTAATACCCAAGATCGAAGGTATTGAGCTCATCACCCCTCTTACCTCCGACAACATATGGGCATTGCGCGAACAACCAAAGCGATTGCTCGTGTTAGGAGGTGGGCCCATCGGTTGTGAGTTGGCACAAGCATTCCAGCGTCTTGGAAGTGCTGTGACCCAAGTCGAGATGGTTGAGCGACTACTTATCCGTGAAGATGTCGATGCGAGTGACATCGTAATGACAAGCCTCAGGGCGGATGGTGTCGATATAAGGGTGCAGCATAAGGCTATACGTTTTGAGGTGCTTGAAGGCCAGCAGCAGCTGATTTGCCTAAACCTCACGGACAACAGCGAAGTGACAATACTTTTCGATCAAGTGCTTTTGGCCTTAGGCCGGGTCGCTAATGTAAAGGGTTTCGGCGCTGAAGAACTTGGTCTGGAGGTGCGAGGCAATGGCACTCTGAACACGAATGAATACTTGGCAACACGCTTCCCCAATATATTTGCTGTAGGGGACGTCACGGGGCCTTATCAATTCACCCACACCTCAGCGCACCAAGCCTGGTATGCCGCAGTGAATGGACTGTTTGGGGGCTTCAAGCAATTCAAAGTCGACTACCGGGTGATTCCTTGGGCGACGTTCACTGATCCAGAGGTGGCACGTGTCGGCTTGAATGAGCAAGAAGCCAAATCCCAAGACATTGCCTACGAAGTCACCCGCTTTGGCATTGATGATCTAGATAGGGCTATCGCCGATGGCGCAGCCTACGGTTACGTCAAAGTGCTGACTGAGCCTGGCAAGGATCGGATCCTTGGCGCAACAATCGTAGGTCAGCATGCAGGTGATCTAATCACTGAATACGTGGCTGCCATGAAACACGGCTACGGTATGAACAAAATACTCGGCACGATCCATATTTATCCCACGTTGGCTGAAGCGAACAAATACGCTGCCGGAGAATGGAAGCGTGCTCATGCCCCCATCGGCGCACTGCGCTGGCTTTCAAAATTTCATCGATGGCGCCTGGGCGGCATCCAGCGTATTGAATCTGAATTCAAGACGGACGAGAAACCGTCTTGAACGCGGAATTTGACCTCCTGCTTGCAGGAGCTGGCCATGCCCATTTGGGGGTACTGCGCGAGTGGCTCACTGTTCTTCGGCCTCACGGACGTATCGCGCTCGTGAGCGATGGAACATCGGCTTGGTACTCAGGAATGCTTCCGGGCTTACTGGCTGGAAGGTATCGGCCAGAGCAGTGTCGAGTACCTCTACCTGCGCTCTGTGCTAGCGCGGGGGTTGACCTGATTCAGGGGAGAATTGTTGGCATCGACCCAAACTCGAACTCGTTGAGGCTTGCCGATGGGAGTGTTTACTCGGCTACCTGGTTGTCTCTAAACGTCGGCTCAAAACCAGAGGCACTGCCGGGAGATTTTCGCGAGCTGGAACTGGTTCCAGTGAAGCCTTTCGAGGGGCTCGTCTGCGCCTGGAGTACCTGGCGGAAATCACCTACGCCCTTGGCAATTCTGGGTGGCGGTGCCGCAGGGGTTGAGCTCGCTCTTGCCCTTGCACCTCAAGTCTCAGAGTTAACACTTATCAGCTCTGGAGAGATCCTTGCTGGGCACCCGTCAGGGCTGAGGGCTAGGGCAATTCGGTGCCTCGTGAGGGCTAATGTAAAGCTCATCGAGGGTTCCGCAGTCGACACGGTATATGGCGATGCATTGCTCTGTGGATCGCAGATCGTTTGGCGCGGTAAACGACTCATTTTGGCCACCGGAGCAGCGCCTCTGCCTTGGTTGAAAGAGGGAACGCTTGCTCAGGATGGACGTGGGTTTGTTGCGATCAACCCAACTCTTCAAAGCGTATCCCATCAGCACATTCTTGCCGTGGGTGATTGTGCAAGCCTGCCTGATTGCCCGCGTAACGGTGTTTATGCGGTGCGCCAGGGGCCTTTGCTCGCTAAAAATCTGGCTGCGGCTTTAGAAGGCCAACAGCTGATCAATTTTGTGCCTCAACGCCACGCATTGGCACTTTTGGCAGACGGTAAGGGCGGTGCCTTGATGAGCTGGGCGGGGATAACTGCGGAGGGCCGTTTATTTGGATGGTGGAAAGATCGACTTGATCAAAACTTCATAAACAAGCTAACGACCATATGATGACATCATGGCGTTGAAGAAAGTAACTAATTCCACATGCGAACATTGAGGTGCTGTAATGAAGAGTTGGACATTGCTATTACTTAGGGTTTCACTTGGCTGGCTATTGGTCATTTGGGGGGCGGATAAGGTTTTTAATGTAGCGCACAGCATGGCCGTGGCTAACAAATATTACTTGGGCTTAGGAACTGAAAGTATCCTGCAATTTGGTGGAGTAGTTCAAATACTCATTGGATTGCTGATCATTGTTGGCTTCGCTCGCCGTTGGGTATACCCCATACAAGTGCTGTTCAACGGAGCATCCCTTCTGGCCGTGATGAAATCAGTCATAGATCCATGGGGTTGGATTTTTGAGGGATCCAATGCGTTGTTCTACCCATCACTTATCATCTTTGCAGGAAGCTTGCTGTTGATCGCGTTTCGAGACGAGGATCGGCTGGTCTTGGATAAGTGCTAATAACCTTCCCATAGCCTAGCAATTCACTGAAAAAAACTGGGTCAAAAATCTATATATTGGCGACCCAGTAATGCACATCTGACACCTGACGATGATTTTATTCCGTCAAAGTTAAAAGTTCAAATTTCGCCGGAGACGTGGATATTGCGCTTCTATTGATCAGGTTTTTTGTAATAAATACAAATCCATACGCTATTCGTGATCGGATCTGCCGCTCAAGTTTTGTGCTTCAAGTGATGTTGTGCTTGATGGCCGTCGCAGCAAATTCAATTTTTTGCCGTCAAGCTTTGGTGGATGGACAATTTCCCCCTGAGTCATTTACTGTAATCCGAATGCTAAGCGGCGGTCTCTTTGTGCTGCTATTGATCAGATTACGCAATCCTAGGGTAACTGTCGGGGGAAGCTGGAAGGGAGGCTTCTCACTCTTTACATACGCTTATCTTTTCTCCATTGGCTATGTCCAATTGGGCGCAGGTATGGGAACATTGATTTTGTTCGGCGCGGTGCAAATCACGATGTTCATTGTCTCCTGGATGAAAGGTGAACGTTTTCGTAAGATAGTGCTAATTGGCATGGTGACGGCATCTTGCGGCGTACTTTTCTTGCTGCTGCCAAGCACCAGTTTTCCGCCCCTCGGTAGCGCAGTGCTAATGACAATCTCCGGTGTGGCGTGCGGCGTCTATTCACTACTCGGTAAGACCACTGTGAATCCACTTGCGGAAAACATCGGGAATTTCGCAAGGTGTCTTCCATCTTTGCTATTACTTGCTCCAGTCACTTTTTTGGGAATGGCCTTAACATGGGTTTGCCAGGAGTAATGTATGCGCTCGCTTCAGGTGTGTTGGCGTCAGGCTGTGGTTATGACTTTCCCCCATAGGTCACGCATATTCAGCCCAATATCGTCAGAGTGAAGGCAGCCCCCCCGCAAACAAAAACACAGAAAGAACTAGACATATGGTGTAATATGTCATCCACCTTCTAAAGGTAGACTTTGCACAATGAGATCAATATTTAGCGCCGCACCTTTTTTTCGTATAAATTTACGCCGCCTGATATTGCTTCTTGCCCTTCTCAGCGCGATGACTTTCCAATCCAATACGTTTTATGCTAGCTATGGCGTCCAGCATCAACTGCTAATTGACAACACTCTTGAAAGCAATCGGGTCTACTCCAAAAAATTAGCCGACAGCATCGATGACTTCTTAAAATCTGCGCAACAGCAACTGGCTTATAGCGCTATAGATCTTGCAAAAAACTTCACAAATCCAACTGCATTGATAATGGAAGCTAATCGCCTGCGTTTGCAGACGGATAGTTTCAACTCCGTCGTATTTGTTGATATGAATGGAAAGGTATTGGCCACCTCCCCAGAAACCCTTAATATTTTTGGAAAAATCATTGAGTCCCCAGGAGCTAGAGAGTCCATACAAAAAAGACGTCCGCTGATTAGTTCACCCTATATTTCGGCAGCAGGCAACCTATTAATTTTTATTTCCAACCCTGTTATTGACAACAAAGGGCAATATCTTGGCTATATTGGCGGAACCATCTACCTCAAGCAAAAAAACATCCTAAACAATTTACTTGGCGAACACTATTATCGCGACGGCTCTTACCTATATGTAGTCGACCACAACAGACATCTGTTATATCACCCAGACCCTGAGAGAGTGGGGAAAAATGTTATTAACAATCTAGCCATCGATGCGATAACTCGCGGTGAGAGCGGGCGTATGCGGCTTATAAATAGCACAGGTATAGATATGTTGGCCGGGTACGCCATAGTATCGAGTACGGGCTGGGGAGTCGTCACACAGAGACCGACTCAAGCCACTCTAGCGCCACTCAATGGGTTAATGATCAACGTTCTACTTAACACGTTACCTTTAACATTTTTAATCCTATTATTAATATGGTGGTTCACTAAAAAAATAACATTACCATTACGGGAACTTGCCGACAGTGCTCAGCACATGGATCGACCCACTACCGCAGATCGCATACAGAAAATTCGCTCTTGGTATTTTGAATCCAATGAAATAAAACGAGCACTGCTGTCCAGTTTTAAGAGAGTTCATTACAAGATAAACAAACTGCTTTTGGATGTCAAAAGTGATCCATTAACTGGTCTTCATAATCGACGCGGACTAGACATGGCCTTAGACATCATGCAATCAGAAAACGAAAATTTCGCCATAGTGTCTTTGGATATCGATCACTTCAAATCCGTCAATGACACTTACGGCCATGACGCCGGCGACAAAGTCCTATCCAATCTAGCAGACAAACTAAAAATGCTTTCGCGTGATGATGACATAGTCTGTCGAGTGGGCGGTGAGGAGTTTTTAATATTGTTACCCAGTCTAAGTTCAAAACCTGCTGAAGAGTTTGCTAAACGCCTCCGAAAAGAAGTCGAGCTAATGAAATTCGAAATAGTAGGCCACATCACTATCTCTCTAGGTGTTGCATGCTGGAACCGTGACACCGGAGATATCAACGGGGTGCTGAAAATCGCGGACGAGATGCTTTACAAGGCCAAACACAATGGTAGAAATCGAGTCGAAGTCTAAAAGATATCTAACGAACATCTCCAACAACACAAGACGCACATCTCCATCAAGATATATGTTATCGACATTTGCCTCGTCAGGCACGAATGATTTAGAAAGGGAAAACTAAACACTTCACATCCAGTTCCGCGCAGGAAGCACTCAATTTTATGGGCAGCAATAAAGCGCCCCTAGGCTGGAAGCAATTATACGACCTAAGCCGCCACCCGAAGCAAACCCTTTGACTAAGAGTTATTGCGCTAATAATAATTTCTATATACAGACCCCTTCAGCGGTCAGCGGCGCAATGGGCCTTCGGCGTGCGAGTATTCGACACCGCCCGGCATGCATATCATTGTTGGATCCTGAAGTAGGGTCAGCATGAGCAGAGCGTATGGGCATGGTCAATCGCAGCTTGACGCCTACCTCTGGTTCTAAGTGGGCAATTGATCACCAGCGAAACCATTTATGCAAATACGACGAATCTGCTCAAAACTGGACTCTAGCTCTCTAATATAACGGCGCTTACCCAGGAGCCTGAAGAAACATGATGGGACGGGCCGCACGCCATTACAGCATGCGGTGCATCTGTTTATCGGACGGTGCTCGCATCCTGATTGAACAGCAGCTTTCGGGTTTTCTCGTCGACTACCGGTGCGGTGTTGATTTGCTCTGCAAGAGCATAAGCCCGCTTCGTGGCTGGTCGATCACCTACTCGCTCAAACCAGCGAGCCAAATGAGGGAAGTCGGCAAGCTCTTGCTGCTGCCGGACGTGGGGCACAATCCACGGGTAACAGGCCATGTCGGCAATACTGTAATCACCCGCAATGTAGCCGCGACCATCAGCCAAGTGCTTGTTCAACACGCCATACAGCCGAGCCGTCTCATTAATGTAGCGCTCCTGCGCATAAGGGATTGGCTCCGGAGCGTATTGTACGAAGTGATGGTTCTGCCCCGCCATCGGCCCCAACCCACCCATTTGCCAGAACAACCACTGCAGGGTTTCGTTGCGCCCTCGTAGATCACCAGGAATGAACTGATGAGTTTTATCTGCCAGGTACAACAAAATGGCGCCCGACTCGAAGACTGACAACGGCTGACCACCGTCCAGTGGCTCATGATCGACAATGGCTGGAATACGATTATTGGGAGCAATTTTTAAAAATGAAGGCGTGAATTGCTCCCCTTTCCCAATGTTCACCGGCACGATCCGATAAGGCAGGCCCGACTCTTCAAGGAATATGGAAATTTTGTGCCCGTTAGGGGTAGTCCAGTAATGCAGGTCGATCATGATCTTGCACCTCTACTGAATAATCTGAGGGAACATCGCTTTACGGGCGTCAGCATCCATTTCGGTCTTGTAACTGTGTTGGGTCTTCAGTGCTTCAGCTCGCTGGGCTGCCGGTCGCGCATTGATTTCATCAAGGAGCCGTTTGACGTTTGGAAGTTTCCCCCAAGCTTCGTCACCCAGGATGAAAGGTATTGCTCGCGCCCAGCCCCACACCGCCATATCCACCAGCGTGTACTCATTTCCTAACATGTGAGGCATGTTTGCCAGGCGGTCGTTGATGATCGTCCAGTGACGCCAGGCTTCAAAGGTGTAACGGGTAACGGCGTAATCTTTGGGGTCGGGAGCGAAGTGTTTGAAATGCACTGCCTGACCAGAGTACGGGCCGATGCCAGTCGCGACGAGCATGAGCCAGGAATACATTTCTCCACGGGCTTTCAGATTGTCAGCGGGTAGGAATTTTCCGCTCTTTTCCGCCAGGTAAAGCAGTATGGCGTTGCTGTCGAACACTACGGTGTCGCCGTCAACCAAAGCCGGTGTCTTGGCGTTTGGGTTGATCTTGAGAAACGCCGGATCGTGCTGCTCTCCCTTGCGGGTATCGACAGGGATGAGTTCGTACGCAAGACCTGCTTCCTCGAGGAAAAGCGCAACTTTTGCGGGGTTGGGTGACGGGTGATAGTAGAACTTGATCATGTTGACTCCGTGTAGTGGCGGTCAGTGAATGTCGCAAAGTGCCAGGGGCGGAAGCCCAAGACTTTTGAGTGCAATACCAATAGCGTCTGTGACACACGCAGGATCAGGATTAATTCGCGCCAACACTCGAACGCCTAGCAATACGCTAAGGAGGTGATTGGCGCCCGCCGTTGCATCGACTTCCCCAGCAACGTCGCGTTGCGTGGTGAAGGCAACCAGCCGGCCTTCAAAAAAACTTCGAATTGTCTGGAGCTCATCTACCACTGCCTGACGCAAGTCTGCGTCATCTGCTCTCGCCTCGATGGCCGAATTCACCAGCAGGCATCCGCGATGAAGGGGATCGTTCAGCGTCCGATCTACCAGTTCTGCAAAAAACCTGGTGATGGCCATTCCAGAATGAGGCAAGCCTTCAAGACGCTGAATTCGCTCACGCACGCTGCATTTCAGATAGTGATCAAGGGAACGACGATAAAGACTGCGTTTATCGCCAAAGGCGTTGTACAGGCTTGGCTGGTTTAGGCCTGTGGCCTTGACGAGATCGCGGGTAGAAGTCCCCTCATATCCATGCGTCCAGAATGCCTCGACTGCGGCGGTTAGAACCATTGATTCATCGAATGTACGAGGGCGGGCCATTGACTGAATACGCTCTGCGGGTTTGTTACCGACCATAACACATGTTTTGTATCGATCGACACAAAACGAATTTTCGATTCGGTATTGTTCAGGTTTGCGCTGTAACCAATGGGTTGAGCCCAACCCCGCAAGCTTCAGGGCTTCCGTTGCGAGGCTACTGGTTGACGGATGAGGGTCTCAATTCAGTAACTCAAGGAAAACTCACTCTGAATCGCCCCGGGTTTCGCAGACACCTCTTTGCCTTAACCTGTGGCCAATAAGGAGGTGCCATGAGTACCCTCGTTACCCCGAAGAATTCAAAATCCAAGCGGTCAATCAAGTGACCGAAAAGAAGCTGCCTGTCGCTGATATGGCGGCGCGGCTTCGTGTGTCGACGCATAGCCTCTTTGCTTTCAAACCCTTGCGAAGGGGTAATAGATTACTTATTGAACATTTCGTAAAAAAGCGTAACATCCCCAACCATGATACTCGAACAGCTTAAAGCCTTGGGCAATGACACTCGCATGCAAATGATGGAGTGGCTCAAAGACCCACTCAGTAATTTCCCACCTCAGGATCACGGCGATCCTGCGACAGGAGTGTGCGTAACCCATTTGCAGCACAAGGCCGGGCTTTCACCTTCTACCACGTCTGCACATTTAGCTATCTTGCAACGTGCAGGCTTCGTGCTAACCACCCGCATCGGAAAGTGGACTTACTACCGGCGAAATGAGCAGGCGATTGATGACTTTGCGGCTAGGCTGGTCATCGAATTGTAATTTTTTAAATTTTCATTTCGTTATTTCGCGTAATTAGAAAACATAAGGAACCCCCTATGAGCAGCAAAACTATCTTCGTCGAACCCGGTGGCGGCTATGAAAATGTTGTGGTTGGCAGCAGCGAAGTCCGAGCCGCAGCGTGTGGTGAAATCACCGTACGCCTTCACGCCAACTCGCTTAATTACCACGACTTCGCGGTGGTCAGCGGCATGTGGGGCCCTAGCGAAAAACGAATCCCCATGGCCGATGGTGCGGGTGAAGTCATTGCTATCGGCCCAGATGTCACTGAATTCAAGGTGGGTGATTCGGTCGTCAGCACCTTCTTCCCAGAGTGGATCAACGGTGCGCCCCTGGTTGAAGGCTTTGTCAGCGTGCCAGGTGATGGCATTGACGGCTACGCTCGTGAGCAAGTGACGGCCAAAGCCACATCGTTCACCCTCGCGCCTATTGGCTACAGCCATGCTGAAGCGTCAACGCTTACCACCGCCGGCGTTACTGCATGGCGCGCCCTGATGGCTGATGACTCCCTCAAGCCGGGCGACACCGTGTTAGTTCAAGGCACTGGTGGCGTTTCAATTTTCGCCCTGCAGTTCGCTAAAATGGCCGGTGCTACCGTCATTGGCACCTCTTCAAGCGACGAAAAACTTGAACGTCTGAAAGCGCTAGGTGCTGATCATGTAATCAATTACCGCAAAGACCTTAACTGGGGCGAAACTGCACGCGCTCTAACAGGTGGCCGTGGTGTTGACCACATCATCGAAGTCGGCGGCCCTGCGACGCTAGAGCAATCGATGATTGCAATTCGGGTTGCTGGTCACATTTCCGTCATCGGGATATTGAGTGGCGTAAGCGGTGCAATGAATTTTGTACCGGCACTGATCAAGCAAGTGCGTCTGCAGGGTGTATTGGTGGGTAGCCGCAGCCAGCAGCAAGACATGATCCGAGCCATCAATACTAATGGCATGCGCCCGATTATTGATCGTCATTTCCCTTTGAGCGAGATTGTCGAAGCGTTCAAGTATCAGGAAACCAACCAGCATTTCGGAAAAATTTGCCTGGATATCTAAACACGCATGAATGGGCATGATCCGTATGCCTATTTCATAGATGTGCTGACACGGCTGCCGACGCTGCGGCCTACTGAAATCGATCAATTGCTGCCACACAACTGGCACTAGGTTTGGTTGCGCGGGGCGTGAACCCGGAGGCATGCGCGCCGCGTAGCATTACATCTACTGCTCGTTTGTTCGATATACGAAGTTAACCATAATCTTTTGAAGTAGCTCTTCGACCAGTCGGGGGATGCCACAGCGGATAACCGAAGCCGTTCAACATCAGAAGTCCGACGTCTGAGACTATGGTCGGAGTAACCTGAGCGGTTGATTTCAAACACCCTGCATAGCCATTCAACCGGCTCACGGACGCTCAGCTGATTGATCAGCGCGTACGCTCGTGATCTTCCGACATCAAGAGCGCGGCATCCTTTTTAATATCGACCTCTCCCGTTCAACGCGGGCGATTCGGGCGCTCAGCTGCTGGATCTTTTGTCGTTCCGGTGTCAGCGCTTTGCTCTATGGGGTAACGCCTTCGCGCTCCTGCTGAACATGATCCACCCAGCGACGCAGCGTCGACTAGCCGATACCAAGTGAGCGACTCGCTTCGAAGTAGCTGTAGTTTTGCATGAGCACGAGGTCGGCAACCTTGCTTTTGAATTCGGCGGAAAAGGTACGGCGTTGTTTGGTCATCTGACACCTCGATCTGGCGAGCACTCTCGCCTAAATGGGCGTTCGGCTTCATTAGACAACTTCACTGCACCGTTAGCTCTCGTCTTGCCCACGCTGTGAAAAGCGACCTCAAGGCTGTTGACACCGAGAGCTGAAACAATCTGATAGGTCTGATGGAGCAATGATCTAGGACGACGATTATCGCGACTGGCTGGTTTGCCAGAACAGGATGCTCAGCAGCGAACAAAACAGATGAAAGACAGACGGTGATATGGTTTTCTTCGTTATCGGCAGGAGTAACGATACCGATCATAGATGTTAACTCCAGATAGCATAGTTACGTCCAAAGACCTCCCTATTCGACCCGTCTTTGCCCATTAGGTTAAAAGTCGGAGCGGCGGCTTAATGTTGTGTAGTACCAGGAGTCTTTATAAAGACAGTCGTGTTCATCGGCGGCCCTGGAACCGGGAAAACACACCTGGCCAGTGCCTTGGCGGTATCCGGAATCACGGCCCACAACAAACGCGTGCGCTTCTTTTCTACGGTGGTTCTGGTGAATCTGCTGGAGCGTGAGAAGTACGATGGCAAGGCAGGGCGAATCGCCCAGGCACTGCTTCGCAAAGACCTGGTAATACTGGACGAGCTGGGGTATTTGCCTTCAGTCAAAGCGGCGGTGCCCTGTTATTTCACCTGCTGTCCAAACTGTACGAACACACCAGCGTGGTTATCACCACCAACCTGAGCTTCTCGGAATGGTCGAGTGTGTTTGGCGACGCCAAAATGACTACGGCTCTGCTGGATCGGCTGACACACCACTGCCATATCGTTAAAACAGGCAACGAGTCTTACCGCCTGCAACACAGCACCTCGGCGGCCCAGACAAAGATCAAGTCACGGGAACGAAAGCGCAAGGACGGAGATGATGTCGAGGACGGTGAGCCATTTTGACCCGCACCATAAATGCCCTGCTGCATGCATACATACATGCGGTAGGGCTTGAGGCGTCTTGAATCTGAACACGGCGGCTAAGCTTATCCACAATTGCTGGGACAGAAATCAGCAATCCGTCCTGGGTCAATTTTCAATCGGCAGGATGGGTCAGTTTTCAATCAGCGCCAACAACGCGGAAAATTCGAGACATGATAGGCACCCTGCAGAGCGGTACTGAAACAGCTGCGCAAACCATGCGTAATAGTTGCGAGCTGGTAAACCACATCGTTTCGAAAACTCGCAACGCCCAGACGGCACTAGCTAAAATTAGCCAGAAAGTCGGGGCCATCAATAGCATGAATGCACAAATCGCCAGCGCATCTGTCCAGCAAAGCGCCGTGGCCGAAGACGTTGCGCAAAATATCACGCGCATCCATAGCTCAACGGTGCAATCGGCAACTGGCTCTCGCGAAGTTGAGACGGCCAGTCAGGAATTAGCGCAGCTTGCTGATCGCCTTACTCAGAAGGTCGCATTTTTTAGGGTGACTTAAACTTTTCCAATTCCCCACAACAGCATGGTGTTGTCTTAACGGGTGACCGCACCACGCTTGTCAGGTTGATCGAGAAAATGGGCAGCAGCTATGCCAGCCACATAGAAAGCATCGACCGCCTCAAGGCTAGTCGCGATCAAGGCGATGTGCGCTCCTTGGCTGGGGGCGGACACGTGATGCAGCCGAACGAATGCTTTCCTCCAGAGCCGAATCCCACCCTTCGAGGATTCGAGCGCGAGGGTTCAGCTTCAATGCTCATCATTAAAGTCATTCCCAGTGCTCTGACCACCGGCTGGTAGAAGGCTTGAGCATGCAAAATACCCGAAACACCGATGCCTATCGATTTGAGTATGCTCACTCCCCATGGCGTCCGCAAAACCACGGATAGATATGCAGACTTGATGCGCCTAACGAGCGAGAGAATGGGGCACCACGCAGCAAACATGTCCTTGGCATACGTAGCCGGACTACCGACAACGGCGATTTAATAAATTCACTTTGGGCTTGTCCCCTTCGGGGTATGGCTGTCGTGAACCAAACCCAGCTGCGCCAGGTTTTGGCCCTGCGGGCGTCCATCCTCAAGCCTTTGGCCCATCGCGGGCCGGCGCGCTCCGCTTGCTTTAAGGATTTGCGCAGGCCGCCCGTAACGTCGCTTTTCCCTTGTAACTCAGCAGTGTTACTCGGCAAAAAGCACGTTACAGACTAATTAAATCGCATGCCTGCAGTGCGCACTGTGCTCATGCCCTGAGCTACCTTATGCCTACAAGATTCCTCGCAATCCACCCTATAAATCGGGATATGATCGCGCTCTACGACTCAGATCCCACATGACTTATGGCCATCGATCTACTAGCTCTCTACCCCAAACTGATCCACCTAATGCTGGATACTGTATTTGTGGTTGATGAAAACGACCACATTGTTTTTGTGAGTGATGCCTGTAAGGCCCTGTTGGGCTACCGCCCTGATGAACTGATCGGCACCAATATCACCAGCTATATGCATCCTGAAGATTTGGATGCGACGCGAGGTTCGATTACCCGGGTGATGAATGGTCAACCTCATTTCGATTTCCGGAACCGTTACATCCGCAAGGATGGGGCAGTCGTTTACATCCTGTGGGCTGCATTCTGGTCGGAGGAGGTTGGTGCTAGGATTGGGGTCGCTAGAAATGTTACAGCTTTAGCTAAAGCCGAGGAGGAATTACGCTTCCTTGCTCATCATGATCCGCTGACAAAATTAACCAATCGTTCGCTCTTTAGTGATCGACTGATATCGGCACTGCAGACTGCGCAGCGCCACGGTAATGAGCTAGCTTTGCTATTTTTGGATATAAATGACTTCAAGAGTATCAATGATGTCCATGGTCACGCAGCGGGAGATCGTGTTCTGTGCATTATTGCCCAACGCCTCAAAAGCTGTGTGCGTGAGACAGACACCGTGGCTCGGATTGGCGGCGATGAATTCACGGTGCTGCTGACAGAAGTACAGTCGAGGGAAGCGGTTTCCAAAAAGCTGGATCAGATTCACAAAGTCATGTCTGAGCCACTGGCTCCTGAATTCGGCACACTCAAGATGCCATTGTGCAGTATCGGCGTTGCATATTATCCCGAGCACGGAAAGGATGCCGATACACTGCTCTCTCACTCGGATAGTGAAATGTACCGTATGAAGAGATATCGCACCTTGGAGAGTTAAGAGTGGGCGATGCCCCTAAGATTTTGACACCATTTGGGTGGTCTGACATAAATTAAGGACAAAATATGTTCAGAAAATCTCAGATTATTACCATCCCAGTCCTGATCTCATCGGTACTTTTACTCACCGGCTGCCCCCCATCGCCGGAGTTCACCCGATGGCAACGTACTTCGACCTCTGTAGATGGTGTTAGAGCCGCAATGGCAGAATGTGGCGACCCTGTGGCAGGGCCACAAAACCATTTCCCAATAAACGAAGAGATAATTCACTTTCAGTGTATGCAGCGCCTCGGTTTACCCGTAAAGACGGCTTTGAATACTGTGAACTAATGGAGAATATGCCAGCCTGCGTCGAAGAAAGGCAGGGCCATCCGCTCAGTTTGTCGCAGCTCGAAGCGTTGCCGTTTGTAGAAGATGAAGCATTTCACCCAATCAAGCCTAATTCTGGTCGGGATGAACGTATGCAGGTCTCATGGCGTAAAGCGGGAGCATCACTCCATTTCGAATTCAAGGTAGCCAATGATAGTGAAGCCCTGCCAGTTATGTATGCGTGCGGCTATGCGAAACCACTTGGGTCGAATCTGGACGTCGCCAGCATCGGGCGCACTGCAGAAGTGCAACGCTGCATGATTGATCAAGGCTTTGAGCCCAAAAATAAAATTATGCTTGTTTGCCAGACTTACCCACAAGTGACGGGCTGTTCGTCGACAACGCCGCCGAGTTGATTCAGATAGAGAACAGAATGAAGAGGGTGCTTGCTCGTGAGATATAAACTATCTTCCTAAGCAAACGACGTGATAACTCATGAGCCCAGCTACATTTTCTACATCGATTTAACCGATAACACTGCCACGTACTTGTACTTCTTCCGGGCAGCCTTCACAGCCTCCTGCTCGGCAAGCAACGAGCTCAACGTATCAGCCTCGTGAATCAACTCGACCATTTCCCCCTCAAACTCGTTTCCAACGCGTAACGTGACCCTCAGCCTGGGCGTGAATGCTTTTGCCGTTTTCTTCTTGGCTGCTGGAGCGACCACCGATTTCGCGAGCACAACTTCTTCCACTGGCTCCTCTACTACAGGAGCAGACATCTGCTCCTCGGGCTGAGGCGTACCGAATAGAGCACGACGCATTTCTTCTTCAGTTAATTCAGAGTTCATAGAACATCTCGAAGGGGGCGGTAATCAGCTCTACGTATTCTACCAGGATGGCTGCTCCAGCGTGTCCTCTGGAAGCATGTATGGCCACTGTGAGTTCGGGCTACGTGCTCGCAACATTTCAGCGTGGTGTTGGGCGTGCTAGCCTTCGCCAGTTTCTGCGGTTACCTGTGAGATGCTTCATCTCTAGCAAGGATGTAAAATCCGTTTCAAATTGCAGCCCTGTTCGCGGCTCAACTGACGTAGTCACTGAAGGATTGCACATGATTGCTCGTTGGCGTTGGGTAACGAATCAACTCACCAAACGGCTCTGGTTCAGAGCCTCTCTATTCTCCCTTCTAGGGGTAGCTACGGCACTGCTCGCTGTTGTATTCAAAGACTTCATTCCGGAGTCATTGCCTGCGCGCATCGGCGCAGATGCAGTAGACAAAATTCTGGGGATCATTGCCTCCAGCATGCTGGCCGTCACAACCTTCTCGTTGAGCACGATGGTCACCGCTTATGGGGCCGCGAGCAGCGGAGTGACACCGCGCGCCACCACCTTGGTAATGGAAGACACCACGACCCAAAATGCCCTTGCCACGTTTATAGGCTCATTCCTGTTTAGCCTAGTGGGGATCATCGCGTTGAGCACGGGTGCTTATGGCACGCAAGGTCGAGTGTTGCTTTTCGCAGTAACGATAATTGTGGTCATCCTGATCGTTTACACCCTCCTGCGCTGGATTGATCACCTGTCAAAGCTCGGAAGGGTTGGGGAAACCATCGACCGCGTCGAGAAGGCTGCGATAGAGGCAATCACTCAACGAGTTCAGTGGCCCTACTTAGGCGGTTCAGCTTACCCGACCGACCTTTCGCTACCTCCTGGCGCAATCACAGTCAAAAGTGAGCTAACAGGCTATGTGCAACATATTGATGTGAGCGCACTTGGAGCTATCACGCAGGAAGATCAAATACAGATTTATCTGGAGGTGCTTCCAGGGACATTTGTGCACGAGGGAATGCCACTCCTCCAAATTGTGAACTTGGCCAACACGATGGCCGGTGAGGGCGATGCTGCAATAGAGAAGGTTCTATCGACTCTGACTATCGGCGTACGTCGAACCTTTGAAAATGATCCACGCTTCGGACTTTGCGTGCTCTCGGAAATCGCTTCTCGCGCCTTGTCGCCTGCGGTGAATGATCCTGGGACAGCCATCGATGTCATTGGCCGGGGAGTGAGGACTTTAACTTGCTGGAGCAAGCCTCACGTCCTTAGCTCGCAAACGGATCAAGGCTGTAAACAGGTCTTTCTCCGAGGATTGACGGTTGATGATCTGTTCGATGATTTTTTTGCCCCGATCAGCAGGGACGGTGCAGCTTTGCTGGAAGTTAACGTGCGCCTGTTGAAAGCCCTCATCAGTCTCGCTGAAATAAACCCAGCGATTTTTAAAGGTGCATGCAGCAGGCACGTGGATCTTCTGATCACTCGTACGGAGACCACGTTAGCGCTGCAGCATGAGAAGGATCAACTGAACTCTCTGGCTAGAACGATGACACGATAAGGTCTATCGAGCTGGATTCTATGGCGCGGCACCCATCTGCGGCACTCTAAGGGCCCCCAGATCGAGTTCTTTGGACTCCATTCGAAAGCTTGTATTAATTTCGTTGAACTGGCTTGGATTGTTGCAGAGCAAGGACGCTGTTTACCAGCTCTAGGTTGAGACGTTGGCATTCGTCTTCAGCTTCTGACCGCGTCTGGTACACAGCCTTGGAACGCGACTTCTCGTCATTATCGTAGATGTTGAAACCTATAGGCGCCGTTCCGCAGTAGAAGCGTGTTCCGTTGCGCACAGATCCCGTTTCGATAGGGATCGCAGGAATTACAACGAATCTCGTATTCATTTTCATGCCCTCTGGAATCACGCCATAACTATTAGCGGGTATGGGCCACCACAACAAGTGTCCGTCGCCAGTTTCCGATGAGGAACACCGAGGGATTGACGTCTAGGCGCTTCGAATGCTCCATCTCACGAGTTTTTGAGCCTATCCAGGCTGCTTGAAATCGTCCTCGTATTCGCCTCCTACTCATAGGTTTCCCAATTTTTCGAGGGCATTCAAAGACCTTTGAAAGAAAACGCAAAAGCTAGCCGCGACCTTCGTCGCGAAGAAGCGAGGGTTTTCATGACTTACGGGCAGGCGGGCGGTCTAATACCTTTCCTGAGTTGGTCAGACTTTCAAAATTTGTAAGCAGAGACAAAGAAGAGGCAAAGGGAGAGGTAGAATCAATCGATCTGATTTCTCTAACCAGCCAACCTCCGGAAAAATGGCCAGGTAGATCTATGCTTTTTTGTTTTCAAATATAAGAACTCCATCGCGATTTTTTGAATTCAAGGGGTGTAATACAGAGGAGACGTCTACCAAGCCATTCAGTCATCTCGTTGGCGCCAATCCTCTAAACGACACGTTCTCGCGTCCGGCATACAGCTGACACACGCCCTACCGCAACCCAAAGTGAGACCAGCTTTCGCCAGATAGTTAAAAAGCTTGTTAGGATAGGGATGCAAACATCTCGTTTTTACATAGGAACAGCGGGGCTTACGACCACAGCACGTCATAACGTGCCACCATCAAGGAGGCTCTCATGGGCCGAACACCTGGGGATGATCTACCAGAAAAACCTCATACAAGCAGTGAGGATGGCATTCCTGCTCCTAGCGGGGCCGCCAATCTGATTGATACCGACTACGTGATCGGACAGGACAATATCAAAGGTGAGTTTTCATTTTCCCTTGATATCCATGGCAAAGTGTTCGTCATCTCTGCTGCCACTATCTTGTTGTTCGTCATTATGACGCTGGCACTCCAGAATGAAGTAGAACCGCTGTTCAGTACCATCCGAAACTGGCTGACGGGCAATCTCGCCTGGCTGTTCATGAGCATTGCAAACATATTTGTCTTGCTTTGCATCGGGCTAATTTTCTCGCCGCTGGGGAAGGTTCGATTGGGCGGTAGGGATGCCAAACCAGACCATAGCTACGTGGGCTGGTTCTCGATGCTTTTCGCTGCAGGAATGGGCATTGGCCTAATGTTCTATGGCGTAGCCGAACCCATGTCTCATTATCAAGCGTCCATGGGAGGTGTGACCGTCGATGCAAGTGGTGCCCGCACCGACTGGGCACCGTTAGGAGGTGCAGCGGGTGACGCCAAGGCATCAGCCGACTTGGCAATGGCCGCCACTATCTTTCACTGGGGACTCCACCCTTGGGCGATTTACGCGATTGTCGCTCTGTCCCTAGCCCTGTTTTCTTACAACAAGGGCTTACCGCTCTCTATACGGTCGATCTTCTATCCATTGCTAGGCGAGCGCGTCTGGGGTTGGCCAGGGCACTTGATAGATATCCTGGCGGTATTCGCCACATTGTTCGGACTGGCGACATCGCTGGGGATAGGAGCTGAGCAGGCAGCAGCAGGGATTGAATATCTCTTCGGTATTGAGTCGACAAATCTAAGCAAAGTAGTGCTGATCGTTGGTATCACCATGATTGCCCTTTGGTCAGTTCTTGCTGGCTTAGATAAGGGCGTCAAGATGCTGTCACAGATCAATATGGGCCTAGCGCTGCTGCTGCTGGTGTTCATCATTGTTGTTGGGCCCACCTTGGCAATCTTCACTGGATTCTTTAAAAATCTGGTGACCTACGCTGAATATTTACCGGCGCTTTCCAATCCTTTCGGACGCACTGACACGGAATTCACTCAGGGCTGGACTGCATTTTATTGGGCATGGTGGATCAGTTGGTCTCCATTTGTGGGGATGTTTATTGCGCGGGTCAGCCGTGGACGAACGGTCAGGGAGTTCTTAATCTCTGTTTTGTTAGTTCCTACCGTGGTGTCCGTATTATGGATGACGACGTTTGGTGGCACTGCCATCGACCAAGCTACTGTGCAAAACTTGGTTGGCGTTAAGGATGCTGTCCTGGAGTTGAAACTGTTCGCCATGCTGGGAGAACTGCCACTAAAAGAAATATCTTCGTTCTTGGGCATTGTTCTGGTCATCGTCTTTTTTATCACTTCCTCAGACTCCGGCTCCTTAGTCATCGATACGATTACCGCAGGGGGTAAGGTCGATGCGCCTGTTCCACAGCGTGTATTTTGGGCCGTCATAGAAGGAGTGATTGCCATTGCACTGTTGTTGGGCGGAGGTCTCGTAGCACTACAAGCTATGGCGGTATCTACGGGTCTGCCTTTCGCTCTTGTGCTGGCTCTGGGCTGCGTGTCTCTTGTGAAGGGACTGATGTCTGAGCCCCGCTAGTTAACTATTGAGGGCAGCAAGTATCCCGTAATCTTTCCATAACCCGCCAAGCACGCGTTGGCGGGTTAAACCTTGAAAAAAGGAGGTCAGAATGTTTCAAGAAACATTAAATTTTTTTATGACTTACGATTTTCTGGGAATCTCGTTAGCCAATTGGGTTTTCGCTATTTTGTTAGCGACAATTAGTTTCGTCTTGGCAAGAACTGTGATTGGTTTTTTCCTTAGGAAGCTTCGAAAAATATCAGCTCTACCGAATGCCACCGTTAGTAATATCGCGGTCGTAGTGCTTTCAGGTACAAGTAATACACTCTTACTGCTGGCATCGATACTCGTTGGTGTAGGCGTACTTGACCTACCCGAGCGCTGGTTAGGAAGAGTCAGCAGCCTTTGGTTCGTAGTCGCTGCTTTGCAGATCGGCTTGTGGGCGAACCGCGCCTGTGCTTTGGCGCTCGCTCAATATTTTAGACGGCACAGCGCCTCTGAAACGTTCCAGGGCAGCGCCTTGGCGACCCTAAGTCTGTGGGGGGCGAAGGTATTCCTGTGGGTCGTTGTAGTTCTGTCGATGCTTTCGAATGTCGGCGTAAATATCACAGCTTTTGTTGCTAGTCTGGGCGTAGGCGGTATCGCTATAGCCTTGGCTATGCAGAATATTCTAGGTGATGTCTTCGCTTCGTTGTCAATTGCGGTAGATAAACCATTTGAGGTAGGCGACTTCATCGTTGTGGGCTCATTATCTGGTACTGTCGAGCATGTTGGATTGAAGACAACGCGGATTCGTAGCCTAGGCGGTGAACAAATCGTTATGGCGAACGCGGAAATGATCGGGAGTACAATACAGAATTACAAACGGCTTCTGGAGCGTAGAATAGTCTTTGAGATAGGGCTTACTTATACTTGCTCCGCGCTGCAGGCCAGGGAAGTAACACAACGAATCGAGCATATTATCAGTCAGCAAGAAAGAGCCAGATTTGACCGATGCCATTTTCGGAATTTTGGGGAGAGCGCCTTAGAATTTGAGGTCGTATACATCGTGCTAGACCCAAGTTACAACATCTATATGGATATTCAGCAGGACATAAATTTAGCAATAATGGACGCATTTAACGAGATAGGTGTCTGCTTTGCGTTCCCATCACGAACCGTTTACGTTGCATCGATTCCAGGGGCGGAGGTGCCTGTGGGTCGTAGCAAAGATGTGGCTGTGAGGACTTCAGAGCACTCGATATAAACGCATGCTCAGACGTATAGAATCATGCATATCGCCTGACAGACTTTCGAGGCGTTTGAGAAGCCTCCCGCCATAGCATTTCGGGCGCCCCCGCTTTGTGTTGGGCCGTCAGTCCCATAGCGCACCAATAGGTGAGGCTGATGAATAATGGGTAGCTATCTGCGCTTGTAGCAGCTCAGCGGTAGCGAGGGCATCGGTTAACGCATGATGCCCTTGATAGGCTGGAAGGTTATAGCGCGTGCGACTGTCGGCCAATCGTATGGATGTCTGCGGGCGGCGCATTAGCCTGGCAATCCACCCTTGCTTTTGCCGATGCATCCTCGCTTCCAATTGCATCGTGTCTACGACCGGAAACCTCAGGCCTTCTCCGAGGTGCCTCCGCAGTGCTGCATCTAGGAACTCACGCTCAATATTGCGGTAGTGGACGACGACCACTTTGCCTGCCATGGCGTCAAGAAGTGGCTCCAGCACTTCCGGGAGCGAGGGAGCATTCAAAATCTCAGCATGGGTAATGTGGTGAAAGGTCACCGACTTTTCATTCAGTTCTGATGATGGGTTTAGCACCCAATACGCCGCCTTGCTGCAATAGATGCGCTCTAAGGTGAACGGCACCAAACCAATGCTAACAATACTATGAGTCTGTGCATTGAGCCCAGTTGTCTCTATGTCCATAGCAAGAAATTGGACGTTTTCTATCGGGGTGTGTGGTGAGACGACATCAGCCTGATAAAACTTTCGCAAGTAAGAATTAGCCGACTTCTCCGCCAACTCGCGGAACACTTCTGGCCAGTTTCCCGGGTGATCTGGCTCTGCCTTGGCATCATTCATTTTGAGACACGACTCTTTGGCGGGTAGCGGAACCGCAGGAAATTCTGGCCGTTACTCAACACCTTGAAGGCCTCTTTAAGATTGTGCCGCTCGCTATTAGAGAAGCGCTCAGGCTCGATATAGTTATTGGGCGTTTCTCCCAGCTCCAGCGCCTCTACCTGATGCCGGATCCTCACCATAGAGAGTAGCTCAAGAGCATAGCGCAAGTGCTTCAATGCTTCGGGCGGCATGATGTTAGCGTTAGCTATTGCATCGATACGGTCAAACGAGTTCTGCGCAGTACTGCCGCAAGCAAGAGCATGGATGCGAATAAGGTCGGTGAGCGGTGCGGTGCCGCGACCTTTAAGATTGATGATTCTTTTCTGTTGTCCATCTGTCTCGACGACAAAGGTACGAAAAAATCCTAGGGGCGGTGTCCGGTTCAGTGCAATCCTCGCCATGGCACTGAGAAATGCAGGGTGGGAACTGGATTTGCGAGCGCATAGAACTTGGAGTTCTTGCACTAGCGAGAGCTGGCCGAATACGCCATCCAGATCGAAAAAGATGCAGCTATTTAGCAAGGTTGTCGGGTTTGGCTTTTCGATCCACTGATCAAAATAGCTGCGCCAAATCCTCAAAGGCTGGCGCCATTGATCGTTGGTCGCCATGACTCCGCCCTTACAGTAGCTGTACCCACACGCGGCGAGGCCATCGCTTACAAACGATGCAAGGCTACGGAAATATGTATCATGCGAGGCGGGATCGAATCGATCATCCAGCACTAGGGCGTTATCTTGATCGCTTACCAGCAGTTGCTCATCGCGCGCCATGGAGCCTAGAACCATGAAGCAGTAAGGTACTGGAGGTGGCCCCAGTTTTTCTTCTGCAAGCTCCAGCAGACGCTGCGTGAAAGCTCTGCCGATACCTGAGATAGCGCTACCGATCATGTGCGCGGTCGCGCCATCCTTCACCATCCGGATGTACGTTCCACGCAGGTCTCGTAAAAGCGACTTTAGACCGTCGACCGACGTCTGGTTAGATATTCTGTTTACCAGGTACAAGCTACTGTGGGATTCGTACCGAATAATATCTGAGAGGTTGATTACGCCAATCGGGCGCCCATGGTTGAGAACCGGCAAGTGATGGATATTGCGGCGTAGCATGACAAGCATGGCTTCAAAGCCTGAATCGTCAGCATTTATGGCCACTGGATCGGTCGTCATGATAGCGCTGATGAGCGTTTCGCCGGCGTTCCTCCCGACCGCGACAACGCGGGTACGAAGATCCCTGTCGGTCACGATACCCCGGATCTCTCCTGCCTGCAGTGCCGCTGGCGACATAACCACGACACAGGCAACGCGTTGTTCGGTCATCAGCTTTGCAGCCTCGCCAACCGTGGTATCCGACGTCACCCAGACCAGCGAGCGTGACAGCAAGGCTCGGCATTTGAGCTGGATCAGTTCGCTCGCCCGGCCCTGCGCCTCGACTGCAGACTTAAGCCTGGAGTGCCCTTCAGCTTCAACGAAATCCGCAAAGGCGTCATGCTGTGCGCACAGATCGGCGAATACGTCGGCGGGGATGTAGTAAATGAGACTGTCTTCAAGTGCTCTCGCAGGAAAACGAACTTTGTTGCTGCGCAGGAGCCCTGCCTGGCCAAAGATATCGCCTTCGACAAGCCGGTTGTAAAGCTCGCCGCTGCGTCGATAAATCTCCACTGCGCCGCTGCGCACATAGTGCAAATCCTGGATAACGGCACCTGCTTCCAGGATGTCGCTACCGGCCTTGAAGTAACGCACATCAACTCGCAGAGCCATAGCATCTACCGACTCCCTGGGCAGTTGATCAAACGGGGAAAAACGATAGAGATGGTCGCTGATCTCCTGCATCTCGGCTTGCATGGAACCTCGGTATGCTGGAAGGAAAAATCGCCAAAAGGCGTATGTTGAAATTTGCTGCTCGCCCCAAAAGCCTATCAGATACGTTCTATCGGATTATAGGATTAAGGCAATTCGAGTCGAGTGGGCGGCAGCGGCCTTCGCAAAATACGGCATCCATCCGCTCTTAACAGTGGGCTGTCGATTTGAGTGAAAGTTCTGTAACCATCGTGGTTAGCAGTCGAATGACTTAGCGTATCGCGCATGCCCCCTCCTCTGCCGCCACAAACAAATGGCATGGGCCATATCTTTGGTTGTGATACTGATGCGCCGATGGTGTCCAAGCTACCGTCAGGGCAGCGCGACCAACCTGCAAATTTTGCACTCTCAGGCATTATTGCTTTCAAACTGAATGGCGGGCCTCGACGCAAAGCGCATCCTTATCATTAACTATCGCACATCCCCCGGAGCTAACCGTTGAATGCTTGACATTATTGCGATATTTCTAAGTGTCACAGCCCTACTTGCCTACGTTAACCGACGTTACGTGGGACTTCCTTCCGCCATTGGCGTCATGGGTATCGCACTTGGCATATCGCTACTGAATATGGCCGCTGATAGCCTTGGCTTCCATGCGTTGCACACGCTTGAGCAATCGCTGGTGGAATCCATAGATTTCTCCGAATTGCTTATGCAAGGCATGTTGTCGTTACTGCTATTCGCTGGGGCCTTGCACGTCGACCTGTCGCAGTTACGAATCTACAGATGGCAGGTAGCGTCCCTCGCCGCAATAGGCACAACCCTGTCGACGCTATTTATCGGTTTCGGTCTATGGGCGTTATTGTCTTTGACAGATCTCGGTATGCCGCTCGTCTACTGCCTGGTGTTCGGTGCTCTGATCTCGCCAACCGATCCTATCGCTGTGATGGGCATTTTGAAGTCTGCTGGCGCACCCGGCAACGTTGAACTGGTAATTTCGGGCGAATCTCTATTTAACGACGGCGTCAGCGTCGTCCTGTTTTCCCTGATTTTGGCTATGATCGCCAGCGGTGAGGCTCCCTCGTTTACGGGAGCCGCGCAGCTATTGTTGAAGGAGGCAGGTGGCGGCGTACTTCTGGGCGCAGTCGTCGGATATATCATCTACCGGATGCTCAAAAGCATTGACAGCTATCAAGAGGAAGTCCTCATCACCTTGGCCGCTGTGCTCGGCGCCTATGCACTTGCAACACATCTGCACGTTTCCGGCCCTTTGGCGATGGTGGTGATGGGGTTAATTATTGGCAATCAGGGCCGCTCTTATGCAATGTCTGAACAGACCAAGAAAAATCTCGACATGTTTTGGGAATTGATGGACGAAATCCTTAATGCAGTCTTATTTGTCCTGATCGGCCTAGAAGTAGTTCTGATACATTTTTCAAATGCTCTTATCACCACTGGATTGATGGTCGTGGCTTTAACGTTGCTGTCGCGATTGCTGACGGTCGGTGTTCCTATCGCTGTCTTGGGTAAACGCTTTCAGCTTCCTAAAGGTGCTTGGAGCGTAATGACCTGGGGTGGCCTACGAGGAGGAATTTCAGTGGCCCTCGCTTTATCGCTTCCGCCGAGCGAGGCACGCGATACAGTGGTTTCCCTAACCTACATAATCGTAGTGTTCTCTATTTTGATCCAAGGTATGACCATTGGGAAACTGGTCAGGAAGGTCATGCCCTGCGCGGGCAGATAATAGTTGATACAACATTGCGATAAAAAGAAATAATACGGCGATAGCTATCTAACGGGATATCGCAGGCAGGCTTATAAGGCTCGAAGAGCCGATAGCCCGTAAGAAGATGGCGAACACACCTTCCGGCCAGGATGAAAATTGTCGTCGCACAAACATGTCCAGATATGAACCGACCACCCAACACACCTTCCCGATCCCAGCAATTAGGGCAATGATGCCAAATCAATCAAAAGTGGGTACCTGAAATGCCCATACGGGCACAGTCGCATTAGTTTTGGCTAAGGTCAGTTTTCCCACCATGCGTCTCGAGGCGTGTTTGCCTGCGATAAAAGGCGTGAATAGCCCACACCACCCCTACGAATAGCAACCCTGTCCCAAGCGCTTCCATAGGAGAGGGCCAGCGTTGGTTGATGAGCAGGCCCATCGTAGTTGCATAAATGGTTTCGCTGGCGATCAATTGCCCGCTGAGCGCCAGAGGTAGACGTCGAGTTGCAATTGACCATGCCCAGGCACCCGCAAGGGTAGCCCCTAACCCCTGAATCAACCCACAGACTAATAGCGCCTGAGTACCTGCTAACCCGCTCGGATGGCTAGCGAAGTGGGACAGGTTCAAGTGCAAACCAACGGGTATAAACGCCAGCATCTCGACGCTGCACATGAAGATCAGCATGGCTGACCACAACATGGGGGACATGCTTGGGCGCTGAGCCAAAGCACTTTCATTTAACAATCCAAAGCCCGTCCAAAATCCAATTGCCATTAACGATGCGAGCAGCCCCAGCAGTATCGAATGGGTCGGGAGCACCACCTCTGCGGCGCTAAAATCAAACACGCTCAAGTTGACCAAACTTATGCCCAATGCCGCCACCAGCAGCGGCCCGGCAATGGCGCGCCAGGGCACGCTGGAGCTTCGCATGTTGCCGGCAATCGCGAGCACAATCGGTACTGACCCCATCATTACCGGAGGGATCACCGGCCCAGCTGCCAAGACCGCAGAGGTGATCAGGAAGAAGTAGCCGATGTATCCCAAGAAGCCCAGCAGTGCGGCACAGGCCCAGTCGCTCAGTCGCAATTGCCGAACTTCGCTGCGGTAAACAAACAGGACAAGCAGGCTACCCAAACCGGCGAAGGCATAGCTCACCACAGCAAGATCAAAAAGGCTGTAATCGCCGACCAACCCCGGAAAGATGTAGAGCAGCGACCAGGAAAAAGTGGCGGCAATGGCAGCTAATAGGCCTAGGGTCATACGCTCTGCTCCTGCTGGCCCTGCTTTCGGATCCAGCAATGAGCTACGTGTCGGGCGGTGTCGAATACCCGCACGTCCTGGCCCATGGCGCCGCTTACAAAACTGCCCTCCAGTAAGATAAACAGCCCCTCAGCAACTACGTCAGGGTCACTTATACCGGCGCTCACGGCCAAGGCATTAAGATTGTCGCGTATCCCTTGCTTATGCCTGCTCACTGCTAAATGTACAGGGTGGCTAAATTGGGGAAATTCAGCCGCACTGTTGACGAACAGGCACCCGCGTTCGCTGTCTTGTAAAAGAAAACGTTGATACAAATCGAAAAAAGCGAGCATGCCACTGACCGGGTCAGGATGCCCTGCCAACGTGCGCGCTACCTCTTCACGCCAGCGTCGGTCACGCTCCTCAAGGCAAGCCACTATCAGCGCATCCTTGGAGGGGAAATGGCTGTAGAGCGTCATCTTGGTAACACCCGCCATCGCGGCGATGGTCATCACACCAGTAATGTATATACCTTGTGACAGAAAAAGCTTCAGTGCGGAGTCAATCAAGCGCTCACGGGTATTATCCATTTAAGGCACTCCGGCAAAGATACGAAGTTGACTATACTGACCGGTAAGATTGGGGCGCATCCAAATACGACCTGAATAATGGCTTCTACGACACCAGCCGCAACATGCTAACGCGGCAGCAAATCGTAGGATTTGGCCAATCAGGACGTTCGTTACGCTAGCTAAGCACAGTACGGCTTCGCCGCACCGAACACCGCAATCACTCTGGCCAATGCGGTCTCTGTACCGGCGCGCATACCATGGATTCAGTGGCGAGCCAGATAGCGTCAATGCGAATCATTGAGCAACCTCACGGATAAAACGCGCACAGCCATCCGGGTTGGAGGCTGGCCATTTCACTGTGATAGATCTATCGCCCAGCGATAGCGAAATGACAGCCATGTCTTCCTTGGCCCGCTTGGGCGTGATTTTCAGAGGCACGAATGCGGGCGGCACTGCATGTGGTTGATCTTGGTAAATCGGCAACCATTTGCGGATGACGTTGGCATTGATGCCGTGGTTGATGGCAACTCTGGAGACCGTCGCTCCAGGTTTCAGGCATTTCTGGACGACCTGGGTTTTGAACGGTTTGGGATAAGAGCTTCGTTGGCGCATGGAAATCCTGTCGATAAGGGCAATCGCGTCCGCTTAAAATGATCTGACCCCGAAAAGTTGGACGCCTTCTATGCCCGCCGGGCTTTCGTTCTCATCAACTTCTTCGACTATGCTTTTACTCTCTATGGAGGAAAGCCATGTCTCTGCCTGACGACCCTACCCCTGCACTGCTCAGCCGCCTAAACCAAAACATCACAGCGCTCAAGTGTGCGATTGAAGAGATAAGTACTTGGATCGATCAGCAAGGTTCTAAAGTCGTATCCGACCGAATCAATGAGCAGATGAGTGTGCTGGAAGGTAACAATGACGCCGTTGCAGAATTGTTGGTTGACCTAATCGCCAGATGGACGCCCGAGGAAGAGAAAGATCCAGAAGATTGAACCTGGCCGAGCGCCGCGCTATCCGCTTCCGACTTGCGCGTGGGAATACTCAATCTACAATGACCATCAGCTGATGGAACGGCGCCCCCTTTGTGAAAAAAGCAGCCCGCCTCCGTGCGGGCTTTTCCGATTCTGCTCTACAGCCACAGTTGCCTGATCTGTGGAGGCTCCACTCCGAATCACACTGATCAAATTTGACCAGAAAAATAAAAAACCCGGCACTTGGCCGGGTTTTTACCTGCGCTTCTCAACTACGCAGTTCCCAACTGAGAGGGATGGAGAACTGACAAAAGAAGCGCAGGCGAGTGATATTGCCAAAAGACCTTTCTCAAAGCAATCCGCCCAGAGTGAGGTGGCGGGTCGCAATCGACGATAGCTTGACTGTATACTTCCCGCTCAGCCTGCCCCCTTGAGCTACAGGAACACCAACATGACTGTACTCCAAACGATTTACTGGCAGCCTACGCCGCCTTAGCGCTACGCCCCCTCGCAACACCTTGCTTCCGCTAGCTTCGCTCGCGGGCGCGCACTGCTGTACGCCTGGTTTTACACCTTAAGCACACAGCAAAAAATCCTCAAAATTTGAATTTGTATCGATTCGCTCGCCATCCATTTGACGTGCGCGATGCTTTGCCTTGGATATTTTCTATGCTGCAAAAACTCAGACAAACGTGGCTTTCCAACGTCCGTGGAGATGTGCTCGCGGGGCTCGTGGTCGCACTCGCGCTGATCCCGGAAGCTATCGCCTTTTCCATCATCGCCGGGGTAGATCCCAAAGTCGGTCTCTACGCCTCCTTCTGTATCTGTGCTGTCATCGCCTTTGTCGGCGGGCGCCCCGGGATGATCTCGGCGGCGACAGGCGCCATGGCACTGCTGATGGTTACGCTGGTAAAAGAGCATGGACTCCAGTACCTGCTGGCCGCGACTCTACTATGTGGCGTACTTCAAATCCTTGCCGGCTACCTGAAGCTTGGCTCGTTGATGCGCTTTGTTTCACGCTCGGTAGTCACCGGTTTCGTAAACGCATTGGCGATTCTGATTTTCATGGCGCAATTGCCTGAGCTCACCAATGTTACCTGGCACGTCTACGCCATGACCGCAGCGGGCCTCGGGATCATCTACCTGTTTCCGTATGTGCCGAAGATCGGCAAGCTGATTCCCTCGCCACTGGTGTGCATCCTGACCCTGACCGCAATTGCCATTTACCTCGGTTTGGATATCCGCACCGTGGGTGACATGGGACAATTACCTGACACATTGCCTATTTTCCTATGGCCTGAAGTACCGCTGAACTTTGAAACCCTGCGCATCATCTTCCCGTACTCAGCAGCGCTGGCAGTGGTCGGCCTGTTGGAATCCATGATGACCGCAACCATTGTCGATGATCTGACCGATACCACCAGCAACAAAAACCGCGAATGCAAAGGCCAAGGCATCTCCAACATCATTGCTGGCATGCTTGGCGGTATGGCGGGCTGCGCCATGATTGGCCAGTCAATCATCAACGTGAAATCCGGTGGCCGTTCCCGCCTGTCGACACTTTGTGCCGGCGTCTTCTTGTTACTACTCATCGTCTTTCTAGGTGAGTGGCTGTCTAAAATTCCTATGGCTGCGCTAGTTGCCGTGATGATCATGGTCTCCATCGGCACTTTCAGTTGGGATTCTCTGCGTAACCTCAAGCAGCACCCACTCTCGACCAACATTGTGATGGTCGCCACCGTTGTGGTGGTCGTGGCAACACATAACCTCGCCTATGGTGTCCTGGTGGGCGTGCTGCTGGCTTCGCTGTTCTTTGCGAACAAAGTCGGACATTACCTCGATATCAAAAGCAGTCTTGAAGAGGCAGAGTCTCACCGCACCTATCGCATTGTGGGTCAGGTGTTCTTTAGCTCTGCGGACAAGTTCACCAACGTTTTCGACTTCAAGGAAGCACTGAAGAAAGTCACCATCGACCTGACTCAAGCTCATTTCTGGGATATCACCGCCGTCGCGGCCCTGGACAAAGTGGTAATCAAATTCCGTCGCGAGGGTGCTGAGGTTGAGGTGCTGGGCCTGAATGAAGCCAGCGCCACTATCGTTGACCGCTTCGGCCTGCATGACAAACCTGACGCCATCGACAAGCTCATGAGCCACTAAGGAGATCAACAATGACCCACGTAATGGCATGCATTGATAACTCACAATCCTCACTGGCGGTCTGCGACTACGCAGCATGGGCATCGCGACAACTCAATGCGCCTCTCACCTTGCTGCATGTATTGGATGAAGAGAAATACCCGGCATCAGCTGACCTTAGTGGAAATATTGGCCTCGGCAGTCGAGAGCATCTACTGGAGGAACTGGCTACGTTGGATGCCCAACGCGCCAGGCTCGCACGGGAGCAAGGTGAACATATGCTTGAAAAGGCCAGGGAGCGAACGGTCATCTCCGGCGCTGCTTTTCCTGAGCTGAAGCAGCGTCACGGACACTTGGTAGAAAGTCTGAGCGACCTTCAGGAGGATATTCGACTGTTGCTGATAGGAAGAGTGGGTGAAGACAGCTCACGTAGCGCACACAGCCTTGGCAGCCAAATAGAAGCTGTAGTGCGGACAATTCACCGGCCCATCCTGATCACAGCAAGCAGCTATAAAAAGCCAGAAAAGGTGATGATCGCCTTTGACGGCAGTGCAACAGGCTACAAAATAGTGCAGATGTTTGCAGAAAGTACCTTAGGTAAAAATTTGCTAATCCACCTAGTCATGGTTGGTGCAAAATCACAGGGGAATTTGGCGCACCTAGTAACAGCTAGGGGGATACTCGGAGCTGCAGGTTTATCTGTCGAATCAATTACCCGTGAAGGTGAGGTCGAATTCGAACTCTGTTCCTATCAAGTAGAGCAAGGTATTGATTTGCTGGTCATGGGGGCCTACGGGCATTCACGCATCAGGCAGTTTCTGGTAGGCAGCACGACTACTACGATACTTCGAACATCAGCTCTTCCTGTATTACTGCTTCGCTGACCAGCGTCCCCGGCCACAGTATTTCCAAGCTCGAGAAATACTGTGGTTACCCCAGACGATGATCATCTGATCGAGTCGGAAAATAGACCCCATGCAACTTATAACCGAAATTATTCATCCAGAACTGAACTCCATACGAGGGAGAGTATTCCGTCGTCATGCCGCGCGCGGCATCGTATTGCGGTACGAACAGATCCATTTGCTATTCACTGAGCGCTATAACAACTTTAGCTTCCCTGACGGCGGACTTGAAGCCGGCGAGGACATTGTCACAGGCCTGAAGCGTGAGCTTGGAAGAGACTGATGCCCGTGAGATTCAGGTACTTCAGCACTACGGCGATATCGAAGAATACCGGCCTTACTGGAAGCCACAATATGACCTGATGCACATGACGTCGCATTTTTATCTATGCGAAGTAACGCCCCAGCTAGAGCCGGTCAAAATGGAAAGCCACGAAATCGCTCAGAAGTCATCGATGGGGCAGTCAATTCAGCGCGAAACGTTCATGCTGAAAAAGTCGCGTCCGATTTGATGCCGCCAATCAGCCGTTGAGGGGGGGTATTCTCAGTAGCTTATGGCGTAAAGCACGATGACTACACTTCGCGAAACGATGTTCCGGCCACGAGATTTCTGTCAGAGAGAAACTCCGTGGCCGGCTCGCTTACGCTTATTTAGAAACCGTGGCGGCGACCATGGCAGGCGCAGCGCTGCGGCGCAAAATCAGGACACCACCTATCGCAGCCAACGTTGAACCGATCAACACACCGACTTTCACCTCGTCAATCAGGTGAGCTGATCCAGCAAACGCCAGGTTTCCGATGAACAGGCTCATGGTGAAGCCGATGCCACACAAGAGCGCAACGCCATAAAGCTGTGCCCAATTGCTGCCTTCCGGCAGTTTGGCCAAGCCCATACGAATTGCCAGAGCAGCCAATAGGAAGATGCCAATCTGCTTGCCCACCAACAGGCCGAGCGCAACCCCCAGCGGAACCGGATCGACTAGGTTTTCCATCGAAATACCGGCCAATGAAACACCCGCGTTGGCGAAGCCAAAAATCGGCACCACAGCGAACGCTACCCACATGTGCAACTTCTCTTCTAGGAAAAGCAGCGGAGATCGGGCTTCCTCTTCTGGCTTGCCCATTGGGACACACAATGCAACGGCAACACCCGCAAGGGTGGCATGCACCCCCGACTGCAGCACGAAGAACCACAGCACACCACCGACCAGCAAATACGGGAACAATCGTCTGACGCCCAGTCGATTCATTGCGATCAGAATGACCAGGGTCGTGAGCGAAGCCAGCAACATCGGAATGGAAAGACCAGTGGTGTAGAAAAAGGCGATGATGACCACAGCACCCAGGTCGTCAATGATCGCCAAGGCGGCGAGGAAGACCTTCAGCGACGTAGGGACTCGCTTACCCAGCAGCGACAAGACGCCCAGGGCGAATGCGATGTCGGTAGCGGCTGGGATAGCCCATCCCTTCAACGTCTCAGTGTTACCCCAATTGATGGCGATGTAGATCAGCGCAGGCACAACCATGCCGCCTACAGCACCAAATCCAGGCAAGGCGCGCTGTCCCCACGTGGAGAGCCCGCCTGCTAAAACCTCTCTTTTGATCTCGAGTCCGACCATCAGGAAGAAGATCGCCATCAGGCCATCATTGACCCAATGCTCGACAGACATGCCCAACCAGACACTGTGCAAGGCTGCAAAATAACCTTGCGAGAGAGGCGAGTTGGCCACGATTAGTGCCGCGAGTGCTGCGCCCATCAGCACAAGACCGCCAGCGGACTCCGACGACAGGAAGCGAGCCAGAATCGCGGCTGCTCTAGGAGTTTCGGCTTTAGCTTGATGATTAGTCATCAACGTCCTTGGGATCGCTTAAAAGGTAATATGTTAACACTTGGCTCATGCACGCGTGGCGGGGTTAAACAGCCTGAAACAGTTAACGCTGAAGGGCATAGTCAGCGAGCATTCCTCAACGCAAGCCTATGAAATAGTGCTTACGCCCACCCCTCCCTTCTCTTTAAGATCAAGCAGGGCGAGGCTCATGCCAAAAGGCGCCGCAATGACAAATGATTTGAACGCAGGCTCCCAAGCGCTTTCTATCTAGGTATATGGGCATTGGTAACCAAGGCAATCGTCGTTTGTCATTGATACTGGAAGCTAACGGGACGAAGGATTTGCGAAATGATTGGAGGTAATACCCTACGAATGTTTTTCACCGCCCTCAGACCTTCGTTGGTTCTGTCCGGCCTCTTGCTAACAGCGTGCGCCGTTAGCACTACACCGTCCTATGTCGTTGCTCCGGGAGAGGACAAGACAACCATTACGCGCGCTCTGGATACCGGTGCCGCTCTACTTCAATCGCGTCCGCCCATCGATGCGCTAAATGCCTACCTGGATGGTTTCCATTTTTACAGTGGCCATCCCGATGCTCAAATGGAGGCTCATCACTACTGCTCCATTCTCAATGAGCAAGTGATTCAGTGCGTGATGTATGATGGTAATCGCAAGGATGCGAAGCTCGTGGGGGTCGAATACATCATCGATGAGCAGCTATTTGCTAAATTGCCGAACGCTGAAAAAGCGCTTTGGCACAGCCATGTTCATGAAGTGAAGTCGGGCCAACTGATTGCTCCCGGCATTCCGGACTTTGCAGAACATGCGCTTATGGAGAAACTCATCCATACCTATGGCAAGACTTGGCATACGTGGCACACCGACCTCAACAAAGAGTTACCGCTAGGCGTACCGCAACTGATGATGGGATTCACAGCTGATGGCCAGATCAACCAGCGACTGGTAGCCGACCGGGACAAAAGATTTGACGTCGATAGCTCTCGGAAAAAGAACGCCCGTGCCGCCATCCCTGTCCCACCTATAGATCCAGGTGCTGATGCTTGGCGCAATGGAAAGGGCTTTCAAATCGAAGATCCGACTGGCAATGAGCATCGGCACTGAAATCATCAAGCTAACTGGCTAGCCTTTGGACTTTCGTGAGTCAGCGCTACCAGGAAAAACCATTGCTCCTGAATAGTCCGATCCTCTTTATGAATCCTTAACTACTCAGTTTCGCTCTGAAGAAACTCACCCGCCCGCGCAATGATTTCGCCGTTGATCAAAGGACGTGTTTGACTCCCTTTGCGTGTCCGCACTGTCAGTGCCAGAGCGTATCAGTATTGGAGATGAAAGCTGCGCATCTCACCTCCCAGCACTGCGGGGCTTGCAAAAACCACTTGGCATTGGCATTGGCATTGGCATTGGCATTGGCATTGGCATTGGCATTGGCATTGGCATTGAACTCAAACGTCACAGGTTCGTCTAGCGTTAAAGATGGGGCAGCTCTGGTACTCCGTCCGTGTACGGTCAGGGAGGTTGCCATGGCGACCACTGCCGCGCGCTTAAACTACTTCCACGACACCCTTTTCTTCCAAAAGTATTTGTACCGGATCGAATTGCTACAGCGCCTCTAAACCGAAACAGTCGCCTTCGCCAGTACCACCAACCCGAAGGCAGACTCCGGAGTACGGAGCCTCCTGTTCTTGTTCTTCGGGAAACATTTGTATCGGGCCAAGAGGCGGTCGGTACTGCATTACTTCAGGCGGGAACAAACGTTATGGCATGTGATTTTGCCTCAATGTCGATCCGCTAGAACTTCGGTGCATCGCCTGTGGCTTCCGCAATGGTGGCAAAAGCCTCCTCCATATCGGCGATGTTGTCTTGAAGCTTCTGAAAAACCAATAGGAAAGCGCCGTCCACATCCACGGTCTGGTGGCCACGCAGCGTACCTACTCTTTCATCCTCCATCTGCTGGAGACGGTTGACGCTCTCTCGCAGAGACAACAGCTGATCAAAGATGGCGCCGATTTGAGCTTGGCTCTGTGCACTCATTGTTGCCACCCAAGCCTTGAATTGATCTCCCTTCGATAGGACGTATCGATCTGAGCCGGCACCCGCCTAATGTAGTCCCGCGCGTGCTCCTGCGCATCTGCACTCAAACCAGCAAGATATGAAACGGCGTCATCAACAGTTGGGATCAAACCTTCAATGTCTTCGAACTTGGGCGGCAGTGCAGTCCAAATGACTGCGTCCAATTGGTGAAGGAGTGCCCATTCAACCGCCATGCGTAGCGCTTCGCAGGTCAGGTTGGCATCAGAAATCATCGAGAACGACCAGCCTACGATCCTGGGAGCGTACAGATCCAGAACGGCAGCGAAGTACACCCACCGCTTGCCGACCTTGATGTATGTCACGTCGCCACACCACACCTGATTAACCGCCGTCACATCAAATTGTCGCTTGAGCACGTGCGGCGCCACCAAGGCCTCCACGCCCGGCGACTTGTACTTATGGCGCCTGCGCTGACGACTAGCGATGCCAGCTTCGCGCATCAGACTGCGAGCCATATAACGCCCGATACGATACCCTTTGGCTTGTAGCTCCTTGGACAAAGTACGTGCGCCGGCCGACTCTCTGGACGCCTTGTGGTGCCTGACCAGCGCGGCTTTGAGCTTGTCCCTTTCAGGATTTGCTCTGCCTTGGCGCTGGCGCCAGGCATAGAAGCTGCTGCGGTTATTGGCATTGGCTAACAAGATGAATGCTGAATATCACGGCAAGGTCAGCAACATCGTCGCGGCAAGCGCAGATCGTAAGGCCTTCGAAAAACGGCTATCTGAATTTGGAGGAATAGGGCCGAAAACCATCGAGATTTTTATGAGGGAAGCGGCTGCGGTGCTCTTCGGAACTTCCCCCTAACTCTCACCACTACTGCCTCCCAATTGCGTGCAGCAAGGAGAAATCATGACAACGCACAGGCTAATAGCGAAGGGCTTGCAGTTGAATGTTTCGATCTGCGGTCAAGGCTCTCCGCTGCTTTTACTCAATGGTTTGGGTGGGTTGATTCGTACCTTCGATCCGCTGCGCGATGAACTCGACGACTTCATGACCATCACGCCGGACGTGCCAGGAGTCGGCAAGTCGCAAATGCCCCATTGGCCCATTCGCCTGCCACGCCATGCCGACTTGATTGCCGAGATGCTCCAGCAATTGGGAATCGACCAGGTCGATGTGTTCGGGGTGAGCTGGGGAGGTGCATTGGCTCAAGAATTCTCTCTTCGTTACCCGAGCATGGTACGTAGGCTGATCCTAGCTGCGACATCTCCCGGCCCAGTGCTTTTGATGAAGCCTGCTGACGTTATGGATTTTTTCCGCAAGAGTAAAAACGCCAAAATGCGCAAGCAAGATAGCTCCCGCAATTCAATTCATACGCTGCTTCGGTTCGGTGTGATGAAAGGCATGCTCTCTGTTAATCCGCGAACCTACTATTTCCAGCTCGCAGCCTTGATCGGATGGACAAGCCTGCTTCGGTTGTCCCGGCTGCCTCAACGCACGCTGGTTCTTACCGGCGACCGCGATCCGTTAATACAGGCGTACAACGCCCATATCCTGCGCCGTACAATTCGACATTCAGAACTTCGCATTCTGAAGGGCGAGGGGCACTTTTTTGTGGTGACCAGCGCTAGACGAACTGCCGTCTTGATCCGCGAATTTCTTAGCCGGCAATATGACGATGAAGAGATGGCACCGAGGATCGAAGACCGAAACGCTAAGGCGAGCCTAGAGCGCGCCTAGATTAGTTAATCCGCTCGTTGACGTCGTTGTGAAGGGGGCTCACGACGCAGTCGTAGTGAACTGGCCTAATGATTTTGGACACTTCAATCGGGCGCTATGATAGCGCCCAAATCTGAGGTGTTTGGATATGCGTAAATCTTATTCGAGTGAGTTCAAGCTCAAGGCTGCCAGCATGGTGTTGGATGAAGGTCAGCCGGTTACCGAAGTCTGTGCCAGCTTGGATATCGGCCCCACAGCCCTGCGCCGCTGGGTTGATCAAGTGCAAAAAGAACGCCTGGGCTCGACTCCGGTGGGAGCCAAGGCAATTACCGCTGACCAACGAGAAATCCAGAGACTCAAAGCTCTGCTCAGAGAGAAAGACCTGGATATCGAAATCCTAAAAAAGGCCAGTGCTCTCCTGCTTTTGGACGCCAAAGATCATTCACGCTGATCGATGAGCTGGACGAGCAGTACGGCGTTAAAAGGTGTTGCCGGGCGTTCGGGGTTAACCGCGACGCGGTGGTCTCGTCATAACGGACGTAGTGAGCCTGACCGAGCATCACGACTAACTGGCGGTGAGTACAGCTCGCCAGTTTATGCGGCGTATCCCGCTGGTGTTGCTCGACGATAACCTGATACGCCTTGGCGGCAATCGGCCGCTGGATTCTCTTGCCCATCAGGAAACTGGCGATCAGCCATTGAATAACCCGGCTTCGTTCGCACCTTGAAGGTCGATTTGCAAGTCATGTGCGCTGATGATTTTGCTCACCGGTTCACCTTCTAGCCATGATCTCATTTGAGACCCAGCACTACTGCTTACGATCCAACCAAATCCATGGATAAGGAACCCTTATTCATGCTCGACGCCTAATGATTGAACCTTACGATTTGAGAAAGACGAAATGCATATTTCCGACACAATCCAAGTCATGGAAGCGCTGTCAGCCAACGAAGTAAACCTTAAGCTTCACGAGGGCTGGTCATTGATATCTGTGGTCGTCACAACCCATCCCAATGGTCAGCTCCATCCTTGCTACATTCTCGGCAAATCGAAAACCTCATCCGACCATCAGAAGTCCGATTGACTAGGGTGGCATCGACCTAGCGATTTACTTCGCTGAACAGTACCGGGGGGATAACTTGGCTTATCTGAATTGGATTCAATGGCCAGCGATGGTTGTTACCGTTCTCGCCGCATGGCTAATCGGGTCGCAGCGGCCAGGACGGCGGATGATCGGGTTTATATGCTTCAGTGTGAGCAACGTGTTGTGGGTGATTTGGGGATTCAACGCAGGCGCGTATGCATTGATCTTATTACAGGTTTGTCTTTTCCTGATGAACCTTCGAGGGCTCAAGAAAAACACAAGCCTCAATGAGACATAATCAGCCGGCAGGGTCAGTGTTAATCGAAGAGCAGTAGACACCGCCAAGGACATTGAAATGTTCGATAACTTTTCTCTCGATACCGTAAAACTTCCGGAGGCAACCCTCAGAGTCAGGCATGGTGGGAGCGGCTCTCCCGTCTTATTACTCCATGGGCATCCTAGAACTCATGCGACCTGGCATCGCGTTGCTCCACTCTTGGCAAAAAATCATTATGTTGTCTGCCCAGACCTTAGAGGCTTTGGGCAGTCATCGAAGCCTGAGGACACAGCCGATCATGCGGGCTCCTCAAAGCGCGCCAAGGCTCGTGACTGCATCACTTTGATGCGCCATTTGGGTCATGAGCGATTCGCCGTGATTGGCCATGATCGAGGTAGTTACACTGCCTTTCGCACGGCTATGGATCATCCCGAAGCCGTCACACATCTAGGCATATTGGACGGTGTGCCGATACTTGAAGCTCTCGAGCGCTGTAACGCCCAGTTCGCGACGAAGTGGTGGCACTGGTTCTTCTTCGGACAACTCGAAAAACCGGAGCAGGCAATCCTGGCTGACCCTGATCGATGGTACGGCGGCACCGCCGAGGCGATGGGTGCAGACGCCTACAGAGACTATCAAGCAGCCATCCATGACCCAGCGACCGTTCATGGCATGGTCGAAGATTATCGAGCAGGCTTGGGAATCGACCGTACTCACGATGAAGTCGACCGCCGCGAGAGCCGCAAGGTTAAGTGCCCGACAATGATTTTATGGTCGCTACGTGATGATCTTGAGCTTCTGTACGGCGATGTTTTAGCCCTGTGGGAACCTTGGACGACACAACAACGTGGTCGTGGGCTCAACTGTGGGCATCACATGGCGGAGGAAGTGCCCGACGAACTTGCAAGAGAAATCATTCAATTCCTGCGTGAGACCTAATACTTCAGTTCGCAATCATGCATCTTTGACCGGGATCATGAAACTCGATGCACTGAAGACCACAGAAAGCTTAAACGCGAATACACTGAGATATTGACGCGTCAGACGCCGGCCTGTTGCGCCTGGCTAAGGAATCCTTGAGTGATCGTCCAGTGGGAAGGTTTTTTGCCAATCGAGGGATTGGTGATCGTCATCGAAGACGATCCGACTTTGCGAGCGTTGATGGAAGAAATCGTATTGGAAGTCGGAGGGAAGGCAATCTCGTTTCAGACTGCAGATGATGCCTTAACCTATCTGCTTCAAACTCATGAACAATGCCGTCTAGTGATCGCAGACCACGGCGTACCTGGACAGATCCAGGGGATCGAGTTCATCGAGATGGTAAGTAGTCGATGGCCATCAATTGCAGCAATCCTGACCTCTGGATATTTAATAGATCCTGAAGCTGTTCCCGGCTCTAGCATCTATCTGCATAAGCCTTGGTCGCTGGATGATTTCGTGATCGCTATGGCGGCCTTATTACAGCCTGGCATCGCGATTCACAAATACTGACTCACGGGATCGGAGATGCGAGGTAGGTCGCGCTCGACTTTGTAACTCCTCTCATCAGAAGCTGGGTGAGTGCTTCCTCTATCTCATCAGCTGCGCCGTTTTTATGCTCCGTGAGCGACCACTGCCAGTAACGATCTGCCATCAGGCCACCAACCGCTTCTGCACATAGTGCATCACAGCTCACACCCATCTTTGTGGCTGCCGCTATAACGGCTAGAAGTGCTTGCTCAAGTTGCTGTGTTCTATCGGAGGACACGGGACGGGCTCCACGAAAATGAAACCATATTATGACCGATATCAGTTTGACATCAAAGGTAGCCTGTTAGGCTAATCCTGCCGCATCCGCTCAATGCCCCGGGGCTCTGCACTCGCTCGATTTGAAGCTAGCTTTGCGCGCAGTCATCTCACTGCGCAGCTCGGCTATGAGATTGGCAATCGCACGACTCGAACTAAGTGGGGCCGTCGACACACCCGTGACCAAGAGCTCAACGCTACCTGAAGAGGGTTCGGTGACCTTGATCATCAGCGAACCATCCACGTTCAGGGTGCAAGAGCAGGACAGAGGCAGGAAACCGCACTCAATGATATGTCGTAGCTCAAGAGCGGAAATCATCACGTTCTCCTAAGGGCGGTGTTCATTGATTGTTGTCCAAATGTGGAAGTAGTCAAAGATTCAGAGGAGCATTATTCGACAAGGCATTTCAGGCTCACTCCGCTGAAACGTTGCACCTGCTTGCATGCACTACAAACGCATTCATGAAAAAAGTGGGCATCGCTCTGCCCCTTCTATTTCTCAGCTGTTCGGGGCGTACTCCAAAAAACGAGGCGATTTCGGACGCGGAAAACCCAGCGAAAAAAACGCCTTCAAAAGAAGACTGAAAAGCGTTGGAATTTTTTCTGCGATCACCACTCTTTGCCTATGAGCGTAAGGAGGAACTCATGAGCCAAACGGATATTTTCGTCATCGAGTACAAACTTCACGGGCAGCCAAAGTCATTCGTCATTCGCGCCAAGACAATGCGCAATACAGACGCATGGCATTGGGCATGCTGCGATGCAGGCCTAGCCCCAATTCCTAAACCTGGTAAACCTCCGTTGAAGGTCGTGTCAAAACCTCAGGCAGAGCGGTACGGAGTAAGAGAAGTGAAATGGCGCGAAACGGTTGCTCTTGATTGGACAGAGGCTTGAACATAGCCCAGACGGCGCCACTAGCCGTTGACTGTGACCGCTGAGATTTGACCACGGAGTTCTGTGAGTTCCTGCCTTCAGATCGGAAAAATAGCCTTGAATATTGTCCCTGCATCAATGGTAGAGGTAACGGAAACCGTGCCACCGTGTGCCTTCACGATTTCGCTTACGATGAAAAGACCCAGACCTACGCTGCGGGTATCTTGAGGGAGATTGACGCCGCGAGTCATCGGACTGAAGACGGTGGCAAGGAAGTCTGGAGGAATCGGTGTACCCCAGTTGTGCACCATCAACTCAAAGCCCAGTTCCGTAATGGAGGATGTAACCGTCACGGGACGATTTTCCGCACCGTAAGTGACTGCGTTAGAAATTAAGTTGCCTGCCAATTGCGCAAGCCTATCGCCGTCCGCAATACATAAACCATTGCCATGTGTTGAATGGACAAGCTCTCGTTTGGGATAAACGATTCTGAGTTGCTCCACGGTTCCTGCAATGAGCAGATGCAGATCGGTGGTCGCTTTCGTAATTCCGATACCACGCCCTATACGCGCCTGCGTGAAGTCCAACAAATCGTTGATGAGCCTGCGCGCTCGTAGCGCCGCGTCCTGAGCGTGACGAACAAATTTTTTCTGGTTCGGCGTTAAGTCCTGGCGATCAAGCATTTCCGTGGACATTGATATCACCGAGAGAGGATTACGCAGGTCGTGACTTACGATCCCAATCATTTGCTCGGAAAAAAGGGCGCGGTCTTCAGCCGCAGCTTGCTCACGTTTTACGTCGGTAATGTCATGAAGGATGCCTACAAACTGAACAAGCTTATTATCAGGATCAAATGCGGCGCGACCAGTCGACAGCACGGTACGCTGAACGCCGTCAATCCCGTTCAATCGGTAGATGCAGCGATATTCCTGAGCTACCGACTCAAGCGCCGCCGAAAAGAGTTCGGTTTCCCGCTGCTGGTCTTGGGGCTCAATGAAGCTTGAGTAAGCGGCTGCGGAAATAAACTGGCTCGATGAGTAACCAAGCAGACACGCGACGCTCTCATCGTAACGGCGCTCGCGTGTCACAGGGTCGACATCCCAGACATGCATCTGGGCAGACTCTAACGCAATCCGCAGCCTGGCATCGGCTACAGAAAGATCTCGCTGGAGAGCTAAGTGTGCTTCGAGTGAATCCTCCGCCTGCCGCTTGGAAATCAATACTTCTTGCTCGAATCGGTGTCTCTCGATTACCACAAATGCCGAAACCTCATCGAAAGTGCCACCCGAGTGTTCTCTCCTTCTCACGTTGAGAATCATCGGCACTTTTTTTCCGTCAGACGTTGCAAACTCGAGCTTTACCTCGAAAATGGAACCCTGCATTTCCAATAAAGGTATCCAATGAGTTTGATGAAAAATTCGTCCTCCGATCGTAAGTAATTCTTGCAGTTTACGATGGCCAATTAGCTGGGCTTTCGGGTATCCCAGCCATTCGCAAAAAGTGGTGTTCGCCCTTAGGATTAGGCCAGCCTTGCTCGTGATAATCAGGGCACAGGGAGCGTGCTCATAAAGTGAGTCAGCACCAGGAAGCGAGTCGGCATCAGCCTGCATCAGCGATTCGACTCTGAACGCTTTCAATAAAGCTTTGGATCGCATCGATGCAGAGACCAGGTGCGCTGAGGTGCGGACAGTGGCCCATGTTTTCAATCACCTCAAGTCGATTATCGGGAATCACCTTATGAAGGTAGTGACCAACCTCTACAGGCGCGATGATGTCCTCGGACGACTGAATAATCAGCGCCGGCGCCTGCAACCTAGCGACATCACTACGATTGTCCGAAAGGAAGGTCACCCTCGCGAATCGCTTTGCAATGTCCGGATCTGTCTGACAGAAACTGTTAGTCAACTCGACGCCAAGGTGTGGTTGTCCAGGCGCGCCCATGATGGCGGGAGCCATGGAGCTCGACCAGCCAAGGTAATTGCTTTCAAGAGTCTCCAAGAGAGAGTCGATGTCTTCCCGGCTGAATCCGCCAAAGTAATCCCCATCGTTGATGTAGGAGGGAGAAGGCCCAACCATCACATGCGCTCCGATAAGGCCCGGACGCGTATTGGCAGCGATTACTCCAGCCATAGCACTGACTGAATGCCCCACAAATATGACCGGCCCGCTGGCAAACTCATTGATGATTTCGACGATGTCCTGTGCGTATCCTTTCAAGGTTGAATATCTTGCAACCTCATAAGCCGAAAGGTCAGACTTACCACACCCTACAACGTCGAAAAGAATCGTTTGATAGCTTTCTGAAAAAGCAGGCTCAACCAGTCTCCACATATTTTGATCGCAACCAAAACCGTGCGCAAAAACCAAAGTGGCAGGGCCCGAACCTCGAACGCGAACGTTGTTGCGAATTTGTACAGACATGTTTGACCCTGCGTCGATGGGGATTGGATTCGTTGAAGCGGGTTTTGGCAGTCTACGTCGTGTGCCTCAACTGCAGCTGAGAGGGGGCTGCATAGCTCGCTCGCTACCTTGTGAAAGATATTATAGGTACGGGGCGGCCAACGAAGCATGAATATGCGTCAGACAAACAAGACGCCAATGAATTCATTCGAGCGGATGGTTAGCAGTGAGCCACCAGTATAACGCCTTGTGAGCTTGGGCTTATGTCCATGACTATGCCTGCTCATTGCACCAAGAGCTCACTGAAAGACGACGGTTCAGCTAGGCTTTCCTCATCGAAAGCTCAAGCCTCATCGAAAGCTCAAGGAAGATCCCCATGCCAGATAGCTCTGAAGCGAACATAGCAGCAGCAGACGCTCTCACACTGCTACTTCACAACCAACATGCAATCTGCGCGGCCATTGAAGAGGTAACCAACTGGCTCTCTGAAAGCGGAGCGGAACACATCGCCGCCAATGCAATCGCATCGATGGAAACGCTCGACAAGATTGCTCAAGGCATCACAGATGCCATCATGCGCCTACGTCAATCCTACGCTTAAACGTCAGCCTTTCAGTCATCTCGATGGAACGTTGCGCCAGACCCCATCCTCTATCGCAACACCAGCGAATCTGAGGACTTCATCATGATTGACCCAGCAACCGGTATGAAGGCAGGCGAGCGCTACATCGTAGAAAGTCTCGGACGCACACGACATTTCCCAGGCTTCTTCCTCGACGGGAAATATTACCTCTGCCCCGAATTGATGACGGCCATAGGTTGGCTGGAAGGACAGCAGTTTTATTACGATGAGCTTGATCCCACGGGTGAGCCAGTATTTCCCGATCGACTTGCCGGCACTGTCGAAGACCTCACCCTGATTCTCGCGGACGGTGCGCGTTTGCCGTTAAACGAAATGCAGTACGAAGCAGAGATCGATCTCTCTGACATTCCGATTAGTCTTACTCCACCGGCATCAGGAGAACGACATGCTCCGACAAGCGATCAACACGGAGCTGAGGGCATCCGGATGTCAGGTAAACATCCCTACCCAATACTCCTGGCGGCGGGCGCTGCGCTGATACTGGGAATACTGTTTGGGGTCAAACAAGCTAAACGCCTTCCTACCCGAAAGCTGAGGTAGTCGTCCTTCGTGAATTCTCTGGAGAAGCGCCCTTTGAAAGGTCGTAGAGAAGTAATGCATCCAGTGACCCCAGACGGTCGTTACTTCGTTGTCCAAGGACAGCTGTGGCGATGTTCCAATCCTGCCCTGAAAGACGATGAGCGGCAGAGTCTTGTAAACGAGCTTATGGCAGCTCGACGTGACGTTAAGAAAGCAAAGGCTTCGGGAGACGCCTCGCAGGTTAAGTTGGCTCGGGAAAACGTACTAAAAGCCAAGGTAGCCCTCGGGGAACGGGGCCCTGTTTGGTGGAACGATGGGAGGCAAGACTTCAATATGCACCAGGTCACCAATTCACCCTATGCTGAGTGGTTCAGCTCGCTTCTTGAATCTGATTAATTTCCGGTTCAAGGTCGATATCTAATTAACACAGTCGGCTAACAAAAAAGGCCCTCAAGGGCCTTTTTTGCACTCAATGCTGGAAGACCAACTCTTTCAACACAATCGCCTTCCACGCGTCCCCACCGCAAGAGCGGATTGCAAGAAGATATCGATTGCAATCGAAGTCATATGATACGCACTGCGCTCAATTTTTTTTTGCAAGCAACTTTTCCACTAAATCTATGACTTCCAAGATTTTGAAAGGCTTGCGCAGGAATGAAGCGTAGCCAGAGCATCTTTCCGCCACAGTAGGCTCGGGCAAGGAACTCATCAGAATTATGGGAATTTTCTTTAGCTCTGGATGGTTGGACAGGGAGGCAATTAGCGCAGCCCCATCCATAACCGGCATCATAAAATCGGTGATCACCAGATCTGGACGCGTTTCACCCGCTTTTTCTAATGCTTGCCGTCCGTTAGCCGCAAGGATCGAACGATGGCCCTCATCCTCAAGTACGTCCTCAAGGAGGCTGGCAATACCAAACTCATCATCGACGATCAGGACGATAGCCATAATTAGTCCTTGCCTTTCGGTTGCAGCGCAGCCGAACTTGCAACTGTGATCCGCTCCGCTGTTGGGTCGACTTGTGACAGGATGGTTTCGGCAGTTTCGTATGTATCGTTGATGACCAGCCCGGAATTAGTGATGGTGTATTCGTGTAGGGACGGATTGAAATTGCTGTTTCTCACTTTCAAAATTGAGAGCAGCCGGTACAGACTGGATCGTACTTCGACGAAACGTAACAGCACCATATTCTCAGCGATGCTAGAGATATCATTGACAGGTATTCGAATAGCCGGGCCCAAGATGTCAGGCACTTCCAAAGAATAAACAGTCGTTACGCCTAGCACTCGCAGCTCATTAGCCAGCGCGGTGAAAAAATGATCCATTCTCGCTGGCTCAACTGCTGCCTTGGTAAAGCCTCCAAGCCCGTCTATGAACAGTCGACGGACTCCGCGTCGTCGGATGGCCGCCAGCAATCTTTCACCGTAGGCGTCAAGCAGGTCGTCGGTGGGAGGCTGCCACATGATTTCCACGGTGCCTGCGTCGATCATATTGGCTAAAGTTGTGCTCATCACCTCGACTTTGGCCCGAGTGCGCTCGGGGGTTTCATAAAACCCGAACATTAGGCCAGGCTCATCTTCTGATGACTCAGATAGGAAGTGCAGACCAATTGTTGTCTTTCCGGCTCCCGATGGCCCCATGACCATGGTCGTTGACGCAGCAGGAAGGCCTCCATCAAGCATTTCATCCAGCCTGGCGAGTCCGGTTGACGCTCTTTTGGTTATAAGTGCTTCCTTCTGAGAGGGGCGGCCAAGCAATGCCTCTATTCGGGGGTGCACGACAAAACCTGCATCCGTAATCTTGTATGCGTGACGTCCGCGCAGAAACGCGCCGCCACGAAATTTGGTCACTTGCAGGTCGCTCTCTGAGCGCCAACCGTAATTTTGATCTCTCAGCCTTATTAACCCATCCACCATTGTTTGCTCGGGTGATACCTCGCCCATACCAGCATTGTTCGTCATGATCATGGTGCAATCGGTTGCGAGCGCGATTTCCTGCAAGCTGTGAATAAACTCTTTGAATGCCTGATCAGATTCCGCAGTGGTTTGCGCCGAGACTATTCCGTCAATCACCAGCAACGAACATCTGCGGCGTAATATTTCACGGCGCAGGAGAGTGGTGAGCCCTTTGGTGCCATCCTCCCGCAGCGCGTTGAAGGCGCTGAGATAGGTCAATCCATCGGGAATGCGACTTTGATCGAAGAAGGAGAGTCCGCGCAGATTACTCATCATCCGAGCATGGTTCTCGGCGAGTAGGGTAACGAACAGTGCTCGACTACCTTCCACCTTGGAAATATGGTGGAAGCAGATCTGATTCGTAAGGATCGTCTTACCTGCTCCGGGGTCGCCTTGGACGATGTAAATCCCTCCCTGCATAAGACCACCATTTAAGATGGTATCGAGTCCCGAAACGCCCGTTGGCAATCTCTTAATTTCCGACTCTTTTGATAAGACAGGGGTGTTCATTTTGTGTCCTTCGCTAGTTGCAGAGGCATCGTAATAGTAAAAGCCGAACCCATGCCTGGTTCAGAGTACACCGTGATTGCGCCACCCATCGCCTCTGTCAGTTGACGCACAATCCACAACCCGACGCCAAAACCTGTCACCTGCTCCCCTGGTCGCACCGCTCTTTCAAAACGCTCGAAAATACGGCTCTGATCGGCAGGTGCAATACCTGGCCCGTTATCGCGGACGCAGATAACAGCAGTGTCGTTTTTAAAGTCTGCGGTCGCAGTGATCAAAATCGGAGTTCCACCTCCGTACTTGACGGCGTTGGAGATCAGGTTGTCGATGATCTGTTCCAGTGACAGGCGGTCACCAAGAATGGTCAATCCTTCCGGTTGGAGCTGAAGATCCAGAGTCGAACCCGCATGCTCAGCAAGAGGACGAACGCTTTCGGCTATCTCCCGGATGAGTGGGCAAACATTGACTAGGACTGGATCGAACTTGAGGTGTCCGGTAGTGACTCGCGCTATGTCGAGCAGCGTGGTCGCTCGCTGGATATATCGCGAAATAAGCCATTCAATGTGCCCAAGGCTTTTCTCAATCTTATCTGCTGAGCAGTCAGGTTTGCCAACCATGTGGCGCAGAAGGCTCACCCTTCCAAAGATAGGTGTCATCGGATTTCGAAGTTCGTGAGCAGCAATTGCAAGAAAAGCATCGCGAGACGAGATTGCCTCCCGCAGCCTGGCGTTTTCTTCCAGCAACTCCGCATTGCGGGTGCGAAGCTCATCAGGGCTTGGGCAATTGGGTGGCACGGAATTTTATTCCATTGTTCGATCATACCTGGCTCGGCTGCCGAGTGTCAGATAGTCACGTGTGTGGTACACGATATCACATTATCACCATAGCCGATCCTACTACCGGTATCGCGATCACGCCGCCCTTTTCTACAAAACCCGAGCTGCTGCATAGCTTTGTAGGTTGCTCAGCCACTGGTTAAATTCATTTTGCTGTCAGTTATTGAAGGGTGGGCATTGCAGGTTGTACATGCCGTTGGCGTCATAAGCTGGCCACCACAATGGCGATATGGGGTTTCAGCTACCGTCACTGACTCCGAAGGTCATAAAATGGTGGGCATTGCCAGCGGTCGGGCTCGTTGCTACTCGGCGGCCCGGATGGTCATGAACATGAAGTCAGTCAAGCGACGTGCTGCTACTGTCTCCCGGCACTGGCCACTGCGTTTTAGAATCAAGCTGACACTTTCTGGCTGTCGTTGCTTTTCAACATTGAGCTCACCGCGTGCCATCCAATACTCTCGCGCCAAATTGATTGATACCCCTCAAATCCACTCGAACCATTCCTTGCAGCCATTCGTCCTATCTATACCAATATCCCCCGATAAGCTTTCCGGAGCCGCCAATGCTCATTCATCCAAAAGCCCATTTCAAACCATATAGACATGCAAGTGGTGGCTGGGGATCCGCGAACTCCGTGATGAAAATACTTTGGCGTGAGCAAGCTTTTTCCAAGGCTCCCAAAGCCCTTCTAAAGCAGAACAAGCCGGATGGTTTCGCCTGCGTCAGTTGTGCTTGGGCGAAGCCAGGACACCCACACGCATTGGAGTTTTGCGAGAACGGTGCCAAGGCAACTGCCTGGGAGCTGACATCGAAAAAAACCGACCCTGCTTTTTTTGCCAACCACACCCTGAGTGAGCTTCGGCAATGGCAGGATTATGATCTGGAGCAACAAGGTCGGCTTACCCACCCAATGCGATACGACTCGACGAGTGATCGGTATCGGGAAACTACGTGGGAAGAAGCGTACCGCGATATTGGTGCGAAGCTAAAAACTATGGAGCCCGACAGTGTGGTGTTTTATGCCTCGGGCCGTGCCTCCCTGGAAACCTCGTTCATGTACCAGTTATTCGCCAGGGCTTATGGCACCAACAACCTGCCCGACAGCTCGAATATGTGCCACGAAAGCACGTCTGTGGGTTTGCAAGAAAGCATCGGTGTGCCGGTCGGTACAGTCACGCTGGATGATTTCAACCACACCGACTGCCTATTTTTCTTTGGCCAGAACGTCGGCAGCAACGCTCCGAGGATGCTTCATCAGTTGCAGGACGTGCGCAAACGTAACGTCCCCATTATCACCTTCAACCCGTTACGTGAACGAGGGCTAGAGCGCTTCGTTAACCCGCAGTCACCCACAGAGATGCTGACGCCAGAATCTACTGTCATCAGCACCCAGTATCACCAGGTCGCCATCGGTGGTGACACCGCAGCTATGATCGGCATTGCAAAGGCATTGCTAGAACTTGACGATGACGCGCAACGAGATGGCGGCAATTCAATTCTCGATAACGACTTCATTGCCAGGCACACCGAAGGTTTCGAGGCTTTTGCGACATCAGTTCGCACTCATCATTGGCAGCATATCGAACGTAAATCTGGTTTGACTCGCGGCGCACTTGAAGCGGCGGCCACCACTTATGCACGTAGCAAACGGGTGATGATGATTTACGGAATGGGCTTGACCCAGCATCGGCATGGCGTGGAGAACGTGCAAATGGTGGTAAATCTATTGCTGATGCGCGGAAACATTGGGAAGCCCGGTGCCGGTGTTTGCCCGGTAAGGGGCCACTCTAACGTCCAAGGGCAGCGCACCGTAGGTGTTACCGAAGACCCGAAGAAAGTGCCCACCGAGTTGATCGAGCAGCATTTCGGTTTCAAGGTGCCGCGGCAATTGGGACTGTGCACTGTCGACGCCTGTGAAGGCATTCTGGCCGGTCAAGTACGAGGCTTCATTGGCTTGGGTGGCAATTTTCTGCGAGCTATTCCCGACACGGCACGAATGGAACCCGCTTGGCAGACGTTGGAACTGAACGTGCAGATCGCAACCAAACTTAATCGCACTCACTTAATTCCAGCAAACAACACCTGGCTTTTGCCGTGCCTGGGACGCATTGAGATAGACCGGAAAAATGGGACGGAGCAAACCTATACCACCGAGGACAGCACCGGCTGCATCCACGGCTGGCGTGGCAGTGCCGAGCCGGTTGGCCCAAACCTAAGAGCAGAAACCAGTATCGTCGCTGGGCTGGCGCTGGCCACTCTTCCCCCTGGTCATTCAATCGATTGGCAGGCGTGGGGCGATGACTACTCAAGGATCAGGACGGCCATCGGTATTATTTACCCGGAAATCTTCCATGACATGGAGTCTCGTATGGCGGAACCAGGTGGATTTCATCGACCCATCGCTGCCGCAAGGCGGGTGTGGTCGACCAAAAGTGGTAAGGCTCAGTTCATCACCCCAGCCACGCTCAACGAAGATGACGACATAACGCCCGACGTCACGCCGCGCGATGTCCTGCAACTGATGACGTTACGCATCAACGACCAGTTCAACACCACCATTTACGGATACGAGGATCGCTTTCGCGGTATCAGCGGTACGCGTGAGGTGGTTTTCATGCACCTCAACGATATCGTTCGGCTGGGATTTGAAGTCGGGGAACGGGTGTTGATCACTACGGCTGTTGAACCTGAAGTGAAGCGTCAAGTAGGGCCATTCGAAATCGTTGCCTATGACATTCCAGAAGGTTGTGCCGCTGCTTACTATCCAGAATGTAATTCGCTCGTACCTCTCTGGCACCATGCCGAGCGCAGCAAGGTGCCTGCGGCTAAATCCGTGCCGGTGCGGATGAGTTCAGTACGACTGTATTGAGGAATTTGCGGTATCTCTCACAGAAATTTCGAGATCCATTTCCACGACATTTTTAGTGACGACCAAGGGACGAAAGCGAGATGAACAGTAATGATCTTGTTTACGACTTCGAAAAAAGAGGTAGCGGCGTAGACGTAGTGGGGGCAACGCGCGGCGAACCGTTACCCGGGCGCAAAAAAGTCGAAAGATCAGCGCTGTGAAGGTCTGTTATTAAGGGCGAGCCCCTAGCCAGGTTCTGCCACATCGATTTGACGCGGCACGTGCGATTTTGCAAAGACTTACCGCGCCCGACACTTCAATTAATGTTCAAGCGCATAACGACGACAATGCTCCAAGTAACCTTTCTCATGACTTCCGACCAACTGAACAACGCTCGACCAAAGCCAAGAAGGTGCATCGAGTGTCTTTGATCGGCAAGCTTGCAGGTCGCCAATCCAAGAAGATCGGGTAATCTTGTCCATCTGCCTTGCGTGAGCAATTCCAACCACTCTCGCCAGGTAACCGGCAGCAAGCATTGCATCTCGTTGGCTCAACTGATCCAGTTCCAGCTTCATGTCTTGAGGGAGCAGCTCGCGAATGAAAAATCCATGATCTAGCACACGTGTCGCCAGCATCCGATTTCCCAAGCCGGGCGAAAGAAAACGAGCGCCCTCGACGACTCGCTTACCATTATCTCTTGGCATCCCAGCTCTGGCCGCCCGAGGAGCTGCTGCACTGATTGCCTCTTTTATATCTAGCAAGCAAAACTCTTGATCGTTTTCATCACCCACACCTAACAGCACTGCGTACCGCTTTAAGCCCAGCGAGCTGCAACCTTTTACCCAATATGCAGAGTCGAGCATTTCGACAGGGTCATCTTTCGACCGCCCTTTGAGTGAGGTAACCAGGGTATGGATTTCAGAGGTGGCGCAAATTGCTTTTAGAGCATCACGCTCAGCTCGGGAAAGAGACCAAAAATGCTTACCCAAGGGAATGGTGGGACGAGTGTCCTCAATGCGCTCTTTTGCTAAGTGCTTCCACGTCCTTTGCACCGCGTTACGCATACCAGCTTTAACCTGAGCAGGTCTAGGTGGCTCTGTGTCTACGTCGTCTACGAACGCTTGCTCATACCCATGCATCATTTCTTCAAGCATTCGAGCAGTCGCGACGCCAGGCAGATCAGACCCACGGGCTGCCGTTGCTAATGACAAAGCTAGCCTGACCAGGTCGTGTGCAGGATTGCCAATAACGGTCTGATCTAGATCGCGAATATGGATATCAATCCGGCCCTTCAAATCACCAGTCGGCCCAAGGTTTCCAGCGTGACAATCCCCACAAATCCAAACGGGCGGCCCACTAGGGAGACGCCTCCCCGACTGACTATGTAGCCATTCATAAAACTGAATAGTGCTCCCTCGCACATAGGCGTGAGCAGATCGAGCCATCTTCAAATTTCTAAGCTGGGCAAGTGGTTCAAGTCGTGCGGACGGACGCGGGGTTTTCATGAGGAATTCTTAGAGGGCTGAAACCTGTTGACTCCCGCGCAGCGTCAAATGTTTCAAAATATTACATCGCGTCAAAATGATTTATTCGGCTATCCCAGTCGCGGTTGTGCGCATCGGGCACGCATAAGTGCGCTGTAAATATCCTGAACTGTTACGAACTCAGGGCTTCTATCGATAGACCACGTTGGTCAGCGAACGCTAGTACTTTTACTCTAGGGAGGTGCCACGCATGCGCCAGCAAACCTCATTCATATTTGATCTAGATGGCACGTTGACTGATAGCGTTTACCAGAATGTTTTCGCGTGGAAAACCGCGCTCGATTCAGAAGACATACCGTTGGCCATGTGGCGAATTCACAGAAAAATCGGTATGAGCGGTGGACTGATGCTTAAGATGTTAGCCCGTGAGACCGGCTTGGAAATCAAACCCGACCAGGCTAAAAGACTCAGCGATAAACATGATAAAGCCTACCAGGATCTGCAAGGCCAGATAACCGCTCTCCCTGGCGCTGTAGAGCTTCTCGATACTCTAAACCGCGATCAGCTCAAGTGGTGTATTGCGACCAGCGGTGGCATGGACACGGCGGCGATAAATCTGAAGGTATTGGGCTTGGATATCGCGGAGGTCAATCTCATCACCCGTGATGACGTGAAATATGGCAAGCCCGATCCAGACCTTTTCCTCGCCGCTGCAAGCAAACTCAATGTACCCATCGAAGATTGCCTGGTGATCGGCGACGCCATCTGGGACATGCTTGCCGCACGCCGCTTTAAGGCCACCGGTATAGGGCTGCTTTCTGGTGGTTACGACACAGGAGAGCTTGAACGTGCTGGTGCACTTCGAGTCTACGAGGATCCTCTGGCACTGCTGCAGCACCTAGACGAGGTTGCTTCCCGTCCGTGAGCAAACTGTAGGCACACGGATAAGTTGGTGTGCTCCCCCGCTCGCGGCGACGTTCACGCATGCATCCATGCCGGACGATTGATCGGGGGGTGTTCCAGTGTCCTCAGAATCAAAGATCCGAGGCATTGGACGCACCCGATACAACTGCGCCCACCCCGCACTCCTATGACTTCGACAAGTTTTACGCTGCGATAGAAAGGCGAAGCGCTTACAAGATCAGCCAGGCTCTACTGGCGCCGGCAGTGCCACTCTTGAACAGACAAAAAGCAGCATGCCCATCAGGATCAAGCCCCCTCCTCGCATCCATGTTTCCAGACTTTGCTGACTGAGCAGTACCAGGCACGAGACGATAGCAAGTACTGGAACCCACGTCGGCACCCGAAAGTGATTTTCCGCAACCTGGTCACGGCGCAGGAATAACACAGACAAATTAGTGCTGAGAAATACAAACAGCAGGAGCAGAACGACGGTTTCGGCCAATGTAGCTAGCGTTCCCGTCAGCGTGAGTGCGATTGCTACAAGGGTGGTAGCGATGACCGCGATCCAAGGGGTGCGTCGCCGAGGCAGCACCTTGCTCAAGGCGGTCGGCAAAAGTCCTAGACAGGCCATGCCATAAGTAAGGCGACTCGCCATTATCATGGTTAACAGCGCGCCGTTGGCTACCGCGATCAGTGCAATGAAGGCGAAGAGGCGAGGCGGAATGTTCAAACCTGACTCCCGAACCACCTCAAGAAGAGGAGCAGAGGTTGCAACCAGTTTTTCCATGGGCAGTACGGAAGATGCCGCGACGCTTACAGCCATGTAGACGACTCCGGCGGTTAGCAATGCGGCAAATAATGCGCGCGGATAAACTTTTCGTACGTCTCGAATTTCTTCCGAGAGATTGGCGGATGTTTCGAATCCTACAAAGGAATAGAAGGCGATCAATGCCGCACCTAAAACGGCTAACACCGGGCTGACCCCGGACTTGAAGTCAAGGCTGCGACCCAAATCTGCGTCGCCTGTACGGAAATACCAAGCGGCGGCAACAACGACCAAAAGAAGACCTGACAGCTCAATGACCGTCATCACTAGGTTGGCTCCTAAGGACTCTTTAATTCCCCTCGCATTTAGAAGCGCGATAATGAGTAGGAACAGTAGGGCTGCAATGTGAGGCGGTACATGGATGAACGCCGCTAGGTAGTCACCCGCAAACGCCAGCGACAAGCCCGCCGCGCTCGTGACAGCTGCGGATAGCATGCAAAAGCCAACGAGAAAAGAAATGAGCGGAGACCGGAACGCCTTCTCAGCGAAAACCGAAGCGGCGCCCGCGTGAGGATATTTTGTCACCAACTCTGCGTAGGAACCTGCAGTGAGCATCGCGAAGAACAAAGCGATGAGCAGGGGCACCCATATTGCGCCTCCTACCTCCCCCGCGATTGTCCCGGCGAGCGCGTAAACGCCCGCCCCGAGAACATCGCCGAGAATAAATAGAAAAAGCATCGGGCCGGTAACGGCACGGCGCAGGGAGGTCTTGGGCGTCAAGGTCTTCACTTTCAACTTCCTGGCTTGAGGTTGCAACAGCCGATTCCTGGCTAGTAGCTAGGAGGCTTTAATCTCAAGCAATGGAAATTCGCGTATGACGAAAGTTCACATATTTTGCAAAAGTAACGGGAAGAGCACGCCGACTCTATAAGCTGAATAAAGCTTCAGATTCGTCTTTTAACTCAATAAAAATCGATAACAAAAAAGGCCTTACGGGCCTTTTTCGTACTCAAACCGAAATCACTTGGTCAGCCAGGACTCAGCCGAGTCTGAGCCGTATTCGCCCTTCCACTCTTTCAGAGTCCGGTGATTGCCACCTTTGGTTTCGACGATTTCGCCGGTGTGCGGTTTTTTATAGGCCGCCACCTGGCATGGCTTACGGTGGCGGCTTTCATCTCAACAGTTGAAGCACGACGGCGGCCAATTTCTAGATCAGGCAGTTTGATCACATACTTGATATGGCGACTACACCACTACCCCGCTGCAATCAAAGGTCTACGCAACATGCCTTTCAGAAGGCTTGAGTCCAATCGCGAGTCGCCTTGCACACCCAACACCCCATGCTAAAGCTCGAGTCATTGATTCACCTGGCCTGGAGTCAAGCGCCTCTTCATGCAAAGCCATGCCGCTCGCTGCATACACTCCAATGAACATCTGCGTGTTTCCAGTGGGCGACAGCCTCACTTGGACATCAATGAAGGTTCCGTCGTCTAACGTTTCGTCGTGTGTTCGGTGGTGAAGCGTCGGATCAGCCCACTGCCAGAACACATCCCCACGAATTCGCATGCCCTGCCCTCCTACGACTTTAGTCTTATATGCCGGAAAACTTACCATAGCGCAGAGATGGGCGGAGGCCACGAGTTGCTTCAAATTTGAATGCTAATTCGGACGATTGGCCGCGATTCCTATACACGGCTAGAATCCTGCACAGGTTCGTAGAAAGTCTTTTAGCTTTGATTGAGGATATGAGGTTTTTTGCCGGTTTCAGCACCGCCCGCACTAGCGCCGTCATGCTGGTGACGTTCAAAGGCGCAGCAGCGGTGTCCAGCGGCAGCTTCGTCGCGTTCGCCGCCACGGTGACAGCGATCGGAGTATTGCCAGTGGAAGGCTTGGCACTGCTGTTCGGGGTATACCGATTCATGTCCATGGCCATCGCCACCTGCAACACCATTTGCAATAGCGTGGCAACGGTAGTGGTATCAACATGGTCAGGGGAATTTACGGAACAAACTGCAAAGGCCGAATACAGCCGAGTATTTGGGCGTAATCCGGAGGCGGCGCTTTAACGGATCTAAAGTGGTAATTGGAAATGCCAACCCCTCAGACTGACTAAAAATCGATAACAAAAAAGGCCCTAATGGGCCTTTTCTTGTACTCAAACCAAACTCACTTGGTCAGCCAGGACTCAACCGTCGCGGAGCCGTGCTCAGCTTTCCACTCTTTAAGAGTCTTGTGGTTGCCGCCTTTGGTTTCGACGACTTCACCGGTGTTGGGGTTTTTGTAGATCTTCACCTGGCGTGGCTTACGGCTGCCGGATTTTGCATCGGCTGCAGGAGCTCTACGACCAGCTTGCGGGTCGAGCAAATTGATTACGTTTTGAAGGCTGTAACCGTACTCTGCCAGCAAAGCGCGCAGCTTGGTCTCGAATTCAATTTCTTTCTTCAGGCCATCATCACCTTTCAGCGCTTCGAGGGCTTGGAGCTGTTCAGCCAGGTGTTTTTCGAGCTGGCGGAATTCTGCGAGTTTGGACATGGAAACCCCGGATTAGTAACGTTCAGCACTTTATAAAAAATGCGCTCAATTGAATAGTAACTCGTAAAACAGGGAGGCCGCGAAAGCTGAGTGCAACACCTCACTCTCCGTTAAGGTGCCGCCATGTCCTATACTGAACTCAGCATTGAGGAGAGCGCGACGACTCAAGTCTAGGCTTCTTGGTTTAGAAGCTCGGACGGAGCATCAAATCGAAGGCCCTGATCGTCGGCTGCCTCCATTATGATATAGCCCAACTTGGTCATGGTTTGTTCATAGAGCTGCAGTACCTGCTCCAGCCGCTCCAGTTCCGCAATGTTACGGCCATCAATCGGCTTGAACTGCATTTCCTCGTGGCGCAGCGCCTCCACCTGCTGCCCCAACGCCAAAGCGCTGCGCAATTGCTCAGTTATCTTCAGGGTCTCACTCATTGAGGGGGAGTTCCTTATTTGTGGGCTTGGATTGTTTACACATCAACATTACCGAAACGTCACTTGCGCACTAGGCTCAGTCGCAATTCCGCGTACTTCCTCCAAACCGTCGATACGGCTGGATTGCACGGGTGACACATGGCACGAAATGAGCCCAGAAACCTCGGTCAAACCTCCTGAGGCCAGTAGCTTCTGTCTACGCCCCTCCAGAATTGCTGAGATTTTCGCAGTGGCGCGCCCAAAGCCTATCAGCGCTAGATCGCCTGAAATAGCTTCTTCCACTGTCATTGAGAAGCCTAGCGTCAAAGTTTCCGTTATTGCCAAGTCGAGCTCTTCCGTAGGGTTTTGCCCTATTTATCTACGGTTATCCCTGAGGGCATGGCTGCGCTATGAACTAAACTTCATAACCCTGACTCTCACCGTTTCCACTACAGGAGACACCCAACACCATGAGCACCAAAGCGTTCTTGGCAATGCTCGTAATCACTGCCCTCATCTGGCTAGTGACGGTGTGGACTGTCACCGGCTGGTATACATCCGACGCGGTGGACTCATCACCATCAGAGGCCAGCAGCACGCTGGAGCAGGAAGCATCGTGAGCGCGAATGAACTGATGTGTTTCATGGTGGGACGACTGGGGATGTGCTGGATGCTTCTGATTTGGCAAGCGAGCACCGTGTTTGCCGGGTGAACTAGCGTTTCTTGTAGCCGTGTACTTGGTGAGCCTTAGAGTGCGTACGGCAATTCCACCACACCACTCGTGTACTTCGCTTCCTCGGGATCGAACATGCCCGTGTGAAATGCTCACCTGAATCTTCTTGCACAGCGACTGCTACGCCAGGGGCTTCTCCGTAGCTCGCATCATGTAAGTTGCGATAGCTTCTTTGATCGGAGCTATCGATCGGACGTTTGCCGAACATCTGACTGCAGCAAATCTCCTGCTTCAGCGGATCTGAGGATCCAGGTAGATTACAACCACTCACTGAGTAGACGCGGGATCGACGTGGGAACCATCAGTCCGTGGCACGGCACTTCGTAGGTAGCATCTCCACGCCTTACAGATGATGACTTCGTAACAGGCAACAACATCTTCCACCCCCTTCTGATCCAGAGACGATCACCTGCAATACACAGTCCACAACTGATCGACGCGCGTTGTAAAACTCTGACTCATCATCTCGCGCCGCATGCCCCAATCAGGATTGGTTGGCACACTCGCCAAGCGCAGTGTTCCCCTACCCCACCGTTCATTGATCGAATCCAACACGTCCATCACTTTCTCTGTCGCCTCCGGCTGGGTGACCGAAAAGAGATCTTCGGTGTACTCACCTTTCTGGCATAGATTGACTAGGAGTACCTCGGCTTTGCTGTATTTGAAGCCAGGTCGGAAGACCATATTTACCGCGTCCACCGCAGCTTTTGTCATCAACCGAACGTCATCTGTTGGATATCTGGACTCCCCCTGCTGCCAACGAGCCGAGAATGGTGACGCTTATGATGCATGCCTTGATCGAGACTGCATATGCATACAGTTAACGTCGAAGCGCGCTTGCGGCCAATCTCAAGCGAGAAAAATTGCGACCGAAGGATTCCACGGGAGCAGAATCCGCAGGAAGGTCAGGAGTCATGATGGTTGAACCCTGAGCACTTTCCGCTGTGCCGTAGACACTGCTGCAAGTCGGTTCTTCGCGTAAGCGGCTAGGTGTTTTTCAGGACGCCTTTGTCTACTCTTATGAACGCGAGTGAACGGGAGACAACGCCATGCAGACTCAGGACAAAATTTATTTGGAGCAGGAGCAGGCCGAGGCACTGAGGAGGGTACAGTGCGAGCAATGGCTGGCAGAGAATAGCGAAGCCGTAAATGCCTACAACGAAGAAGTGGAGGCCCACGGCGTGTTCAGCGACAACATACGGAGCTTTTGATGGCTCGGTTCCCACGAGTAGGCATAACGAGGTTGCGACAGCAGGCAAGCAGGGAAATCGAATGCAAGTTACTTCTTCGCGTAAGCGGCTATCTCAAGCTTTCAAAACTCGATAATCAGATCAGGAACAAAACCGGTATTCTCCCCTGGATAGCCGCGCGGATTTGAAACCAAACGGCAGCCATTTTTGTTGAAGTTTGCCGCTACATGCGTGTGCCCGTAGATCCAAAAAACAGCGCCCTCCAACAAATCCGACCAGTCATTCGCATAGGCAGCCGCCAGGTGGCCGGCATGCTCTTCAGAGAGATAGTCTGCCACCGGCGCGTCATGGGTGATCACCAGCGTTTTGCCGTCGAAGGGTTTACCTAATTCCTGAGCTAGCCAGTTGTAGGCCGTCCTTGATTTGGCAATCAGATCAGTAGGCCGCAAGCGTCGGTAGCTCACGTCAGCTCTTATCATACGAAAATCGTTCATCCATTCAGCAGCCATGCGGGTAGCGGCCTGGACATCTCCAGTCGATGTGTAATCAGTCCAACCCGTAGTAACTAGAAAACGGGTTTCATCCAGAATCAGCACCTCATTTTCCAGTACATGCACATGCGGTAAAGCTGCATCCTTCATCTTCCGCAGTGTGTGATCGATGTAACCGTCGTAATACTCATGATTCCCGCACACGTAGATCACCGGACACTGGAATGTCTCGTTGGCCCATTTCACACCTCTCGACTTCAGATCGATGTCACCGGCGAGAATGACAACATCAGCATCGCTTGGGGCGGGATCGAATCGAGCGAATTCGCTGTGGAGATCTGAATAGATTTGAAACCTCACCGGAATACTCCCTAAAAAACGCTGAACGCACTCCTCCGCCCTCACAATGCAAGATCGAACGCGAGGTAATCGCCTTTCACTTGAGCGCCTCGCCGTATGCTCTCAATTGTGAGTAGGCTCGGTAGCTCCCCAGTCTGGTGGGTTCTCGACGATATCGATCGACATCCTCAATTCAAGTTGCATGTGTGCAAAAACCTTATCGAGACTCGGATGTGCGCCCGAGTCGCGCAACATAGTCACTAGCTGCAGTAGCTCTCGACCTCGCGCAACAGGCATCTGAACATCGCGGTACACCGTGTCGTCATCGTTGAAGGCCATCACCGATTACCTGTAATGGGTTGCGATGTTGATGCCAAGATTTTGTAGGGTAATGCAAGGAGCTAATGGGTGATGAGCGATGGACAGTCGGTTTCACTCGCCCTAGACCGAAGGAAGGTTTGGAAACTTGGACGCCCATGGCACTTTTTAAAGGACGCGATGACATACCGAGAATTCATTGTGGTTAGTACCCAGAAGCGCCCCTCTTTTCGCACCAAACGGATTGTTGAGGTACGCATGAGATGGCCATCCGAAAACTGTCCTTCCAGGTCGCGTCTGCTGTGTTCAAACAAAACTCCGTACGCCAACCCGGCCGAAAAGAACACGTCGCTCAAGTAAGCTGTGATCGGTGCTTCGTAGACCTGTTTTTGCGCTCGAATAACCCGTAGTAAGTGAAAATCTGTGAGCCGCTTGAAATGGAATTCAACGTTGTTGTCCTGCATTTTTTGCCCCTGCTCGACCGTTCATGGCACAGCCATGGCTATGAAGATCAGTAGATTTTGCAGACGTCTGTTAGTGACGAAGGATCAAAATTATCGGCATGAACGTCCGTATAAATTTGTCCACTTGCGACCTCAATGACTGAGACCGCAACGCCGAGTTGGTCATACCCAATGGCCAGGCTAATCAGCTTTTCCATCTTCCAGCTATCCCACTTATTCATCCATGCTGGAGTCATCACCTGAAGCTCGGTGACCACAGTGGACGAATCTCCTTGATTAAGGATCTCCTTCAAGCTTTTAACGTCACTCGTCATCTGAATAAACGACCACGTCCGACCTTCCTCGCTATGTTCTAAGCAGACGTGAAAACAATGCAGTTCCAGTAATCGCCCAACCACGTGCCAGTTGCTATACCCCTCACCGAACATTCCAGGGATACCGGCAAGAGCGCTGTCGTGTGTTCGAAACATCTTTAAAACTCCGTAAATTTACTGCTTCTAAGATCAAAAAATGGACATGATCGTGCTGAAACTCGCGGTCTTCTCGTGTCCTGCCCCTGCGAGGACGTAGACGGTATTCCTGGTCTCAAAAAGAAAGCCCTCTTCAAAGGACGTGGCGAAGGTGGTACGTACCCAATCGCCGATGTCGAAGCGCCTCTGACTGTCAAAGCGTACGTTGCGGGCATAAACAATTAGGGGCAGTTGGCCGGCTGCTTGGATTTTTGCGAACTCGTCTTCTGTGACGTCAACTTTGAAGATCGTCCAGTCCTCCACTAAGCAATACGGCTTGCCTGGATAGAGAGCTTGCACGAGCCCGATGAGAATCTCGTCTGAGTCGATGGGCCCTTGGCGAGGGGCTCCTGGGCCATTGAGAAGCTCGCTATCTGATGTTGGCTCGTTCACTGTGCATCCTCTTTGCTTTGGCAATACATATAAAATCTTCAGGCGAGCCTGCCCCTTACGAGCAGGAGCTTAGGAAGCCCTACTGCTCACTGCTTCCTAGCGCTCCGGCCCGGAGAGTGAAGGAGTAGATTCCGTGTCATCAACCCAGATTTATCACTCACTTAAATATATAGATTTGAGTGAGAAGTAGCAAACACGGCATACCGTTCGGTTTACAGAGGACGGATCGAATGTCATTACGGATGGCGTACGCAGCGGTGCTGCAATTCGTTAGAACAGGCCGTGGGTTGCTGCAGCAGGACATCGCTGTACGGGTGACGCATTCACACGTCAGTCAACTTGAGGCCGCTAAAACGTCACCGACCTTGGAGGCCAATGAAGATCTGGCATCGGCACTCAACCTGAATCCCGTGACGCTGCTTACCCTAGTCCAGGCGTCATACGAGCAAAAATCAGCACGCGAAATACTGCAGATAGCCCTCGATGAATTGGAAGCGCTGGCATTGCTAGACGAACCGCTCCCTACAGAACCCAAGAAACTCAGGCCACCAAGAACGATAGATGCGGAAAAAAAGCGAGAGGCTGTTCAGCGACTGAAGCACGAAGGATATACGCCAACGCAGGTATCGCAAAAGCTGGGGATACCGAGACCGAGTGTGGGCCGCTACTGGCACAAATCAGACACAAAGTAGGCATCAGTTTGGCTGCCCTGCCTCAAGACCGTATGCCACTGCGTCTGATTTTCAGGTGTAATGCCCCCAGTCGATTCTTTGAGAGACCGGGCTATGCTTCTTTCCGTGCAATGGCCCTCACCGACTTTGTTGCCAAAAATGCGGCAGTTAATAACTGTTCCGCTAACCATTCGGCTTCACTGGTAGTGAAAATCCAACGAACCCAGCCAAAACTCAAATAAATGTACTGTCCTTCTAGCCCTATTTGAACGTCGTAATAGGGCTCCTCATCGTCCTCAAATTCTATAATGGGTTCAGGATCCAACAGAGTTCCGACAATGAGGAACTCTCCTCCTGTGTTCACAATTTGGAGAAAATCGGATTGCTCTGGCGATCCAAACGTTTCATTGCGCTGAATGAGTGTGCGCCAAAACTCGAGACTCGTTTGATGTTTTGACTTATCCGACTCACTGTCATCATGATCATTGGTGTTGATGATTGCCTCTATTAGACCCAACCCCACATCATGTGCCTGAAGAGATGTAAAACTGACGTTGAAATCGTGCAGCCGTACCCGTACCAGCTGCGACGCAGTGAGTTTGACAGTCGTACGAAAATCTTCATTCGTTCCTGGGAACATGAACGTTTCAGATGACTTGAAGGTGAGGCTGGATTTCAATCGTTTATTGCTGCCCATAGCATTCTCGAGAAGTTGGCTCATGAATGTATAAACGGATCGATTTCGAAAAACCTTTAGCGGATTTCAAAATATTTTTTAGCTGGTATGACTGAGGGATAAATCGACCCTAGCCAAGCAAGGAATAGAGAGAAATTCAGGCCTCATTGAGAGAGCTTCGATCCATGGCCTGCTAGATACTCAGCTTCGCCATGTGAGATATGTATGTGCAAGGCTACGAGGTGATGCTGAGTTCCTGACAGATCCCCTGCGCACGGAGCAGCCTGTCATGGCTTGGCAGCATAAATGACGCTGTTCTCGCCCCGATCTTTCACTGAACTGACGCGTTTCCTAAACCTCAGCGACAAAGCTCAGAATATGACCACGAGCAATATGGAGAATTTAACCTCGCGACTTACCCACTCAAGGCTTAGGGAAATTAACCACCTTGCTATCTTGTTGCTGTTCCAGCTCTGCGACTTTCTTCCTCAGCGTGAAAACCTCATACACCAAAGAAACATTTTTCTGCAGGGCTATCTTATAGTCACGTTCCAAAGACTTGTATTTCTCCTTGAGTAACTTATCTGCCGCAACTGTACTTTTGACATCCTCCATGCTGGAGACGCGAACAGCAGAAATCTGAAATTGCTGTCGCTTTGCCGCTTCATCGATTGCTCTACACAGCTCTGGATATCGCAGGTTTTTAATCGAACCCCGTTTCCTACCAGCCTCAAGGGCAACGGTATCATTGTTGATCAGGGTGCCCTTCGGTAGGATCTCTGGCTCATCTCGTTCCAGCCGATCTAAAGCGGAGAGGTAGTTTTCTTCTGCGCTCATTTCAAATCCTCGATTTCGTGGCCAAAGCCAGCACGGCCTACCTGACTGAAAACGGTGTCGAGTTCCAGACTCAACTGCTTGTAGAATGGGCTGGTTGCCGGGAACATCGCGCGACTCTGCTGAAGATTTGATATTCCGTACCGGATTTTTTTGATACTCTTATTGTCATCTAGAACAGAGTATTTGCAGTCTAAGCAAGCAAAAATACTAATGAATCCGATTCTGTCGCATGAATTAAGATTAGTGCAGCCTCCGAGCGGGCCCTCTTTCCAAATCATTTCCCCTTTATCAAATTTTCGAGCAGTGATCTCTCTGTCGGTGGTAATGATCAGGGGTCTACCACGATCTCGGGCCACTTGGATGCGATTGCCCTCGCCTCCCCATAGTCTTCCGGAAGAATTAATCACTTCGGTCTCATAGTTAGCGAGACTAGCAACACGACGTTCGTATTCAAGCTCGCGAATTAGCGCCTGTTGATCCTCAGAAGCCAAGAAATTTACTGCAAAAATCTGGTCGCTCCTATAATAGGAGGCCATTGTCTCAGCCAGGTGCTTATACTGGTTTGCCAGCGCACCTAAAGACACCATTCCAGAACGTGCTGAGTACACCGCAAGTGAGCGTCGGTATTGATGAGAATTTATAGGCCAAGGCTTTCCAATCTCAATGCTTGGATTTGAGCGCCAATCTCTGAAACCATCAAATCTCTCCAACTCAACAACATCACCCTCGGTGATTTTGATATTTGGGATTCTGAGTATCAGGTTATTAATCCGAGGCCCCTGGGCCTTACCCTGTAAGGGTGCCGTACTGTAAATGTAAGTAGCCGAATCCCTATCACCTTTAGTGAAAATTGGGAAAAGCGGATAACAAGACAAGTCCGAATCATCCCAGCCATTTCTTATTGCCGCAACGCGACCAATAGCTTTAGCTGCATTGATTGCCTTTGCGACAACAGGAGCACTAATCCAATATGTTTCAACATTATTGGCACCAGCAGTCTTTGAGGTATAGCCTTTTATTAAAGTTACAACTTGATCAGCAACTCTCATGCTCGTCAACGTATTAGCTGGCAAGGTACGAACTTCATTATCTCGCATCCCTGTAAAAATATGTATCCAATGTTTCGCAATCACACTTATTGAATTTAAGTATCCATTTAGTTCAGATATGTTTTTTAGGTCAAAACGATTACACAATACTTTGAGTTTACAGTTCGCAATAGCATTAGCCCATAGCACTGACTTCTTTGCTCGCTTTGGGCAGCTGCTACCGAAAAGCGGATCTTGACTTTTTCTAATATAAAACTCTGTAAGTTGAGGCGAGTGGGAATTAAAAAATGTCAGCTCATCGTCAAAACCGGAAATCAATTGCGCATAGATTCTCGAAGGAATCAATTTAGTCTGCTCGAAACTACCGGCGTATTCTGCATAGGTGCCCGCGAGAGAACCAACCCTTTCCACGAATCCAAAATCACTTGGAGCCAAACTAAATTGAGGATGAAACAGCCTAAGGCGATACAACTCAAGAAACAAGTCATAAAACCCTCGCAGAACGCCCTTACTACTAATCTTGGAAAGGCTAGTAATCAACATTTCTTGAGAGCTAATTCCATTAAATAACTCCTCAAGGCTAATCCTATTTCTTTCAGCAAATTCGGCAGCTTTTCGAAGGGCTGTAAAACCAACCGATGTGACTTTCCTAGGCTTGGGATAGTAGTGCAAGCGTACCAATTGGATGGCCTGCATTTCTCGGATGATTAGCTGGGTATGTGAATCTTGCCGGCTAACGGCCCAGCTTTCGAAATTGAACACACTAATAGACTTTGGGCAGTACGGCTTCATGTTCCAAACTAGATCTTCCGCTCTCGAAAGAACACTACCATCAGGAGCCCTAGAAACAACAATATTCCCATCGAGCGCCATACACCCTATGACACTGACTGGCTGGTCAGGCAATGTGCTATCTGAATAGCCTCTTTCCTTCAGATCATTTAGCACACTCATGAAACCACCCCCACCGAAACAAATGTATTAAAATGGATCTGCCAGAACTTGTCTAACTTGCCACCCGCTACTTGGGCTTTTATGGAGTCAATCAGTGAAGTCCCGTGCTCAGCTACCTTGCCGATTTCGACCAAAACCTCGCTGATCCGGTGGATCATTGGTGAGAATTTTTCGGCGTACTTCTCAATCGCCATAGATCCTTTAGAAGACTTCAATATATATTCCAACGAAACGAGACGCCTGATGTCTTGTTCATCCGCGTGAACGCTGAAATAGACACAGAACAAGCAGGTGACAGGTTCCCCACAGGACGGTACAGGTGCTAAGGCAGTGAAACCATCCGCTAATGCAGGAGGTAACTCAACGGGCCTATCACAATAGCCCGAAGGCGTGTTAGAGGGGTGATCAGAGTCTTCAATGATCTTCACTGGAATTTCAGACAAAGACCTAGTACGGCTGATCGCCTTGCTATATACCGAATCAAAAAACGCGGTCAACTCAGTCGCAGTGTCCTCTATAGAAGGCCGCGCATAGTGCAGACGAACGACGTTTTCAGAATTCCCTAATTTTTCCGAAGTTAGAAGAGTATCGCCATCGCTCAATTTGATATATTCAGAACCAACGCCTTTACGCCATTGCGTCGGAGTTACCCAAACAGTTTCTGGCAAGGCCGAACTGAATAGGTTTTTTACTTCTTTTACACAGGATGGTTCCATACGGAAAATATCTCCGCTGTCGGCTTGATAGGTAAATATCAATAAAGACTCCCTACCATTTAAAAGCCACTTTCGCAAGTCCATTATTTTCTTAAATACCGGCACGTACTCCACACCAAACTCAGGATAAACCTCTTTTCCTTCCGCCCGCGCTTTTGTTCCTGAATACCTTTTGCCCTGCGTGCTGGGCACAATTTGCTCTGTGTGTAACTCAAGTTCTTGAACAACGCTCAAGTTTGTACCGGATGCTGAAACAAAGGTGATTAAACCTGCACTCAGAGCACGATTCACCAAAGCTGTTGCGGCGTATCCGCGAGGATTATTTTTAAAGTTTCGAATCGTCATCCGGCAATTTTCGTGAGTTTGATAATGCTGTTTCTTTTTATCCGTTTCTTGAGACAATCCAGAATCCGCAACAATTAATGAAAGTTTCGGAAAATGTTTATATTTTTTTAAATGAAAAAAAATTGTTTCTGGATCTTGTCACTTCGCTCTAACTTGGCCTGGGGTGTAATAATAAAAATCCTCATCATTGGGGGAAGAAAATTTCAGTGGCAACCCTCCGCCCATAACGACCGACCTGTGCACCTCATCGATAAAATTAACAAGAGCTGAAAACGTACGCGACCTTTCTTCCTGAGAAGATAAATTGCCAGGCCCATCAATCCGACCGCGACTTCTGCGCAACAACATAGTAAAACTTTGAACCTTCTCTACAGTCAGGCCTGACGCCAATGACACGACAATTGCAGCGCCTTTCTGATATCCCTCAGCGGTGTTTTTTGAAATACCTCCTCCAACTTGTGATAAGTTAACCATCTGATGAAGATGGAGGGTATATTGGCAATATGCGGACGTTAATGAATCAGTTTCATTGAATACAATGTGCTCATCTTGATCATCAATCCAATCGTAGAACTTCTTAAAAACACTGTATTTTCTTTCCACTGAGGCGGTGCTACCACTTCGCAAGTTTTCTATAATACCTCTAACAATGGGAACCCTATTTACATCCAGCGTTGACTGGTCGACTGCGGCTCCAGCAAATCCTTTGCCCGCTACTTTATCCCTTGAAAGGTAACAAAAACAGCCCACATCCACAGCCCTACAACGACTGCTAGTTTTCGATTGCAAAAACTCAATCACCACCAACTCAGGCCGCAGCACTTCGGTCTTCGTATTGTAAAAATCCAACAAAATGACTGGGCGATATTCTCGCTTATTGTGCATTATTATCACCACTCCGCGTCGCGGTGGTGTTAACATATTTGAACAGCCGAATTTCAAATTTTCTCTGTATGTCGGCTTTTCTTTCTATCTCAGTTCTGTAGTTGAGATACAGTAATGTAGTCTCTTTATTTTTATGCCCCATTCGCTGCTGGACATATTCTAGTGCTGCTGTCACACCACGATGCTCGATTTCAGCATCAAGCAGATTCATCCCAAATGACGCTCGCAGATCATGGAACCGAAACCTGAGATAGTCTCGATCCTCAAGACGAATCTTGGGCAAAAGCGTATCGGTGATGAACTGCCTGATAGTGGCGCCTTCCCGGATTGACCCGTATGCACGATTATGGGCACTTGCTCGTCCATTCACATTAAAGTTTTCACGATCTGCGATTTCACGCTTGCTTGTATAGTACTCACTACCTGTATTGGTCAAAAAAAGATAGTTGGTGTCAACATCACCATAGAAAGATCGCTCTCGGCGTTTAATCGACTCTGGACTACGGCTGTAAACCCTCAGATCATGAACCAACCAACCTGGGATGACTAGAGTCATACATCCTCCACCTTTGGTATCGACTCCTGTTCCCGCACCAATAGGTAGACGGAGATCCCCTTCACCATCTAGCGATCTCCAAATATGACAGACCTGAATTGTACATAGGCTTTGCATCCTGCCGCCTGTAAACAAAGCCAGATAGAAAAGCAACTGATACTCTCTGGACGACTCTAAAAGCGTTTTCAGTAAAACTTCTTGCTGAGTGACATTCAAGGGCCGGAGCAGCCCGCCATCATTAATGAACTCAGGGACTTTGTTTTTTGTAGGAACCTTGATTGCTAAGTTATGAGACTCGACCTGAAGAAGTCTAGAGAGGCCAACATTATCCTCAATCGATAAGTACATCATTACAACTTCAAAGGGTTGGTGCTGGAATTTCTCCTGAGCCACCAAACCCCAACGCATAATTTCTTTATAAAATCGCACCACGGCATTTATCCGGCCTCGCCCTGTTCCTCGTTTAATTTCGCCAGAGTTAATTTGATCAACCAATCGCCGACGATATCGATATGTCACCTTCAACAAATCATTTTCCGGAAAATGAAGGAAGTCCAGACTTTCTTCTTCAAGAAATCTTCGATAGTCTAAAAGATGACCGGCGATAGTGCGAAAACTTCTCGATTCATACTTGGTAGTTTTTTGTAATCTATACACTAGGTATAGGTTACCAATTTCCCAAGGCGCACCATCACCTTGAATGATTACTGGGAAATTAGGAAAGTACCCGGACGGGCCTTGAGTGAAATTGTGAGGAGGTTGAATATTTTTATTACTGGAGGCAGCGAAGTTAACATTTAGCAATCGGAACTCAGGAATGAGCAGACTATATGCATCGGATTCGTAACGCCCTGTTCGCTTAGCCGATCCCCCAATGACTCCCATCCAACCACCCCTCTCTACGATGTCCATTTGTCCACATCATAGCAGATTTGGATTCTATCGTCCACATAGCAACCTTTGGATTACCCACCAAAAACATCGCCGCCGTACCAATCACCGACAGGCTTTTCATCATGTAAGGCGCAGCGCGCAGAATCCCGTTGCCGATGCTTTTGGCCATCTGACCGGGCTTCTGCGTCAACCACAGGCCGAGATCGTCAAGTTTGACGATGCCTGCCACCAGGCCATAAACACCCACCGTCATCACAATGGCAATACCCGATAGCACGATGACCTGCTGGGTCAGCGAAGCGCCCGCCACGGTGCCCAGGGTAATGGCGATGATTTCCGCTGACAGAATGAAGTCGGTGCGAATGGCCCCCTTGATCTTGTCCTTTTCGAACGCCACAAGATCGGTCGCCGGATCGGCTACGGCTTCAACCAGCTGTGCATGCTCGGCCTGATCCTCGGCCTTGCTGTGCAGGAATTTGTGCGCGAGTTTCTCGAAACCTTCAAAACACAGGTAAGCGCCACCGACCATCAACAACGGTGTGACCAGCCAGGGAATGAATGCACTGATGGCCAGCGCCGAGGGCACCAGGATCAATTTGTTAAGAAACGACCCTTTGGCGACAGCCCAGACCACCGGAATTTCCCGCTCGGCCCGCACGCCGGACACTTGCTGGGCATTGAGCGCCAGGTCGTCACCGAGTACGCCAGCGGTCTTTTTGGCAGCCATTTTGGTCATCAACGCCACATCGTCGAGTACCGCGGCGATGTCGTCGATCAGCAACAGCAAACTGCTTCCTGCCATGAATGAGTTTTCCTTCGAAGAGTGAATGCTGCGCAGCATAGCCTGCCCACAGCGCGGCGGGGCATTCTTGAGCGCCGCGCGAAGCCGGTGCTACCATGCGCAACCGCCAGCACAGGCAAGGAACCACCGGGTTTATGAGCACTATCCGCGAGCGCAACAAAGAACTGATCCTGCGTGCCGCCAGTGAAGAATTTGCCGACAAGGGCTTCGCTGCGACCAAAACCAGTGACATCGCCGCCAAGGCGGGATTGCCCAAGCCCAACGTCTACTACTACTTCAAATCCAAGGAAAACCTCTACCGCGAGGTCCTGGAAAGCATCATCGAGCCGATTCTGCAGGCCTCGACGCCATTCAACGCCGACGGTGTGCCCAGTGAAGTACTGAGCGGCTATATTCGCTCGAAAATCCGCATCTCCCGCGACCTGCCTTTTGCCTCCAAGGTGTTCGCCAGCGAAATCATGCACGGCGCCCCACACTTGAGCGCTGACCTGGTTGAACAGCTCAACAGCCAGGCCAAGCACAACATCGACTGCATCCAGACCTGGATCGACCGCGGGCAGATCGCAACCATCGACCCCAATCACCTGATGTTCAGCATCTGGGCAGCAACCCAGACATACGCCGACTTCGACTGGCAGATCACTGCCATTACCGGCAAGGCCAAGCTGGATGAAGACGATTACGAAGCGGCAGCGCAGACGATTATCCGGTTGGTGCTGAAGGGGTGTGAGCCGGATCATTAAGATTGCGGTGACCCTATCGCTAGCAGGCTAGCTCCCACAGGGGATTTGTGAGCGCCACAGTTCCAGTGTGGGAGCTAGCCTGCTAGCGATGAAGACAACTCGGTTTCAGCTCAAACCCAGATAGCATCCCACAACGGATAATCGCCAAGCTTTTTCACCAGTCCAGCCCGCAACGGATTGGCGACTACATATCGAGCCATTTTTACCAAATCTTCCTCTCGCCGAAGAGCCCGGTCGTGAAAGCCTTTTTGCCAGAGAGCGATCTTGCGGCCAGTGATCCGATTCACTGCTTGGGTGCTCAGTGATTTAGTCTTTTGCATCAGGTCGCCCAACGACCCCTGCTGTAACTCAACCAGCCAATGAAAGTGATCGGGCATAACGACCCAGGCTAATGAGTTAACGCAGCCTTGGTCTTGTGCCGCGCGAAACTGTGCGACGACCAATCTGCCCAAGATGAAATCCTTGAAGACAGGTTTTCTGGCGAGTGTGTTGGTTGTCAAAAGATAGATGCGGTTTGGCTCGGCAAATCGGCCAATGCGTAAGCGGTTTGAAGCAGGTAAATCCAGCATTCCGTTGCCCCTTGCATGATTAATTCAAGAGGAAGGCTAGACCTTACATAACCCAAGGGTGGGGCAGACAGTTAGCTTCATGTGTCTGATAGTCTGCCATCGCCAGCAGGCTGGCTCCCACAATTGATCTCTGACACTCAGATATTTTCCTGTAGGAGTGAGCCTGCTCGCGATAGCGGTTAATCAATCACCACAAAATCAAGCACTCACCCCCGCATCCGCCCGCAACCCCAACGCCTCAATCGCATTGATCGCGCACTGTTCATCAACATCCGACAAATCCCCGCTGATCCCCACCGCCCCCAGCACATTCCCGTCCTGATCCCGCACGAGCACACCACCCGGTGCCGGCACGACGCTGCCCTGCCCCAGGCTATTCAATGCCGCGATGAAGGCTGGTCGTTGCTGGGCGTCCAGTGCCAGCAGGCGCGAGCCTTTGCCCAGTGCGATGGCGCCCCAGGCTTTGCCGATGGCGATTTGCGGGCGTAGCAGGCTGGCGCCGTCTTCGCGCTGCAGGGAGATCAGGTGGCCGCCAGCGTCCAGCACGGCGATGGTTAAAGGTGCTGCGTTGATTGCACGCGCAGCGGAGATGGCCTGACTGGTCAGGTTGACTGCAACTTTCAAGGTTAAAGCGCTCATGGTGCCGTCCTCATTTTGTTATAGGGAAAGCCAGTGGACTGCGCCGAAGTGCCGCAGTCCGATGCAACAAATAGAACACAATTAGTTATTTTTTTGTATACAATAATTATCGAAAAGCGCGACATGCGACGAAAAGCCACAATAAAACCGGCTTCCGACGAATGAAACACTCGCTTGAGAAAATGGATTGACCTGCGCCGTCCGCCGTGAATACACTCTGCGCAAAGCCACTTGTATACAATTACAAAACGTAAGAGGCACAAAACCATGAGCAAAATGAGAGCAATCGAAGCCGCCGTTCTGGTGATGCGCCGTGAAGGGGTTGATACCGCTTTTGGCATCCCCGGCGCCGCGATCAACCCGCTGTACTCCGCCCTGCAGAAGGTCGGTGGCATCGATCACGTCCTCGCTCGCCACGTTGAAGGCGCCTCGCACATGGCTGAGGGCTACACCCGCACCAAGGCTGGCAACATCGGCGTGTGCATCGGCACTTCCGGCCCTGCCGGTACGGACATGGTCACCGGGCTCTACAGCGCCTCGGCCGACTCGATCCCGATCCTGTGCATCACCGGGCAAGCACCCCGCGCCCGTATGCATAAGGAAGACTTCCAGGCCGTCGACATCACCGCAATCGTCAAACCTGTCACCAAATGGTCGACCACTGTCATGGAGCCGGGCCAAGTGCCCTACGCGTTCCAGAAAGCCTTCTACGAAATGCGCTCCGGCCGTCCAGGCCCCGTGCTGATCGACCTGCCGTTCGACGTGCAGATGGCTGAAATCGAATTCGACATCGACGCCTACGAGCCTCTGCCGTTGGCCAAGCCGACCGCGAACCGCGTGCAAATCGAGAAGGCCCTGGCCATGCTCGATCAAGCTGAGCGTCCATTGCTGGTTGCCGGTGGTGGCATCATCAATGCCGATGCGGCCGAACTGTTGGTCGAGTTCGCTGAACTGACCGGTATCCCGGTTATCCCGACCCTGATGGGCTGGGGCACCATCCCGGACGATCACCCGTTGATGGTGGGTATGGTGGGTCTGCAGACCTCGCACCGCTACGGCAACGCAACGATGCTCAAGTCCGATCTGGTGCTGGGCGTCGGCAACCGTTGGGCCAACCGCCACACCGGTTCGATTGACGTTTACACCGAAGGCCGCAAATTCATTCACGTCGACATCGAACCGACCCAGATCGGCCGCGTGTTCACCCCGGACCTGGGCATCGTTTCCGATGCCGCTGCCGCGCTGACCGTGTTCATCGAAGTCGCTCGCGAGTGGCAAGCTGCCGGCAAACTGAAAAACCGCAGCGCCTGGCTGCAAGATTGCCAACAGCGTAAAGCCAGCCTGCACCGCAAGACTCACTTCGATAACGTGCCGGTCAAGCCGCAACGCGTTTACGAAGAGATGAACCAGGTGTTCGGCAAAGACACCTGCTACGTCAGCACCATTGGTCTGTCGCAGATTGCCGGCGCTCAGTTCCTGCACGTCTACAAGCCTCGCCACTGGATCAACTGCGGCCAGGCGGGCCCATTGGGCTGGACCATTCCGGCTGCGCTGGGCGTGGTCAAGGCAGACCCGACCCGCAAGGTCGTGGCGCTGTCGGGCGACTATGATTTCCAGTTCATGATCGAAGAATTGGCCGTGGGCGCGCAGTTCAAGCTGCCGTACATTCACGTTGTGGTAAACAACTCGTACCTGGGGCTGATTCGTCAGGCGCAGCGCGGTTTCGATATGGACTACTGCGTGCAGTTGTCCTTCGATAACCTGAACGCTCCGGAACTCAACGGTTACGGTGTCGACCACGTCGCAGTGGCCGAGGGTCTGGGCTGCAAGGCACTGCGCGTGTTCGAACCGGATCAGATCCAGCCTGCCCTGCGCAAGGCTCAGGAACTGATCGAAGAGTTCAAGGTGCCCGTCATCGTCGAGATCATTCTGGAGCGCGTGACCAACATTTCCATGGGTACCGAGATCAACGCCGTCAACGAATTCGAAGACCTGGCGTTGGTCGGCAACGACGCACCGACTGCGATTTCGTTGTTGGATTAAGAACGACCTTGTACCTGTAGCAGCTGCCGAGGCACGAGGCTGCGTTGCGTGTCCGCAGGACCGCCGCCGGGGGCCGCTTCGCAGCCCAACGCAGCCTCGTACCTCGACAGCTGCTACAGGGAACTGAATTTACAGGAGACCACCATGCCGCGTTTCGCAGCCAACCTGTCCATGCTGTTCACCGAACAGGATTTCCTTGCCCGTTTCGAAGCTGCCGCCAAGGCGGGTTTCAGTGGTGTCGAGTACCTGTTTCCTTACGATTTCAGCTCGGCTGAAATCAAAGCCACGCTCGACGCCAATGGCCTGACCCAAGTGCTGTTCAACTTGCCGACCGGTGACTGGGCCAAGGGCGAACGCGGCATTGCGTGCCTGCCGGATCGGGTGGAAGAATTCCGCGCCGGTGTCGACCTGGCCATCGCTTACGCGCAAGTGCTGGGCAACACCCAGATCAACTGCCTGGCCGGTATTCGTCCACAAGGTGTCGATGACGCCACGGTCGAAAAAACCTTCGTCACCAACCTCAAGTACGCAGCCGACAAGCTGCAGGCGGCGGGCATCAAACTGGTGATGGAAGCGATCAACACCCGCGACATCCCGGGGTTCTACCTGAACAACACGGCGCAAGCCCTGTCGATTCGCGAACAGGTCGGCAGTGCCAACCTCTTCCTGCAATACGACATCTATCACATGCAAATCATGGAGGGCGACCTGGCCCGCACCATGGCTGCGCACCTGGGCGAGATCAACCATATCCAGTTGGCCGACAACCCGGGACGCAACGAACCTGGCACCGGTGAAATCAATTACCGCTTCCTGTTCGAACACCTGGACCGCATCGGTTATCAGGGATGGGTCGGCTGTGAATACAAACCGCTGACCACCACTGAAGCCGGCCTGGGCTGGCTCAAAACCCATAACGCAATCTGACACAGATCCCCTGTAGGAGCGAGCCTGCTCGCGATGAGGGCAGCACATTCGACATTGATGTTGCCTGACATACCGCTATCGCGAGCAGGCTCACTCCTACAAAAAGCAACGCTCCCCTATTTGCTTGCGAGCAATACAAAAACAAGAGGAATTTCTCATGGCTAAAATCGGATTTATCGGCACTGGCATCATGGGCCACCCAATGGCGTTGAACCTGCAGAAAGCCGGTCACAGCCTGTTCCTGTCGCAACACCACGACGCTGCCCCCGCCGACCTGATCGCCGCTGGCGCCGTCGCCCTGGCGAACCCGAAAGAAGTCGCTCAGGAAGCTGAATTCATCATCGTCATGGTGCCGGACACCCCGCAGGTCGACGACGTGCTGTTCCGCGCTGACGGCATCGCCGCCGGTGTTGGCAAAGGCAAAGTCGTGATCGACATGAGCTCGATCTCCCCAACCGCCACCAAAGCCTTCGCTGCGAAAATCAACGAAAAAGGCGCCCAGTACCTCGACGCGCCAGTGTCAGGCGGTGAAGTCGGCGCCAAAGCCGCGACCCTGAGCATCATGGTCGGTGGCGATGCCGATGCCTTTGAACGGGTACTGCCGCTGTTCCAGGCCATGGGCAAGAACATCACACTGGTGGGCGGCAATGGCGACGGTCAGACCGCGAAAGTGGCTAACCAGATCATCGTTGCGCTGAACATCCAGGCCGTCGCCGAAGCCCTGTTGTTCGCCTCGAAAAACGGTGCCGATCCAGCCAAGGTGCGTGAAGCGCTGATGGGCGGTTTCGCCTCGTCGAAAATCCTTGAAGTGCACGGCGAGCGCATGATCAAAGGTACCTTTGATCCGGGCTTCCGCATCAGCCTGCACCAGAAGGACCTGAACCTGGCCCTGGCCGGTGCTCGCGAGTTGGGCATCAACCTGCCAAACACCGCTAACACCCAGCAAGTGTTCAGCACCTGCGCGGCCATCGGTGGAAGCAACTGGGATCACTCGGCGCTGATCAAAGGTCTGGAACACATGGCGAATTTCTCGATCCGCGATAAATAACAACAATCTGAAGCTGGCTCGGTCCCTGTGGGAGCTGGCTTGCCTGCGATAGCATCGACTCGGTCTGCCCGAAATACCGCGTCGCCTGAATCGCAGGCAAGCCAGCTTCCACAGGACCGCGTCTCAACACCTGATTTCGCTTTGTCCCAATAACAAGAATTCCGGGAGCTCGCCATGTCGATCGATCCGCAACAATTTCTTCGCGACCTGTTCGCCACCGCCATCGACGCGGCCCATCCTCAACAAGTCCTCGAAGCTCACTTGCCCACTGATCGCAGCGGTCGGGTGATCGTCATTGGCGCCGGCAAAGCTGCCGCCGCCATGGCCCAAGTCGTCGAGCGTTGCTGGAAGGGTGAAGTCTCCGGCCTGGTCGTTACCCGCTACGGCCACGGCGCCCCGTGCGAAAAAATCGAAGTGGTCGAAGCTGCCCACCCGGTGCCCGACGCTGCCGGTCTGGCCGTCGCCAAGCGCGTGCTGGAACTGGTCAGCAACCTGACCGAAGACGACCGCGTGATCTTCCTGCTGTCAGGCGGTGGTTCTGCATTGCTGGCACTGCCGGCGGCCGGGATTACCCTTTCCGACAAACAGTCGATCAACAAAGCCCTGCTCAAATCCGGCGCCACCATCGGCGAGATGAACTGCGTACGCAAACACCTCTCGGCGATCAAAGGCGGCCGTCTCGGCAAGGCCTGCTGGCCTGCCACTGTTTATACCTATGCGATTTCCGATGTGCCGGGCGACCTCGCCACGGTCATCGCCTCCGGCCCGACTGTGGCCGACCCAAGCACCTCCGCCGAAGCGCTGGCAATCCTCAAGCGCTATGGCATCGACGTCCCGGCGACCGTACGCGATTGGCTACAGAGCCCGGAATCGGAAACCGTCAAACCGGGTGATCCAAGCCTGGCACGCAGTCATTTCCAGCTGATCGCCCGGCCCCAGCAGTCGCTTGAAGCGGCCGCGGTGAAAGCACGTCAGGCCGGTTTCAGCCCACTGATCCTCGGCGACCTGGAAGGCGAGTCCCGGGAAGTGGCCAAGGTTCACGCCGGCATCGCGCGCCAAGTGGTGCTGCATGGGCAACCACTGCCGGCACCGTGCGTGATCCTTTCCGGTGGCGAAACCACCGTGACCGTGCGCGGCAATGGCCGTGGCGGACGCAACGCCGAGTTCCTGCTGAGCCTGACCGACAGCCTTAAAGGCTTGCCCGGCGTTTACGCCCTGGCCGGTGATACCGACGGCATCGACGGCTCCGAAGACAATGCCGGCGCCATCATGACCCCGGACAGCTATGCCCGCGCCGCCGCGTTGGGTCTGAGCGCCAGCGATGAGCTGGATAACAACAATGGCTACGGCTACTTCGAGGCACTCGACGCCCTGATCGTTACCGAGCCGACGCGCACCAACGTCAATGACTTCCGCGCCATCCTGATTCTCGAGAGCCCTAAAAATGACGCCTGACAAAAAGGTCAAAATTCTCGCCACCCTCGGCCCGGCCACCGATGGCATCGACGACATCCGTGAGCTGGTCGAGGCCGGGGTCAACATTTTCCGTTTGAATTTCAGCCACGGCGATCACGCGGATCATGCGCAGCGTTATCAGTGGATTCGTGAAGTCGAACGCCAGCTGAACTACCCGCTGGGCATTCTGATGGACCTGCAAGGCCCGAAACTGCGGGTCGGTAAGTTCGCCGAGGGCAAAGTGCAACTGGTGCGTGGCCAGGCATTGCGCCTGGACCTGGACCCGACACCGGGTGATCAGCGCCGCGTTAACCTGCCCCACCCGGAAATCATCGCCGCGCTGGAGCCGGGCATGGACCTGCTGCTCGATGACGGCAAGCTGCGCCTGCGAGTGGTCACCAAATACGCCGACGCCATCGATACCACCGTGCTGAACGGCGGTGAGCTGTCGGACCGCAAAGGCGTGAATGTGCCGCAGGCGGTGCTGGAATTGAGCCCGCTGACCGCCAAGGATCGTCGCGACTTGAGCTTCGGCCTGGAACTGGGCGTGGACTGGGTGGCGCTGTCGTTTGTGCAACGTCCGGAAGACATTCGCGAAGCCCGCACATTGATCGGCGACAAAGCGTTTCTGATGGCCAAGATCGAGAAACCGTCGGCGGTCACTCAATTGCGCGAAATCGCTGAGCTGAGCGACGCGATCATGGTGGCGCGTGGCGATCTGGGCGTTGAAGTGCCCGCCGAAAGCGTGCCGCAGATTCAAAAGAACATCATCACCATCTGCCGCCAGCTCGGCAAACCGGTGGTGGTGGCGACACAGATGCTCGAATCCATGCGCTTCTCCCCTGCCCCGACCCGCGCCGAGGTGACCGATGTTGCCAACGCCGTGGCCGAAGGGGCCGACGCGGTGATGCTGTCGGCGGAAACCGCGTCCGGCGAGTACCCGCTGGAAGCCGTGCAGATGATGAGCAAGATCATCCGCCAGGTGGAAAACGGCCCGGACTACCAGGCTCAATTGGACGTGAGTCGGCCAAAAGCCGAGGCCACTGTTTCCGATGCGATCAGCTGTGCGATTCGTCGTATCAGCAACGTGTTGCCGGTGGCGGTGCTGGTGAATTACAGCGAGTCGGGGACGTCCAGTCTGCGTGCGGCGCGCGAGCGTCCGACGGTGCCGATTCTCAACCTCACACCGAACCTGCAGGCCGCGCGCCGCTTGACCGTGGCGTGGGGCGTGCACTCGGTGGTCAATGACCGGCTGCGCCAGGTAGATGAAGTGTGCTCGACGGCACTGGAGATCGCGCAAGCGCAGGGCATGGCTCAGCGTGGCGACACGTTGTTGATCACCGCGGGTGTGCCCTTTGGGCAGCCTGGGTCGACTAACTCGTTGCGTATCGAGACATTGATCTAGCGATTACCCCTGTGGCGAGGGAGCTTGCTCCCGCTCGGCTGCGAAGCAGTCGTCGTTTTGGCATGACGGTTTCAACAGAAAGACCGCGTTGCCAGATTTGGGCTGCTACGCAGCCAGCGGGAGCAAGCTCCCTCGCCACAGAGTTCATGCAAGTCCTTTGATTTTCCTCTGCCCTAGATTCCATCATGCCCGCCAACCACTTCAACACCCACTGCCCCGACTGGGCGACTGCCCTGCTCAACGGATTCAGTCAGATCTTCCTCCAGCGCCATCCGCTGTGCGGTCTGCTGTGCCTGCTCGCCATTCTCTTTACCGCGCCCACCCTGCTCGGCGGCGCGCTGCTGGGTGGCGTCGCCGGATTGCTCACCGCGCAACGTCGCGGTTACGCCAAGGCCGATCGCCAGGCTGGGCTGTTCAGCTACAACGGTGTCCTGCTCGGTTTATTGCTGAGCCTGTATTTCCCCTGGTCAGCGCTGTTACCCCCGCTGATCATCGCCGCAGGCGGGCTGAGTGCGATGGTCACTCAACAGTGGCTCAAACGCGCGCGCTTCAGCCAATACCTGCCGGCCTACACGGCGCCCTTCGTGGGCCTGGGCTGGTTGCTGCTGTGCTTCGCCACGCCCTCGACCACCGCGCACCTGATCGAAATCAACACGCAGAACATGCTCGCCGCACCGTTCAAAGGCCTCGGCCAGGTGATGTTCCTCGGTCATCCACTGGCCGGCGCGATGATTGCGACGGGTTTGCTGATCGCTGATCGCCGCGCGTTTTGCTGGGCGTTGCTGGCGTCTGTCGCGGGCATGGGCTGGAGCCTGCTGCACCACGACTTCTATACCGCCTTGATCGGCCTCGGTGGCTACAACGCCGTGCTCGCCGCCCTCGCCTTCAGCTCACAGCGCGAAAAGCCCTGGTTACCGCTGGCCGGTATCGCCACGGCGCTGTTGCTCACGCCGGTGTTTGCCACCCTTGGTCTGCCGACGCTGACCGCGCCGTTCATCCTCGCTTGCTGGCTAATCCGCTCGGTTGTTCAAATGCGCCGCAAAACCTCTGTTGCCCATACGCCTTGCGCTCTGGAGGAGAATCAACCTAGGCTTCGCTGATCATTGGTTCAGGCGGTATCCATGGACAGCAGCAGAAACTGGCGTGAAGAGCTTTACGTCATGGTTTTCCAGAGCGACACCAAGGCAGGACGGCGCTTCGACGGCATTTTGCTGTTGATCATCCTCGCCAGCATTGTGATTGTGATGCTCGACAGCATCGACTCGATCCACCAGAACTACGCCAACGTGCTGGCGTATATCGAGTGGGGCTTCACAATAATTTTCGCCATCGAGTACGGCTTGCGGTTGTATTGCTCCCCCAAGCCGTTGCGCTATGCCTTCAGCTTTTATGGGTTGGTGGATTTGCTGGCAATCGTGCCCGGCATCCTCGCGCTGTACTACGCTGACGCGCAGTACCTGCTGATCATTCGGATCATTCGGATGCTGCGAATTTTCCGCGTGCTCAAGCTCAGCCCGTACCTCAAGCAAGCCAACTACCTGATGTCGGCGCTGCGCGGCAGCAAGCAGAAGATCGTGGTGTTCCTGGTCAGCGTGTGCACGCTGGTGACCGTGTTCGGCACACTGATGTACGTGATCGAAGGCCCGGAGCATGGCTTTACCAGTATCCCAAAAGGCATCTATTGGGCCATCGTGACACTGACCACCGTGGGCTTTGGCGACATCGTGCCGAAGACGCCCTTGGGCCAGGTGATTTCGTCGCTAGTGATGATCACCGGCTACTCGATCATTGCCGTACCGACAGGGATTTTCACCGCTGAACTGGCCAACGCCATGCGCGGGGAACAGCTGCAACACGACTGCCCGGTGTGCAAGAAAAACAGCCACGAAGCGGGCGCCGCGTTTTGCTCGCGGTGCGGCAATCAACTGTTCAAGAAAATGGAATAAGCAAAGAGCTTTTTAATCTTTAAAGGACTATGCGGCTCCCGTTATAGTCGCTGGCAAATTGCCTCACTTTTAATAAAAAACAACTTTTCGAACAAGGAATGCGCAGTGAAAAAAATCTTTGGCGCCTCGCTTCTGGCTGCTGGCCTGGCTCTGACCAGCATGGCTCAGGCCGCTCCGACCCTGCTTAACGTTTCCTACGACGTGATGCGCGATTTCTACAAGGACTACAACACTGCCTTCCAGAAACACTGGCAGGCCGAGCACAACGAAAACATCACCCTGCAGATGTCCTTCGGCGGCTCCAGCAAACAGGCGCGCTCGGTCATCGACGGCCTGCCGGCTGACGTCATCACCATGAACATGGCCACCGACATCAATGCCCTCGCCGACAACGGCAAACTGGTCCCGGACAACTGGGTTACCCGCCTGCCGAACAACAGCGCACCGTTCACCTCGGCCACCGTGTTCATCGTCCGCAAGGGCAACCCGAAAGCCCTGAAAGACTGGCCCGACCTGCTCAAGGATGACGTGCAAGTCATCGTGCCAAACCCGAAAACCTCGGGTAACGGGCGCTACACCTACCTTTCGGCCTGGGGCTATGTGCTGAAAAACGGCGGTGACGAGAGCAAAGCCAAAGACTTCGTCGGCAAGCTCTTCAAGCAAGCGCCTGTACTGGACACCGGCGGCCGTGCAGCCACGACCACCTTCATGACCAACCAGATCGGCGACGTGCTGGTGACCTTCGAAAACGAAGCGGAAATGATTGCCCGCGAGTTTGGTCGCGAACAGTTTGAAGTCATCTACCCAAGCGTCTCCGCCGAAGCCGAGCCGCCCGTGTCGGTGGTCGACAAAGTCGTCGACAAGAAAGGCACCCGCGCCGCCGCCGAGGAATACCTGAAATACCTGTGGTCCCCGCAAGGCCAGGAAATTGCCGCGGCCAACTACCTGCGCCCACGTGACCCGGCCGTGCTGGCCAAGTACACCGATCGTTTCCCGAAAGTGGACTTCCTGTCGGTCGAGAAGACCTTCGGCGACTGGCGCACCGTGCAGAAAACTCACTTCAATGATGGTGGGGTGTTTGATCAGATCTACAGCGGTCAGTGATCGCTGAGCGGTAACGAAAAGGCGACCTGAGAAGGTCGCCTTTTTTTGTGGGCTCTAAAAGTGTACAGCCCCCCTGTGGGAGCAAAGCGAGGTACCTGCGAAGAACGCCGGCTCTATCAAGGAATGACCGCCTCAACCTCAATCTCGATCAGCCACTGCGGCAATGACAGCCCACTGACGATGATCCACGAAGACGCGGGTGGATTGTCCGGGAACCGTTCCAGCAATACGCGGGTGATCTGATCCTGTTCATCTCGCACAGATTCGGCGATGTAGATCCGCATCATGACCACGTGGGACAGGTCTCCGCCGGTCCCGGCCAGGATGCTTTGGATATTCTCGAAGGCTTTCACCGTTTGCCCGTAGAGGCCTGCCGCAACTGTACGCTCCTGCTCATCAACGCCCACCTGGCCCGACAACAGCACGCGACGCCCACTGCTCACCTCAACCGCCTGACTGAAGCCGTATTGGAGTGAGTTGAAGACGGTTGACGGGTTGATCGTTGTTATCGGCATGGAAAACTCCCTGTTGGTTAAACGAACCGAGGAAGCTAAACCAGCGTCGTTTCAGGGTCCATGGGAAACACTACGGCTGCAATATCTGGACATGTTACAACCGAAAACAATGGCATTTTGTGGCGAGGGAGCTTGCTCCCTCGCCTCAGATTTAGCCGTTACGCCTGAGGGTCGATGTTGTCCAGCGCGCGGTTCACTGCGAGTTCGGCCAGCATGACGATCTGCGCAATGCCCAGTAGTGCGTTGCGGTAGGGCCCGTGTAGAAACCCTGCCAGATCACTGGCCATGACATTCGCCGAGGCCAGGGATTCGCAGGCGTGGGCCAGCAAGGTTTCGGTGTCGATATCGGGCGCGATCGTGAACAGGGGGGTGGGTTTGCGGGGGGTGTCGGTGCTTTTTTGGCCGCCGGATTTCAGGTAATCCTGAAGGGTGTCATGGGGAGAGTCGGTGGGAATGCCGGAGTGGATTGAAGCGTCGGGGGTTGTGCTTTCGCCGTCTGATTCCGGGGGGTTGGGGGTTGGTTTGAACATGGTGATGCTCCTGGTTAACCGAAGGAGCCGCCAACATCACTTGCAGATGATGGGTGGCAGCTATGCGCGGGTCTGCAAGACCGGGAAACCAGGAACCCGGCAGACCCGAAGGTCTCCCGCGCAAAGCCGCCATTTTAGCGGACACAAACAAGTGTCCTTATGGCATCGCTGTGCGACTGGTATTCCGGCGGGCTTGCAGACCCGATCACTGATGAGCAGTGACGGAAAGCAAGCTACGGAAGGTGTCCAAGGCGCACAAGCCGGCGGATTCTGAAGTAGTTGTAGGCAACGACGCAAGGTGACGTAGCCTCCTGCCTACACGCAAATGATGCGATGTTTTTCAGACCGCCATCGCGAGCAGGCTCGCTCCTACAATAAATATTCGCCAGACACGCAATTGTGCCTGCACCACAGACCCACTGTAGGAGTGAGCCTGCTCGCGATGAGGCCAGTTCAGCCACTATCACTGTTGACTGTTAAAACGCCATCGCGAGCAGGCTCGCTTGTACGCAATTAAATCTTCTTTGCTCCTACAGAGGTTGAGCGCTATGGCCTACATCGGCGGTGTAATACCGTCCTTGCCGGCGGAAATCAATTGAGCCGTTAACGTGCCGTTAGCGCTTTGGGTGACGAAGGTTACGATCTTCCCCTCCACTTTCCGCTGGCTCCAATCCCCCGGAAACCCTATTCACGACGAATCGAGAAGCAAGAAGATAAGCACGCTATCGAACAGGATGTAAGTGAATGTATCATCAAGCCTCGAAATCAATCCGCAACTGGGCAGCACTCATTCCGCAAGGGAATGATCACTATTAGTCCAACCACTCTTCCGCCGTTTCAGCCTGCCGCTTAGCCTGCATGCAGTCCCCTATTGTTCAGCGAGACACGTTATGAATCCAGCGACCTCAGTGCCCACCGGCACGGCGACAATGACCCGAGGCATGGTGCTGCTTTTCGCCTTTTGCTGCGGCGCGATTGTGGCCAACATCTACTACGCCCAGCCGATCATCGGCCTGATCGCACCGGACATCGGCCTGACCAGCACCATGGCTAGCCTGATTGTTTCGCTGACCCAGATTGGCTACGCGTTGGGCCTGTTCTTCCTCGTCCCGCTGGGCGATCTGCTGGAAAACCGCCGGCTGATGATCATCACCACGCTGGTGGCGATAGCCAGTTTGCTAGGCGCGGCGTTTACGGATCAGCCGAACGTGTTCCTGTTGATTTCATTGCTGGTGGGGTTCAGTTCGGTGTCGGTGCAGATCCTGATTCCACTGGCGGCGCACCTGGCACCGGAAGAAACCCGCGGACGTGTGGTCGGCGGGATCATGGGCGGGTTGTTGCTGGGGATTCTGCTGGCGCGACCAGTGTCCAGCGTGGTGGCTGACCACTTCGGCTGGCGGGCAATGTTTGTCATTGCGGCGGTGTTGATGGCGGCGATCAGCCTTGTGCTGGCCCTGACCATCCCCAAGCGTGAGCCTGATCACAGCGCCACTTATGGTCAGCTGCTGGGCTCGCTCTGGACACTGCTGCGGACACAACCGGTGCTGCGTCAGCGTGCTTTCTACCAGGGCTGCATGTTCGCGACCTTCAGCCTGTTCTGGACCGCCGTGCCGCTGGAACTGACGCGCAATCACGGTTTGTCGCAAACCCAGATTGCGATTTTTGCCCTGGTCGGGGCCATCGGCGCCATCGCGGCCCCCATAGCTGGACGGCTGGCAGACGCGGGTCATACCCGTATCGCCTCTCTGCTGGCGCTGGTGTTCGCCAGCCTGAGCTTTCTTCCGGCCTTAATCCACCCGGTCTACAGCGTCATCGGTCTGGCGGTGACGGGCGTAGTGCTCGACTTCTGTGTGCAGATGAACATGGTGCTTGGCCAACGTGCGGTCTACGCACTCGACGCCAAGAGCCGCAGTCGCCTGAATGCGCTGTACATGACCAGCATCTTTATTGGCGGCGCGTTCGGCTCTTCGGTAGCCAGTGCGGTGTACGAGCATGGCGGCTGGTTGTGGATCGTGATTGTCGGCAGCGCGTTTCCGCTGCTGGCGCTGGTGCGGTTCTTGAGTGTTTCGCAGAGGGGGTCGCTGGCAGCGGCCTAACCCTTAAAACGCATGGCGGGCGACGCGGAGTTCCAGTCAGAAGCCGCTTCCATTATTTAATGGGGTGCCCGTCAATGCAGTCCAACAAGCGTTCGACCGTGTGCTCCAGCGGCCCGGAATTGTCGATCACGCACAACGCCGGATCGTGCTCTGCGAGCAGTTGTTCACTGAAACGCGCATTGCGTGCCAATCGTGCGTCAATCTCGTCGACCGATTCACGTCCCCGCGCCAGCAAGCGCTGGCGCAGCACGGTTTGGTCCACGGTTAGTAACAGCACCAGCAGGTTCGGATAACGCAGGCGCGTCGCCGGCAAATGACCGCGCGAGCCATTGACCAGCACGTCGTGCCCCGCTGCCAGCCAATCGTCGATGTCACGTGGAATGCCATACGCCAGGCCATTGGCGCGCCAGCTAAGGGCAAATCCGCCCTGCGCCTCGATAGCCAGGAATTCCTCCAGGCTGACGCCAAGTGCCGCTTCCCCCACGGCTTCCGCGGAGCGGGTGATGACGCGCCGCACAATGCGACAACCGCGCTCGGCCAAAGGCGCTCGTGCGGCATCCAGCAGGCTGTCCTTGCCCGAACCTGAAGGTCCGATGAGATAGATCATCCTGCCCGCCATCAAAACACCCTCTTCGTTTATCGCCGCGCATGTTGAACGACGCTGGGGGTGTACCCGATCAATACGTAAACCCGAAACTTTTCCAGCATGAACAAGAAAGGAACCTCAGAGGTACGCATACTTTTGTGGCGAGGGGATTTATTGAAACGTCGCACCGCCCCGTTGGGCTGCGAAGCAGCCCCAAAAGCCGCAACCCAGGTGTATCAGGTACACCGCGCACTCTGATTTCACGACTGCTGCGCAGCCGAACGGGGACAAGTCCCCTCGCCACGAATGTATGCGCTGCGCTTTTATCTATGTATCACTGTCCGAATTGACGCCCCAAACCACCCGGCACGCCATGGATATCGGTATCTTCCCAAGGCCCGTTCGGGCTGATCGAGCGGCTCCAGCCGTTGTTCCACCGATAGTAAGTGCGCTGGCGATAGAACGTGTTGGTCTGATCATCCAGCACATAGACGCCTAGCTTGGCATCCCAGTGACTGTTACCACCCGGTGGCGGCGCGAAGCTTGCGGACGTGCGCGGCAACGGTTTTGCAGGCTTGGCCGGAATGCTCGGCTTGCTCGGCGTTGGCGACGTCGAGGGCGTCGGGCGGGGCTGCGAGGGTGGGATCGGTGGCAGCGGCGTTTGCGTTGGCTCCGGCCGCTGGACCGCACATGCGCTTAACCCCATGACCATGGTGATGAGGGTGATACGAGCGATGGCGATCATAGGCGCTTCCTTTGTTGTCCCGGACTGTTATTTGTCCGGACTGTCGATGGTCAGTTTTTGCGGCGCAGTGCTGCTGCTGGCCAGAGGCTGGCTACGACCGACCCATTCACCGGCAGTTGGTTGGCCGGCGCGGGAAATGCGCGCAACCAGTTGGACTTCAGGGAAGTTCGACAGTTTCAACTGCGGCATCATTGCGTCGGCATCACCCAGCTCGACAGTTACCGGCAAGTCGGCAACGGTCAGACGCTTGGCAGCCAAGGGTGCCGGCGGCCCCGACGTAGCGCGGGCGAAGATGAACACGCTGTCCCCCGGTTGAACCTTCGCCTTGAGCGCTGGCGCGAGGTCAACGGTGACTTTCAGCAGCGCTGGCGCTTTGGCCACAGGTGCCTGGGCGACCTTGCCGCCACTGGCTTCAAGTTTCTCGGTAGCCCGGGCGATCCCGCCTTCCAGTGCGCCGCGAGAATTGTCCTGTGCAGGCAACTGGGCAAGCAGGCGGTTCCAGTAATCGATGGCGTCCTGATATCGCTCGCTTTCGAAGGCAGCGATACCCAGCAGACCGAGGCTGGTGACTTCCTTGGGATCGGCTTTCAACGCTTCGTCGGTCAGGGCCTGAACCTTGTCTGACCACTTTTTACCGTCGGCGAAATACTGGGCCTGAGCCCATTGGCCAAGCAACTCGGGCTGCCGGCCGGCCAGGTTCACGGTGCGCTCGAACATCTTCGCAGCGTCGCCGGGACGGTCCTGGGCCATGTAGGTACGGCCCAGGAAGTACATGCCTTCTGCCGAATCCGGCTGAGCCGCGACGGCACGCTCCAGGCGAAGGGTCATTTCTTCCATCGATTTCGGCGCCTGCGCGAACTCGCGCGTCAGCTCGACTTTGTCGCTGGCACCAAAATGCAGGTACAAGCCAAGGCCCAGCACCGGCACCAGAATCGCCGCCAGCAATGGCAATGGTTTGCCCAGCCGCGATACGCGTGGTGCGGCAACGCCCTCGGTGTCGGCCAGCAATTCACGAGCTGCTTCGGCGCGACCGGTGTCCATTTGCGCGGCATTGAGCACGCCCTCTTCCTGCTGAGTCTGCAACTCAGCCACGCGCTCTTGGTACAACGCGACGTTCAGGGCCGTACGATCCTCTTCAAGCTGGGCACGACGGCCACGCAACACAGGGATCAACAGAAAACTCAGGGCAACCAGAAGCAGCAGACCTGCAGCAAGCCAGAAATCAATCATTCTTGGTTTTTATCCAACAGGTGGTCGAGGCGCTCGCGCTCCTCGGCAGATAGCGAGTCCGGGGAGTCAGTGCGCTGGACGCGGCGACGACGGACAATCACGAAGATGATCACAAAACCGCCCAGCAACAAGCCGGCGGGACCGAACCAGAGCAGCGCGGTCTTGGCATTCAAGGCCGGTCTGTAGCGGACGAAATCACCATAGCGATCGACCATGAAGTCGATGATCTGCTGATTGTCCTTGCCCTCGCCGAGCATGCGGAAAATCTCTTTGCGCAGGTCGGCGGCGATCGGTGCGTTGGAATCGGCGATGTCCTGATTCTGGCACTTGGGGCAGCGCAGCTCCTTGGTCAGCTCGCGAAAGCGCTCACGGTCGCCTTCTTTGGCGAACTCGTAGGTGTCGATGGCGGCGTGGGCCACGCCCGCCATGCACAACCCGAGAACGGCAGCGGCAATCCAGCGCTTCATGGCTTGGCCTCATCGACCAGCGCCTGATACTTGGCTGCCAGTTTTTCGCGCCAGACCTGCTCATCGATCACACCGACGAACTTGTCGCGGATGATGCCCTTGGCGTCGATGAAGAAGGTTTCCGGCGCGCCGTACACACCGAGGTTCAGGCCCAACGTGCCTTCATCGTCACGGATGTCCAGCTGATACGGATTGTGGAACTCTGCCAGCCACTTCAAGGCGTCAGCGTTGACGTCCTTGTAGTTGATGCCGTAGATCACCACGCCCTGTTCGGCGAGCTTGTTGAGCACCGGATGCTCGACCCGGCAGGAAATGCACCAGGTGCCCCACACGTTGACCAACGCCGGTTTGCCCAGAATATCCGCCTTGGTCAGGGTTTTATCGCCCTGCACTGCGGGCAGGGAAAACTCCGGAAACGGCTTGTTGATCATCGCCGAGGGTAACTCGGCCGGGTCCAGGTACAGGCCTCGGTAAAGGAAAACAGCCACCACCAGAAAAATCGCCAGTGGCAACAGCATCAACCAACGTCTCATGCCGTAGCTCCTGTCATGCCCAGCGCTTCACGCACGCGGCTTTTCACCTTGACCCGGTAACGGCGATCCATTGCCGCCAGCAATCCGCCGAACCCGGTCAGCAGCCCGCCGAACCAGATCCAGCGCACGAACGGTTTGACGTGAACCCGCACAGCCCAGGCACCATCGCCCAACGGTTCGCCGAGTGCGACGTAGAGGTCACGGGTGAACCCGGCGTCGATCCCGGCTTCGGTCATCACCGAGTTCTGCACGGTGTAGAGGCGCTTTTCAGGGTGCAGCACGCTGATTTCCGTGCCGTTGCGGATAACCCGCACCGTGCCTTTGTCGGAGGTGAAATTCGGACCTTCGAAGTGCTTGGCGCCTTCGAACACGAACTGATACCCGGCCAGGTCCATGGACTCGCCCGGTGCCAGGCGCAGGTCGCGCTCGGCGCTGTTCTGGCTCGACAGCACGACACCCAGGGCGCATACGGCGATACCCAGGTGCGCAATCTGCATGCCCCAATAGCTGCGGGTCAGTGTCGGCAAACCCTTGATCAGGCCTTTGTGACGTGTTTTGTCGAAGATGTCCCGTACGCCCGCCAGCAGCACCCAGGCAGCGAGCATGAACGTCGCGATCACCGCCCAATTGAAATCGCCATAAGCGATACCGGCGACCACGGCCAACGCGGCGCTACCAAGCAACACCGGGGTCAGCATGCCCACCAGCCATTTGACCGGGGTGTCCTTCCAGCGCACCAGCATGCCGACGGCCATCACGACCATCAGCAACGCCATCAACGGGATAAACAGCGCATTGAAGTACGGCGGACCCACCGACAACTTGGCACCGGTCATCGCGTCGAGAATCAACGGGTATAGGGTCCCGAGCAGGATCATCGAAGCCGCGACCACCAGCACCAGGTTGTTGCCCAACAGCAGCGTTTCCCGGGACCACAGGTTGAAGCCGACCTGGCTCTTCACTACCGGCGCGCGCAGGGCGAACAGCGTCAGGGAGCCACCTACCACGAACAGCAGGAAGATCAGAATGAACACGCCACGCTCAGGGTCGGACGCGAAGGCATGCACCGACGTCAACACGCCGGAACGCACGAGGAACGTACCTAGCAGACTCAGCGAGAAGGCCGCGATGGCCAGCAGAACCGTCCAGCTTTTGAACACGCCACGTTTTTCCGTGACCGCCAACGAGTGAATCAGCGCGGTGCCCACCAGCCAAGGCATGAAGGAGGCGTTTTCCACCGGGTCCCAGAACCACCAGCCGCCCCAGCCGAGTTCGTAGTAGGCCCACCAGGAACCCAGCGTGATACCGATGCCGAGGAAGGCCCAGGCGACAATGGTCCACGGACGGGACCAGCGCGCCCAGGCCGCATCGAGACGGCCGCCCAGCAGCGCGGCGATGGCAAATGCGAATGCCACGGAGAATCCGACGTAGCCCATGTAGAGCATCGGCGGGTGAACGATCAGGCCGATGTCCTGCAGCAAGGGGTTAAGGTCACGACCGTCTGTTGGAATCTGCGGCAGGATACGGGCGAACGGGTTGGAGGTGAGGATCAGGAACAGCAGGAAACCCGTGCTGATCATGCCCATCACGGCCAATACCCGGGCCAGCATCACTTGCGGCAACTGCCGGGAGAACACCGACACCGCGAATGTCCAGGCGCCGAGGATCAACGCCCACAGCAGCAACGAACCTTCGTGCGCGCCCCAGACAGCGCTGAACTTGTAGTACCACGGCAATGCGCTGTTGGAGTTGCTGGCGACGTAATCCACAGAGAAGTCGTCAGTCATGAACGCGTAGGTCAGGCAACCGAAGGCAAACGCCAGAAAGGTGAACTGGCCCCAGGCAGCCGGCTGGGCCAGGCTCATCCACAGTCGATCACCGCGCCAGGCGCCGAGCAACGGGACGCTGGACTGAACCAGCGCGAAACACAGCGCCAGGATCATCGCCAATTGGCCCAGTTCAGGGATAAAGATTGCAGAAGTCATCTATTAACCCTCTTTCGCAGGAGTAGGTGCCGACATGCCACTGTCTTTCAGGGCTTTGGTGACTTCCGGCGGCATGTACTTCTCGTCGTGCTTGGCCAGTACTTCATCCGCCACCACGACGCCCTCCGCATTGAGCTTGCCTAGGGCCACGATGCCCTGCCCTTCCCGGAACAGATCAGGAAGGATGCCGCGGTAGCTGATGGTCACGGTTTTGTTGAAGTCGGTGACTTTGAATTTAACGTCCAGCGAGTCGCCGGAACGTTGCAGCGAACCTTTCTCGACCATGCCGCCCGCGCGAATACGCGTGTCCAGCGGGGCTTCACCGCTGGCGATCTGGGTGGGGGTGTAAAACAGGTTGATGTTCTGCTGCAGGGCGCTCAGCGCCAGGCCAACGGCAGCGCCGACACCGACCAGAATCGCGAGAATGATGATAAGACGCTTTTTGCGCAGCGGATTCACTTGCCGTTCTCCCGGCGCAGACGACGCGCCTCTTGTTGCAGATACCGCTTGCGGGCCAGGATCGGCGCCGCCACGTTAAGGGCCAGTACCGCCAGGCAGATGCCATAGGCCGACCAGACATACAGGCCATGATGGCCCATGGCGATGAAGTCGCCGAATGAAGCAAAACTCATCGAGCGGCCTCCAGGCTGTTCTGCACTTCGGCCTTTACCCAACTGGCGCGGGATTCGCGCTTGAGCACTTCAAGGCGCATGCGCAGCAACAGCACCGCGCCGAAGAAACAGTAGAAACCCAGCACCGTCAGCAGCAGCGGCAGCCACATTTCAGCGGGCATCGCCGGTTTTTCAGTGAGCGTAAAGGTCGCGCCCTGGTGCAGGGTGTTCCACCACTCCACCGAGTACTTGATGATCGGAATGTTGATCACGCCGACAATCGCCAACACCGCACACGCCTTGGCGGCACTGTCACGATTGCTGATGGCATTGCCCAGCGCAATGAGACCGAAGTACAGAAACAGCAGAATAAGCATCGACGTAAGTCGTGCATCCCAGACCCACCACGACCCCCAGGTCGGTTTACCCCAGATCGCGCCGGTGACCAGCGCCACGGCGGTCATCCAGGCACCGATGGGCGCGGCGCATTGCAGGGCAACGTCGGCCAGTTTCATCTTCCAGACCAGCCCGACGATACCGCACACAGCCAGCATCACGTAGACGGACTGGGCCAGCATGGCGGCCGGGACGTGGATGTAGATGATGCGAAAGCTGTTGCCTTGCTGATAGTCAGGCGGCGCAAAGGCGAGGCCCCACACGACGCCGACGCCGGTCAGCAGCAACGCCGCGACGCTCAGCCACGGCAGCATTTTGCCGCTGATGCCGTAGAACCATTTGGGTGAGCCGAGCTTATGAAACCAGGTCCAGTTCATTACTGTTTCCATCACGGTTGCTGCTCGCCATCACGAGCAGCCAAGGGTCTTTACTGATCAATTTCTGACCAGACCTCATTATTCGCCGACGCTGATCTTCAGGCCAGCAGCTATTGCAAAGGGTGTCAGTGTTATCGCCAGGGCGGTCAGGCTACCAAGCCACAAGAGATAACCGGTCGCCGGCATGCCCTGCAGTGCCGCCTGCAAAGCGCCACTGCCAAGAATCAATACCGGGATGTACAGCGGAAGAATCAGCAGCGCCAGCAACAGGCCGCCACGCTTGAGTCCCACGGTCAACGCTGCGCCCACCGCACCGAGCAGGCTCAGTACCGGTGTACCCAGCAATAAAGAAAGCAGCAACACGGGCAGACAGGCGGCAGGCAAACCGAGCATCAACGCCAGCAATGGCGCGAGCAATACCAGTGCCAGGCCAGAGAACGCCCAGTGTGCCAGCACCTTGGCCAAAACCAGAAGAGGCAGGGGGTGCGACGAAAGGACCCACTGCTCAAGCGAACCGTCTTCGAAATCACTGCGGAAAAGCCCGTCCAGCGAGAGCAAAACCGATAAAAGGGCCGCTACCCAGACCAGTCCCGGAGACAAGGTTTGCAACAATTGAGACTCGGGTCCGACCGCCAAAGGGAACAGCGCAACGACGATTGCAAAGAAAACCAACGGATTGGCCAACTCCGCAGGGCGGCGAAACAGCAAACGGGCTTCGCGGGCCACCAACAGGCCGAAAACACTCATACGGCCCAATTCCCCAAGTCAATGTCGCGATAACCGGCCGGCATTCGGCTCAGTGTGTGGTGAGTTGTCAGCACCACCATGCCGCCGCGCTCACAGTGGGCAGCCAGGTGTTCTTCGAGTTGGGCCACGCCCTGTTTATCAAGCGCGGTGAAAGGCTCATCCAGAATCCACAGCGGCGGGCTGTCCAGGAACAACCGGGCCAGCGCCACGCGGCGTTGCTGGCCGGCGGACAGCGTATGGCAGGGAACGTCCTCGAAGCCGCGCAGCCCGACCGCGTCCAGTGCTTGCCAGATGGCGTCATGGGTAGCCGGCTGATGCAGCGCGCAAAGCCAGCTCAGGTTCTCTTCCGGCGTCAGCAGGTCCTTGATCCCGGCGGCATGGCCGATCCACAACAGGTTGCGCGCCAGCTCGTTGCGTTGTTCGTTGAGCGGCTGGCCGTTGAGCAACACTTGGCCGGCAGTCGGTTGCATCAAGCCCGAGAGCAGCCGCAGAAGACTGGTCTTGCCACTGCCGTTGGGGCCACTGATCTGCACCATTTCGCCACTGGCCAGTCTCAATTCGAGATTTTCGAAGAGCAGCCGAAGGTCTCGCTCACAGGCAAGGGCAACGGTTTGCAGGACAGGACTGGTCAAGAGATTACGGGCCTTTACGGTTCAAGTCGGCGGTATTGCGGCCGCTAAAGAGAATGCAGGATAGATGCATTGGCGGCCCGTCATAGAGAGCTGGGTCAAACATTTGCAATGTTTTCAGCGCCCCGAAGACGACGGGGCGGCATTATACATGCCATCTCCTACTCTAAAGAGTGCAATTTCCTCAGGTTGTGACCGCGTATGACAGGCGAAATGAACATCCTCCCGCTCCCGCAGAACTCCCCGGCGACTTCGCGTCCCCAAGGGTCCAGCGGCGAACTGCTGAAGCTGTTGACCCCCATGGAGGGTTTAATCTCGGCCGGTCAATCCGCCAATGCCGAGGTGCTGTCGCTCAAACAGGCGGATCAGGCGTTTCAACTGCTGCTGAAGATCACCCTGGCCAACGGTCGCCAGACCACCCTTCAAGCTACCAGCGCACAGCCGTTGCCCCAGGGCAGCAACCTGGCGATTACCCAACCCTCGGCCGGCAATCTGGCCATCACGCTGCAACAGGCCATTGCCTCAAACGCTGCCAGCCTCACGCGCCTCGATACCGCGCAACTGCCGGCGGGCACCTTGTTGCAAGGTAAAGTCCTGACCTCCCAGGTGATGCCGCAGGTCCCTGGCCAGCCAACAGTGTTCCGTTCGATGGTGAGCCTGCTCAATACCGCGCTCAGCGGCAGCACCCTGAGCATCGATAGCCCGACGCCATTGCGCATCGGGACGCTGTTGAGCGCCTTGGTTCAGGACAGCCAGACCCTGAAATTCGTCCCGCTGAGCAATCGCTCGGAGCAATTGGCGGTCACGCAACAACTGGCCAGCCAAACGAGCCGGCAAGGCTCGCTCGATGGCCTGCTCAAACTGCTGCAGAACCTGCCGGATTCGGGGCAAACCTCCAGTGACCTGCGAGCGGCGGTGGATAAATTATTGGCTGGTCTCCCGGACATTCATCAATTGAGTAGCGCCAAAGGCCTGGCTTTGGCATTGGCCAATAGCGGCGTGTTCCTCGAGTCGAAACTGCTGACCGGGCAAAACCCGACACTCGCGCCCGACATGAAAGGCGATCTGCTCAGGCTTATCGCCCAACTCACTCCAGGCCTGGCGTCCAACACCAATCTCAACGCGATTATCGCCGCCAATACCCTTGCCCAGGCGATGCCGAGCTTTGTGCGTAACGCCCTCGGCATGCTCGGCCAGGTCAGTGCCAAGCCGTCGCCGACCAGTTTCCCGGTGCCCGAACGCCTCCTGAAAAGCGGCGATGGCGAGGACGACCTCGAACACCTGCTGCGTCTGGCGGCGGCGGCGGTCTCGCGTTTGCAAAGCCATCAATTGTCGAGTCTGGAACAGACCGGTGTTACCGCCGATGGAAGGTTGATGAGTACCTGGCAGCTGGAGATTCCGATGCGCAACCTGCAGGACATCGTGCCGCTGCAAGTCAAATTCCAGCGCGAAGACGCCCCGGAGAAAGAGCAACCGAAAGAACGTCCCGAGGAGCGCCAGCCCAAGCAACAACTCTGGCGCGTCGAGCTGGCGTTCGATATGGAGCCACTCGGGCCATTACAGGTCCAGGCACAGCTGATCAGTGGCAGCCTGTCCAGCCAGCTTTGGGCTGAGCGGCCCTACACCGCCAGCCTGATCGAAAACAATCTGGTCGCCCTGCGTAAACGTCTGCTGGACTCGGGGCTTAACGTCGGCGACATCGATTGCCACCTCGGCACACCCCCCCAAGGCCCCCAAACCCGTCTCGAACAACGCTGGGTCGACGAAAACGCATGAAAACCTCCACCGCCCCGCGCCAGGCCATCGCGCTCAAATACGACGGCACCCACGCCCCTACCCTCACGGCCAAAGGTGACGATGCACTGGCCGAGGCCATTTTGAAGCTTGCCCGTGACTATGAGGTGCCCATCTACGAGAACGCCGAGCTGGTGAAGCTGCTGGCGCGGATGGAGTTGGGGGAAAGTATTCCGGAGGAGTTGTACCGCACGATCGCCGAGATCATTGCGTTTGCGTGGACGCTGAAGGGGAAGTTTCCGGCGGGCCACGATCCGGATGCGCCTGCGGTAGAGAAAGACATCACCGATCGCGGGGATGATTATTGATGGGGTGTGGCACAAAAAAGATCGCAGCCTCGTTTCACTCGACAGCTCCTACAAGGTGTACGCCATCTTCAATGCAGGAGCTGTCGAGTGAAACGAGGCTGCGATCTTTTGATCTTTTGATCTTTCAGTTCTTGTGCAACTTGCTCATCAATTCCGCCTCAGCCTGGGTCAAGCCGCAGGATTGGGTCAGTTCATCGACGCTGGCCCCCATTCCCACCAGGCGAGCTGCCTGAGCAAATGAGAGGCTCGAGGGGTCGCGCTGTTCGAGTGAAGCAAGCTTGTCCGGCAAGGGCCCGACCACCGCACGCAATTCCTGCAGTTCCTGGCCCATGCGCACGTTACCGTCCTGGTAATTCTCAACACGCCGGATCAGGTCCTTGATGCGCTGATCGCGCAGCGCATCGCCCTGGACCTGTTGCGCGGCGAGTTGCTTTTGCGCGCGAATGTAGGCCAGGAACATCGCCAGCGTGCCTGCCCAGAAAAGGAACAGGACAATGACCGCTACCTCAAGAATCAATCAGATGTTCTCCAGGTCCGACCATTCTTCTTCGCTCATCATCTTGTCGAGCTCGACCAGGATCAGCAGTTCGTTGTTCTTGTTGCACACGCCTTGAATGAACTTGGCGGACTCTTCATTACCAACATTCGGCGCGGTTTCGATTTCCGACTGACGCAGGTACACCACTTCGGCCACGCTATCGACCATGATCCCGACGACTTGCTTGTCGGCTTCAATAATAACGATACGGGTGTTGTCGCTGATCTCAGCGTTCATCAGGCCAAAGCGCTGACGGGTGTCGATCACGGTGACCACGTTGCCGCGCAGGTTGATGATGCCGAGCACGTAGCTTGGAGCACCCGGTACCGGGGCGATTTCGGTGTAGCGCAGGACTTCCTGAACGCGCATCACGTTGATGCCGTAGGTTTCATTGTCCAGCTTGAAGGTTACCCATTGCAGGATCGGATCTTCGGAACCCTTTGCAGCTGTTGCCTTGTCATTCATACCCTGACCCTCAAAAAACCGCCCTGGCGGTGTGTGTTCCGTGCAGCGGCCCTTGATGGACCGTCACCTGTTTGTTATGTCGGTTTGTGAGCGGGCTTTTTCCCGCCCATGTGCTTGGCTCCACCGCTGGCGATCAGTTCGGCCAGTTCGGAGACATCGAGCAACGCACACATGTGTTCAATCACTGTTCCGGCCAGCCAGGGGCGCTGGCCCCGGTTGCTGCGCCATTTGATTTCATTCGGGTCCAGGCGCAACGAGCGGCTGACCTGATGCACGGCCAGTCCCCATTCGTACCCCTGAACCGAAATCACGTACTGCAGGCCCTGGCGGAAATCGTCGCGATAGCGGTCGGGCATCACCCAGCGTGCGGTGTCGAGAACCTTCAGGTTGCCGGCCTGGCTCGGCAATATGCCGAGGAACCACTCCGGCTGACCGAACAGCGGTGTCAGCTCGTGACCTTCCAGCGAGTAAATCGAACCCAGGCACACCAGCGGCACGGCCAGTGTCAATCCGGCGACATCGAACAACAGGCATTCGAATGGCTCGGCAGCCCAAGACGGACGACCGCCGGACTCCACAGGCGGTGGCGTAATGCTGGGCGGCAGGTGGACGTCTACGACCGGCGGCACCAGGGTTTGTAGAAGCGGGGCGATGGTCGATACGGGTGCCAGAACCGGAGCCGGTGCTTCGACGACCATCACCGGCGCTTTTTTTACCTCTGGTTCGGAAACGGCAGTGGATGGCTGCGCATCGCGGGCCTGTTCTTCGAGCACGGCGGCCTGGAACTCATCCAGCGCAGCTTCAACCTCGACAGCTTCGACAACCTTGATGACGTCGGCGAGCGCTTCGACCTGCGCAGGCAACTCTTCGGTCGCATCCTGCAGCAAGCTGTCCAGATAGGACTGCAATGCCATTTGCGGGCGCGACGTGAGCTTGACCGGCCGATTCACTGACACACCCCCACTGCGGCAGCTCCTACAGGGATTGGGTTCATTCAGGCCACCGCCGGTACAAGTTGCTGCGCCAACAGGTGTTTGAGCAACGAGCGGTAAGCGAGAACACCGCGGCTCTTGCCGTCGAACTGTGAAGGCGTCAGGCCGGCACGGCTGGCGTCGCGCAAACGTGTATCGACCGGGATATAGCCTTGCCAGATTTCTTCCGGGTACATGTCGCGCAGCACGCGCAGGGTGCCAAGGGACGCCTGGGTGCGGCGATCGAACAAGGTCGGCACGATACTGAAAGGCAGCGGTTGTTTGCGTGAACGGTTGATCATCGCCAGGGTGTTGACCATGCGTTCAAGGCCTTTGACGGCCAGATGCTCGGTCTGCACAGGAATCACCAATTGCTGGCTGGCAGCAAGGGCATTGACCATCAGCACACCCAGCAGCGGCGGGCTGTCGATCACGGCGTAATCAAAGTCCTGCCACAGCTGCGCCAGACTCTTGGCGATCACCAGGCCCAAACCACTCTGCCCCGGCGACTGACGCTCAAGGGTTGCCAGTGCGGTGCTTGAGGGCAACAGCGAAATGCTCTCATGGCTGGTCGGTAACAGCAGTTGCCCAGGCAACCCCGCCGGAACGCTGCCCTTGTGCAGGAACAGGTCGTAGCAGCTGTGTTCCAGGCTGTCGGGGTCGTAGCCGAAATAGCTGGTCATAGAGCCGTGGGGATCGAGATCGACCACGACCACGCGCTTGCCTGCCTCGGCCAGCAACCCGGCTAAAGCAATGGAGGAAGTGGTTTTACCAACACCACCCTTTTGATTGGCGACTGCCCAGACTCTCATTCAGATTGTTCCTCCCGGCCGAAAATGCCGACCGAGAAATAGCTCAGCGTATTAATGCGGGTGACGGAGAATTGACGGCGCTCTCTCGTCCCGGCGGCTTGACCGGTGCAGGTGCAGTTTGTGTGCCAGCCCGCTTCAATGCGGCATCCGGCTGTGCATTGGCGGTTCCGGTGCTGGTGAGGCTGCGACGTACATCAAGATTTCGTGAAACCACCAGGACCACGCGACGGTTGCGCGCACGCCCCTCTGCCGTAGCGTTGTTGGCCACCGGCTGGAATTCGCCATAACCCACCGAGGCCAGGCGACCCGGGTTCACACCCTGCATCGCCAGCATGCGCACAATGCTCGCCGACCGAGCGGAAGACAGCTCCCAATTGGTCGGGTATTGCGCGGTGCGGATCGGTTGATCGTCGGTAAAGCCTTCAACATGAATCGGGTTATCGAACGGCTTCAGGATCACCCCGACCTTGTCGATGATGCTGAAGGCCACGTCGCTGGGCATGGCGTCGCCGCTGCCAAACAACAGGCTGGAGTTGAGTTCGATCTCGATCCACAACTCGTTGCCACGCACGGTCATTTGATTGGAGCTGATCAGATCGCCGAACGCCGCACTGATGTCATCGGCGATGCTTTTGAGCGGATCGTTGGCGGCTTGAGCGATACCGGCGTCGACCTGCTCGCTGTCCTTGACCAGCGGCTTGGCCGGGGTCACTGACCTGGGCCGTTCATCGCCGATAGGGATGGGTTTCAGGGACCGGTCGGCGTCGTTAAAGACGCCGATCAACGCCTCGGAAATCACCTTGTACTTGCCTTCGTTAATTGAAGAGATCGAGTACATGACCACAAAGAACGCGAACAGCAACGTAATGAAGTCGGCGTAGGAAACGAGCCAGCGTTCATGGTTTACGTGTTCTTCAGGTTGTCGGCGACGAGCCATCGTCCATGTCTCCCATCAATCCATGAAGCCCTGAAGCTTCAACTCGATAGAGCGAGGGTTTTCACCTTCGGCGATCGACAGAATGCCTTCAAGCAACATTTCGCGATAACGCGACTGTCGTAAGGCGATGGCCTTGAGTTTCGCAGCGATCGGCAGCAACACCAGGTTGGCACTGGCCACGCCGTAAATGGTGGCGACGAAGGCGACGGCAATGCCGCTGCCCAGTTGCGACGGATCGGCCAGGTTGCCCATGACGTGGATCAGGCCCATGACGGCGCCGATAATACCGATGGTCGGCGCGTAGCCACCCATGCTTTCGAAGACCTTGGCGGCTTCTATATCTCGGCTTTCCTGGGTGTAGAAATCCACTTCCAGGATGCTGCGAATGGCTTCCGGTTCGGCCCCATCCACCAGCAGTTGCAGGCCCTTGCGCGAATAATTGTCCGGTTCGGCATCGGCCACCCCTTCCAGTCCGAGCAAGCCTTCCTTGCGAGCGGTCAGGCTCCAGTTGACGACGCGATCAACGCCGCCGGCCAGGTCCACGCGAGGCGGAAAAAGAATCCAGACCAGAATCTGCATGGCACGCTTGAAGGCACTCATCGGCGACTGCAACAGCGCCGCACCGACGGTGCCGCCGATGACGATCAACGCCGCCGGGCCGTTAGCCAGCGCGCCGAGGTGGCCGCCCTCAAGGTAGTTGCCGCCAATGATGGCAACGAACGCCATGATGATCCCGATGAGGCTTAAAACGTCCATCAGATGCACGCCTCGACCAGGTGCTTGCCAATTTCGTCCAGGCCATACACCGCGTCGGCGAGTTCAGCTTTGACGATGGCCATCGGCATGCCATAGATCACGCAACTGGCTTCATCCTGAGCCCAGATAGAGCTACCACCCTGTTTAAGCAAGCGCGCCCCTTCACGGCCATCGGCGCCCATGCCGGTCAGTACCACCGCCAGAACTTTGTCACCGTAAGACTTGGCTGCAGAACCGAAGGTGATGTCCACACAGGGCTTGTAGTTCAGACGCTCGTCACCCGGGAGGATTTTCACCGCGCCACGGCCGTCGATCATCATCTGCTTGCCGCCCGGTGCCAACAACGCCAGTCCCGGACGCAGGATGTCGCCATCCTCTGCTTCCTTGACGGTGATGCGGCAAAGCTTGTCCAGACGCTCGGCGAACGCCTTGGTGAACGCGGCGGGCATGTGCTGAATCAGCACGATGGGTGCCGGGAAGCTGGCCGGCAATTGGGTCAGGACGCGCTGCAAGGCCACCGGCCCGCCAGTGGACGTGCCGATGGCGACCAGCTTGTAGGCTTTGCGTTTGGGTGCGGGCGACGACGGCGCAGACGATGCCGGTGCGGGAGTACGAATTGGAATCGGTGCCGGACGTGCAGGCGCACTGCTGCCGTAACTACCCACGCTCGAAGGCGCAGTTGACGCAACGGGAGCGACGACGGGGGCCGGCGCGCTGTAGGTGGCGGCACGGCGATTACTGCGCGAGATGGTATGGATCTTCTCGCACAGCAGTTGCTTGACCTTGTCCGGATTACGCGAGATGTCCTCGAAGTTTTTCGGCAGGAAATCCACCGCGCCAGCGTCGAGTGCATCCAGGGTGACCCGGGCGCCTTCGTGCGTCAGCGAGGAGAACATCAACACCGGCGTCGGGCAGCGTTGCATGATGTGCCGCACTGCCGTGATGCCGTCCATCATTGGCATCTCGTAGTCCATGGTGATCACGTCTGGCTTGAGGGCCAGCGCCTGGTCGATCGCCTCTTTTCCGTTGGTCGCCGTACCGACGACCTGGATGTTCGGATCCGCTGAAAGAATTTCCGAGACGCGGCGGCGGAAAAAACCCGAATCATCCACCACCAGGACTTTGACTGCCATAAACACTCCGTTAGACGGAGCGAGGCTCAGTCGCCCCGCTCCGCCAGAATCAAATACGCCGTGTGGCGTAACGCTTGAGCATGCTCGGGACATCGAGAATCAGCGCAATGCGACCGTCACCAGTGATGGTGGCGCCCGACATGCCCGGGGTTCCCTGGAGCATTTTGCCCAATGGCTTGATGACCACTTCTTCCTGGCCTACCAGTTGATCGACGACGAAGCCGATCCGCTGTGTACCTACCGAGAGGATCACCACGTGGCCCTCGCGCTGCTCTTCATGAGCGGCGGAAGCGACCAGCCAGCGCTTGAGGTAGAACAGTGGCAGTGCCTTGTCGCGCACGATCACCACTTCCTGACCGTCGACCACGTTGGTGCGCGACAGGTCGAGATGGAAGATCTCGTTGACGTTCACCAACGGGAAGGCGAACGCCTGATTGCCCAACATGACCATCAGCGTCGGCATGATCGCCAGGGTCAATGGGACCTTGATGACAATCTTCGAACCCTGGCCCTTGGCCGAGTAGATGTTGATCGAACCGTTGAGCTGGGAAATCTTGGTTTTCACCACGTCCATGCCCACGCCTCGACCCGATACGTCGGAAATCTCGGTTTTTGTCGAGAATCCCGGCGCAAAAATCAGGTTGTAGCACTCGGTGTCGCTCAGGCGATCGGCCGCATCCTTGTCCATCACACCGCGCTTTACCGCGATGGAACGCAGGACATTAGGGTCCATGCCTTTGCCGTCATCGGAGATCGACAGCAGGATATGGTCGCCTTCCTGCTCCGCCGCCAGGATCACTTTGCCGCCCCGGGACTTGCCCGATGCTTCGCGTTCTTCCGGCGATTCGATACCGTGGTCGACGGCGTTGCGCACCAAGTGGACCAGCGGATCGGCCAGGGCCTCGACGAGGTTCTTGTCGAGGTCGGTTTCTTCGCCAACCAGCTCAAGGTTGATCTCTTTCTTGAGCTGGCGAGCCAGGTCGCGAACCAGGCGCGGGAAACGCCCGAAGACTTTCTTGATCGGTTGCATCCGGGTCTTCATGACCGCGGTTTGCAGGTCAGCGGTGACCACATCGAGGTTCGACACCGCCTTGGACATGGCCTCATCGGCGCTGTTGGCGCCGAGTCGGACCAGGCGGTTACGCACCAGTACCAGTTCGCCAACCATGTTCATGATTTCATCGAGACGCGCGGTATCGACCCGCACGGTGGTCTCGGCTTCGCTGGCGGGCTTATCCGCCGGCGGAGCAGCTTGAGCACGAGCAGGAGCGGCCTTCGCCACTTCGGCTTTTGGCTCGGGAGCTTTGGCAACCGGCTTGGGGGCTGCAGCCTTGGCGACCGGCGTGGCGACCGATGCACTGGCGCCGGTAGCGGTACCGACCTCAGTGAACTTGCCTTTGCCGTGCAATTCGTCGAGCAGCGCTTCGAACTCGTGATCGGAGATCAGATCACTGCCCACTGCGGCGGCAGACGGGGCGGCCGGCACAGGCGCCGAAGCAATCGCCGACTCCAGCGCTTCGACCGCAAAGTTGCCCTTGCCGTGGAGCTGGTCCAGCAGTGCTTCAAATTCTTCGTCGGTAATGTCAGAGCTATCGCCTGCCGCTTTCGGAGCCGCTGGCGCTACGGGAGCCGCTGGCGGGACTACGGCATCAACAGCGAACTGACCTTTACCGTGCAACTGATCGAGCAATGACTCGAACTCGGCATCGGTGATTTCATCGCTGGGCGCGCCAGCGTTGCTGACAGGTGCCGGAGCAACAGGCGCGGCCTCGGCCTGCGCCTTGACGGCATTCAGAGAGTCCAGCAGCTGTTCGAATTCGTTGTCGGTAATGTCACCTGAATCGCTTTCAGTAACCGGTGCCACGTCGACAACCGGCACCGCTTCGTCGGACGACTGCGGTTCAGCCAGACGGGCCAGTGCCGCCAGCAGTTCAGGTGTGGCAGCCGTGATCGGGCTGCGCTCGCGGACTTCGGTGAACATGCCGTTCACCGCGTCCAGTGCTTCGAGAACCACGTCCATCAATTCCGAGTCGACGCGACGCTCACCCTTGCGCAGGATGTCGAAGACGTTCTCGGCGATGTGACAGCACTCCACCAACTCGTTGAGCTGGAGGAAGCCGGCGCCCCCTTTTACAGTGTGAAAACCGCGAAAAATTGCATTGAGCAAGTCCGCATCATCCGGTCGACTTTCAAGCTCGACCAGCTGTTCGGACAGTAGCTCTAGAATCTCGCCGGCCTCAACCAGGAAATCCTGAAGGATCTCTTCATCGGCGCCGAAGCTCATTAATGGGGTGCTCCTACAGGTCTAAAATCCAAGGCTGGATAGCAAATCGTCCACATCGTCCTGACCGGACACAACGTCTTCTCTTTTATCGGCATGAATCTGCGGACCTTCACCCTGAGAGAGATGTTTTTGTGGATCTTTTTCAGCCAGCATCGCTTGACGGTCATGTTCGATGCCCGCAAAGCGGTCCACCTGACTGGCCATCAGCACGAGCTTGAGCAGGTTGCTTTCAACTTCGGTGACCAATTGAGTCACGCGCTTGATGACCTGACCGGTGAGGTCCTGGTAATCCTGAGCGAGCAGAATATCGTTGAGGTTGCTCGTTACGACGCGGTTGTCTTCGCTGCTGCGTGTGAGAAAACCGTCTACGCGCCGGGCGAGTTCGCGGAACTCCTCGGCACCGACTTCACGGCGCATGAACCTTCCCCAATCCGCGCTCAGCGCCTCGGCTTCATTGCCCAGGCTGGTGACCAGCGGCGTGGCGTTTTCGACGAGATCCATGGTGCGGTTGGCCGCCGCCTCAGTCAGCTTGACCACATACCCCAGACGTTCGGTCGCGTCCGTGATCTGCGAGACTTCCTCGGCCTGTGGCATGTTCGGGTCAATCTGGAAATTGACGATCGCGCTATGCAACTCGCGAGTGAGCTTGCCCACTTCCTGGTACAGGCCGCGATCACGGGTCTGGTTGAGCTCATGGATCAGTTGTACTGCGTCACCGAACTTGCCTTTTTCAAGGCTTTCGACCAATTCGACCGCATGTTTTTTCAGGGTCGATTCGAAATCGCCCTGTGAAATTTCATTTTGCTCCATAGCTCCCCCGTGGCGCAGTTGCTCAACCAATGCGTTCGAAAATCTTTTCGATTTTTTCTTTTAACGCCTGGGCCGTGAAGGGCTTGACCACATAGCCGTTTACACCGGCCTGGGCTGCTTCGATGATCTGCTCGCGCTTGGCTTCAGCGGTAACCATCAGCACCGGAAGATGCTTGAGCCTTTCATCGGCACGCACGTGGCGCAGCAGATCGATACCGGTCATGCCCGGCATGTTCCAGTCCGTTACCAGAAAGTCGATGCTGCCGCTGTTGAGGACCGGAATGGCAGTGGTGCCATCGTCAGCCTCGACCGTGTTGGTGAACCCAAGGTCACGCAACAGGTTTTTTATGATCCGCCGCATCGTTGAGAAGTCATCAACGATGAGGATTTTCATGTTCTTGTCCAATTCGACCTCCAAGCAGTCTTAAACGCGTCCAGCACCTGGACACGCCATTTCATTCAATCCGGCAAAGCATTCGATGACTGTCTGGAGCACAGCAGATAGAGACCGGTGCGTACAGAACCCACCAGCCTCGTTCGCAGTGTCCCCACACTGCCTTCAGCGCGCTCGCCACTCCCCCAAACGCCCCCGCAAACGGGCCGCGCACTGGCTGTGTAACTGGCTGACCCGCGATTCGCTAACCCCCAGGACCTCACCGATTTCCTTGAGGTTGAGCTCTTCGTCGTAGTACAGCGCCAACACCAGTCGCTCACGCTCCGGCAAATTGGCAATCGCGTCCGCCAGCGCTGCCTGGAAGCGTTCATCTTCCAGATCGCGCGACGGCTCGAGATGAGCACTGGCGCCATCCTCGTGCAGCCCTTCGTGTTCGCCGTCTTGCAACAGATCGTCGAAACTGAATAACCGGCTGCCCAGGGTGTCGTTCAAAATCCCGTAATAATCGTCGAGACTCAATTGGAGTTCGGCCGCAACTTCGTGATCTTTAGCGTCGCGACCGGTTTTAGCTTCAATCGAGCGAATGGCGTCGCTGACCATTCGGGTATTTCGGTGGACCGAACGTGGCGCCCAGTCCCCCTTGCGTACTTCATCGAGCATCGCGCCGCGGATTCGTATGCCCGCGTACGTCTCGAAACTCGCGCCTTTGCTGGCGTCGTATTTGGTCGACACTTCAAGCAGGCCGATCATGCCGGCCTGGATCAGGTCTTCGACCTGGACACTGGCCGGCAGACGCGCCAGCAAGTGGTAGGCAATCCGTTTTACCAGTGGCGCGTAACGCTCGATCAGCTCGTACTGCGCATCACGGGCCGATTTTTTATAGAGGTTATAGCCACTGGCGGTCATAGCACGGGTCCTGCAGTTTGTTGCACGAGGCGCTCCACGAAGAACTCCAGATGCCCACGCGGGTTAGCAGGCAATGGCCAGGTGTCGACCTTTTGCGCGATGGCCTTGAAGGCCAGCGAACACTTGGAGCGCGGGAATGCTTCATACACGGCGCGCTGCTTCTGCACGGCCTTGCGCACGCTTTCGTCGTACGGCACCGCACCGACGTATTGTAAGGCGACGTCGAGGAAGCGATCCGTGACCTTGGTCAACTTGGCGAACAGGTTGCGACCTTCTTGCGGGCTCTGGGCCATGTTGGCCAGGACACGGAAACGGTTCATGCCGTAATCACGGTTGAGCAGTTTGATCAGGGCGTAGGCGTCGGTGATCGAGGTCGGCTCATCGCAGACCACCAGGAGGACTTCCTGAGCGGCGCGGACGAAACTGACAACCGAATCGCCGATGCCCGCCGCCGTGTCGATCACGAGCACGTCGAGGTTGTCGCCGATATCGCTGAAGGCCTGGATCAGGCCGGCGTGTTGCGCCGGGGTCAGATGAACCATGCTCTGTGTGCCGGACGCGGCCGGAACGATACGAATCCCGCCCGGGCCTTGCAACAGAACGTCGCGTAGCTCGCAGCGGCCTTCGATCACGTCGGCCAGGGTACGTTTGGGTGTCAGTCCGAGTAGAACGTCGACATTAGCCAGTCCGAGGTCGGCGTCCAGAAGCATGACGCGCCGGCCGAGCTCTGCTAGAGCCAGGGACAAGTTCACTGACACGTTAGTTTTCCCGACGCCACCTTTGCCGCCGGTCACCGCGATAACCTGTACGGGATGCATGCTGCCCATGTTATTTCTTTACCTTGTCTTGCATAGACGGAGGCCACATTACTGGCTGCGCGTTCACAAACGGAACAATGCATGGCAGACCATCGATGTAGGTACAAAAACTATTCATTAATACCTCAGCTAACCTGCTTGGTCGGGCTGTGGTAAATATCAGCGAACATGTCAGCCATGGCTTCTTCGCTGGGTTCTTCCTGCATTTGCACGCTGACCGCGCGACTGACCAGCTGATGACGACGCGGCAGATGCAAATCATCCGGAATCCGCGGGCCATCGGTCAGATAGGCCACCGGCAATTCATGACTGATGGCCAGGCTCAACACCTCGCCCAGACTTGCCGTTTCATCCAGTTTAGTCAGGATGCAGCCGGCGAGCCCGCAGCGCTTGTAACTGTGATAAGCGGCGGTTAGAACCTGTTTCTGGCTGGTGGTTGCCAGAACCAGATAATTTTTCGATTTGATACCACGCCCGGCCAGACTTTCCAGCTGCATGCGCAGTGCCGGATCGCTGGCCTGAAGGCCTGCGGTATCGATCAGCACCACGCGTTTGCGCAGCAAAGGATCCAGCGCCTGCACCAGCGACTGACCCGGGTCGACGTGAGTGACCGGGACATTGAGGATGCGGCCAAGGGTCTTGAGCTGTTCCTGGGCACCGATACGGTAGCTGTCCATGCTCACCAGCGCGATGTTCTGTGCGCCGTACTTGAGCACGTAACGCGCGGCGAGCTTGGCCAGGGTCGTGGTTTTACCCATGCCGGCAGGGCCGACCATGGCAATGACACCGCCTTCTTCCAGCGGCTCGATTTCCGGTGTGGCAATCATGCGCGCCAGATGCGCCAGCAACATGCGCCAGGCCTGACGTGGCTCGTCGATGCCAGTGATCATCGCCAGCAGATCACGGGACAACGGGCCGGAGAGGCCGATACGCTGCAGACGACGCCACAGGTTGGCCTGCGCCGGGCGGCTGCCCTGCAATTGGTTCCAGGCTAAGGACCCAAGCTGTACTTCCATCAGTTCGCGCAGGCTGTTGAGCTCGAACCGCATCGAGTCGAACGCGCGCGGGTCGACGCCGCCCGTCGCAGCAGGTGCCGGGGTAGGTCGTGGAGGTTCTGTATAAGTCGGTTCGATCAGCGGTTCGGCGGCAGTCAACGGCAGGCCGGCGAACAATTGGCGATTGGTGCTTTTCTCGCTCTCGCCCTCGCTGCGCAGGCTCAGTTCGGCCTGGGCGGTGACGATCCGCGATTGGGTCTTGCGCAACTCGTCTTCAAGTTCCATGTTCGGAACACGTGGCGCCAGCGCCGACAGTTTGTAATCCAGGGCAGCCGTCAGCTCTACGCCACCGGCGATCCGGCGGTTGCCAATGATGGCCGCATCGGCGCCCAGCTCATCGCGAACCAGTTTCATGGCCTGACGCATATCGGCGGCGAAAAAACGCTTAACTTGCATAAACCACTACCTCAGCCGTTGGGCCCTACTGTCGCAACGATGGTCACTTGCTTGTTGTCAGGAATTTCCTGATACGCCAACACATGCAAACCCGGGACTGCCAGTCGGCCAAATCGCGAGAGCATCGCGCGAACCGGACCGGCTACCAGCAGAATCACCGGTTGACCTTGCATTTCCTGACGCTGCGCCGCGTCGATCAACGAGCGTTGCAGTTTCTCAGCCATGCTTGGCTCCAGCAGAACACCCTCTTCCGAGCCTTGCCCTGCCTTCTGAAGACTATTGAGCAATATCTGTTCCAACCTTGGCTCCAGCGTGATAACTGGCAGCTCGGAGTCAGTGCCTACAATGCTTTGGACGATTGCACGGGATACGCCGACGCGTACGGCGGCCACCAGAGCGGCGGTATCTTGACTCTTCGCCGCATTGTTGGCGATGGCCTCGGCAATGCTGCGAATGTCCCGTACCGGCACTTGTTCGGCCAACAGCGCTTGCAAGACTTTGAGCAACTGCGACAGCGACACCACACCCGGCACCAGCTCTTCTGCCAGTTTCGGCGAGCTTTTGGCCAGCAATTGCATGAGTTGCTGCACTTCCTCGTGCCCGATCAGCTCACTGGAGTGCTTGTACAGAATCTGGTTCAAGTGGGTTGCCACCACTGTACTGGCATCGACCACAGTGTAACCAAGAGACTGAGCCTGGGCACGCTGACTGACTTCAATCCAGACGGCCTCAAGTCCAAAAGCCGGATCTTTGGCGGTGATGCCGTTAAGCGTCCCATAGACCTGACCGGGGTTGATGGCGAGCTCCCGATCCGGGTAAATCTCTGCCTCGGCCAGAATGACCCCCATAAGGGTCAGACGATAGGCACTCGGTGCAAGGTCGAGGTTGTCACGTATATGCACAGTCGGCATCAGAAAGCCCAGATCCTGGGACAGCTTCTTACGCACGCCCTTGATCCGCGCCAGCAGCTGACCACCCTGGTTGCGGTCCACCAACGGAATCAGGCGATAGCCGACTTCCAGACCAATCATGTCGATCGGGGTGACGTCATCCCAGCCAAGCTCCTTGGTTTCCTGTGCACGGGCCGGCGATGGCAGCAGCTCCTGCTGACGCGCCACCTCTTGCAGGGCCTGAACCTTGACGGTGTTTTGCTTTTTCCAGAACAGGTAAGCCCCGCCAGCCGCTACTGCGGCCATGCTGAGGAAGGAGAAGTGCGGCATGCCGGGCACCAGGCCCATCACCGCCATCAAACCCGCTGCCACCGCCAACGCCTTGGGCGAGGCAAACATCTGACGATTGATCTGCTTGCCCATGTCTTCCGAACCGGAAGCACGGGTCACCATGATTGCCGCGGCAGTGGACAGCAGCAGTGATGGCAATTGCGCCACCAAACCGTCACCGATGGTCAGCAGCGCATAAACCTTACCGGCATCGCCGAAGGTCATGCCGTGCTGGAAGATACCGACCGCCATGCCGCCGATCAGGTTGATGAACAAAATCAGCAGGCCGGCGATGGCGTCGCCACGAACGAATTTGCTGGCACCGTCCATGGAACCGTAGAACTCAGCCTCCTGGGCCACTTCCGTACGGCGCATTTTCGCCTGGTTCTGATCGATCAGCCCGGCGTTCAAATCGGCGTCGATGGCCATTTGCTTGCCGGGCATTGCGTCGAGGGTGAAGCGCGCGCTCACCTCGGAAATCCGCCCGGCACCTTTGGTTACCACGACGAAGTTGATGATCATCAAGATGGCGAAAACCACGATACCCACCACGTAGTTGCCGCCGATCACCACCTCACCGAACGCCTGGATCACCTTGCCCGCGGAGGCATGACCGTCCTGACCGTGCAGCATCACCACCCGCGTCGAAGCGACGTTCAATGCCAGCCGCAACAACGTTGCCACCAACAGGATGGTGGGGAACACCGCGAAATCCAGTGGCCGCAAGGCGTACACGCACACCAGCAGAACGACGATCGACAGCGCAATGTTGAACGTGAAGAACACGTCCAGCAGGAACGGCGGGATCGGCAACATCATCATCGCCAGCATGACCAGCAGCAACAACGGCACGCCCAGATTGCCCCGACTTAGATCGGCAACGTTTGTGCGAGCAGTGTTGAGTAACTGAGAGCGATCCACCGGTTTTTCCCCGTCCCTTAAAGCAAACTTTTGACGCCAGAAGCAGGCGCAGAGCGGCTACTGCAAGAAGCCTTCCAACTTTTGCGGGGGGTTTAAACAGAGGGGGTTATCGGAGGATCTTTGTTGCATGGCCGGACCTCAGCAAATCCAACGCATGAACCCAGAGCACCAGACAGGAGGTAAAAGTAAGTATCTGGCTCGACACTTAATGCGTACCGAACCTATCGATTCTGCCTGCGGATGCGTAGCAGTGGTTTACTTCGTCCTCGCACGCAGCCTCGCAGGCCGGGCAGCTGCTACAGGCGTACCTGTCAGGAATCCCGACGGAGATCTGGCGGAATCGGCAAATCATCCTTCAGCGGATCCGGGCGTTTACCCTTGCCCGCGCGGTACTGGCGAATCTGGTAGACGTACGCCAGCACCTGCGCAACGGCCAGATAGAGGCCACCCGGGATTTCCTGTTCCAGCTCCGTGGAGTAGTAAATCGACCGCGCCAGCGCCGGCGACTCCAGCAACAGCACATTATTGGCCACGGCAATTTCACGCATTTTCAACGCCAGAAAGTCACTGCCCTTGGCCACCAGCATCGGCGCCCCGCCCTTGTCCGGGTCGTACTTGAGCGCCACGGCGTAGTGGGTCGGGTTGGTGATGACTACGTCAGCATCGGGGATCGCTGCCATCATCCGGCGCTGGGACATGTCCCGCTGCAGTTGGCGAATCCGTTGTTTAACCTCCGGTCGCCCCTCTTGATCTTTGTGTTCGTCGCGGATTTCCTGCTTGGTCATCTTCAGTTTCTTGGCGCTTTCCCAGAGCTGAAACGGCACGTCCACCGCGGCGATGATGATCAGGCCGCAGGCCATCCACAATGAGCTCCAGCCGACGACTTGCAGGCTGTGAATGATGGCCATGTCCAGCGGCTCATGGGCGATGCGCAGCAGGTCGTCGATGTCCGCTGACAGCACGGCCAGCGCCACAAACAGGATGATGAAAAACTTCGCCAAAGCCTTTAGCAGCTCTATCACGGCCTTGGATGAGAACATCCGTTTGAGCCCTGCGCCGGGGTTCATGCGGCTGAATTTGGGGGCCATGGTGCCGGCGGAAAATAGCCACCCACCCAGGGAAATAGGACCGATCAATGCCGCCAGCAGCAAGGTAATCATCACCGGTTGAATCGCCAGCAGGGCAATCAGTCCTGAATGCATCAGGTAGGCGCCCATCGCGCCCTGGTCGAGCACTACTTCCCGCGACAACGAGAAGTTCATCCGCATCAGCTCCATCAGGTCCTGGGCCAGCGCGCCACCGAAGATCAGTAGCGCACCGGAACCGGCGAGCATGATCGCCAAAGTGTTGAGCTCTTTGGAGCGGGCGATCTCGCCCTTCTCACGGGCGTCCTTTTTCTTTTTCTCCGTGGGGTCTTCTGTTTTGTCCTGACCGCTTTCGCTCTCTGACATGTCTTAGCGCGCCCGTGCCAGTTCGCGTAACCACTGCAAGGCCTCGGAGGCCAGCGGCTGGTACTGATTGATGATGTCCGCCAGACCGACCCAGACGATGAACAAGCCGAGTACCAGTGTCAGAGGAAAACCAATGGAGAAGATGTTGAGCTGCGGCGCCGCCCGGGTCATGACGCCAAACGCGATGTTGACCACCAACAGCGCCGTGATCGCCGGCAACACCAGTAACAGCGCGGCCCCCAGCACCCAACCGAGCTTGCCGGCCAGCTCCCAGAAATGATTGACCATCAACCCGCCGCCAACCGGCAACGTAGTGAAGCTTTCAGTGAGGATTTCGAAGACCACCAAATGGCCGTTCATAGACAGGAACAGCAACGTGACCAGCATGGTGAAAAACTGTCCGATCACCGCGACCGAGACGCCGTTGGTGGGGTCGACCATGGACGCGAAGCCCATGCCCATCTGAATGGAAACGATCTGCCCGGCTACAACGAACGCCTGAAAAAAAAGCTGCAACGCAAACCCGAATATCGCGCCGATGATGATCTGCTCGGCGATCAACAGCCACCCGCTCAGATCCAGCGCGTTGACCGGCGGCATGGGCGGCAGGCCAGGGGCAATCACCACGGTAATGGCCAGCGCGAAATACAGGCGCACACGCTGCGGCACCAGCGTCGTGCCAACGATCGGCATGACCATCAGCAGCGCGCCGACGCGGAACAGCGGCAACATGAAGGTGGCTACCCACGTGCTGATCTGGGTATCGGTCAGCTGCAGCAGCGATTGCATGGCTTAGCCGATAACCTGGGGAATACTGCCGTACAACTGCAGGATGTATTCCATGAAGGTCTGCACCAGCCACGGACCCGCCACGATCAGGGTCACCAGCATCACCAGCAGGCGCGGTAGAAAGCTCAGGGTCTGTTCGTTGATCTGGGTCGCGGCCTGGAACATCGCCACCAGCAAACCCACCAGCAGACTCGGGATCACCAGTACAGCCACCATCATGGTGGTCAGCCAGAGCGCTTCCCTGAAGATGTCTACCGCGACTTCCGGCGTCATGGCGAAACACCACCGAAGCTGCTGGCCAGCGTGCCGATGATCAGCGCCCAGCCATCTACCAGCACGAACAACATGATCTTGAATGGCAGGGAAATGATCAGCGGCGACAACATCATCATCCCCATGGCCATCAGCACACTGGCGACGACAAGGTCGATGATCAGGAACGGAATAAAGATCATGAAGCCGATCTGGAACGCGGTCTTCAGCTCAGAGGTCACGAAGGCCGGCACCAGAATGGTCAGCGGCGCCTGATCCGGCGAAGCGATGTCCGTACGTTTGGACAAGCGCATGAACAACTCCAGATCGCTGCTGCGTGTCTGGGCCAGCATGAAATCCTTGATCGGCACCTGAGCCTTGGCCACGGCATCCTGGGCGGTCAGTTTTTCCGCCAGATAGGGTTGCAGCGCATCCTGGTTAACCCGGTCGAACACTGGTGCCATGATGAACATCGTCAGGAACAACGCCATGCCCGTCAGGATCTGGTTCGAAGGCGTCTGTTGCAAGCCGAGGGCCTGGCGCAGGATCGAGAAGACGATGATGATCCGGGTGAAACTGGTCATCAGCATGACGAACGCCGGGATAAAACTCAGCGCGGTCATGATCAGCAGGATCTGCAGGCTGACCGAATACTCCTGAGCGCCATCGGCGTTGGTGCCCAGGGTGATCGCCGGGATCGACAATGGATCCGCGGCAAACGCCAGCGGCGCAGCCAGCATCAGGGCCAGCGTCAAGACGATGCGTAACGCACCCATTACTTCTTATCCTTCTGATCCTTGCCCATCAGCTCCATCAGACGCTGGGCAAATTCCGGGGTCGCTTTTTCAGTAGCGCTGGGCACCTGCACCGGCTCCTTGAGGACGTGCAGCGCGGTGATAGTGCCCGGGCTGAGGCCGAGCAAAATCTGCTCGTTGCCGACCTGTACCAGCATCAGACGGTCGCGAGGCCCCAGCGCGCGGGAGCCAATCAGCTCGATGACCTGCCCTTTGCCGGCCGGTCCTGCCTGCTGCACGCGGCGCAACAGCCAGGCGAGGAAGAAAATCAACCCCAGCACCAGCAGCAAGCCGAACACCAATTGCGTCAGTTGCCCTGCCACACCGCTGCTGACCGCAGGCGCCGCAGCAGCAACCGTGGCCACCGGCTCGGCGGCCAGCGCGCCAAATGGCAAGGCCAGCAGAACACTCAGAACCTTGTTCACTTAGCGCAGCTTCTTGATACGTTCGCTTGGGCTGATCACGTCAGTCAGGCGAATGCCGAACTTCTCGTTGACCACCACCACCTCACCATGAGCGATGAGCGTGCCGTTCACCAGCACGTCCAGCGGCTCGCCGGCCAGGCGATCCAGTTCGATCACCGAACCCTGGTTGAGCTGCAGCAAGTTACGAATGTTGATGTCGGTACTGCCCACTTCCATGGAAATCGATACCGGGATGTCGAGGATCACGTCCAGGTTTGGACCATCCAGAGTCACCGGCCCGTTGTTTTTTGGCACGCTGCCGAACTCTTCCATTGGCAAACGGCTGGACGGTGAAGTGGCAGCGTCGGCGGCCAGCAAGGCGTCAATATCGTCCTGCCCGTCACCCGCTTCTTCAAGGGCCGCAGCCCATTCATCAGCCAGCGCCTGGTCGTCCTGGGTGTTCATATCGTTAGCCATCATGTGTCCTCGGCGGGCACCCATTTCAAATGGAAGCCGTCAGTTAAAAGCGAATGTGAAACGCGCCGGTCAGCGGCGCTCGATCGGCTCGATCACCTGCAAGGCGAGATTGCCTTTGTGCGAGCCCATCTTGACCTTGAACGCAGGCACGCCATTGGCGCGCATGATCATTTCTTCCGGCATCTCGACCGGGATGATGTCCCCCGGCTGCATGTGCAGGATGTCCCGCAGGCGCAGCTGGCGGCGGGCAACGGTGGCACCGATCGGCACGTCGACGTCCAGCACGTCCTGACGCAGGGCGTTGACCCAGCGCTCGTCCTGATCGTCGAGGTCCGACTGGAAGCCGGCGTCGAGCATTTCGCGCACCGGCTCGATCATCGAATACGGCATGGTGATGTGCAGGTCGCCGCCACCGCCATCGAGTTCGATGTGGAAGGTCGACACGACGATGGCCTCACTCGGCCCGACGATGTTGGCCATGGCCGGGTTTACTTCCGAGTTGATGTACTCGAAGTTCACTTCCATGATGGCCTGCCAGGCTTCCTTCAAATCGATGAAGGCCTGCTCCAGCACCATGCGCACCACGCGCAATTCGGTCGGGGTGAATTCACGCCCTTCAATCTTCGCGTGACGGCCATCGCCGCCGAAGAAGTTGTCCACCAGCTTGAACACCAGCTTGGCGTCGAGGATGAACAGCGCTGTGCCGCGCAACGGTTTGATCTTGACCAGATTAAGGCTGGTCGGGACGTACAGCGAGTGCACGTATTCGCCGAACTTCATGACCTGCACACCGCCGACGGCAACGTCAGCTGAACGGCGCAGCAGGTTGAACATGCTGATGCGGGTGTAACGGGCAAAACGCTCGTTGATCATCTCCAGGGTCGGCATGCGTCCGCGGACGATGCGATCCTGACTGGTCAGGTCATAGCTTTTGACGGCGCCGGGTTCGGCAGCGTTATCGGTCTCTACCAGACCATCGTCGACGCCATGCAACAGCGCATCGATCTCATCCTGGGACAGCAGGTCCTGCACGGCCATGTCGTGTTCCTACTGCAGTACGAAATTAGTGAAAAGCAACTGTTCGATGGCGACCTTGCCGAGTTCTTTCTGCGCCACTTCCTGGACGCTGGCGGTGGCCTTCTGGCGCAGCATTTCCTGACCGACCGGCGACGCCAGCGTGGCGAAGTCCTGCCCGGAGAACAGCATGACCAGGTTATTGCGGATGACTGGCATGTGTACTTTAAGTGCGTCGATATCCGCTTGATTGCGGCCCATCATGGTGATGCTCACCTGCATGTAGCGTTGGCGGCCGTTCTGGTTGTAATTGGCCACGAACGCGGGAAGCAGCGGCTCGAAGATGGCCGCCTGCTTTCCGACAACGGCGGTTTCAGCCGCGGCAGCAGGCTTGCTCTCGGCGCTGTGCATGAAGAACCAGGTCGCGCCCACGGACAAACCGATCGCCAGCAGCAGCGCCACCACGATCAAGATGATCATCTTGAGCTTGCCTTTGGTTGCCGGGTCTTTTACTGCTGCGTCGCTCTTCGCCATGCCAATAATCCGTCACTATTCGGGGTTTCACAGTTGCACGGCAAGGCAAGAGCAAGTGTTATGCCAGAAGTGCGGAGAGAAAAAGCGGGTTGTCGGTATTCATAAGAACACCGCAATAGCATTGCGGGAGTGAGCCTGCTCGCGATAGCGGTCAGACAGTCGATAAAAAGTTGACTGTAAGTACGCTATCGCGAGCAGGCTCACTCCCACACGGATCCGGGGAGGGAGTGTGCTCAGGCGTAATAGTCGACGGCGCTGGAGCCAATGACGCTGGTGGTGGCTGCGGCGACTTGCGCTACTGCCGGCGAGTGTTCGTCGTCCATTGAATCGAGGCGGCCACCGCTGGCGGTTGTGCGGCCGCTTTGACTCTGTTGCGGCTGGTCTTGACCCTGGCCGCGAGACTGGTCGGAAACGTTGACGTCAACCTGACCCATCCCCTGCTGCACAAACATCTCTCGCAAGCGGTGCATCTGGCCGTCCAGCGCTTCACGAACACCGGGATGCGTGCTCATGAACGTCACCTGGGTCTGCTGATCCGGCACCATGTTCACCCGAATGTCGAGACGCCCCAGTTCGGCGGGTTGCAACTGAATATCAGCCGCCTTGAGGTTGGCACTGGACAGGTACATGACCCGGTTGACCACTTCTTCGGTCCAGCCGCTCTGATGCATCGCGATCGGTTGATTCACCGGCAGCGCATTGGCGGTTTTCGGTGTGGCGGCCTGCGTCAACGCTGCCAGGCGACTGGCAAAATCGTCCACACGGGTGTCGCTGGTCGCGGACTTGAGGTCTTTGAGCCCGTCATCGATCAGGCCGCTGAATGACTTTTCACCTTCCCGGCTGGTGCTGTCCTTGTCGCCTTGCACGTCCAGCATATTGGCCAGGCCCGCCGCGAAGTTTTGCGCCGAGGTCTGCTCACCGTCAGCCAATGCCTGTGCTGAAGAGGCCTTGGGTTGAGCCTGACTGGCGGCGGAAACGTGACCGCTCTGCTCCATGGCCATGCGTACGGCGGGCAGCGCATCCAGGGGATCGGCTTCAGGATCGAAATCTGACTCCTCTGGAACCAGAGTCGCAGCCAATGCAGCGGCGGCAGCTGCGTCCTGCGCTGGCTCAGGGCTTGGCGCGGTTTCCGCTGCCGGAGTCTGAGCGGCTTGCGCCGAGGCCGGATCGACGACCGGATCGACTGCAGTAGTACCGGAGGCGTCTGTCGTGTCGCCGCTGGCGACCTTGTCATCGGCCTGCTTGGGTTTGTCGGCGGGCAAAGATTTGCCGCTATCGGCAACCGCAGGCTTCCCGGCGGCAGGCTTGTCATTGCCGAGGTCTTTTTTTACGGGACCGTCAGGGGCTTTATCGCGCATCTGCCGGTTCAGTCCGTCGACGACTGCAGAGGACTTGTTGCGGCCCTGTGTTGCATAGACCTGAGAGAAGCTGGACGCCTTGTCAGCGGGCTCGGCAGGCGACGCCAGAGGATTGGCGGTGACCGGCTGGGTCTTGGCCTTTGCGGCGGCCTGAAGTAGCAAATTTTGACTAACGGGCATAACGCTGTCTCCGCCGCACTGGGAAGGTAGGTGTAAGTAGTGGCAGATACTGCAAGGGTCGCGCCAGTTTCTAGCGCAAGCCGTTAGAAGCGCCGAGCGGTGGCTTTTTCGTAGCGGGAACGTTGACGTTCTGCTTCATACAGAGGACGAACAACAGCAAACTCGCGATCGATTTCACCGATGAGTTTTTCGAGTTCGGGAAGGGGGTGTTGTTCCTTGGCGCAATGTTCCAGCTCATGGCACAAATCAGCCAGCCGGACGGCGCCCATGTTGCTGCTGCTGCCTTTGAAACTATGGGCAGTTTCCATCAGTTGCCCGGCATCTTTCTGCTGACGCAAAAGACTCAACCGCTCTTCGGAATCGGCGAGAAACGTATCCAGCAACATTGGATACTCGTCCTCCATGACTTCCTGCAAGGCGACCAATACGTCTCGATTCAGATGTGGGTCATCCACTTGTTCACTCCTTGATCAAGAATGGGCGGGATTATGCCAGAGCCTCCCAGAAAAACTCTACGCGAGCACTTCGACCATTGTCTGACCAACTGGCGTTACGCCCCAATTGCTGGACCAGATTGACGCCACGTCCCGACAAACGGACATTTTCGGCGGGTCGTTCCATCACCCGCGCAATATCGAAACCCTTCCCGCTGTCCTCGACGCGAATCGACAGACAACCGCCCTCACCCGTCGGCACGATCTCCAAATGGACCCGCACGTAACCACTGCGCAACGCATCAAGACGCGCATTGCGCTCCTGATAATAACGGGCAAAACCTGACGCATCGCGCTTGAGACTGGAATCCAGCCCCAGCACGCCATGCTCCAGGGCATTGGAATACAGTTCGGCCAACACACTGTAGAGCGCACCGCTTTGCGCACGCAGGCCGTGGACTTCAAGCAACAACTGCAACAGATAAGGCAACGGATTGAAGCGCTTAAGCGAGGCCGCGCGAAACTCGAAACTGACCGACCAATCCAGAGGACAGGATTGCCCGCTGTCGGAATAGACCAGGGTCGGCGGACGCATTTGGGTAGCGTCCAGCAGACTCACCTCGACCATGCTGACATCGTCCCGGGCTTCGCCGCGAAAGTCCCGCAGTGCTTGCTCGATCTCTTCGAACAGCTCCTCCGGCTGCCGATTGGCAGCGAACACTTGATGCAACCGCTCCACACCAAACAACTGTTCGTCGGCATCGCAGGTATCAATCACGCCGTCGGACAACAGGAAAACCCGATCCCCGAGCGCCATGGGGAACACTTCGGTTCGATCATCAAAGGTTTCCGGGCTCAAGACACCCAGCGGCAGATGCCGGGCAGTCAGCGGCGTGCGCTCATCGCTGGCGATGTTGTGCAAATACCCATCGGGCATACCGCCATTCCAGACTTCCACCGAGCGCCGCTGAAAACTCAGGCACAACAGCGTCGCGCAGCAGAACATATCAACGGGCAGGATGCGCTTGAGCTTGGCGTTCATCTCGCGCAGGGTTTCTGACAGGCCATACCCCTTGGCGGTCATGCCGTAAAAAACTTCGGCCAGCGGCATGGCGCCTACTGCGGCGGGCAAGCCATGGCCGGTGAAATCCCCCAATAGCACATGCATGTCGCCAGCCGGCGTAAACGCGGCCAACAGTAAATCGCCGTTGAACAATGCATAGGGCGATTGCAGGTAGCGGATATTGGGGGCATTCAGGCAGCCGGAATGGGCGACTTTATCGAACACGGCCTTGGCGACGCGTTGTTCGTTGAGCAGATAGTTATGGTGCCTGGCAATCTGGTCACGCTGCTGGAGTACGGTGGCCTGCAACCGACGCAAACGGTCCATTGCCTTGATTTTGGCGGCCAGAATCACCTGGTTGTAAGGCTTGGCCAGGAAATCATCGCCTCCCGCCTCAAGGCATCGGGCCAGCCCTTCGCTTTCGGTCAATGACGTGAGAAAGATGATGGGCACCAGGGTTTCGCCCGCCAGCGCCTTGATCTGCTGCGCTGCTTCGAAGCCGTCCATCACGGGCATCATCGCGTCCATCAACACCAATTGCGGCCGTTGCTGGCGAAACAGTTCCACCGCCTCGGCACCGTTGGCGGCAGTCAGCACTTCATGGCCCTGACGACGGACAATCGTCGACAGCAACAGGCGATCGGCCGCGCTGTCTTCAGCGATCAATACCGTAAGTGACTCGAACGGCGATTGCACGGCGATCACGCCACGTCGAAGATTTGTTCGAAGTTGGAGATGGCGAGAATTTTTCGCACATCGGCATTGGCGTTAGACAGGGTGATTTCGGCATTCTCGCCGCCTGCGTGATCCCGCAGTAGCAGCAACATGCCGAGGGCAGAACTGTCGAGGTAGGTAGCGTCCTTCAAATTGACTTCGAAGGACTCGGGTTTCGGAGTGAGGTTTTCGTAGGATTCACGAAATTCCTGATGTTTGGCGAAATCGAATCGTCCCTTGATCGATATCGTCAGCTTCTGTCCATCCTGGGAGACTTCGGTTACGACTGACATTGAACGGCTTCCTTGTCATGGCGATTGTTTAAGAGGTGTAGCACCTGGCGGGGAGCAGGGCAAGATCCGATTAATACGGACTCTCGCGCGGCAATCGCTGGGACAGTTCATCCAGCAACTTTTGCTCGCGCTTGTCTTCCAGACGCCGCGCCTCATCCATGTAGCGCAGCACCAGCTTGCGCAACCCTTCAACCCGGGCGTAAGCCTGCTGCCAGGTATCCCGCGCCTTGTTCAGATTGTTCTGGTGCCAGGCCAGACTCTGGCGCTGCTGGTCAATGGCGGTGCCCAGTTGCGCCAGGAAGCCTTGGTAGCCCAGCAGCCACTGGCCCGAAACGCCACTGCTGCCGCGCACGATCCATTGTTCCTGGTAGTCGAGGCGAAAAGCTTCGAGGTCGGCGAGTTTGCTTTCTGCCAGACGGACCTGTCCTTGAAAGTGCCCCAAACGCTGCACCGCGGCTTTCTCGACCTTTTCGGCCATCTCAACCACGGGTGCCAGGCGTGACGCTCGGCTCTGGGCCATGGCCGGTTAGCCGCCAGCCGCGGGGGCGAAGATCGAGCCGAGGTAGGCTTCGCTTTCGCCGAGGCTGATGTTGTCGTTCAGGCCTTGGCGCAGGTATTTGACCAGTTGCGGCTGCAAGGCGATCGCAAGGTCAGTCTCCCGGTCGCCGCCGGCCACGTAGGCGCCGACACTGATCAAATCGCGGCTCTGTTGATAGCGCGACCACAGCTGCTTGAAGTACTGGGCGCGCGTCATGTGCTCCGGCGAGACTACCGAGGGCATGACCCGGCTGATGGACGCTTCGATATCGATGGCCGGGTAATGGCCTTCTTCCGCCAGTCGCCTGGACAAGACGATGTGGCCGTCGAGTACGCCCCGCGCGGAGTCGGCAATCGGGTCCTGCTGGTCATCGCCTTCGGACAGCACGGTGTAGAACGCCGTAATCGAACCACCGCCCTTCTCGGCATTACCCGCCCGCTCCACCAGTTTCGGCAGTTTGGCGAATACCGAGGGCGGATAACCCTTGGTCGCGGGTGGTTCGCCGATGGCCAGTGCGATTTCGCGCTGGGCCTGGGCGAAACGGGTCAGGGAGTCCATCAGCAACAGAACGTTCTTGCCCTTGTCACGAAAATATTCGGCGATACGCGTGCAATACATGGCGGCCCGCAAGCGCATCAGCGGCGCGTCGTCCGCCGGGGAGGCAACGACGACGGAGCGCTTCAGGCCTTCTTCGCCGAGGATGTGCTCGATGAACTCTTTGACTTCACGTCCCCGCTCACCGATCAGCCCTACGACGACGATGTCGGCCTCGGTGAAGCGGGTCATCATGCCCAACAGCACACTCTTGCCCACGCCTGTACCGGCAAAAAGGCCGAGTCGCTGGCCGCGACCGACCGTCAACAAACCGTTGATGGAACGAATGCCCACGTCCAGCGGTTCGCTGATAGGTTCGCGTTTAAGCGGGTTGATCGTCGGGCCGTCCATCGGCACCCAGTCCTCAGCCTTCATTCCGCCTTTGCCGTCCAGCGCACGACCGGCGCCATCGAGCACCCGACCGAGCATGCTCATGCCCATCGGCAAACGCCCGGCATCCGCCAACGGCACCACTCGGGCACCCGGGGCAATGCCGGCAACGCTGCCCACCGGCATTAGAAAGACCTTGTTGCCGGAAAAGCCCATGACTTCGGCTTCGACCTGCACCGGCTGATAACTGTCGTCGTTGATGACCATGCAGCGGCTACCCATGGCGGCGCGCAAGCCTTCGGCTTCAAGGGTCAGGCCGACCATGCGCAGCAAGCGCCCCTCAAGGATCGGTCCGCCAGACAGTTCGGTGACCTCGGCATAACTGCCCAGGCGCTTGGCGAAACTGGTGCGATCAAGGCGCATCAGGTTCGTCCGCTGCGGGGGCAGCCGCTGGCTTGCTGGCAGCCGACAGTTCCACTTTCAGGTCCGGCGCCGCGGGGTGCAAGGCCTGCTCGTGCAACTGATCGAACAGCTTGTCCATGACCCGCGCGAGACGGGTTTCGACGGTGGCATCAATGCGACTGTGCTCAGTCTCGACCCGGCAACCGCCAGGCATCAACGCCTCATCCTCGACGATGCGCCAGGTCTCTTCATGGCGCTCGCGCAGGGCTTTGACCTGTTCGAAATCCTGGGGATTGATGTACAGCCGCACATTGCCCACGCCCAGCGGCAACAGCTTGAGGGCCTCACGCATGACGTGTTCCAGCTGCGTCGAGTCGATGGCCAGCTCGCGCTGAATCACCTGCCTGGTGATGTGTTTAACGAGATCGACCAGGGACTTCTCGATCTCAGTGTCCTGTTCGGCAATGGGTTCGAACAGATTGCCCATGAGCTTTTCCAGCGCACCGATTTTCGCCGTCAGGGCTGCATCGGCTTCCTGACGGACCTTGAGCGTCGTGCTGTGAAAGCCTTCGCGCTCGCCTGTGGCGAAGCCTTCGTTGTAGGCCTCCTGGCGAATGCTCTCGAGCTCTTCGAGGGTCAGCGGCTGGACTTCATCCAGCGGCACTTCCTCCATTTCCGGCGGCTCGGGTTCAGGCTCCGGCTCGGGTTCAGGGACGTACGGGTCGAAACTGGGTAACGACCAGATATCAACACCGCTGACGTCCTTGGCACGGATCAGGTCGGTCTGGGACTCATCATGTTTGGTCGACATAGTGACCTTAGATCATCTCTTCGCCGCCCTTCCCGCCGAGAACGATTTCTCCGGCTTCGGCCATACGGCGGGCAATGGTGAGGATTTCTTTTTGTGCAGTTTCCACGTCGCTGACGCGCACCGGGCCTTTGGCCTCGAGGTCGTCGCGCAACAGTTCGGCCGCTCGTTTGGACATGTTCTTGAAGATCTTTTCCTTGACGTTTTCGTCCGACCCTTTGAGGGCCAGCACAAGCACGTCGGAGGACACTTCGCGCAGCAAAGCCTGGATCCCGCGGTCGTCGACATCGGCCAGGTTATTGAACACGAACATGAGGTCTTCGATCTGGCCGGACAGGTCTTCGTCGACTTCGCGGATCGAATCCATCAACTGACCTTCGATCGAGCTGTCGAGGAAGTTCATGATGTCGGCCGCGCGCTTGATGCCACCCAGGTTGGTGCGCGAAGCATTCGAGTTGCCGGAGAACTGCTTCTCGAGAATCTGATTGAGTTCTTTCAGCGCCGCCGGCTGAACGGTGTTCAGCGAAGACACCCGCAAGATGATGTCGAGGCGCACCTTGTGGTCGAAGTTGCCCAGTACTTCACCAGCCTGGTCCGGATCGAGATACGCCACCACGATCGCCTGGATCTGCGGGTGCTCATAACGGATCACGTCGGCGACGGCACGTGGTTCCATCCACTTCAGGCTGTCGAGGCCACTGGTGTTGCCGCCCAGAAGAATCCGGTCGATCAGGCCGTTGGCCTTGTCTTCGCCCAGGGCCTGGGTGAGCATTTTGCGCACATAGTCGTCAGAACCGACGCCCAGGCTGGTCTGATCGCCGACGATGTCGACAAACTCGCTCATCACCTGCTCGACCTGCTCGCGGTGCACGTTGCCCATCTGCGCCATCGCCACGCCCACACGCTGGACCTCTTTCGGGCCCATGTGGCGCAACACCTGCGCTGCATCGGTGGAGCCCAGGGACAGCAGCAGGATCGCGGCTTTGTCGACCTTGGACAGTTTGGCGGCAACGGCTCGGTTATCACTCATCTGCGTTAATCCACTCTTTCACGACCTGGGCCACACGACCCGGATCTTCTGCCACCAGACTCTTGATTGCATTCAGCTGTGCGTCATAGCCTTCGCTCGGACTTGGCAGCAGGATGCTTTGCGGGCCGCCAAGGCTGACGCGGTCGTTGGCCAGGTCGCCATCGAGGCCGCCCATGCCACCCAATTCCACGTCACTGCCGATGCCGGCCAATTGCTTGCCTTTGCCGCCATTGGTGATGTTGTTGAGCACCGGACGCAGTACGCCGAACACCAGCACCAGAATGAACAGTACACCCAGCACTTGCTTGATCACATCCCAGAACCACGGTTGGGAATAGAACGGCACATCGGCGATCACTTCGCCGCGTTCGGCGGAGAACGGCATGTTGATCACGCTGACACTGTCGCCCCGGCTGGCATCGAAACCGACGGCGTCCTGCACCAGGCGTGTGAAGCGCGCCAATTCATCGGCTGTCCACGGTGCGCGAGAGGTTTCACCGTTGGCCGGGTTGATCTTGACCTGATCGTCTACCACGACCGACACCGACAGGCGATTCAAACGGCCCTGTTGCTGCTTGGTGTGGCTGATGGAACGGTCGAGTTCGAAATTCTTGGTGGATTGTTGGCGCTTGTCCGCTGGATACGGCGCGAGCATCGGCTGGCCAGTGGCCGGGTCCATGATTTGCTGACCGTTGGCATCCAGCAGAGGCTGACCTGGCTGAACCATGCCGGCTGACGCGGTAGCACCACCGGTGGTGGCCGGCGCAGACGCTGGCGAAGGCGGCTGGTTGCTCAGGGCGCCCGGTACGCCTTGTGGCCCGTTGCTGGCGGTACGCTGTTCGTTCACCGACTGTTCGCTGCGCAACGCCGGTTGGTCCGGGTTGAACTGCTCGGAAGTCGACTCGACGGCACTGAAATCCACATCGGCCGAGACTTCGGCCTTGTAGCGGTCGTTGCCCAGTACCGGTTGCAGGATGTTATGCACACGCTGAGTGAGCATGCTTTCCATGCGACGGCTGTAATCGAACTGTTTGCCCGCCATGGTCAGCTCGGAGTTTTCCGCCTGATCCGACAGCAGGTTGCCCTTTTGATCGACCACGGTGACCTGGGATTTGCTGAGCTCGGGGACGCTGGTTGCCACCAGATTGATGATCGCCAGTACCTGGCCAGGCTCCAGGGAGCGGCCGGAATACAGTTCGATCAACACCGAAGCACTGGGCTTGCGCTCATCGCGCACGAACACCGAGCTTTTCGGGATCGCCAGGTGCACGCGGGCACCCTTGACGTTGTTCAGACTGGAGATGGTCCGGGCCAGTTCGCCTTCAAGGCCGCGACGATAACGGGTCGCTTCCATGAATTGGCTGGTGCCCAGGCCCTGGTCCTTGTCGAGGATTTCAAAGCCGATGTTGCCGTCGCTGGGAGTGACACCAGCGCCCGCGAGTTTGAGCCGCGCACGGGACAGGTCTTCGGCCTTGACCAGCAAGGCACCGGAATTCGGTTCAACGGTGTAGGGAATATCAGAGGCGGCCAGGGTATCCATGACCTGCTTGGCGTCCATACCGGCAAGGCTGCCGTACAAAGGCCGGTAGTCCGGCTGCTGGGACCACAACACCACGGCGAAGCCAATCGCCACGCTCGCTGCCAGACCGACCAAAAGGCCCACCTGACGCAACATGGTCATCTCGGAGAGGTTTTCCAGGAAGGACAACCCGAACAGCGGCGGTTTACCGTCTATTGGAGTGGCCTTGGCCGGAATGTTATCGGCTGCTTCTGCCATGACTCAATATCGTCCTTAAACCGGCATCTGCATGATGTCTTGGTACGCCTGAACCAGCTTGTTACGGACTTGGGTAATGGCCTGGAAAGACACACCGGCTTTTTCTTTGGCGATCATCACGTCGGTCAAATCGACGCCGCTCTTGCCGATCTCGAATGCAGTGGACAGCTGGCTGGAGGCCTGCTGGGTTTCGTTCACTTTATTGACGGCCTGACCGAGCATGTCGGAGAAACTGTTGCCCGGCAGTTGAGGGATGGCGGCAGTCGATTTCGGCGCAGACATTGCGTCCATTTGCATGGCCCGCATATCCAGCATCAACCGATTAAATTCAATACCTTGGCTCATGGTTTCTCTCTTTTGACGTCGCTGGCGACCCGCAATTTTTTGACGCTCACTCGGCGGGTAGTCAGGTATTAGCAACAAGGGTGCCAGCTCCATGGCTGTGTCATACAAAAGCCCTTCCAGCGCCTTTCAAAATTGAAGCAACAACTCAACCTGTAGCAGCTGGCGAAGCCTGCGTCCGGCTGCGCAGCAGTCGTTTGTCCTCGTGCATGCGGTTTTTTATATACTGCGCGTTAAATGAATAAACGACTGCTGCGCAGCCGGACGCAGGCTTCGCCAGCTGCTACAAGAAGAAGTTTCAAGTGGCGAACAGGTAGGCTTCCACATCCATTCCGGCGTCACGCATTTGCGCCAGCTTGTAGCGCAACGTGCGCGGGCTGATGCCCAGGCGTTCGGCGGCTTCCTTGCGGCGACCACGCTCGGCGCGCAAGGTGTCGATGATCATCTGGAACTCACGACGCCGCAGATCATCGCCCAGCGCCCCGGCAGTTTCGACCTCGACTTCAATCACTCGCGCAGCCGGTGCCACAACCGTCAACGGCGCACAGGCCACAGGACCGGACAGGCAGAAATCCTGAGGCTGGATCAACCCGCCCTGCTGCAGAATCAGCGCTCGCTGAATCGCGTTATCCAATTCGCGCACGTTGCCAGGCCACGGATAACCGATCAGACACGCTTGAGCTTCGGGCGATAGTTTCGCCGCGGCATGCTTCATTTTATTGACGTGTTTGGCCAACAGACGCTCGGCCAGCGGCAGTATGTCGGCGGTGCGCTCGCGCAGCGGACGCCATGCCAGCGGAAAGACCGACAGACGATAGTAAAGGTCTTCACGAAAACGGCCTGCCGCCACTTCCGCCGCGAGGTCGCGGTTAGTGGTCGCAACCACCCGAATGTCCAGGATGATCGGCTTGCGCGCGCCGACCCGCTCGACCTCACGCTCCTGCAACACGCGCAACAGCTTGGCCTGAAGCCCCATAGGCATTTCGGAAATTTCGTCGAGCAGAATCGTGCCGCCATCCGCCTGCTCGAACTTGCCTGCCTGCGCAGCGATGGCACCGGTGAACGAGCCTTTTTCATGACCGAACAGCGTGGCTTCCAGCATGTTGTCCGGGATCGCGGCGCAGTTGATCGCAATGAACGGCTGGCTGGCACGATGGGAATGCTGATGGATGTATCGCGCGAGCACTTCCTTGCCGGTCCCGGACTCGCCGGAGATGAGCACGGTCGAATCACTGCGCGCCACCCGGGCCGCCAGTTCAAGCAATTGCGCGCTGGCTGGCTCGAACGCGATCGGGCCTTCGCTCTCGGCCGCGCCGAGACTGCCCAGGGCATGCCTGGCCACCAGATCGAGCAGCGCCTTGGGTTCGAACGGCTTCACCAGATAATCCGCCGCGCCCTGCCGCATCGCATCGACCGCACGCTCCACAGCGCCATGGGCGGTCATCAGCAGCACCGGCAGTTGTGGTTGACGCGCTCGCAGCAGACTGAGCAACTGATGGCCATCCATGCCCGGCATGTTGACGTCGCTGAGCACCAGATTGAACACGTCTTTGCCAACGGCCGTGAGTGCTTCCTCCGCCGAACCGACGGCGGTGTAATCGTGCCCCGCGAGCAGCAATGTATCGGCCAATGCTTCGCGTAACGCGCGGTCGTCCTCGACCAGTAAAACCTTGATCCCCATGTTCTTCACTCCGCTCCCTGATCGATACTTTTTTCGCCCGAAAAAAGCGGCAGGATGACCTGCGCACAGGTTCCGCGACCCGGTCGCGAGCGCAGCAGCAATTCTCCCTGATGAGCCCGGGCCACCGCCTTGACCACGGTCAGGCCCAGGCCGGTTCCGGTGTTTTTAGTGGTGAAAAAAGGCTCGCCCAGACGCGCCAGCACGTTCGGCTCTATGCCGCTGCCGCTGTCACTGACCGACACGCGCAGATTGTTATCCCGGGTATAGAGATGGACCTTCAAGCGCACATCGCCGGCGCTGGCTTGAATGGCGTTCTCGATCAGGTTGAGGATCGCGCCGACCAGGGTGTCGCGATTGCACAGCAACTCCCCGACATGACTGTCGCACTGCCAGCGAATCGGCAGATCCTGCACATGAGCAAGGGCTGCCGCTTGCAGCGATTGCATGAGCATTTTGGGTGTAACGCGATCCGTCAGCGGCAGCTCGCCACGGGCGAAGATCAGCATGTCGCGCACTTGGTGCTCCAGCTCATGCAGACGCTCTTTCAGGCGTCCGGCAAAGCGTTGCTGCGTGGCGACTGGCAGTTCATGTTCGGTCAAATGACTGGCGTACAGCAACGCAGCGGATAAGGGTGTACGAATTTGATGGGCGAGCGATGCAACCATCCGCCCGAGCGACGACAGGCGTTCATGACGGGCGAGTTGATCTTGCAGATGGCGGGTTTCAGTCAAGTCGTTGAGCAACACCAACTGCCCCGGCTCGGCGTCGAGCGAGCGAGTGGAGATCGACAGACGCCGACCATCCTTAAGCGAGATTTCATGCCCGTCGTCTTCACGGGGCGCGAAGCAGCGGGAAATGACATGGCGCCACAGCTCGCCTTCGAGGGGCAGGCCGAGCAGCTCGCACGCGGCAGGATTGGCTTCGCGCACGATGCCTTGAGCATCGATGACGATGACGCCGCCGGGCAACAGATCAAGGAGGTTTTGCAGGCGATTGGCGAGGCGCTCTTTTTCCGCCAGTTCCTGCATGCGCTGGGCACTGACCACTTCCAGCTCGCCCTTGAGCTCAGTCACCCGGGCTTCGAGAATGCTGTAGGAATCGGTCAGCTGATTCGACATCTGACTGAACAGGGCAAACGACTGCTCAAGGCCAAGCCGATTTACCTGTTCTGCGGACGACGGTAGCCCCGAAGCGTCAGGGACAGGAGACATCTGGGCGGCTTGGGGCATCGTGCACTCTCGCTTGGCTGACCGTCAGTTAAACGGAACGTTGCGAGGGATGTAGCAATACCCGTGCCTAAAAAAAACCGCCTATAAATGAAGGGGTTGAAAAACAGGCGTCAATCATCTGCCTGTTCATCACCGTCACGACGGCTCATGCCGTATTTGCGCATCTTCTCCACCAAGGTGGTGCGACGAATACGCAAGCGCTCGGCAGCACGCGCCACGATGCCATTGGCATCATCCAGCGCCTGCTGAATCAGCCCCTGCTCGAGACCGCCGAGGTAGTCTTTCAAGTCCAGGCCTTCCGGCGGCAACAAGGCATTTACCGAGAAGTCCGGGGTATGACCGTTGATGGCCACCCGCTCTTCCAGATCGCTGCGCAGGCTGTCGACCAATTGCTCGTCTTCGTCGTCGACATAGCGGAATTTCTTCGGCAACTCGACCACGCCGATCACCCCGTACGGATGCATGATCGCCATGCGCTCCACCAGGTTGGCGAGCTCGCGGACGTTGCCGGGCCAGCCGTGACGGCACAGCGACATGATGGCTGCGGAATTGAAACGGATCGAACCACGCTTCTCGTGCTCCATGCGCGAGATCAGCTCGTTCATCAGCAACGGGATGTCTTCGACACGCTCGCGCAACGGCGCCATTTCGATCGGGAACACATTCAGGCGGTAATACAGGTCTTCGCGAAAGGTGCCGATCTCGATCATGCTTTCGAGATTCTTGTGGGTCGCGGCAATGATGCGCACATCCACGCTTTGAGTCTTGTTACTGCCCACGCGCTCGAAGGTACGTTCCTGCAACACGCGCAGCAGCTTGACCTGCATCGGCAGCGGCATGTCGCCGATTTCGTCGAGGAACAGCGTGCCACCGTTGGCCAGCTCAAAGCGCCCGGCACGGCTGGTGATCGCTCCAGTGAACGCGCCCTTCTCGTGGCCGAACAGTTCGCTTTCCAGCAACTCGGCCGGGATCGCCCCGCAATTGACCGGAACGAACGGAGCGTCACGACGCTTGGAGTGATAGTGCAAGTTGCGTGCGACCACTTCCTTGCCGGTGCCGGACTCGCCCAGGATCAACACACTGGCGTCGGTATCGGCGACTTGCTGCATCATCTGACGGACGTGTTGAATCGCCCGGCTGGTGCCGACAAGACTGCGGAAAAGATTGGGTTCGCGATGACGACCGCGCTCGCGGGCCTGGTCGTACATCTCGCGATAGACCTGGGCACGGTGCAGGGAATCGAGCAATTTGCTGTAGCTGGGCGGCATTTCGAGGGTCGAAAGCACTCGGCGACGCTGGTCTTCAGGCAAGTCGACGGAAGAATTATCGCCCATCAACAAAACCGGAAGGAACTCATCCCAGGTTGAGAGTGTCTTTAACAAGCCCAAAAGTGCGCCAGGAGCATTGACCGTCCCGATGAGGACACAGATCACTTCACGACTAGACGACAAAGAGCCGACAGCCTGCTGCCAGTCATGGCTTCCGCAGGGTAAATTTTCTTCACCGAGAAAATTTAAAATCACCGCCAGGTCGCGGCGGCGGACGCTATCGTCATCAATTAGCAGAATTTTGGTTTCACGCCACATGCAATAGCAACTTCCCTAGTCAACTCGGTGCCCGAAATGAGTGGGCAAGCTAGACGCTTGCAGACCGTTAAGCCTGTAGACGCTTGGTATCGGTGAACAGCCACTAGTTAAGTCAAAAAACCGTGCACAGTCAAATTTATGGCGCACATTGTCTGGATTAACCGGGAATTAACTAACCAAACAGATGGTAAACCTTTGCAGCGCTCTTCGCTTGAGTGATCTGCGACATCTCGTCGACTATCGCCTGACGCTCGCCCATCGTCGCCGTCAATAAATCTTTATAGACCGCCAGCAAACTCTCCAGATTGGTCCGCAGCGCTTCCTCGTCGATCGGCGCTTCACTCAGCACCTCATCGACGCATTCACGACACGCCACATCCAGTTCGCCGATCGCATCCCAGTTACGCTCGGCCAGCGCATCGATGAGCGCTTCGCGGGTTTCTTCAATCCGTTGCAGTGCTTGACTCATGGCGTCGTTCCTCAGGCTTGTGGGCCTATTGGGTTGCGATGGCATCCCAGCCGCTTTTTACCGTAACCAACAGCTGCATGACTTCATCGATGATCTGCGTGTCGTTGCTGACATTCGCCTGCACCAGTCGCGCATTCATGTATTCGTACAGACTGTCGAGCTGTTCGATCGTGGCCGGGTCTTCCGCCTTTTCCGCGTCGAGGCCCTGACGCAGACCGGTGATGATGTCGATCGCCTTGGTAATCAGCAGGCATTTCTGCGCAATATCACCGCGGGCCAATGCGCCCTTGGCCTGAGCCAGACGATCCAGGCCGCCTTCAAGCAACAGTTGAATCAACCGATGCGGGCTGGCCTCGGAGATCTGGGCGTGGGAATTGACCTTCTGGTATTGGCGAAGGGCTCTCATAGGGTTCATGTTGCTACCTCGTTACAGGCCACAGGCAAAAAAGTTTCTCTAACCATTTTGTCGACTGTGTCGCATAAAACTTTAATCCAAAGCCAAAAAATCCGGACCACTCACACGCTGTTTTGCAGGGCGGTTTAACGCCCCTGTTATCAATCCGATTTCGGATTATTCAGCGAGTTAAGCGTGGTCATGATGCTTGAGCTGCTGGCGTTGATCTTGGCGATCAGACTGTCCATGGCGTTGTACTTGGCCATCAGAGACGTCTGCAAACTGTCCGTACGACGATCAAGGTCTGCCTGCTGGGTGGTCAGGTCCGTCAATTTGGTATTGAGGTCCGTGACGCGCGAAGCCAGAAGACCGGTTGAACCGACATAGGTCTCGGTCGCCTTGTTCATGCGGGTGATCAAACCGTTATCACCGGTGAACAGTTTGGCGATATCCGCAGAGCCCTTGACCACAGCCTTAGCCCACGCCTTGTCTTCAAGCGTCAGCAAACCGGTTTTCTGGTCGGTGGTAATGCCCATCTGCGACAGACCGCTCATGGCACTTACCCCTGAGCTGTTCACCAGCTCACTGCGCAGGCTGGCAACCAGCTGACGCATCGACGCATCACCGGTCAGTGCACCCGCTGTAGTGGTCGCAGAATCGCCAGTGGCGGTGACCTTGGTCTGGGTATTGATGCTGGTCATCAATGCGTTGTAGGCAGAAACGAACGACTGCACCGATGTCTTCAGGGTCGTGGCGTTACTGTCGACACTGATCGTGACCGGCTTGTCCTTGTCACTGGCGACCAGTTCCAGACTTACACCACTGATGGCGGACGTCACCTTGTTGGAGGTGGACTCCATGGCGACGCCATCGATGGTGTACTTGGCGTTCTTGGCAGCCGCACCGGCGTCATAGCCCTTCGCCAGATCCGAATCACCACTCAAGGTGATGTCAGTACCAGCGCCACTGTTGGTGGAGCCGATCACCAGGCGAGCACCATTGGCATCGCTCAAGACGTTCGCGCTGATACCTTGCGCCGAGAGCTGCGTGTTGATCGACTCACGCACTTGACTCAGGCTGGCACCACCGGGAATTGACACGTCGTAACTTTTGCCCGACTGGGTAATGGTCAGCGTCTGAGCCTCACTCCCCGGGTTGGCAGCGCCCGTCGCCCCACCAGCAAATACCTTGCTGGTGATTTTCGACGAGGTCGCAAGGTCCTGCACCACAACCACATACTTGCCGCTGGAAGCGCCGTCGCCAAGGGTGACCTTGACGTTTTTTTCTTCGGACGTGGAAGCAGCAAGACCATTGAAGGCGGACAGATTGTTCAGCTTCGCGAGTGCAGCGCGGTAGGTATCCAGCGCGCCCTTGACGGTGCCGACAGCCGACAATTGAATGGTCGTGTCTTTCTGCTGGTTGGTGATCTGCGTCTGCTTGGGTGCTTTTTCAGCAGCGACCAAGGCTTTCACAATACCCTGAGTGTCGTAGGTCGACCCTACGCCGCTAATCGTTGAACTCGCCATCTGTAATCTCCTTGTCCTGTGGCTGCCGCTTTATTGGCGCAGATCGCCGTAGCTGCAGTCAGAAACACATTTCATGCCAGCTCAGGCTTTCGTATCAAACAGCAGGCTGCTGGCATCACTCAAATTCTGGGCAAGCTTCAAAGCAGTTTCCGATGGAATCTGCCGAATGACTTCGCCACTTTCCGTAGCGACCACCTTGACCACCACCCTGCCGGTGGAGTCATCAATGGAAAAATCCAGGTTTCGCTGAGTCGATTGCACGAACTCGCGAATGTCGGTCACGGCCTTTTCCAGCGCCACTCGCTTGGTGTCTTCAGTGGCGGCGGGCTCTTGCTCGACCACTGGCGGCGCCAGAGTGACAGAGGCGGTAGCCGTTTGTGTCGCGGCAGCCGGGTAATGCGCGTTCAGCTTAATGCTCATATCCATGTCATCACCTCAAAACCGAAAAAACGGAAGGGCACGTTTGCGCCCTTCCGTTAGTTAACCGCTACCGATATTACTGAAGCAGCTTCAGTACAGCGGATGGCAGCTGGTTAGCCTGGGACAGGATCGCAGTGGAAGCCTGTTGCAGGGTTTGTTGCTTGGTCAGCTCGGCGGCTTCGGAAGCGAAGTCGGCGTCCTGTACGCGGCTACGGGCTGCGGTGGAGTTTTCCGAGATGCTTTGCAGGTTGGCCACGGTGCTGGTGAAACGGTTTTGAACAGCACCCAGCTGCGAACGTTGGGTGTCGATCTGCTGGATCGCGCCGTCCAGAGCCTGGATGGTTTGCTGAGCGCTGGCAGAAGTCAGAACGCTCAGGTCGGCAACGGTGGTGTCCATTTTAACAGCGACAGTTTTATCAACTGCTGCGTCTGTCAGGCCCAAGCTTGTGAGGCCATTACCAGTACTACCGTCAGCAACGGTGATGTCTTTGGTAGAGAACAGGCTCAGAGTATTGTCTTTGCTAATGCTTGCAGTCACACCGGTGCTGGCGCTGTTGATGGACGACACGATGTCGGCCATTGTGGAGCCTGCGGTGAACTTCACTTCAGTACCATTCAGGCTTACCGAAGTGGCGGAGCCGAGTTTGGCTTCAGTGCTGCCAGCAGTCAGACCTAGCTTAGCCAGAGCGCCTGCACCGCCGTCAGCAGTAGCACCGTTAGCGAGTTTGATTGCTTTGCCATCAGCAGAGGTCAGCTGCAAGCGGCCTTCGGACGAAACTGCAGCAGTTACACCAGTTTTGTCAGTAGCGCTTTGAGTATTGATAGCCAATGCAATGGCTGCCATGTCGTCATCTTTTTTCAGCTTGACGTCTTTGCCGTTGATGTTGATCGCAGTGTCTGCTGCCAGTTTGCCTGGAACAGCAGGAACAGCTGCAGCGCCGCCAGTTTGGGTGGCAGCAGCCAGGTCGACGGCAATAGCATCAGTACCGGTTACAGCAATAGTGGCGGCCGAGGTCAAGGAAATCTTATCGGTGCCCGATTTGCTCGCAGTTACACCTGGTACTGCAGCATCGTTAATAGCCTTGATCGCAGCATCAATGTCAGAGCCGTCAAGAATCGTTACCGCTGTAGCACCGATTGTGACTGTTTGGTCAGCGCCCGTAGGAGGTACATAGGTAGTACCAGTTCTAACAAACGGCGTGGCTGGAACAGCCGCAGTGCCACCCGGAAGAGTTACTGGGCTACCAGTTACGGAAGCCGACAGAGTAGTAGTCGCGCCAGCAACAGTAGCTTCGCTGTAAGTACCTTTCAAACCAGTAGCGCTGATGTCGCTCATGCCGAACGAGATGGTCTGGTTAGCATCGGAACCGATCTGGAAGCCAACGTTCTGGAAGGTACCGTCGAGCAGGTTACGACCACCGAAAGTAGTGGTAGCAGCGATACGAGTCAGCTCGCCCACTTTAGCGGTGAATTCCTGTTGCAGGGAATCACGGTCAGCCTGGGATTTGTCACCGTTCGCGGAGTTCAGAGCCAACTCACGCAGACGTTGCAGAATGTTGGTCGATTCTTGCATCGCGCCTTCAGCGGTCTGGGCAATGGAAGTACCGTTGTTGGCGTTGTTGATCGCAACGGTCATGCCTTTAACCTGAGAGGTCAGACGGTTGGCGATCTGCATGCCGGCAGCATCGTCTTTAGCGCTGTTGATTTTCAGGCCGGAAGACAGACGGGTCATCGAGGTGCCCAGGGCATCGCCGGCTTTGTTCAGGTTCCGCTGAACGGTCAACGATGTAATGTTGGTGTTTACTGATAAAGCCATGACGAATTCCTCGTTGGTTGGATACTGCGGCTTCCGGCCCTGGCAACCGCCGGGTGTGGCCTAGAGAACCTTCGTAATAGTTATCGTCGTGAAAGCAGGTTGCTTGAGCGTTTTTTTGATTATTTTTACTAGCACCGTGCCACTCCTTGAATTTCAAGGCCTTAGATCAGAGCCCCGGAACGCAAAAACGCCCATGACCTCGCGGTCATGGGCGTTTTTTTGGCGTTAATTAACTGGCGCGTCAGGGGCGGTGAATAATCGCCGATCCCCAGGACAGGCCTACGCCGAAACCACTGATTGCCACGCGCTTCCAGTTGGAGTCGAACATGTGCTTTTCCAGCAGCAGCGGAATGCTCGACGATACGGTGTTGCCGGTCTCGACCATGTCTTTGATGAACTTCTCCGGCTCGCCTTCGAAACGTCGCGCCACGGCGTCAACAATGGCCGCACTGCCCTGGTGAATGCAGAACGCGTCGACATCCTGAGACGTCAGGCCCGACTCGTTCAGCAACTCGTGCAAGTGCGCTGGCACTTTGAGCAAGGCAAAGTTGAAGACCTGACGGCCGTTCATATAGAACACGCCATCGGTGACCTTCAAGTGAGGTGCGCCGGAACCGTCGGTACCGAACTTGGCTTTGCCGAGCTGCCATGTAGCGTCTTCGCCCATCCATGTAGCTGTGGCCGCATCGCCGAACAACATGGTGGTGTTGCGATCTTCCGGATCGACGATCTTCGAATACGGGTCAGCGGTGATCAGCAGGCCGTTCTTCAAGCCTGCGGCTTCCATGAAGCCCTTGATGGCGTAGATACCGTAGACATAGCCCGAGCAACCCAGGGAGATGTCGAACGCCGCAACATTGGTCGACAGCCCCAGTTTGTCCTGAACGATGGCCGAGGTGTGAGGCAAGCCCTCTTCGTCACCGTTTTGGGTAACGACAATCAGCACGTCGATGGATTGACGATCCAGCTGAGGATTGTTCGCAAACAAGGCATTGGCCGCTTCGACACAGAGGTCGGATGTTTCCTGAGCCGGATCCTTGCGTGGCAGGAACGCCGAACCGATTTTCCCGAGGATGAACTCTTCATCCTTCTCGAACTTCGCGCCCTGAGCGTAATTATCCAGCCCACTTGCTGGCACGTAGCTAGCAATGCTTTTTATGCCAATCATTGTGGCTTCCCAATACTAAATAGCTGGAGATCACCGCTCGCAAGACCGAGAGGTACTGACAATACTGGATTTCACCGAGCGAAAAAATACGGCGCAGGCGCTCCAGAAATCCTGAAAACACGCCCGACAGGGGTCAGCCCCCTGCCCATCCTTTTTTACACAATACAGTGAAGATGCGCTTTATGACTCGCAGGTCACGCATTATGCGTGCCTTGTGCCAAACATCCAGCCACAAACAAGCGATCAGTCGCGTGCTGAATGACAAAAAGCACCGATTCAAGGGAAGAAAGGATAAAGAAGACGTAGCCGACATCCGGGATGCCGGCTATCAATAGGAGATCACAGCTTGTTGAACAGGCTCAACTGAGAGATTTTCACGAATGCCAATTGCGATGCCTGCAGCAGCGATTGCTGAAAAGCCAGGTCGATCGAAGCCGTAGCGATGTCGGTACTACCAATGGCTACCTGGGTACTGGCATTGGATAGACTGAGGCTGATGTTCTCGGTATTGGCAATATCCACCGAGTTCAAGCGTGCACCGATTGCGCCCTGAACACTCAGAATTTGCTCACTGGAGTTGTTCAGGTTGCCAATGGCCGAATTCAACGCGTCCTTGAGCTTGATCTGCGCCATGACATCACCGTCGGAAGGCGTTTCCAGCGCTTGGCGCAACTGGCTCAACGTGTCGAGCGCACTCTGAGTCTTATGGCCGCTGGCACCCACGACGAACTGGTCGTCAGCGCCTGGAGCACCTGTGAAATCGAGTTTGACGCCCGCCACCGTGATCGAACCCGCCGTCAGCACACCATCGCCAATCGACTTGCTGTCTGCACTCATCGGCTGGGCGTACACCTTATAGTTGGTAGCATCGGTGAACTTGACGACCACACCGCTGCTGGGGAACCCGTTGACGTAGGCCGCTTGATCAACAACACCGGAGCCCGTGACTTGCGCGGTCGATGCGTTGCTGGGTGTACGGGATGCGTTGAAGCTGTCGGGCTTGCTGCCCAACGTGAAAATATGATCCTTGACCTCAGCGTCAGGCGTCATTGGCAGCGTGGTCGCGGGATCAATTGGAGCCTTGAGCCGTAGCGTGATATCGAATTGCACGCCGCGCAAATTGATGCTGGCGCTGCCTTCTTTCTTCGAATCGAAGGCGCCATTCCCAGACACCTCGGAAGTCACGTCATTGCCGTCTTTATCGGCAATGCTGAAGTGTGTGCTGTCGATAAACTTCAGCTCGTAAGGCTCACCGGCAGAGAAGTTCTTGGTGTAGGCCGCATTGGAGGTCAACAGCCCGGCAGACACTGAAACCGTGCCGTCATTGGGCTTGGACGGATCAAGGATTGCCTGGGTGCGTCCCGAATTTATCGCCGATTCGAGGATGCTCTTTCCGGTGTCACTGGTGGCAATAGACAGGGTGTCCGAGATTTGCAGGCTGAGTTGGGTATCATCTCCCTGGTAGGTGTAGGTGCCGTCGTTGTTGCGCACATAAGGTTGCGTTGTAGTCTTTGAACCCGCGAACAAGTAGTTACCGGACGGGTCCTTGCTATTGAGCAAACTCAGGACGTTAGCTTCGATCTCGCCCAGTTCTGCCGCGATCGATTTGCGATCCGCATCGCTCTTGCCACCATCACCCGCACTCAGCGTCAATTCGCGAGCACGCTGCAGCGCCGTGTTGATGCTATCCAGCACGCTTTCTTCGTTCGCCAGTGTGTTTTTGATACTGCCGATATTGGTGCTGTATTGGCCCAGCATGTCTTTCTGCTGTTGCAGCATCAGCAACTTCGCGGCGCCCACAGGATCGTCACCAGCCGTCTGAATGCGATCTCCAGAACTGATCTGTTCCTGAGTCTTGACCACTGAAGAGAAATTATTCTGGTACTTGGCCGCACTCGTCTCAAAGTACTGGGCAGTAGAAATGCGCATCGTCGAAAACTCCCTTAAAGACTATTGATCAGCGTGCTGAAGGTTTCTTGCGCGGCCTTGATAATCTGCGACGACGCGGTGTAATACTGCTGGAACTTGACCAGATCGGCGGCCTCGTCATCCAGGTTGACCTGGGACACGGAACCGACTTCGGACTTGGCCCGGGCCAGGATGGCGCCACTGGCGGTGCTGTCACCCAGGGCCTGACTGGCCTTGGCGCCGACCTGTTCCACCAGTCGGCTGTAGGCAGTGGTCATGCTCATGCCGGCGTTGCCGCCAGTGACGCCGACCGTTGCCTTGGTCTGCAAACCCAACAGTTCGTTGGCGTTGCGGTTGTCTTTCTTGCCGTCGACGTTGAATGCGACTTCGTACTTGTCGTTCTTCGAGGGCGAGCCACTGACCGTGGTGTTGAAGGAGAACGACTTGCCCGCGATCGGTGCGCCCGACGCATCGAGCATCGGCACGTTGATCGTCAGGTCGTTGCCCTGGCCCGGCACGATGGTGCCGGTGCCGATGCTCTGCCCTTTCGAGTTGAACACTTCGTAGCCCTGACTCCCGCCTGCGGCCTCTTTGAAGGTCAGCGTCACGGGCATGGAATTCTTGATGCCGTCTTGCAGGGCAGCCAGATCCGCGCCGCCATAGATATCCATTGGAATGGTCAACGCCGGCGGAGTCAGCGCACCGGTACCGCCGTTGCCCGTGTTACTGGTCGCAACCAGCGCACCGGCGAAGGCGAGCTTGTTCGAGTCGGTCATCTGGGTGGTGATGCTGCTTGCGCCGGTGCGGGTCGGGATCACCTTGAACGAGTCACCCGCGCTCAGACCGCCACCGTTCAGGTCGAGCTTGAAACCGTCGATTTCTGCCGCCGGGGACAGGTCGAACGAACCCATGTCCTTGCCGTCGGAGCGTTTGACCGTGTACTTGTCCGCCGCGGTAAACGTAACCTGATAGTCAAACGTCGTCAGCGCACTGGAGTTGGTGATCGTGACATCAAGGTTGCCGGAACCGGTGCTGTTGTTCGACGACGCCAGGCTGCGCTGACTGATAGCGGTCAAGCTGTTGATGCTGGAGAACAGCGATGAACCAAACTCGCCATTGGCATCGAGCCCCTGCCCCAACTGGCGGTTGATTTTGTCGGCAACCACAATCGCCGTACGGCCCAGGTCATTCATTGCCGGGACCAGCACGTCATCGCGATAGCGCAGCAAACCACCGATCTTGCCCCCGCTGACAACGGAGGTCACATCAGTGACTGACGACGGGGAATTCACCTGAATGGTCAACTGACTCTTGTCGATCCCGGTTCGGGCCGTCGTGAGGGTGTTGGACGTATTGCCCAACACCAGCGATTGCCCCGTCCCAAGGGAGATGTTGTAACTGCCGTTCTGCTCTTGAACCGTCACGCCGACCAGCTCGTTGAGCGTGCGGACGGCTTCGTTACGCGCATCGAGCAAGTTGCTCGGACCACTGCCGGTCGAGCTGCTGGCCTGGGAAATCTGCTTGTTCAGCGAGGCAATGGAGGACGTCAACTGGTTGACCTTCTCGGTCATCGTCGTCAACTGGCTGTTGATGCCCTCGTTCTGCTGCTGCATCTGCGAGGCCAAGGCGTTGAAGCGGTTGCTCAACGTTTGCGCATTGGTCAGCAGCAGTTGCCGGGCGGCCGTGTCGCTTGGCGTAGCGGCGGAGGTTTGTACCGACGAAAAGAAGCTGCTCAAGACCGCGCTGATCCCCGTGGTCTTGTCGGAGAAGAGCTTGTCGAGCGGGTTCACTTGCTCGAGGTAGGCGTTGGCGTCATTGCTCAGCGAGGTACTGGTCTGCAACTGCTGATCGAGATAAGCGTTGTAGACCCGACGCACGTCCGCCAGGGTCGTACCGCTGCCGATGAACACGCCGCCACTCAGATTGGATGTATTACTGCTCTGGATGGTCTGCTGGCGTGAATAGCCGGCGGTGTTGGCGTTGGCAATGTTGTTGCCGACGGTCGCCAACGACACCTGACTGGCGTTGAGCCCCGACATCCCGATATTGAGCAAACTCATGGTTCAGACCTTATACCTTGTGCCTATATAGGCGTGGTGGAAACGCCCGCCGCAGCGTAGTTCTGGTAACTCGTCATCTGCTTGGCTATCTGCGAAATCTTGTTTGCGTAGTTCGGGTCGGTTGCGTAACCGGCCTTCTGCAACTCGCGTACAAATTGTTCCGGGTTATCGGCCGACTTCACGACATCTTGATAACGATTGTTGCTTTGCAACAACGTCACCAGGTCGTGGAAGCTGTCCTTGTACGAGTCGTAGGAACGGAACTGTGCCGTCTCCTTGACCATCTCGCCATTCCTGAATTCACTGGTGATGGCCCGCGCCGAATCGCCCTTCCAGCTATTGCTGGCCTTGATGCCGAACAGGTTGTGACTGCTGCTGCCATCCTGGGCGCGCATGACCGATTTGCCCCAACCGGTTTCGAGCGCGGCCTGGGCCACCAGGTAGCGTGGATCGACGCCAATGCGGTCGGCTGCTTCCTTGGCCATGGGCAGCATGGCATTGACGAATTCGTCGGCGGAGCTAAAGGCTTTCTTCGCCGGCGCTAGCGGAATCTGCGCCATGGCACGGCCGTAAATCTGCAGGCGTCCGGTCGATGGCGCCTCGGTCTGCGCCGTCAGCCAATCGCCGTTATAGAGCGAGCCGGAACCAGTGGTGCTGGTTGGCGGCACTTCGATTTTGTTGATCGCCGAGGTGGCTGTCGCCGCCGGGGTCGATGCCGATGGCACCAGTCCCGCGAGCAAGCGATCCGCCAGTTTCGGAGGCAACGCCAGTCGACGCTGATTGATCAACGCCATGTCGTTGCGGTGTGCGCCCTCGCCTGCTGCCTGCGGCGCATGGATCGAACGCGAAGCCCACAGCGGACGCTGTCCATTGAGGCGCGACAATGGTCCATTGGTGGCGACCGTGCCGGCAGCAATCGGCGTTTCCACGGCAGCTTTCGCTTCGGCCTGCTTGGCGGCGGACGCTGCAGCAGCCTCACCCGGCGCCATCGGTTTGTTCTTCGACATCTGTCGCATCAACACGTCGGCCAGACCGATACCACCGCCCTCTCGGGACATGGAAACAGCCAGTTGCTGGTCGTACATTTCCTGGTACTGCTTGGCTTCAGGCGTGTTTAGCGGATTGTCCTGCCCCAGCGTGTTGGTGGCGGAGCGCATGGACTTGAGCATTTCTCCGAGGAACAGCGACTCGAACTCCTGCGCAACCTTGCGCATGTTGCCATCGCTGTTCTTGTCGCCGACCTTGAGCTGGTTCAGTCGATTCAGGTCCGAATAGGAACCCGAGTCGCTGCTGCTGACCAGACCGCTCTTGAACATATCCATGGTCGTCGTCCTCAGATCACGATCAGATCGGCTTGCAACGCGCCGGCCTGTTTCAATGCTTCGAGGATCGCCATCAAGTCACCCGGTGCCGCGCCGACCTGGTTAACCGCGCGAACGATTTCGTCGAGGGTGGTGCCCGGGCCGAATTTGAACATCGGCTTGGCTTCCTGCTGGGCGTTTACCCGCGAGCGCGGCACGACCGCCGTCTGACCATTGGACAGAGGGCCGGGCTGGCTGACGATCGGGTCTTCGGTGATGGTCACGGTCAGGCTGCCGTGCGTCACAGCTGCCGGGGAAACCTTGACGTTCTGGCCGATCACGATAGTGCCCGTGCGGGAATTGATGATGACTTTCGCCACCGCCTGACCTGGATCGACTTCGAGGTTTTCGATGATCGACAGGTAGTCGACACGCTGGCTCGGATCCAGTGGCGCACTGACGCGAATCGAACCGCCGTCGATGGCCTGGGCGACGCCAGGGCCGAGCATGTTGTTGATCTTGTCGACGATGCGTTTGGCCGTGGTGAAGTCCGAACGGTTCAGGTTCAGGGTCAGGCTGTTGCCCTGATTGAAGCCGCTCGGCACCGAGCGTTCAACCGACGCACCGCCTGGGATGCGACCGGCCGACGGGACGTTGACGGTGATCTTCGAACCATCACGGCCTTCCGCATCGAATCCGCCTACCACCAGGTTGCCCTGGGCGATGGCGTAGACATTACCGTCGATGCCTTTAAGCGGTGTCAGCAGCAAGGTGCCGCCACGCAGGCTCTTGGAGTTACCGATGGAGGAGACGGTGATATCAACCTGCTGACCGGGCTTGGCGAAGGCAGGCAAATCAGCGCTGATCGACACGGCGGCGACGTTCTTCAACTGCACGTTGCCCGAACCCGGCGGCACCTTGATGCCGAACTGCGAGAGCATGTTGTTGAAGGTCTGCAGGGTGAACGGGGTCTGTGTCGTCTGGTCACCGGTACCGTTGAGCCCGACCACCAGGCCGTAGCCGATCAATTGGTTGGAACGCACGCCGGAAATACTGGCGATGTCCTTCAGCCGCTCGGCTTGAGCGCTGAAGGCCGCGGACAACAACAGGGCGGCCACCGTCAGGTGTTTAAGATTCAAGATGGCCACCTAGAAAGGGAACAGCGGGCTGAGGAAGAAACGGTCGAACCAGCCTGGCTGACTCGCATCGGCAAACGCACCGGTGCCCGAGTAGGTGATGCGTGCATCGGCGACACGGGTCGAGGAAACGGTGTTGTCGGTGGCGATGTCATCAGCCCGAACCATCCCGGCGATCCGCACCAGCTCATCGCCGGTGTTGAGGGTCAGCCACTTCTCGCCGCGCACGGCGATGATGCCGTTTGGCAGCACGTCGGCAACGGTCACGGTGATCGAACCGGTCAGGCTGTTGCTCTGCCCCGACTTGCTGTCGCCCTTTGTGGCTCGGTCGCCGGCATAACCGACGTCCAGGCTCAGGTCACCACCGCCCACCGGATCATTGGTGCTCAGACCACCACCGAAAAACGAGCTCAGCCCGATGTCGGTCTTGCTGGTCTTGCCCACCTGCGAGTTGGCGTTCTTGCTCGCCTGGGTCCGCTCGTTCAAGGTGATGGTAATGATGTCACCGACCCGGAAAGCCTTGCGGTCGCTGTACAGGTTCTGTTCGAAACCGGCCTGATAGATCGAGCCATTATTGGCGGCAGCCGGCAGCGGCGTGCGCGGCAACACCGGAGCGTAATAAGGGTCATTGGGCTTGGGCGTCGGAGCGACGCAGCCCGCGAGCGCGGTGATCCCACTCAGTGCCAGAACAGATACAAAGCGATTCATGACCCTACCTCACGGTGTTGCAGGCGACCTCATGGTCGCCTCATAGACTTGATTACAGATTCTGCGTTACGAACGAGAGCATCTGGTCGGCGGTGGAGATCACCTTGGAGTTCATCTCGTAGGCGCGCTGGGTGGTGATCATGTTGACCATCTCCTCAACGGTGCTGACGTTGGACGTTTCCAGGGTGTTCTGCAGCGTGGTGCCGAAACCGGCGAGGCCCGGCGTACCGACTTGCGGCGCGCCACTGGCAGCGGTTTCCAGGAACAGGTTGTTACCCACGGCTTGCAGGCCGGCCGGGTTGATGAAGTCGGCGGTTTGCAGGTTGCCGATCACCTGGGACGCGGCGTTGCCAGGAACGGTGACGGACACGGTACCGTCGCGACCGACCGTGAAGGTCTGGGCATCGTTCGGGATGACAATGGCCGGCTCCAGGGCGAAACCGCTGGCGTTGACGATCTGGCCATTGGAGTCCAGGTGGAAAGTACCGTCACGGGTGTAGGACGTGGTGCCGTCCGGCTGCAGAATCTGGAAGAAACCGCGACCGTCGATAGCCATGTCCAGTGGCTGTTCGGTGGTTTGCAGGCTGCCGGCGGTGAAGTTTTTCTGGGTGCCGACAATGCGCACACCGGTACCCACTTGCAGACCCGACGGCAGTTCGCTGTCCTGGGTCGACTGGGCGCCTGGCTGGCGTTTGATCTGATAGAGCAGGTCCTGGAATTCGGCGCGGTCACGTTTGAAACCCGTGGTCGACACGTTGGCCAGGTTGTTGGAAATGGTGGTCAGGTTGGTGTCCTGGGCGGACAGACCTGTTTTGGCAACCCATAGAGCCGGAAGCATTCGATTCTCCTCGTGCGCCTGTTTTACGGCGCGACGTTCTGGTAATTAGCTGATCTGCAAGACCCGAGCCATGGCCTGGTCGTCTTCTTTGGCGGTGTTCATCATCTTGATGTGCAATTCGAATTGCTTGGCCAGCGCCAGCACCGAGGTCATTTCCTCGACGGCATTGACGTTGCTCGACTCGAGGAAACCGGACACCAGTTTCACGCCGGCATCGGCTTGAGCCGGCTTGCCGTCCTTGGTATGGATCGAACCATCCAGGCCTTTGGTCATGTTCTTGAAGTCAGGGTTGACCAGCTTGATGCGGTCGACTTCGGCCATCACTCGCGGGCCTTCGCCCATCGCGCGGATGCTGATAGTGCCGTCCTCGCCGACTTCGATCTGTTGCTCGGGCGGCACGGCAATCGGTCCACCGTTGCCCATCACCGGCATACCGTTGCCGGCGCGCAGCACGCCAAGGGCGTCGACGTTCAGGCTGCCGGTGCGCACATAACTTTCGCCGCCATCCGGGTTCTGCACGGCGATCCAGCCATTGCCCTGAACCGCCACATCAAGATCGCGACCGGTTTCCACCAGGGAGCCGGCGGAGAAGTCGGTGGCTGGACGCTCGGACATGGCAAACGCACGCGCCGGAAAGCTGTCGCCGAACACCGGCATCGAGCGCGCTTGCTCCAGGTCTTTCTGAAAACCGTTGGTGGAGATGTTCGCCAGGTTGTTCGCATGAGCCTTTTGCGCCAATGCATTCTGGCTGGCGCCGGTCATCGCTACATAAAGGTACTTGTCCACACTCTTTCCTCTGCATGCCGGACGTTTGCCGCCCACTGCTGTACTGCTGAGCCATAAGCAATTTGCAGACCAACTTTTTTCTGGCGGCACCGGACCCGGCAAACAAAGGACTTGAGGGGTTTTACGAGGAAAGGAGGAATGTAGAGAAGACGAAAAACCGGCGGTGTTATGCCGCTACGCGGCAACAGATCAAAGATCGCAGCCTCGTTGCACTCGACAGCTCCTACAGGGGGACCGCGTGTTTACTTGTAGGAGCTGTCGAGTGCAACGAGGCTGCGATCGTTTGATCTTAAAGGCTGCTGTCCTTGCCCACCTCATACTCACGCAACTTGTTGGCAATCGTGGTGTGCGATACCCCCAACCGCTTGCCCAGCTGCCGGCTGCTTGGATGCTCGGAATACAGGCGCTCCAGCACTGCCTTTTCAAACCGGCCGACGATTTCGTCCAACCCGCCTTCCAGCGAAAAATCGCCAAGGGGCTGACGCACGCCATAGTCCGGCAGACGAATATGTTCCGCCTTGACGGTGCCGCCTTCGCACAGGGAAACCGCCTGGAACAAGACGTTCTCCAGCTGTCGCACATTACCGGGCCAATGGTAATGACTGAGCCGCTCCATGGCCGCTGGCGCCAACTTCGGCAACGGGCAGCCGATCTGCCGACTGGCCTGATCAAGGAAGTGCTCAACCAGCGGCGTCAGACCATCCAGGCACTCGCGCAGCGGTGGGATGTGCAGCGACAGTACATTCAAGCGGTGGTACAGGTCCTGGCGAAACTCACCCCGCGCGCACAGTTCGGACAAATCCACCTGGGTCGCGCAGATCACTCGTACATCGAGGTAAACCTCTTCATCGCTGCCGACACGACGGAAGCATCCGTCCTGCAAGAAGCGCAGCAATTTCACCTGCAAGCGCGGGCTCATTTCGCCGACACCATCGAGAAACAACGTACCGCCCGCCGTCAATTCCAGAAGCCCGAGCTTGCCTTCAGCCCGCGCGCCTTCAAAGGCGCCGGGACCGTAGCCAAACAGCTCAGTTTCGGCCATGGACTCCGGCAGGCCGGCACAGTTGAGCGCCATCAGCGGCGATTGACCGCGTGGACTGGCCAGGTGGCAGGCCCGCGCCAGCAGCTCCTTGCCGGTGCCGGTTTCGCCTTCTATTAACAGTGGCGCATCCAGCGGCGCCATGCGTCGGGCTTCGCGGACCACGGCGGCCATCACTTTCGAGCTCTGGAAGATGCTGTCGAACCCACGCAATTCCTGCTTGCGCACGTTGTAGATGCGCTCGCCCACCCGATCCGCGCGGTGCAGCGTGAGTACTGCGCCGGCCATGGCCTCGCTGTCATCGTGCTCCGATTGCAGCGGTGCGATGTCCGCCAGGAACACATCGCCTTTTACCTTCACTCGCAATCCGTTGATCCGCGACTTGTTGGCGCGGACCAGCTCTGGCAGGTCGAAATCCTCAGCGTAACGGGACAAGGGAATCCCCGGCACCTCGTCCACCCGTACGCCGAGCAACTGCGCCGCCGCACGATTGGCCGCGACAATCGAGCCGCCCATGTCGATCGACAACACTGGAAACTCCAGCGCCCCGAGCAAGGCATTGAGTTCCATGTGCCGACGCTCGCTGGGCATCAGCCCTACACGCTTGACGCCAAATACACCGGCAATGGATTCAAATTTCGCACGCAACGCCTGGAACTGGAGGTTGATCAGGTTTGGGCAGTGCAGGTAGATCGCATTCCCATGCTCACCACCCACTTCGCCGCGAGCGACGTTGATCCCGTACTCCACCAGCAGGTTGAGAATGTCGCGCAGAATGCCGATGCGGTTCTGGCAATGGACTTTGATACGCATATGAAAGACCTGATAAACGATGATTGACCTGTGGGAGCCAGCCTACTGGCGATGACGTCGCATCAGTCGATGTTGATGTCGAATGACACACTGCTATCGCCAGCAGGCTGGCTCCCACAGGGTTAGCGCCCGACCTTTCTGACTAAGCGCTCAGATAGTCGTCAAGATTATGTGACACCTACGGCGCTTTTCAAACTCGAAAAACTCAATAACTGCGCGACAGCAGGATATCCGTAACGAAAACTTTACGATTTGATCGGAATTTTCCTACTTGCTGCTCCTACCTGCTGCTGCATCGCCACGCACCTTGGGTTATTTCTAACTCCATAGCTGGACATAACAAGAACGAAATCCCCTAGCAGGAGAGCAGCATGAAGCAGACGCAATACGTGGCTCGCGAGCCCGATGCGCAAGGTTTTATCGATTACCCCGCCGAAGAACATGCGGTGTGGAACACGCTGATCACTCGCCAACTGAAAGTGATCGAGGGTCGTGCGTGCCAGGAGTACCTGGACGGTATCGAAAAACTCGGTCTGCCCCACGACCGCATTCCGCAACTCGGCGAAATCAACAAGGTCCTCGGTGAAACCACCGGCTGGCAAGTCGCCCGCGTTCCGGCACTGATTCCCTTCCAGACGTTTTTCGAACTGCTGGCCAACAAGCAATTCCCCGTCGCGACCTTTATTCGTACCCGAGAAGAACTGGATTACCTCCAGGAGCCGGACATTTTCCATGAGATCTTTGGCCACTGTCCGCTGCTGACCAATCCCTGGTTCGCCGAATTTACCCACACTTACGGCAAACTCGGCCTGCAGGCGAGCAAGGAAGAACGCGTGTACCTGGCGCGTCTTTACTGGATGACCATCGAGTTCGGCCTGGTCGACACGCCTCAAGGCCAGCGAATCTATGGCGGCGGCATCCTCTCTTCGCCGAAAGAAACCGTTTACTGCCTGTCGGACGAGCCTGAGCATCAAGCCTTCGACCCCCTGGAATGCATGCGCACGCCTTACCGCATCGACATTCTGCAGCCGCTGTATTTTGTCCTGCCGAATCTCAAGCGCCTGTTCGACCTCGCCCACGAAGACATCATGGGCATGGTCCAGCAGGGCATGCAGCTTGGTTTGCACGCACCGAAATTTCCGCCCAAGCCCAAAGCGGCCTGAGCAGATCCCGCTCGCGACTTGCGCGCAAAGATAGTAATTTCCAACAAGAATCGAATTCAGGAACACACCATGAACGCTCTGAACCAAGCCCATTGCGAAGCCTGCCAAGCCGGCGCCCCTCAAGTCAGCGATGAAGAACTGCCGGTACTGATCAAGCAGATTCCAGACTGGAACATCGAAGTTCGCGACAGCATCATGCAGCTGGAAAAAGTCTTCCTGTTCAAGAATTTCAAGCACGCACTGGCGTTTACCAATGCGGTCGGCGAGATCTCTGAGGCGGAAGGTCACCACCCGGGCCTGCTGACCGAATGGGGCAAAGTCACCGTGACCTGGTGGAGCCACTCCATCAAAGGCCTGCACCGCAATGACTTCATCATGGCCGCGCGCACTGACGAAGTGGCCAAGGACGCCGAGGGCCGCAAGTAATGCACTTCGACGCCATCGGCCGGGTGCCCGGCGATCCGATTCTCGGTTTGATGGAGGCCTATGCGCAGGACCCGAATCCGCGCAAATTCGACCTCGGCGTGGGTGTCTACAAAGACGCCCAAGGCCTGACGCCCATTCCGCAAGCGGTGAAACTGGCCGAGGCGCGGCTGGTGGACCGTCAGTCCACTAAAACCTATATCGGTGGTCATGGCGAGCCGGCGTTTGGCAAAGCGATCAACGAGTTGGTGCTGGGCGCGGATTCCGCGCTGATCTCGGAACAACGAGCCGGCGCGACCCAGACACCGGGTGGCACCGGCGCACTGCGCCTGAGCGCGGACTTCATCGCCCAATGCCTTCCGGGGCGTGGCGTCTGGCTGAGCAATCCGACCTGGCCGATTCACGAAACCATCTTCGCGACAGCCGGGGTCAAGGTCAGCCACTACCCTTACGTCGGCAAGGATAACCGTCTCGACGTCGAGGCGATGCTGGCGGTCCTTAACGAAGTGCCCATGGGCGACGTGGTGTTGCTGCATGCTTGCTGCCACAACCCGACCGGCTTCGATCTGTCCCATGACGACTGGCGTCGCGTGCTGGACATCGTGCGCAGTCGCGATTTGTTGCCGCTGATCGACTTCGCCTACCAGGGTTTTGGCGATGGCCTGGAGCAGGATGCCTGGTCGACCCGGCTGTTCGCTGCCGAGTTGCCAGAGGTGCTGATCACCAGTTCGTGCTCAAAGAACTTCGGCCTGTATCGGGATCGCACTGGCGCGCTGATTGTCTGTGCGAAAACCGCTGACAAATTGGTGGACGTTCGCAGCCAGCTGGCCAACATTGCCCGCAACCTGTGGTCGACGCCGCCAGATCATGGCGCTGCAGTGGTAGCGACCATTCTTGGTGATCCTGAACTGAAAAGCCTGTGGGCCGACGAAGTGGAGGCCATGCGCCTGCGGATCGCCCAACTGCGCAGCGGCCTGGTCGAAGCGCTTGAGCCGCACGGACTGCGTGAACGTTTTGCGCACATTGGGATGCAACGCGGGATGTTCTCCTACACCGGCTTGACGCCTGAGCAGGTGAAGAACCTGCGTGATCACCACAGCGTCTACATGGTCGGTACTGGCCGGGCGAACGTGGCAGGAATAGACGCTACGCGCCTGGACCTGTTAGCCGAGGCGATTGCCGAGGTCTGCAAGTAGCTTGAGTAACAGCAAGCTCCCTTGGGAGGGAGCTTGCTACCGCTCGGCTGCGCAGCAGTCGTAAATTCACCCTCGATGAATCTGTTGCACCGCGTTGTCTGGCAGTGGGCCGCTTCGCAGCCCACCGGCAGCAAGCTCTCCCTCGCGACATCCGGTCTCAATTAAGTTCCCGGCTGCGGCCATCTGTCGCAGAAATCCCAGATAAAAGTCTATTTGTCATTTCTCCTGCTGTATCCTGCGCAAGCTTTGTAAAAGCGCGGATCTACCAGATCTATCAACAGACTTTGCGAGGAGCGCGAACCATGCACGAGATCCCTAATCTCCCCTTCCCAAGCCTGCACGAAACTGAGCAGACAACCACGCAACAAGCCGGCGCCCAACAGCCCGAGCCGAAAGAAGCCACTGACAGTCGCAAGGCTGACAGCGAAGACTGATACACCGCACTACCAGACCGTGTGGAAAGCGCTAACATGCGCTTTCCACACTGCCTGAAACCCGAGCCCCCCATGTCTGACGAATTCAGCGAAGAGCAAGCCAGCGCATTGATCGGCACCGCCGAGAAAATGATCGAGATCTGGAATCGCCTCTCCCCCGAAAAACAAGCCGCCCTGCTAGCCCGTTTCGGCAGCGAAGAAAATGCCTTGGCCGCCCTGGTCACGACGCAACTGGTTGCCCCTGCCAAACCCTGATCAGCCCATCCGGCAAATAGTTTTACTTTTTCACGACCTGCGGCCGCTCGCGCCGCTATCATAAGCTGCCTATCTATCCTGCTTTCCCGTGGACCTTTACCCATGTCTGAAAACCAGCGCCCCCTGGCGGTCACGCTGCAAGTTGTCTCCATCGTTCTGTTCACCTTTATTGGCTACCTGAATATCGGCATTCCCTTGGCGGTGTTGCCTGGCTACGTCCACAGCGACCTGGGTTTCGGCGCCGTGATCGCCGGCCTGGTGATCAGCGTGCAATACCTCGCCACCCTGCTCAGCCGGCCGTATGCCGGGAAGATCATCGACAACAAAGGCAGCAAACTGGCGGTGATGTATGGCCTCGCCGGTTGTGGTTTGAGTGGGGTGTTCATGCTGATCTCGGCGTGGACTCAAAGTCTGCCGGCGCTTAGCCTCGTCAGTTTGCTGATCGGTCGCCTGGTCCTCGGCAGCGCAGAAAGCCTGGTGGGCTCGGGATCGATTGGCTGGGGCATTGGTCGCGTCGGCGCAGCGAACACCGCGAAAGTGATTTCCTGGAACGGCATCGCCAGCTACGGCGCACTGGCTGTCGGCGCGCCGCTGGGCGTGTTGCTGGTGAGGGAGTGGGGCCTGTGGAGCATGGGCGTGAGCATCGTGCTGCTGGCCATCCTCGGCCTGGCGCTGGCCTGGCCTAAAACCGCCGCGCCGATTGTCGTCGGCGAGCGCTTGCCGTTCATGCACGTACTGGGTCGGGTGTTGCCCCATGGCTGCGGTCTGGCGCTGGGCTCGATCGGGTTCGGCACCATCGCCACGTTCATTACCCTGTATTACGCCACGCAACACTGGGACAACGCGGTGCTTTGCCTGAGCCTGTTCGGCGCCAGTTTCATTGGTGCACGGTTGCTGTTCGGCAATCTGATCAATCGCCTCGGTGGCTTTCGCGTGGCGATTGCCTGTCTCTCGGTGGAAACCCTGGGCTTGCTGCTGCTGTGGTTGGCGCCGGACGCCCACTGGGCATTGGCCGGCGCAGCACTGAGCGGGTTCGGTTTTTCGCTGGTATTCCCGGCGCTTGGCGTAGAAGCGGTGAACCTGGTTCCGGCCTCAAGCCGTGGGGCAGCGGTCGGTGCTTACTCGCTGTTCATCGACTTGTCGTTAGGGATTACCGGACCGTTGGCGGGTGCTATTGCAGCAGGTTTCGGTTTTGCCTCGATCTTCCTGTTCGCCGCCATTGCCGCATTAAGTGGTTTGGGCTTGAGTGTTTACCTGTACCGCCAGGCGCCCAGGCACCTTAATGAAAAATACCGTGAAGAGCGTGGCGCTCCCTAGAAATCGACCTTCCCTCGCCCGGCCTTGATGCTGCCGCGCTTGGTTTTGGATTCCAGTCGACGCTTCTTCGAGCCCAGCGTCGGCTTGGTCGGCCGGCGTTTCTTTTCGACCTTGGTGGCGCTGAGTATCAACTCGATCAACCGCTCCAGCGCGTCGGCGCGATTGGCCTCCTGTGTCCGGTATTGCTGGGCCTTGATGATCAACACGCCTTCGCTGGTGATGCGACTGTCACGCAGCGCCAGCAGGCGTTCTTTGTAGAACTCGGGCAAGGACGAGGCCGGGATGTCGAAGCGCAGGTGCATGGCGCTGGAAACCTTGTTGACGTTCTGTCCACCGGCGCCCTGGGCGCGGATGGCTGTCAACTCGATCTCGGCATCCGGCAGATGCACGTTGTTGGAAATCACCAGCATGGAAAAGCGTCCGTATTCAGAACGTGCAGGATACCGCGAATGAAGGAGCGCCCTTGCAGGAGCTGGCGCAGGCTGCGATTTTTGATCCTGATTTTCTCCCGATATCGCTGAAATGCGGGATCAAAAGATAACAGCCTTGCTTCGCTTGAGCTCCTGCGGGTAATAATTGCTACGCAACAGATAAACCCAGCTCCGACAGCAGCATCGAGGCTTGTGCGCGAGAAATCACGGCGCCCTTGAACAGTTTCGCATCATTGAGTCGAAAGCCGCTCAAATCGGCACCGCGCAAATCCGCACCGGCGAATGTCGCGCCATTGATACGGGCATGGGCGAGACTGCAATCAACAAACTCTGCTTTGCGAAAGTCCGCATCACTCAGGTCCGCCTCAGAAAAATCCAGGTTGTTCAGCGTGCTTCTGGCAAAGGACATCCCCGGCAAAAAAGCACTGTTGAGTCGCGTCTCGTTGAACGAAAGCCCCAGACCCGAACAGTGACTGAAGTTGGCGCCGGTCAGCTTGCAGCCGTTGAACTCGACTTGAGCCAACTTAGCTCGCTGCCAGCTCGTATTGTTCAGATCACAATTGCCGAACGATGCCTCAAGCAAGTGCGCAGCTTCGAAAACCCCGTGTGCCCCCCGGCACCCTTTCCACGTTGTGCCCTCCAGACGAGCCCCTAGAAACTGACTGCGGAGCAAGGTACAGCGATGGAACTCGCAGTGATCCAGTACCAACCGCGACAAATCGGCATCGGTGAAGTCCACACCGATGAAGCGCAGCGGCAAGCCGTGATGATCAATCGCCGCCTGAACGTCCTCACGACCCAACAGGCCGCCTTCTATTTCGTAGTGCGTTTGTTCTTCGCTCATGCTTGCCTCCTGTCCTGTATTTCTGGCTTGAGCAGTCTATCGTCACCTCTTGTAGGACCGCAGACAAAAAAGCCGGCAGACGCCGGCTCTTTTGTTGTCATCCGTCTCCTACTTGATCACGGAGCCGGTCATCGCAGCGCCGTGGTTACGACGCTTGTTTTTGATGCCGTAGCAGATCCACATGAACGCAACCCACACCGGTATCGCGTAGACCGAAATCTGGATACCCGGAATCAGCAGCATCACACCCAGGATGAACACCACGAACGCCAGGCAGATGTAGTTACCGTAGGGGTACCACAGCGCCTTGAACAGCGGCGTTTGTTGGGTCTTGTTCATGTGCTGGCGGAACTTGAAGTGCGAGAAGCTGATCATCGCCCAGTTGATGACCAGGGTGGCCACTACCAGCGACATCAACAGCTCAAGCGCGCTGTGCGGGATCAGGTAGTTCAGCAGTACGGCGATCAATGTCACCGCTGCCGAAGCCAGGATCGAGCGTACAGGCACGCCTCGCTTGTCGATCTTCGCCAGGGCCTTGGGCGCATCACCCTGCTCGGCCATGCCCAGCAACATACGGCTGTTGCAGTAGGTACCGCTGTTGTAGACCGACAATGCAGCAGTCAGCACGACAAAGTTCAGGATGTGCGCGGCAGTGCTGCTGCCAAGCATCGAGAACACCTGAACGAACGGGCTGCCGCTGTAGGAATCGCCGGAGGCATTCAGGGTGGCCAGCAGGCTGTCCCATGGTGTCAGCGACAAAAGAATGACCAGTGCGCCGATGTAGAAAATCAGGATCCTGTAGATCACCTGGTTGATGGCTTTCGGGATCACGGTTTTCGGCTTGTCGGCTTCTGCTGCGGTGAAACCGAGCATTTCCAGACCGCCGAATGAGAACATGATGATCGCCATGGCCATGACCAGACCGCTAATCCCGTTCGGGAAAAAGCCGCCATGGGCCCACAGGTTGGTCACCGATGCTTGCGGACCGCCGTTGCCGCTGACCAGCAGGTAGCTGCCCAGCGCAATCATGCCGACGATGGCCACCACTTTGATGATCGCGAACCAGAACTCGGCCTCGCCAAAGACTTTGACGTTCGCCAGGTTGATCAGGTTGATCAGTACGAAGAATCCGGCAGCAGAGACCCAGGTCGGGATGTCCGGCGCCCAATAGTGTATGTACTTGCCAACCGCAGTCAGCTCCGACATGCCCACCAGGATGTACAGAATCCAGCAGTTCCAGCCCGACAGGAAGCCGGCGAAACCACCCCAATACTTGTGAGCAAAGTGGCTGAAAGAACCGGCCACCGGCTCTTCGACGATCATTTCGCCCAGTTGGCGCATGATCATGAAAGCGATGAAGCCGCAGATGGCATAGCCGAGGATCATCGACGGGCCAGCAGATTTCAGCACGCCGGCCGAGCCCAGAAACAAACCGGTACCGATGGCGCCACCGAGGGCGATCAATTGAATGTGGCGATTTTTCAGGCCGCGCTTCAGCTCGCCTGAATGCGAGTTTTGTCCACTCATGAAAAGGGTCTCACGCAAGGTTTGATGATGTTCAGTAGACGATGCTGCTCAGTTGCGATTTCAAGCAGCACCGATCAAACCCCAGCGCAGGCACCAGGAGTTCAGCGTATTTACAACGTTCATGCGTCACCTGTTTGTTTTTATCTGTGACGAAATCGAACCCGACACGCTTGTGGCGCAGCGGAGTGAACAAGGCGGATAGCCCTGAGGTTTGCGCAGATGCGCAGGAGGTCACAGTTAAAACGCGGCGCATTGTACACCTGTAACCCCCTGCTGCCAGACATCACTGGATCAGCGTGTCGGTTGCCGGGATTGCGTGTGTCCGCCTCGGAGCTGCCGGGCGGATGCAAAAATTGAGTCAGACCTTTGCGGGTCATCGACGGGAACGGTAAGAAAACGTCCCTTGGGGAGATGAAGATGGATCGCGGCGTTCATTGCGCCTCCTTGTTTTTATGCACCTGCACGGCAGGCATGGGGCGCATCTGATCCTTCTACGACAGCTGAAACAAGCGGGCCAGAGCGCTGGCGAGGGGGCATGGAAGCGCCCGACGGAAGGAATTCCTTACAGAATCGAGGACGTGTCGATTGCGCTGGACGAATCGGGGAATTTCGTAAGTTTTTCGTTACAGGCCGTAACGCAGGATTTCCATTCTGGAACTGGGTGGAATGTCCGCAGGCGCCATCGCGAGCAAGCTCGGCTCCCACAGAACAAACGGCCGCAGGCGCCATCGCGAGCAAGCTTGGCTCCCACAGGGTGAATGGGCGCAAGCACTCTCTGGGACATCTTGAATGAACGTGGGAGTGGGCTTGCTAGCGAAGAGGCCCTTGAATTCACCCCATCATTAAAGACGTGCAAAAAAAAACGCCAACCCGAAGGTTGGCGTTTTTCATGTACCGCTCACCGATTACTCAGGCTTGCGACGACCGAAGCCCGGACGCTGGCCCGAACCGGCTGGCGCACCACGACGCTTGCCCGATGGCGCGTCCTTGTCGACCAGAACGATGCCTGGGCGTTTTTTCGGCGCAGGCTTGGCCGGACGCTTGGTATCGGTCGGACGATCCGCCACTGGCGTACCGCGACCTGATTCACCACGACCAGCAGGTGCCCCACGATCGCTGCGACCGCCCGTTGGCGCGCCGCGGCCTTC
>NZ_WFGV02000020.1 GCF_010095445.2 Pseudomonas sp. TNT3
TGAAACGATGCATCGCCGATGGTAGTGTGGGGTTTCCCCATGTGAGAGTAGGTCATCGTCAAGATTAAATTCCGAAACCCCTGTTTGCTAACGCGAACAGGGGTTTTGTTTTGTCCGCAGGAAAGTGCCAATACCACAATCATTTGCGCCGACGACCTACATTGGAAAGTCAGTAACCTCTGTGCCTTACTCCATAGACCATTCATGGAGCGAAAATGATGTGGCAGCTGACGCAAAGCGCTCATCAATTCGTGACCGTTCATAACCGGCATATCCAAGTCTGAAATGATGAAGTCGAAGCGGGTACTCTTGGCCGCGTCCAGCGCCGTCACCGGACGATCGAACGCAGTCACCTGTGCATCTTCCATCTCCAGGAGCATCTTCAAGGTTTCCAGCACATCCGCAGAGTCATCGACCAACAGAATCGTTAATCCGCTCAGTCTTCCAGAGACCTCTTCAACCTGCTCCGGCGCCTCAGCGTCATACCCAGTTCGCGTCAGTGGCAAACAAACAGTAAAGGTACAACCAGTGCCCAACCCTGCTGAACTGACCTCAACCGTGCCTCGTTGCGCTCCAACGCCTCAAACGCTTCGCGATCACGGAAGAGGTTGGTCACGCCAATAAGCATATCCTCCAGCAGCGACTTGGTTTCCTCTGGATTGTCTTGAAGGTAGCGGTAGTAGCCACTCAGGTCCGGCTGGCCGGTGACCTGCATCCGTCGTTCGATCCGGCGTAACACCGCGGCACGCTTGTAATGTTTGAAGTCATGACCGGTGCCGGTGCGCAGTTGGATCAGGATGTCGTGAAGCAGCTGCTCGGCCAGCGCCGCATCACGCTTGAACACAGTGGCAATAGCTTGAAGTTCCGGGTCGTTCGCCGTCGGCAGGCGAATTTCGCGAGAGTTGCGTCACAGATCCAGTAGCTTTTGCGGCAGTTGTACCACCGGCAGCACCATATCGACCATCCGGGTTTCAACGGCGGCGCGAGTCATTCCATCGAATTCAGGGTCTTCCGGTGCTTGAGCGAACGTAACCCCCGTGTTCCTTGATACGCGACAAACCGACGGCGCCATCAGTGCCCGTGCCCGACAAAACGATGCAGAACGCGCGCTCTCGGTGTACTTCGGCCAAATCGCGGAAGAACAGGTCGATGGACGCGTGGCAGAAACGCAGGATTAACCTGTTTGATCGTTGCACCTTCATATATTTAACCCGTAATTCAATGGCTACCGTCTCAAGGGAATGCCACCTCAGGCCGATAACACTGACGGTCCCAGAAATATCCTTCAACTGCCTGGAAATCTTCGATGCTGTCGTATCACCAAAAGCGTTTCCTGATCGTTGATGATTTCTCGGATTTCCGCAGCTCCGTCAGGTCAATGCTGCGCGAGCTTGGCGTCAAGGATGTCGATACTGCGGACACTGGTGAGCAAGCGCTGCGCATGTGTTCGCAGAAGGCCTACGATTTTATCCTGCAGGATTTCCATCTGGGCGACGGCAAGAAGAATGGTCAACAGGTTCTCGAAGACCTCATGGTCGATAAGCTGATCAGCCATGAAAGCGTGTTCGTGATGGTCACTGCGGAAACCAGCCAGGCCATGGTCTTGAGCGCCCTGGAACACGAGCCTGACGCCTACCTGACCAAACCATTCAATCGTGCAGGACTGGCCCAGCGGCTGGAACGGCTGGTGCAGCGCAAGACTTTGCTCAAACCGATCCTGCAAGCGCTCGATCGTGGGAAACCGATAGAAGTGTTAAACGCTTGCATCGCCTTGTGCAAGCAGGACATCCGTTACTCGCCGTTGTGCTTGCGTTATCGCGCCGACGCCCTGCGTGACCTCAATCAAAACGAAGCGCTGGAGCGTTTGTACGACGGCATCATCGCTGATCGGCCGCTGCCCTGGGCGTTTGCCGGGTTGGGCAAATTATTGTTCAAGCGCGGGCAAGTCTTACAAGCCAAGGGCGTTTATGAAAAAGCCCTGAAAGTGTTTCCGATGATGCCGGCGCTCTACGACGGCATGGCCGATGTTCTGGTTTCTGAAGGGGACACCAAGGCGGCCCAGCGGGTGCTGGAAGAGGCCGTTCGCATTTCGCCCCTGGCGGTGCGTAGGCAGGCGCAGCTGGGCAAGCTGGCGATGACCAACGAGGATTTCGATACCGCGTCCAAGGCTTACCGCCAAGCCGTGGCACAAGGTGCCCAATCGCGCTTCAAGGACGCAGAAAGCAATCTCGGCCTGGCCCACGCCTTGATCAGCAAAGGCAGTGAGAAGGGGCTTGATACGCGGACCCGTCTGGAGATCAACACAACATTGAGCGCCGTCGCCAAGGAAAACCCCTCTGATCCCGGTCTGCAGATCCGTGCGCGATTGATGAAAGCCACCAGCATGTTGATCAACGACGCGGAAACCGCCGAGAAGCTCACCGAACAAGCCATACAGCGGCTCGACGGCATGGAAAACTTCATGAGCGCCGAAGCCGCGCTGTTAGTGGCAAAGCAACTGCAAATGCTCGGGCAGCCCGAGGCCGGCGCATCCATGTTGAAAAATTGCGCGGAAATATACGGGGACGACCCGACGGTAATGAAGGGCATCGCCAAGTTGACCGATGACCCGACCATTCTCAATGCCGGCAACGTCGCTGCTGATCTTAATCGCATAGGCGTGCGAATCTACAAAACCGGCAACCTGGTCGAAGCGCGCGCGGTATTTCGCAAGGCCCTGGCACTGCAGCCGAAGAACATCAGCATCGCGCTGAACTTGGCGCAGTCATTGCTGCATGGCACCGATACCAGCGTGCCGTCTGCCGAACTGGACGAGTGCCAGACCTGCTTGAAGATGGTTGGCTTGATGCCTGAAACGGACGTGCGTTCTGCGCGTTATCAGAAACTGAAATCAAAGGCGTTCGGCGGATGAACCAAGACGACCCGGCACTGGACTTTTCCACGGTGATTGCTTCAACCGTACACGACATGAAGAACTCACTGGCCTTGGTGATGCAGGCCCACAACCAATGGTTGGCCCGTTTTCCCGCCCCTGTTCGGCAGTCGCCGGAGCAGGGTGTGATCGAGTTCGAGTTTGCGCACCTCAACGCTATGCTGGTGCAGTTGCTGGGACTGTACAAACTCGGTGTCAACCAGATGCCGTTGCAGCCGGCTTACCATGAACTGGACGATTTCATCGAGGCGCAACTGGCGTGTCACCAGGACGTATTCGTCAGTCGCTCGATCATGGCGACCTATGAAGTCGACCCGTTGAGCCCGCTGGGTTTCTTTGACCGAGAGCTGATCGCCACAGTGCTTGGCAACTGCATCAACAATGCGATCCGTTACGCGCGGCATGCGGTGTTGATCAGCGCCAGCGATGTCGCCGGGCAGTTAGTCATCACCGTCAATGACGATGGCGAAGGTTATTCCACTGAAATGCTCGAGCGTCAGGCAAATTACGTGCAGGGCATCAACCACACCACGGGCAGTACGGGGTTGGGCTTGTACTTCGCCGGGCGAATTGCCGCGCTGCATCAGCGCAATGGAGTGGGAGGTCGCACCGAAATCAGCAATGGCGGGCCACTGGGCGGTGCGGTGTTCAGTCTTTATCTCCCGTGAGAAGTACGGCCCGGCAAGCGCCGCTGAAGCCTACATTTTTTTGAGCGCTGCTTGATATTCCGAACACGCGGAGCCTATTTTGTACGGGTCGCCGTTCGCGGCTCGCACAATAACAAGGATAGCGTCATGACAACCCAGGGCCAGGGCTCACTCGCACAGCGATTGACGGGCATTGATGAGATTGAGTGTGTCACGCCGGACTTGAATGGCGTGCCCCGTGGCAAGGTGATGACCGCAGAGGGTTTTCTCGAAGGCCGCCGTTTGCAACTGGCGCGCGGTGTGCTGTTGCAGTGCATCATGGGCGGATACCCGCCGGCACGCTTTTATGGCAGTGATGATGGCGATCTCGCGCTGGTGCCTGATTCTTCGCAGGTCTATCGCTTGCCGTGGAGCAAGCAACCACGAGCCTTCGCCATTTGCGATGCGGACGAACTCACCGGCGAAAGCTCGAATCTATCGACCCGCGGCCAGCTTAAAGCGGTCATTGCCCGCTACACCGCCCTCGGTCTGGCGCCCGTCGTGGCGACCGAACTGGAATTTTTCATATTTGCGCCCAACACCGACCCCACTCAACCCTTCCAGCCGCCAATCGGCCTGGACGGTCGACGTGAAGACGGGCAGTCGGCGTTCAGCGTCAGTTCCAACAACGGCTTGCGGCCCTTCTTCAATGAAGTCTACGAATGCATGGCAGCGCTTGGCTTGCCGCGCGATACGTTCATGCACGAAATGGGCGTCAGCCAGTTCGAGATCAACCTGCTGCATGGTGATCCGCTGCTGCTGGCCGACCAGACATTCCTGTTCAAGCATCTGCTTAAAGAAGTGGCCCTCAAACATGGCCTGACCGCAGTCTGCATGGCCAAGCCGTTGGCGCACACGCCGGGTAGTTCGATGCATATTCACCAGAGCATCGTCGAGATCGACACGGGAACTAACGTGTTCAGCGACAAGGCTGGCGAACCGACCCCGATCTTTCGTCATTTCATCGCCGGTCAGCAGGCCGGCATGGCCGATTTCACCGCGCTGTTCGCGCCAAATGTGAACTCCTACCAGCGCTTGTGCCATCCGTTCGCATCGCCGAACAACGCTTGCTGGTCCCACGACAACCGAGCCGCCGGGTTGCGCATCCCGGCCAGTTCGCCGGTCGCTCGTCGGGTTGAAAACCGCTTGCCAGGGGCTGACGCCAATCCCTATCTGGCGATTGCGGCCAGCCTGGCAGCCGGGTTATATGGCATTGAAAACACATTGGAGCCCAGTGAGCCAATACAGGGTGAATTCGAGGTGCCGGACAATCTTTCATTGCCGTGTACCTTGCATGCTGCACTTGAGCGTCTGAAACGTAGCCAATTGGCGAAGGAACTGTTTGGCACGGAGTTCATCGAAGGCTACATCGCTTCGAAGTCCATGGAGTTGACCAGCTTCTATGATGAAATTACTCCCTGGGAGCGACGTGTTCTGGCAGCCCAGGCCTGACGAATCATCGTCATCGGGCTATCTTTTCGGATAGTCCGACACTTACTGCAAGGAGCCGCTCGGAACGCCGATGCGCCAAATCTGGAAATCCTTTCGAGCGTTGTATTTCGCTTCGCTGATGATGTTGATCGGCTCGGGCTTGTTGAGTACCTACCTGGCCTTGCGCCTGGCAGCCGACAACGTCGACAGTTTGTGGGTCGGTGCCTTGATGGCGGCCAACTACTTCGGCCTGGTGCTGGGTGGGAAGATCGGTCACCGATTGATTGCCCGTGTCGGGCATATTCGGGCTTACGCAGCGTGTGCCGGTATCGTCGGCGCGGCCGTGTTGGGACACGGATTGGTCGACTGGCTGCCCGCCTGGCTGTTCCTGCGGGTCATCGTCGGTTTGGGCATGATGTGCCAGTACATGGTCATCGAAAGCTGGCTTAACGAACAGGCCGAAGCCAAGCAGCGCGGCCTGGTGTTCAGCGGCTACATGATCGCCTCGTACCTTGGCCTGGTATTGGGTCAGTTGATTCTGGTCATGCACCCGGCGCTCGGCCTCGAGCTGCTGATGCTGGTGGCCTTGTGTTTTGCGCTGTGCCTGGTGCCTGTGGCCTTGACCCGACGGATTCACCCTGCACCCTTGCACCCTGCGCCGATGGAGCCACGGTTCTTTATCAAGCGCGTACCGCAGTCGTTAAGTACGGTGCTGGGGGCGGGGCTGATTGTGGGTTCATTCTATGGTCTGGCGCCGCTGTATGCCTCCCAGCAAGGACTGTCTACCGAGCAAGTGGGCTTGTTCATGGGTAGCTGCATTTTTGCTGGCCTGCTGGTGCAGTGGCCGTTGGGATGGTTGTCCGACCGTTATGATCGGGCGCTGTTGATCCGTTGCTTCGCGTTCAGCCTGGCGGTGGCTGCATTGCCGCTGGCGATCATGAAGCAGGTGCCGCTGGAAGTGCTGTTTATCACCGGTTTCTTCTGCTCCCTGGTGCAATTTTGCCTGTATCCCTTGGCAGTGGCTTTTTCCAACGACCACGTCGAAGGCGATCGTCGGGTGTCTCTGACGGCGATGCTACTGGTGACCTACGGCGTGGGTGCCAGTATCGGGCCGTTGGTTGCCGGGGTTCTGATGAAGCTGTTCGGCAGTCAGATGCTCTACGCGTTCTTCAGCTTCTTCGCGTTGGTACTGGTCTGGCGGATTCGTCCGAAAGCCGTCACCAACCTGCATCAGGTGGACGATGCGCCGCTGCATCACGTGGCCATGCCGGACAGCATGTCGAGTTCGCCATTGGTAGCGGCCCTTGACCCTCGAGTTGATGAGCAGGTGGTGCAGGATCAGATGCAGAACCCGATCACACTTGAGCCGGAACCGGAACCGGAACCAGAATCAGAGCCGCAAGAAAAACCTGAGACCGACCCGTCGCCGCCAGACCCTGACGAAGGCCGCGAGCAGAGCTTCACCGAAGCCAGGCCCTGAGATTCACGCACAAAAAAAACGGGCAGTTCCCAAAAGGACTGCCCGTTTTTATTGAAGCGTTAACTCAGAGGTCGTCTTTGTCGAAACGCCGTGCTTCGCGCTGAAGCTGATAGACAAATCTCTCGACCTGACGCTGCACCAGCCCGCTCATGTTATGAAAGCGAACACCGGCGAAGGTGGTGGAAATCTTTTCTTCGAAATGCAGGTAACGCAGTTCGACGGGGGCCGTCATTTTGCCGAAGGGCAGGGCGGCAGCAAATCGGTCGTAGACCTGCCCCAGTTGAAGGCTCGAGCTGATATCGCCGTCGAAGCGCAATTTGCAGCCAGTAGCAGAGATGTCCAGCAGCTTTCCGCTGATCGGTGCCTTGAGCTTTTCACCGTCCAGATCGACGCTAACCAGCTGTGCCAGTTTAAGAGCGGCGCGGAATGCGTTACGGCGCTGGTGATAAACCACTTCGTCGGGCATCGGACCGTGATAGCAGCGAGTGCCACCCGTTTCGTCGATGGTCAGCGCGCCATTGCTTTCCCAGGCGATGCGAACACCATCGTGGAAGCCTTCGACCTTGAACGGTTCGCCGGCGAGCAGGAAGCGTTCACCGTCCCGTGGAATCATTTCGTCAAGCGAGATCGTGCCGCTGTCACGGTCAATACCCACCAGATAGCTCTGGAAGCGCTGGCTGCGCTCATGGAACGTAATGATCAGAGGGTCGTGGCTGTCTTGCAGCTGACGTAGGGTGCCGGAGATCTCAAGGGGCGTTGCGAGCACCTTGGGTGGCTGCGGAGCATCTTCCGCGCTTGAGGCATTGAACACGGTTCATCAATCTCCAGACAAAATTTGACTGCGGCTAGCCAGCATTTTGCCAGCATGTTTCTCGTCTTGATAGTGCGGGCTCATCGGCGGGTTCAAGCCTGACTGAGAGGCCCCCGCTTCGCGAGTACAGAGGTCGATCCGCGGGCGTCATAAAGCGCTGGTGTGTCGCCGCCGTGGAGGATTTTCAGCTGGGTAGCCGTGGCAGCCTGTTGCATCATGATGGACTGGCCATTGCTGACGTTGGTGCTCTGGCACTGGGCCAGTAGATCGGTGAGAACATCACTCTGAGCCAGCAACTGATCGCCAATGCTCGATTGGGCGGCCAATTGCTCCAGACCCTGGCGATTGATCGGCAGGTTGAGGCTGGCGAGGATCGCACTGCGCTTGCGGCCATGCTGTTCAAGCAAAATGATCAATGCCTGCTTCTGCGCCAGAATGTCTTCGAGCAGTCGCATGTCGCGACCATGCAAAGCGATGGCCTCGGTTTGCAATAACTCGAGCAATTGTTGCGCTGGAGCAAAGTCGTCGATGATCAGTTGCAGTAAATTAGTGTCGTGCATGGCTGGCCTTGGGTTTTAAGCGTCCAAAAGCCTCGCGCAGACCGGAGCCTAGCGCTGGGCTTCGAAGTTGAGCAGTTTGCTGGCTACACGGTTGCTGTCGACTTTATAGCTGCCATCGGCAATCGCTGCTTTCAACTCTGCCACGCGGGCATTATCGACAGCGGGCTGATCGCGCAGCTTGTCAGTGACCTTTTGCAACTGCTGAGCCTCATTGCTGAGGTGTACCGATTCCCCGCTTTTGACGGTAGTGGCCTCTGCGGCCGGGGTATTCAGCGGCGCGGACTTGGCGGCTTCGGCCGTGTCCTTGCTGGCGCTGGTACGTGTACTGCCCGTAAGTGACGAGGAGCTGTTAAGACGGCTGAAATCGATGACCATGATCAAAAAACCTCTGGGTATTTGGACGCTTGCCATGTTTTCGGCCAAACCCTGGAAAACTTTAGACTCATTTATCAATGAGCTTGCGCGCGTCAGCACTTGCCCTGGATGAGTCACAGTTTAGGGAACAGTCGAGCGGCGCGCCATCTAAACACCAATACCCGAGGTACTACATGGCGACTTCCACCTGGCCGGGCGCGATAACTTGCGCCTTGATGACCCGCTGGGAATTCAGGTTTTTTACGCGTATCTGGTCTCGCAAACCACCGTTGGACAGCGCTTCTCCCGGCATGCGCACGCTGAGTGTGCCGCTACGGGCGGTAATCACCACCTGATCCCCCTTGGTAATGACTTCCGCCTGCTCGATGTTCACCAGCGTGATCAGCTGATCGGCGACCATTGGTCGGGTCAGTTTTTGCCCGATCGCCTGATCCAGCGAAGTCAGATAGCCCTGGCTGATCAGACTGATGTCACGCTCGCGCAGGATCACATCGTCGGGTTCGACAACACCGAGGCGTCGCAGCGGTCGGGTGGTGGTAACGACGTCGCGGAACAGCCGGACTTGAGCGGGTACGAACACGGTCCAGGGGGCGGCGCCCTCGCAGCGAACCTTGACCGTAACACGCCCCAATGGCTTGGCCGGACTCTCCAGGCTCGCTGTCAATTCCTTGTCGCACATTGGCATGCGCAGACGCGGATCGAGCTGGCTGACCTGGATCTCATAACGACCTTCAGTTTGACTGGTCGCCAAATAGTCTTCTACGGTGAATTCAAGAAAGCCCTGGGTGACGCCGATAAGCATGTCAGGCAAGGTAACCGCATCAGCAAGGGCAGGGCTGCCAGCGTTGAACAGGCAAACGGCCGACATCGCGCAAAGCGATTTGCGAAAGTTTGAGGTCAGGCGTCGGAAAAATGTCGGTTCTGTGTTCATACGAGTTAAAAAGCAAGCGCCGTGCCGTTTAGCAATGAATGTGCGTCGCAACACACTGAAGCGTTGGTAGTAGGAGTCTGGGCATGGCTGGTGTAATGGATTCAGTAAACCAGCGCACGCAACTGGTAGGGCAGAATCGCCTGGAGCTGTTGTTGTTCCGTCTTGACGGCCCGCAGCTCTATGGGATCAATGTATTCAAGGTTCGTGAGGTGCTGCAATGCCCCAAGCTGACCGTGATGCCCAAGTCCAATCCTGTCGTGTGCGGTGTGGCGAGTATTCGGGGGGCGACCATTCCGATTATGGATCTGGCAATGGCGACCGGTTCAGGTCGATTGCTGGATCAGAGCAATCCGTTCGTGATCATCACGGAGTACAACACCAAGACCCAGGGTTTCCTGGTGCGCTCGGTGGAACGCATCGTCAACATGAACTGGGAGGAGATCCATCCGCCGCCCAAGGGCACTGGACGCGATCACTACCTCACGGCAGTGACCCGCGTTGACAATCAGCTAGTCGAAATCATCGACGTCGAGAAAGTCCTGGCGGAAGTGGCGCCGACACCGGAAGCGATTTCCGTGGGCGTAGTGGATGTCGAAACCCAGCACAAGGCGCTGTCCCTGCGCGTGCTGACGGTCGACGACTCGTCGGTGGCACGCAAGCAGGTCTCGCGTTGTCTACAAACGGTCGGCGTCGAAGTGGTGGCGCTGAACGACGGTCGGCAAGCGCTGGATTACCTGCGCAAGTTGGTCGATGAAGGTAAAAAGCCGGAAGAAGAGTTCCTGATGATGATTTCCGACATCGAGATGCCGGAAATGGACGGGTACACCCTCACCGCCGAGATCCGCAGTGACCCTCGCATGCAAAAGCTTCATATCATCCTGCATACTTCGTTGTCGGGGGTGTTCAATCAGGCGATGGTCAAGAAAGTCGGTGCCGATGACTTCCTTGCCAAATTCCGCCCTGATGACCTGGCATCCCGGGTAGTCGACCGGATCAAAGCAGCAGATATCAGCTAGGGGCCTTTTGTCCCTGGCGGTCAACACGAGTTAAGAGGCGGCATCATTGTCTACGGGTAATTTGGATTTCGAACAGTTCCGGGTATTCCTGGAAAAAGCCTGTGGCATTTTGCTTGGTGAAAACAAGCAGTACCTGGTATCGAGCCGTCTCAACAAACTGATGGAGCAGCAAGGCATCAAGTCCCTGGGTGAGCTGGTCCAGCGCATCCAGACCCAGCCGCGCAGTGGTTTGCGCGAGATGGTGGTGGATGCCATGACGACCAACGAAACCCTGTGGTTTCGTGACACCTATCCGTTTGAAGTCTTGAAGAACAAGGTACTGCCGGAAGCGATCAAGGCGGCGCCCGGCCAGCGCCTGCGAATCTGGTCGGCCGCGTGCTCGTCGGGTCAGGAACCGTATTCGCTGTCGATGTCGATCGATGAGTTCGAGCGGGTCAACCTGGGGCAATTGAAGATGGGTGTGCAGATCGTTGCCACTGATCTTTCCGGCACCATGCTGACCAACTGCAAGACTGGCGAGTACGACAGCCTGGCAATCGGTCGTGGTCTTTCGCCCGAGCGTCTGCAGCGTTATTTCGATCCCAAGGGACCGGGACGCTGGGCCATCAAGGCGCCGATCAAGAGTCGGGTGGAGTTTCGCTCGTTCAATCTGCTGGACAGTTACGCGGCGCTTGGCAAGTTCGACATCGTGTTCTGCCGCAACGTGTTGATCTACTTCTCCGCCGAGGTGAAGAAAGACATCCTGTTGCGCATCCATAGCACGTTGAAACCTGGGGGCTATCTGTTCCTCGGCGCTTCCGAAGCGCTGAATGGATTGCCGGATCATTACCAGATGGTCCAGTGCAGCCCGGGGATCATTTACCAGGCGAAGTGATGCAATTGCGGCAGACATAAAAAAGGGAGTCCTCAGGGGCTCCCTTTTTTTGTCTGCCGCAATTGCAGCTCCTACACGGATAGGTGTTGTCCTTGGAAAGCGGCAGAAAAGCGGCAGGCGGCGGAAGTCGATTGCCGCTTTTCTGTCATTGCCACACTTGCCACTGCCCGCAAACCCACTGTTTGCGGGATTTCTCCAATTGGCACGCGGCTTGCTAAGTTCACCGTACGAAAAATCAGGTCACCCGAAGGTTTCCCGACATGAGCATCAGCTTCGATAAAGCGCTCGGTATTCACCAACAGGCTCTCAACTTCCGCGCACAGCGTGCCGAAGTCCTGGCCAACAACATCGCCAACGCGGACACCCCGAACTACAAGGCTCGGGATCTGGACTTCTCGAAGGTGCTTGCCGAACAGAGCGAGAAAACCAAGAGCGGCGCCGGTTTCGCGCTGAACATGACCAACAGCCGTCATATCGAGGCCCAAGGCTTGGACAGCGGTGACGAGTCATTGCTGTATCGCACGCCGATGCAACCGTCGATTGATCAGAACACCGTGGACGCCCAGCTGGAACAGTCGAACTACGCGGAAAACTCCGTCAACTTCCAGGCCAGCTTCACCTTGCTCAACAGTAAATTCAAAGGGCTGATTTCAGCCCTGCGCGGAGAATAATTCATGTCCCTGTCCAGTGTTTTCAACATTGCCGGTAGCGGCATGAGTGCCCAGACCACTCGCCTGAACACCGTCGCCAGTAACATCGCCAACGCCGAGACCGTCTCGTCGAGCATCGATCAAACCTACCGCGCGCGTCATCCGGTGTTCGCCACCATGTTCCAGGGTGGCCAGAGCGGCGGCAGCGATTCGCTGTTCCAGAATCAGGACGCGGCGGGTCAGGGTGTGCAAGTGCTGGGTGTGGTCGAAGACCAGAGCAACCTGGAGGCTCGCTACGAGCCGAACCATCCGGCTGCTGATGCCAAGGGCTATGTCTACTACCCGAACGTCAACGTCGTGGAGGAAATGGCCGACATGATTTCCGCGAGCCGGTCCTTTCAGACCAACGCCGAAATGATGAACACGGCCAAAACCATGATGCAGAAGGTCCTGACTCTCGGTCAGTGATAAGGGGCGACTCAGATGAGTGTTACCGATACGACAAGCGGTTTGAGCCTCAACGACATCCTGGCCAACTCCTCGATCAAGAACACCTCCACCACCAGTGATGGCCTGGCGTCGGCAACCAATAGCGCTGCCGGCAAAAAAGCCCTGGGCAAAGACGCGTTCCTGCAGTTGCTGGTGACCCAGCTGAAAAACCAGAATCCGCTCGAACCGCAGGACAACGGCGAGTTCGTCGCCCAATTGGCGCAGTTCAGCAGTCTGGAAGGCATCACCACACTCAACGATACGGTGAGTGGCATTGCCGGTAACTACAACTCGTCGCAGGCTTTGCAGGCCTCGTCGCTGGTGGGGCGTTCCGTGATCGCGCCTAGCGATAAAGCGGTTGTCGATACCTCCAAGAGCATGACCGGTACCGTGGCCATTCCGGGCTCTGTCCCTGCGGTCGCGCTGAAGATTTCCGACAAGGACGGCAAGGTCGTCCGCACCATCGACATGGGCAGCCAGACTGCCGGCAATGCCAGCTTTATCTGGGACGGAAAAGACAGCGCGGGTAATACGGTCGAGTCGGGTACTTACACCTTCGCGGCGACGGCCACCATCGACAGCCAGGCTGTATCGCTGGTCACCAACCTGCCAGCGACGGTCAACAGCGTGACCATCAGCCAGACGGGCGGTGAGTTGATGCTCAACCTCGCCGGGCTGGGCAGCATCGCCCTGTCCAAAGTACAAACCATTGGTATGTAAAGCCGACTAACCCGGCATAAAGGAGTGAAACATGTCTTTCAATATCGGCCTTAGCGGTCTCTTTGCAGCCAACAAACAACTGGACGTGACCGGCAACAACATCGCCAACGTCGCGACCACCGGTTTCAAATCGTCCCGTGCGGAATTCGAAGACGTCTACTCGGCCACCAAGCTGGGTACCGGAAGCAAGGTCGTCGGCAGCGGTGTGCGCCTGGCCAACGTTTCCCAGCAATTCACCCAGGGCGATATCAGCAGCACCGGTAACGTACTGGACATGGGCATCAACGGCTCCGGTTTCTTCGTGCTCAATAACAGCGGTTCGCTGTCCTACACCCGCGCCGGTACGTTCAAGGTCGACAAGGACGGTTATGTCACCAACACCGACGGCACTTCCCGCCTGCAGGGCTACGGTGTGGATGCCAGCGGCAAGATCCAGAACGGTATGTTGACCGACCTGCGTATCGACACCTCCAACCTGGCTCCGAAGTCGAGTAGCGCGGTGTCGTCGACGATTAACCTGAACTCCACGGATAAGGTCATTGACCAGACCGTTGCCACCAACAAATTCGATCCAACCAAGTCTGAGACCTATAGCAAGCAATTCAATACGCCGATCTACGACAGCCAGGGCAATCAGCACGAGATGAATCAGTACATGGTGAAAACCAGTGCTAACACGTGGGATACCTACACGCTGATCGATGGACGCAACATGGACGGCAGCCTGCCGACCAACCCGGTTCCTTCGACCATGACATTTGACTCGGCTGGCAAACTAACCCAAATCAGTACGCCAGTGACTCCGCCGACGACTCCGCCGACTTCGACCATCAGCAATGAGCTGAAGGTGACCAACTGGGTTCCAGGTACTGTGACCGACGGCGTGTGGAAGGCCAACGGCGCCAGCTCCAACCCGGATGGCGTGACCATCGCCATGGGCAACACCACCCAATACAACGCCGACACCGCACGTTCGATTCCGGTACAGAACGGCTACGCCACTGGCCAGATCACCAACCTGACCATTGATGGCAGCGGCGTACTGCTGGCGAATTTCAGTAATTACCAAACCAAGCCGATCGGCCAGATATCGTTGGCCAGCTTTACCAATGAACAAGGCCTGCAAGCGGTCGGTGGCACTGCCTGGAAAGAAACCTACTCATCGGGTATTCCGGGCTACGACTCGCCGGAAACCGGTAGCCTGGGTACGATCCGCTCCAATTCCCTGGAAGAGTCCAACGTCAACGTGACCAATGAACTGGTCGACCTGATCAAGGCGCAGAGTAACTACCAGGCGAACGCGAAGACCATCTCCACCCAGAGCACCCTCATGCAGACCATCATTCAGATGACCTGATGTTGTTTGGGTGGTAGCGCTAAATAAAAAACCCCTCGGAAGAGGGGTTTTTCATACCTGTACGTATATCAAGATCTTCTGATGTTTAAAGACCTGAAAAAGAAAACCCCCGACACGCCTGAGGCCTGTCGGGGGTTTCGTTTTACCGGCTCAGCTTATTGGCAAGCTTCGCAATCCGGCTCGTCGATGGCGCAAGCCTTCGGCACTGGAGCTGGACCGGCTGGAGCTGCCAGAACCGAATCTTCACCGTGGTTGCCGCCGCTCGAAACAGCGTTCAGCTTGCCCGTGTTGATGGTCGACTTCTCGGTGCTGGTCGCGGCCAGGGCACGGAGGTAGTAAGTGGTTTTCAGACCACGGTACCAAGCCATGCGGTAGGTGACGTCGAGCTTCTTGCCCGAAGCGCCAGCGATGTACAGGTTCAGCGACTGAGCCTGGTCGATCCACTTCTGACGACGGCTTGCCGCGTCAACGATCCACTTGGTGTCCACTTCGAACGCCGTTGCATAGAGCTCTTTGAGTTCTTGCGGGATACGCTCGATCTGCTGCACCGAACCATCGTAGTACTTCAGGTCGTTGATCATGACCGAGTCCCACAGACCGCGAGCCTTCAGGTCGCGAACCAGGTACGGGTTGATCACGGTGAATTCGCCCGACAGGTTCGATTTCACATAGAGGTTCTGGTAGGTCGGTTCGATCGACTGCGAGACGCCAGTGATGTTGGCTATGGTCGCGGTCGGTGCGATGGCCATGATGTTGGAGTTACGAATGCCTTTCTGTACACGGGCGCGAACCGGTGCCCAGTCCAGGGATTCGTTCAGGTCAACGTCGATGTACTTCTGGCCACGTTGCTCGATCAGGATCTGTTGCGAATCCAGCGGCAGGATGCCCTTGGACCACAGCGAACCCTGGAACGTCTCGTAGGCACCGCGCTCGTCAGCCAGGTCGCAGGAAGCCTGGATCGCGTAGTAGCTGACCGCTTCCATCGACTTGTCGGCGAACTCGACGGCAGCGTCGGAACCGTAAGGAATATGCTGCAGGTACAGCGCGTCCTGGAAGCCCATGATGCCCAGACCGACTGGACGGTGCCTGAAGTTGGAGTTCTTCGCTTGTGGCACCGAGTAGTAGTTGATGTCGATAACGTTATCGAGCATGCGAACGGCGGTGTTCACGGTGCGTTCCAGCTTGGCGGTGTCCAGCTTGCCGTTGACGATGTGGTTCGGCAGGTTGATCGAGCCCAGGTTGCAAACGGCGATCTCGTCCTTGTTGGTGTTCAAGGTGATCTCGGTGCACAGGTTCGAACTGTGAACCACGCCCACGTGCTGCTGCGGGCTGCGCAGGTTGCACGGGTCTTTGAAGGTCAGCCAAGGGTGGCCGGTTTCAAACAGCATGGACAGCATTTTGCGCCACAGGTCTTTGGCCTGAATGGTCTTGAACAGCTTGATCTTGCCCGGGTACTCGGACAGGGCTTCGTAGTACTCGTAACGCTCTTCGAAGGCCTTGCCGGTCAGGTCGTGCAGGTCCGGTACTTCGGATGGCGAGAACAGGGTCCATTTGCCGTCATCGAAGACGCGCTTCATGAACAGGTCAGGAATCCAGTTGGCAGTGTTCATGTCGTGGGTACGACGACGATCATCACCGGTGTTCTTGCGCAGCTCGATGAACTCTTCGATGTCCATGTGCCAGGTTTCCAGGTAGGCACAGACAGCGCCTTTGCGCTTGCCACCCTGGTTAACGGCAACGGCGGTGTCGTTCACGACTTTCAGGAACGGAACGACGCCCTGGGATTTGCCGTTGGTGCCCTTGATGTAAGAGCCCAGTGCACGAACCGGTGTCCAGTCGTTGCCCAGGCCGCCTGCAAATTTCGACAACATGGCATTGTCGTGAATCGCGTGGTAGATGCCCGACAGGTCATCCGGCACGGTGGTCAGGTAGCAGCTCGACAGCTGTGGACGCAGGGTACCGGCGTTGAACAGGGTCGGAGTCGACGACATGTAGTCGAAGGACGACAACAGGTTGTAGAACTCGATCGCACGGTCTTCTTTGTTCTTTTCTTCGATGGCCAGGCCCATGGCCACGCGCATGAAGAAAATCTGCGGCAGTTCGAAGCGGATACCGTCCTTGTGGATGAAGTAACGGTCGTACAGGGTTTGCAGGCCCAGGTACGTGAACTGCTGATCGCGCTCGTGGTTGATTGCCTTGCCGAGTTTTTCCAGGTCAAAGGTGGCCAGGACCGGGTTCAGCAATTCGAATTCGATACCCTTGGCGATGTAGGCAGGCAGGGCCTTGGCGTACAGGTCGACCATCTCGTGGTGGGTCGCGCTTTCTGCAACGTTCAGGAAGCTCAGGCCTTCGGCACGCAGGGTGTCCATCAACAGGCGAGCGGTCACGAACGAGTAGTTCGGTTCACGCTCGACCAGCGTACGGGCGGTCATCACCAGGGCGGTGTTGACGTCGGTCAGGGCCACGCCGTCGTACAGGTTTTTCAGGGTTTCGCGCTGGATCAGGTCGCCGTCGACTTCTTCCAGGCCTTCGCACGCTTCGGTGACGATGGTGTTCAGACGGCCCATGTCCAACGGGGCAAAGGTGCCATCGGCGCGGGTGATGCGAATCGACGGGTGAGCGTTGACCGCTTCTTCGGCCGGAGCATGGGCAGCGCGTTCTTTCGAACGACCGTCACGGTAGATCACGTAGTCGCGGGCAACTTTCTGCTCGCCGGCACGCATCAGGGCCAGTTCAACCTGGTCCTGGATTTCTTCGATGTGGATCGTGCCGCCGGAAGGCATGCGACGCTTGAAGGTCGCGGTGACCTGCTCGGTCAGGCGGGCAACGGTGTCGTGAATTCGCGACGAAGCGGCAGCGGTACCGCCTTCAACTGCGAGAAACGCTTTGGTGATAGCGACGGTGATCTTGTCATCGGTATAAGGAACGACAGTGCCGTTACGCTTGATCACGCGCAGTTGGCCAGGCGCGGTGGCGGACAGATCCGAATTCGAATCAGCGGCCTGCGGCAAGGTGCCCTGCGGGTTCTCGCGAGTTGTGTCGGTTTGCATGGGGGGTTGTCTCCACATTCTCTATGTTTGTTTGGGCACCGTCTCGGTGCCCACCGTTCCGTCCTGAAGCACTACAACCGGCGGGGGCCGGGCATACCAACTTCGGGACAGATCAGGAAGGGGCAATTGGGGCGCCGCTTCCATGCCGAAGTCTTTGGTCGCAGGCCTGGAGCCTGAAACCGAATTCCTTTTGGGTGACAGCAATTGACTGCAACACCCGTACCGTTTCGCCGTTTACGGCCCAAAAACAGTAGCCATCCGCACGAGCGGTTTGGTCTTTCGAAAATACGTTTGGTTCAACCAGAAAGAGGCAATAAAAGCGCTTGAAATTGGTGTCTGGTTTGTGTTTGGTTTTTTGTGCAAAACCCTACATGTAGGGTTTTTTTCGCGCCGGGGTACAAGATAGTGCGTTTTGGAGGGTGTTGCAACGTACTACCTGTGGATAAGCCTGTGCGTAAATTGTGTGTGAAACCTGGAATCAGCGTGTAGCCCGCGACCCTGCTGGAGTAGACCGTTTGTCATGGGTTTTCAGCGGTCGGAAACTGTCCGGTGGTTTTTTAAGGGCGCGAACCCTACCACAAAAAATGCCCATGTCCGAACGCATTTGCCGCCTTGTGTTCTGGGCGAGCGACGTTTATACAATCGGCCCATGTGTACGCATTTTCTTATCCTCCCCAATCATTACAAAAAGACGGGTGGATCCTTCCTTATTAGTGTTTCGGCAAGCAGAGGTCACCGTGGAGCAAGAAGCCTGGCAGGTTTTGATTGTGGAGGACGACCAGCGTCTGGCCGAACTGACCCGCGATTACCTGGAGGCCAACGGCCTGCGCGTTTCGATCGAAGGTGACGGGGCACTGGCCGCGGCCCGCATCATCAAGGAGCAGCCAGACCTGGTGATCCTTGACTTGATGCTCCCCGGCGAAGATGGCTTGAGCATCTGCCGCAAGGTTCGCGACCGTTTCGACGGCCCGATTCTGATGCTCACCGCTCGTACCGACGACACCGATCAGATTCTGGGGCTGGACATGGGGGCAGACGACTATGTGTGCAAACCGGTTCGTCCTCGGCTCTTGCTGGCGCGTATCCAGGCTTTGCTGCGGCGCAGCGAGGCGCCTGAGGTCGCCCCTGAAAAACAACGGCGTCTGCAGTTCGGTCCGCTGGTGGTGGACAACGCTTTGCGCGAGGCCTGGCTGCGTGACGCCAGTATCGAATTGACCAGCGCCGAGTTTGATCTGCTCTGGCTGCTGGTGGCCAACGCCGGGCGCATACTTTCCCGCGAAGAGATCTTCACCGCACTGCGCGGCATCGGTTACGACGGGCAGGATCGTTCCATCGATGTGCGCATCTCGCGCATTCGCCCCAAGATCGGCGATGACCCGGAGCACCCTCGGCTGATCAAGACCATCCGCAGCAAAGGCTATTTGTTCGTTCCGGAAGCCTGCACCCTGTGAACTCGATCTTCCTGCGAATTTATGGCGGCATGTGCGCGGCGCTGATTCTGGTGGCGGTGCTCGGCGTGCTGGCCCTGCACTTGCTCAATCAGGTGCGCAGCGAGCAATACCGCGAGCGCCTGGCTCATGGCACGTTCTCGTTGATGGCCGACAACCTGCAACCCATGAACGAAACCGAACGCCACCGTGCCTTGCTGGTGTGGGAGCGCCTGCTGGGTATTCCGCTGGCGCTGAAGACCTTCACCCAGACCGACCTTGATCTCACCCAGCGCACTCGTGTGCTGCGCGGCCAGGCGCTGGTCGAACAAACCGGGCCGCACGCGGCGGTGGTCTATCGGTTGGTCAGCGACAAGGAACAGTTGGTGCTGACAGGGGAAGTGCAGCAGATCAGCGAGCAACTGGCCCGGGCGACCATTTACCTGCTGGCCGACGAACTGGTGCGCGTCCCGGTGGCCGACCAACCCAAGCGCCTGGCGCAATTGAAAGAAGACAAGGGCTTCGGTTTCGACTTGCGACTGGTCACGGTCGATGACGCGGACATGGATGAGGACCAGAGCCGGCGGGTTTCCGAAGGCGACACGGTGATGGCGCTGGGTAAGGGGGGCGATTCGATCCGGGTGTTTGCCGGGATGGTGGGTACGCCGTGGGTGCTGGAGATCGGCCCGCTGTACCAGATGAACCCTTATCCGCCGGAGTGGCTGGTGCTGATCGCGGCGCTGGGTTTGAGCCTGATTGGTTTGATCGTTTATTTGTTGGTGCGTCAGCTCGAGCGTCGTTTGCGCGGGTTGGAAGCGGCAGCCACGCGCATCGCCAAAGGCAGCCTGGAAACCCGAGTACCGGCACGGGGCGCTGATTCGGTGGGGCGTCTGGCGTCAGCATTCAACGGGATGGCCGAGCACTTGCAGCAGTTGTTGGCGATTCAGCGGGAACTGGTGCGCGCCGTGTCGCACGAATTGCGCACACCGGTGGCGCGCCTGCGCTTTGGCCTGGAGATGATCGGTTCCGCGTCCACACCGCAAGCGCTGCAAAAGTACTGTGAAGGCATGGATCACGACATCGAAGATCTCGATAAGCTGGTGGACGAGATGCTCACCTATGCGCGCCTGGAGCAGGGCTCACCGGCCCTGAACTTTCAGCGTATCGATCTCGATGCGTTGGTCAATCAGGTGATCGAGGAGCTCGCGCCTCTGCGTTCGCAAGTAACTGTGCAACGTGGCTTGTGCCTGTCTGCGGCCGATTGCGACGATGCCTGGGTCGAAGCTGAACCCCGCTACCTGCATCGGGCGCTGCAAAACCTGGTGAGCAACGCGATGCGCCACGCCACGTCCAGGGTAACGGTCAGCTATCAGGTGGGGCAGCAACGTTGTCGGGTCGACGTCGAGGACGATGGACCGGGCGTGCCGGAAAACGCGTGGGAGAAAATCTTCACCCCGTTCCTGCGACTCGATGACAGCCGCACCCGTGCCTCGGGTGGGCATGGTCTGGGCCTGTCCATCGTGCGTCGGATCATCCATTGGCACGATGGACGAGCGTTGATTGGCAAGAGCAAGAGTCTGGGCGGCGCGTGCTTCAGCCTGAGCTGGCCGAGGAATCAGGAAAAGCGTTGAGCGCTCAGGTGTCAGTCAAGGCCTCTTCGACCCCCCCAACGCTTCAAGCCTTGATGCTGACCAGACTCAACAACTGCCCATCCATGATCCCAAACTGTGCGTCCAGCTCAACCCCATTACGCCACTCACTCGACAGATCCGTCAGCAAGCGGATCCGCACATCCCCGGCCTCGCTCCATTCCAGCACTTCGGCGTGTTCAAAATAGAACCGCTGCTGCACGATCGGATACAGCGCCTTGAACAGGCTTTCCTTCACCGAAAATGTCAGCGTCACCAGCATCGCCAGCTGATCTCGTCGACCCGCGGCCATTCTTCGCAACTCCGGGCCGGTGAGAATCTCACCCGCCAGGCGCTCGGCCCGTTCCGGGTTGAGCAGGTTTTCCAGATCCATACCCAGACCGCGCCAATGGGTTTTCTTTGCGACAATCGCCGCGGCGCGTCCGGTGCTATGGGTAATCGAACCGATGATGTGCCCAGGCCATACCGGCGCTCGATCTTCGCCAATGGCCGGACTGAAACCCACGCCCTCCAACTGTTGCAATGCGGCTCTGGCGCAAATCCGCCCGGCCAGAAATTCCGCCTGCCGCTTGGCAACGGAGCGCTGGATGCTGGAGGGCGGCTCGATCGCGCTGCGGCGAAAATCATCGCTGCTCAGCTGAGAACTGTCGAAGTGAGTGCTCAACAAAACCGTATCAGGTAGCGCGATTGGCAACGGCCAATGGGCGTCGAGTGGGGTGCAGCAGGCGGGTAGAGCGGGGTCGGGATTCATGTCAGGCATTTTGCCGGGTTGCCTTCGGACTGGGTAGTGTCGATAGATCGTTTGTGGCGAGGAAGCTCACCCAGCGCGAGCAAGCTCCCTCGCCACCGGGAGCTTTGCTGTGCTTTCAGGCACCCGGCGTTCCTAGGAGAAAATTTTCTTGAGGAACGCTTGCATATCCGCCCACGACTTTTCATCCGCCGCCTTGTTGTAGCCAATGTCGGGTCCACCATGGTCGCCATGACTCAGCCGATCCGCATCAGGATTACTGAACCCATGCTTGGCGCCCTCCAGGCTGACAAATTTGTAGTCCGCCCCGGCCTTGTCCATTTCCGCCTTGAACGCCGTGACGTTTTCCGGCGTGACCATGCTGTCCATCGCCCCGTGTTCCACAAGGATTTTCGCCTTGACGTTGCCCGGTGCTGCCGGTGTGCTGGTCGCCAGCGCACCGTGGAAACTCACCACACCTGCCAACGGCAATCCCTGCCTCGCCGCATTCAAAACAACACCACCGCCAAAGCAGTAACCAATCGCCGCGATTTTGTCAGGATCGGTGTGCGGTTGTTGCTTGAGCAGGTCCAGCCCTGCCTGAAAGCGTGCACTGGCTGCGGCGCTGTCCTTGAGTGCGGCTTGCATGAAGGCCATGGCGTCTTTCGGGTGTTCGGTGTTCTTGCCATCGCCATACATATCAATCGCCAGGGCGCTGTAACCCAGACCTGCCAGGTCCCGTGCGCGGCGCTTGGCATAGTCGTTGAGCCCCCACCATTCATGCACCACCACAACGCCGGGTCGCGGTCCCTTGAGGGCATCGTCGTAGGCGTAATAGCCGATCAGCTTCGTGCCGTCGGCGCTTTGATAGGGGATTTCCTGAGTCTTGACGGCTGCTTGGCCGAGCCCGCTCAAGGCCAGTAACACGAAGGCAAGGAACGTACGCATGGTCGGATCTCCTGCGAGAAAATCATCGGAAAAACCTGGGTGATCTGGTTCAGCTTAGGTTCAGAAGGCGTTCAGGGGGAGTTCAGGGCGGGCTCAGTAGTCTTGCCTCACACCCTACGAGCACACAGCACATAAGGAAACTCCCCATGACTGGATTCAAAAAACTGCTTCTGGCGTTCACTATTCTTGGCGCAAGCACTGCTGCATACGCCGCCGATGACACCTTCGCCAGCCTTACTCTTGGACAGACCAGCGACAAGGTCAAAAAGTCCCACGCCCTGAACGATAACCTCAACCACGTGAACGCCGACGGCGTGATCGGCAAGGACGGCACTTGGGGTGTGCGTCTGGGTAAGCAAAACACCCAGGGCCGCTACTACGCTACCTACGACAACGTGTCGGGTTCGCACAACGGCATTAAACTGCGCCAGGAAAACCTCCTCGGCAGCTATGACCTTTTCTACCCGGTAGGCGGCAGTACCAAGCTGTTTGGCGGGGCCACAGCCGGTATCACCAAACTCACCCAGGAATCTTCAAGCTTCAGCCGCGACAGCAACATTGGTTACGCCGTTGGCGGACAATTGGGTGTCTTGCAACAGGTTTCGAAAAACACGTCGGTTGAACTGGGTTATCGTTACCTGCGAACCAACGCCAGCACCGAGATGAGCGAGCGTGGCGGCAGCAAGCAGGGATCGCTGGATTTGACCAGCAGTGCCCAGACGTATCTGTCGGCGAACTACGCTTTCTAAAAAGCACGTCGCGAAAAGTCTGCGCCGGATCAACTCAAAAGGGTGATCCGGCGTCGCCATGTTAGCCGTCGAGGCGCGCCGTTGCGTCTCTGGAGAAGTTGATTTGCCTGGGAGAGCATTATGAAACTGCTGGTCGTTGAAGATGAAGCGCTGTTGCGCCATCACCTGCAAACCCGGCTGACGGATATCGGCCACGTGGTCGAGTCCGTCGCCAATGCCGAAGAGGCGCTGTATCAGGCCGAGCAGTTCAATCATGACCTGGCGGTGATCGATCTCGGCCTGCCGGGTATGGGCGGGCTTGATCTGATCCGCCAGCTTCGCTCGCGCGGAAAAACCTTCCCGATCCTGATTCTCACCGCACGCAGCAACTGGCAGGACAAGGTCGAAGGCCTGGCCGCCGGTGCCGACGATTTTGTGGTCAAGCCGTTTCAGTTCGAAGAGCTGGACGCGCGACTCAATGCCTTGTTACGTCGCTCCAGCGGATTCACCCAGTCAACCATTGTCGCCGGTCCGCTGCTGCTGGACCTCAATCGCAAACAGGCGTCACTCGATGAACAGCCGCTGGCGCTGACCGCCTATGAGTATCGGATTCTCGAGTACCTGATGCGCCATCATCAGCAGGTGGTCCCCAAGGATCGGCTGATGGAACAACTCTACCCGGACGACGATGAGCGCGATCCGAATGTCATTGAAGTGCTGGTCGGTCGCTTGCGCCGAAAACTTGAAGGGCCGGGCGGCTTCAAGCCCATCGACACCGTGCGTGGTCTCGGTTACCTGTTCAATGAGCGTTGCACTTGATTCGTTCGCTACGTGTTCGCCTGATGCTCGCCGCCACCACCCTGGCGGTGTTGTTCATGCTGGCGTTGCTGCCGGCGATGCAGGGTGCCTTCAGTCTGGCGTTGCAGGACTCCATCGAACAGCGCCTGGCGTCGGACGTGACCACGCTGATCTCTGCCGCTCGGGTGGAAGACAATCGCTTGCAGATGCCGGCGCAGTTGCCCGATGAGCGTTTCAACCTGACCGAGGGCCGTTTACTCGGTTACATCTATGATCGCGACGGGCACCTGGTCTGGCGCTCCAAAGGTACTCAGGAAGAGCACATCAATTACACCCCTCGTTATGACGGGCGCGGTAACGAGTTCGCGAGAATTCGCGAGACCAATGGACAAGAGTTCTTCGTCTATGACGTCGAGATCAAACTGCTCGGCGGCAAAAGTGCAGCGTTCAGCATCGTTGCGTTGCAACCGGTGCGTGAATACGAAATCACCCTCGAAGGCTTACGGGAAAACCTCTATCTGGGCTTCGGCGCGGCCTTGCTGGTACTGCTGGCATTGCTGTGGATCGGCTTGACCTGGGGGTTGCGGGCGTTACGCCGGCTGAGCCAGGAGCTGGATGAAATCGAAGGCGGGACTCGAGGAAGCCTCAGCGAAGAACACCCGCGCGAACTGCTGCGCCTGACCGGTTCCCTTAACCGCTTGCTGCACAGCGAGCGTGAGCAACGCAGCCGCTATCGTGATTCCCTCGACGATCTGGCGCACAGCTTGAAAACTCCGTTGGCCGTCCTGCAAGGGGTCAGCGAAGACATGGCGCAACGCCCGGAAGATCGCGATCAGGCGTGGGTGCTGCAAACCCAGATCGAGCGCATGAGCCAGCAGATCAGCTATCAGCTGCAACGCGCCAGCCTGCGCAAGAGCGGTCTGGTGCGCCATCAGGTGCGCCTGCGTCCTGTGCTGCAGAGCCTTTGCGATACGCTGGACAAGGTGTATCGCGACAAGCGCGTGCGAGTGGCCTTCGATCTTCCGGAACATTGTTATGTGCCGATCGAGCAGGGCGCGCTGCTGGAAATGATGGGCAACCTGCTGGAAAACGCCTATCGCCTGTGCCTCGGTGAAGTGCGCATCAGCGTGCGTGATTCCCTGGGTGGCATCGAATTATGCGTTGAGGATGATGGGCCCGGTGTACCACCCAACCAGCGCGCGCGGATTCTTCAACGTGGTGAACGTCTGGATCGTCAGCATCCGGGGCAGGGGATCGGGTTGGCGGTGGTCAAGGACATCATCGAAAGCTACGCCGCCACGCTGACATTGGAGGACTCGCCAATGGGCGGAGCGGCGTTCAGGATTCATTTTCCGGCGGTTTGACCGGGAGATTTGCAGGTGCTTTCACGGGCACCTTCATCCGAAAACGCTCAATTCTCCTGCGCCCGATAAGCCCCCGGCGTCAACCCCGTCCATTTCTTGAACGCCCGATGAAACGCCGAGGGCTCGGAGAACCCCAACTGTTCGGCGATCTGTTGCAACGACAGGTCCGCGCGGCTCAGGTGATAAATCGCAATGTCCCGGCGCAACTGATCCTTCAATTCCTGAAAACTCGAACCCTCTTCCCGCAGATGCCTGCGCAACGTCTGCGCGCTGATGTGCAGGTGCGTGGCCACCGCTTCCAGATCTGGCCAACGAGCACTATCGCGACTGAGCAAGCGCCGCAATTGACTGCTCAAACTGTCGCCGTCATCCGGGCGGGACAGCAGGTCGGCGGGCGAGCGCTCAAGAAAGTGCTTGAGGGTTCGTTCATCCTGCAGCAGCGGCATATTCAGATAGCGACTGTGAAACACCAGGCTGCTCCGGGCCGCTGAAAACACGAGGGAGCACGGGAACAGCAGGTCGTATTCGGCGCCATGTTCGGGCCTGGGGTAGCTGAACGTCGCCTGTTCCAGTCGAATGCGCTGGCCAATCAGCCAGCTGCCGAGGCGATGCCAAACCATCAACTGGCTCTCGGTGAGGAAATGGTCCGGGTCGCGAAACTGCGAGTCGTCCAGACTCAGGCGGATCATTTCGTCTTCGCGGCTCAGGGTCAGCCGCGGACCCTCAGGGAATAGGGAATAAAACAATAAGCCGCGATTGAGCGCCTTATCCAGGTTTCGGCAGTGGATCAAGGCATGGCACATCATCGCGAAACTGCCGGGTTTGCTGGTCGTAGGCCCGAAACCCAGGTACTCGTCATCCATCACCAGCCACAGGCCCTGAATCAACTGGGTGAACTGTTCCGGGGCAATACGTGCCCGAGGCTCGTCGAGCAACTCGTGGCTGATGTTCAGTTGGTGCAGCAGGCTTGAATAATCGTACCCGCAGCGACGCGCACCACCCAGGGCGGCGCGGGCGAAGTGACTGGCGATGGTGCGTTCACGCATAGAAGGCAAGTCCGTCCATTGAACGGCGGATAGTAGACACGGTATCGGGTGATGGACAAGGCGGATATCCGCCAAATCTCATGAAGTGATTGAGCAGATGGGCGGAAATCCGCCACTGAAGTCATGACCCTCGGATGTAACAAAAAACCTGTAACCCTTGATGTCAAAAGGCTCGCAGGTGATTTGGCGAAGGTGGCACGGGCCTTGCGATACAACGAGCAGATGCCTGCCGTCGCGCAGCTCGAAAAAACAAATCCCTCCAGTGCAGGAGGGTTCGCAATTCAGGTGTCATGACAACAGATGGATGTTGTTAGCCGGCACTCTTGAGGAACTTTGCAATGACGACTCGTCAGCCACTGTATAAATCCCTGTATTTCCAGGTGATCGTTGCCATCGCCATCGGCATTCTGCTCGGTCACTTCTACCCACAGACCGGTGTCGCCCTCAAGCCGCTGGGTGACGGGTTCATCAAGCTCATCAAAATGATCATTGCCCCGATCATCTTCTGCACCGTCGTCAGCGGTATCGCGGGCATGCAGAACATGAAGTCGGTTGGCAAGACCGGCGGCTACGCGCTGCTGTATTTTGAGATCGTTTCAACCATCGCCCTGCTGGTCGGTCTGGTCGTGGTGAACATTGTGCAACCGGGCGCCGGCATGCACATCGACGTCACCACGCTGGATGCCTCCAAAGTAGCTCAATACGTCGCGGCCGGTGCTGATCAAAGCGTCGTTGGCTTCTTGCTCAACGTGATTCCGAACACCATCGTCGGCGCGTTTGCAACGGGCGACATCCTGCAAGTATTGATGTTCTCCGTGATCTTCGGTTTCGCCCTGCATCGCCTGGGTGCCTATGGCAAGCCGATCCTGGACTTCATCGATCGTTTCGCCCACGTCATGTTCAACATCATCAACATGATCATGAAGCTCGCCCCTATCGGTGCCTTTGGTGCCATGGCATTCACCATCGGAGCCTACGGTGTCGGGTCGCTTGTGCAACTGGGTCAGTTGATGGCCTGCTTCTACATCACCTGCCTGCTGTTCATCCTGATCGTGCTCGGCGGTATCACTCGCGCCCACGGTTTCAGCGTGCTGAAAGTGATTCGCTACATTCGTGAAGAACTGCTGATCGTGCTGGGTACTTCTTCTTCGGAATCGGTCCTGCCGCGCATGCTGATCAAGATGGAGCGTCTGGGGGCGCAGAAATCCGTAGTAGGTCTGGTGATCCCGACAGGCTACTCGTTCAACCTCGACGGCACTGCGATCTACCTGACCATGGCTGCGGTGTTCATTGCCCAGGCGACCGACACCCAGATGGACATCACTCACCAGATCACGCTGCTGGTGGTGTTGCTGCTGTCTTCCAAAGGCGCCGCTGGCGTGACCGGCAGTGGTTTCATTGTGTTGGCTGCGACACTGTCCGCGGTTGGCCACCTGCCTGTTGCCGGCCTGGCGCTGATCCTCGGTATCGACCGCTTCATGTCCGAAGCCCGTGCCCTGACCAACCTGGTGGGTAACGCCGTTGCCACCCTGGTTGTGGCCAAGTGGGTCAAGGAACTGGACGTCGACGTGATGCACGCCGAGCTGGCTTCCGGCGGTCGCGGTATCTCCGATGAGCGCGTTGAAGATGACCTGGGCGTCGCTGAAGGCCCAACCCCAAGCAACGTCAAATAAGACGGCTTGAAATGAAAAACCCGCTTCGGCGGGTTTTTTTTGGCTGCGATTTGAGCGCAACGGTCACTGCGGCTGACGCATCAGGTGATTGCTGCAATGCCGTTGGCTGCCTAGGCTTGAGAGATCGCACCGGAGGTTACTCATGCTTGGTCCACTGGCATCACTCAAGATTCTGGATTTCTCCACCTTGCTACCAGGGCCGTTTGCCTCGTTATTACTGGCCGACATGGGCGCTGAGGTGTTGCGCATTGAATCGCCCACACGGATGGACTTGCTGCGCGTGCTTCCACCTCATGACCAGGGCGTTTCCGCCAGCCACGCCTACCTCAACCGCAACAAACGCAGTCTGGCCCTGGACCTCAAGCAGCCCGAAGCGCTGGAGGTGATCAAGCAGCTTTTGCAAGACCACGACATCGTGCTGGAACAGTTCCGCCCCGGCGTGATGGAACGGCTGGGCCTGGGGTATGAAGCGCTGAAGACGATCAATCCGCGGCTGATCTATGTGTCGATCACCGGCTACGGGCAGACTGGCCCCTATAAAGACCGCGCCGGCCACGATATCAATTACCTGGCGCTGGCGGGACTGGCCAGCCACACCGGCCGTGCGGACAGCGGGCCGCTGCCGTTGGGCATGCAAGTGGCTGATGTCGCCGGTGGTTCGTTGCATGGCGTCATCGGCTTGCTGGCGGCGGTGATTGCCCGGCAACAGACGGGGCAGGGGCAGCATATTGACGTGAGCATGACCGATTGCGTGTTCAGCTTGAACGCCATGGCCGGTGCAGGGTATCTGGCCTGTGGCGAAGAGCCGGGTCGTGAGAATCAGATGCTCAATGGCGGCAGTTTCTACGACTATTACCGAACCCGTGACGGACGCTGGCTGTCGGTGGGCAGCCTGGAGCCCCCGTTCATGAAGCAATTGTGCACAGCATTGGGTGTGGAGGATCTGGCGGCGTTGGGGCTGTCACCGAAGCCTGCGCAGCAAAAAGCGCTGAAAGACGCGCTAAAGATCGAATTCGAAAAACATGACTATGCCGAGTTATGTGCACTGTTTGCTGAACTCGATGCATGCGTCGAGCCGGTTCTGAGCCTGAGCGAAGCGGTGCGGCATCCGCAGTTGCAGGCGCGGCAGTTGGTGGCGCAAGTGCCGCGCGGTGGCGGGTCGACTCAAGCGCAGATGGCCTGTCCGTTGAAGTTTTCAGAGGGCCTGCCTGAACCACGGCATATCGGTGCGGCGTTGGGGGCGCATACGGATGAGGTGTTGGGGGAACTTGGTTTCAGCGTTCAACGGATCGAAGAATTGCGGCGTGCCAAGGTGGTTGTGTAGGGGGGCTGAAGGCTCTATCGCGAGCAGGCTCACTCGTACACTGGAATTGTGGCGCGCCGAAGATCCAATGTGGGAGCGAGCCTGCTCGCGATGAGGCCAGTACAAACACCATAAATCCAGCTACTCGACCCGCATCTCGCCACTGAACACCAACGTGCTGCGGCACCGTCGGCACAAATACCGCCGCCCCTGTCTCACCAATCCATGGCGCTGGGCGGAGAACGGGAAGTCGCTGTCCACGCACGGGCATTTGTAGATATAGCGGGTCACGCTTCGGCGTTTGACGTCATAGGTGTGGCAACGATTGGGAGGCAATTCGTACACGCCGCGCATGATCAGTTGCCACTCTTCGCCATGGGGCTGGATGCGGTCGCCAAATAACTGATGGGCGATCAGGTGCGCGACCTCGTGAGCCACGGTTTGCTTGAGGAAGTCTTCAGTGTTTTCCCGGTACAGCTGCGGATTGAAGCGCAACAGGTTCTCGTGCAAATGCGCGACACCGGCTTTTTGCCCGCGCAGCTTGAGGCTCACCACGGGGCGTTTGAATGGACGTTTGAAAAAGGATTCAGCGAGTAGGTAACAATCTTCGACGCGGGTATTGAGTTGCTCGGGCATGCTTGATGGGTCTCCAGAGAGGTCGAGTATGCCGCAACCCTGGGTGCTTGCGAATCGCCCAAGCGCCGAATGGTCGTCGCCGTTCTCCATCCAGGCACATCAAAAGGCCGCCTTGCGGCGGCCTGTATTGGCAGATCTTATAGTTTATGTGCGCGGTCAGTTGGTATAGACGGGCCCCACGCCCAGTCCCCAGACAATCACAGTGAACGCCATGATGGCCACCAGGACCACCAACCCTACGGCGAGCACCGAACTTGAAAAAAGGAATCCCTCGTCAGATGGAATGTTCATGAACGTCGGTAGCCCCACGTACAGCAGGTACACCGTGTAGCAGATAGCCGCAGTGCCGACGATCATTCCGAGCCACATGTGTGGATACAGTGCCGCCAGCCCGCCAATGAACAGCGGTGTCGCGGTATAGGTCGCAAACGCTACGCAACGCGCCAGGCTCGGGTTGGCATCATAGGTGCGAGCCATCCAGTGGACGAACGCGCCCATCACCGCAACTCCGCCGAGCATCGCCAGATACGACATGACCGTCATCCATAGTGCGCTTTCCTGAGTCAGCATCACCGGCGCTCGATTGCCAATGACCCAGCCGACTTGCGTGGTGCCGATAAACGCCGACACGGCAGGAATCGCCGCCAGAATCAGGGTGTGGGTGAGATACATGTGGCTGATGCTTTCCTCCTGGTCGCCACGGATCTCCTTCCATTCTTGGTCAGGGTGGGTGAAGAGCCCCACTACGTGATGGATCATGCCAGTCACTCCTCTTGTTTTTACCGTCGCCCCCCAGTGGAGCGCCTACGGGCCAAGGTGGCCAAGTAAGTAAAGGTCTGGATATGTGTGCGACCTTATGTCGCAGTATAGAAAGGACTTACCCGTACATGTGGTATGGGCTTAGAGCAAATCGCGCTGTAAACACTGCTGTTAATCGCCGGCGGGTCTTGGGATTAGTCCTGTGGCGAGGGAGCTTGCTCCCGCTCGGCTGCGCAGCAGTCGTAAAACTTGCCGATTCAATCTTCCTGACATAAAGATGGTTTTGGGGCCGCTGCGCGCCCCAGCGGGAGCAAGCTCCCTCGCCACAGGGTAGGCTTGGCTCAGATGAAATGCAGTCGCCAGGCCACTTCGCCGAAAACGGTTTTTTTGCGTAAAATGCCGGCCTTTCGTCACACCTCACGGATTCGCGTCATGGGCACTCTCACGGTCAACCAGAACAAACTGCAAAAGCGCCTTCGCCGTCAGGCCGGTGAGGCTGTTGCCGATTTCAACATGATTGAAGAGGGCGACAAGGTCATGGTCTGCCTGTCCGGTGGCAAGGACAGCTACACCATGCTCGATGTGCTGCTGCATTTGCAGAAGGTTGCTCCGATCAAGTTCGAGATCGTGGCCGTGAACATGGACCAGAAGCAGCCGGGCTTTCCCGAGCACGTACTGCCGGCGTACCTGAAAGCATTGGGCATCGAGTACCACATCGTCGAGAAAGACACTTACTCGGTGGTCAAGGAGCTGATCCCGGAAGGCAAGACCACCTGTTCGCTGTGCTCGCGCCTGCGTCGCGGTACGCTCTACACGTTTGCCGATGAAATTGGCGCGACCAAGATGGCCCTCGGGCACCACCGCGATGACATTGTCGAAACCTTCTTCCTCAACATGTTCTTCAACGGCTCGCTCAAGGCCATGCCGCCGAAACTGCGCGCCGACGATGGCCGCAACGTCGTGATCCGCCCGCTGGCCTACTGCAACGAGAAAGACATCCAGGCCTACTCGGATTTCAAGCAGTTCCCGATCATTCCGTGCAACCTTTGCGGCTCTCAGGAAAATCTGCAACGTCAGGTGGTCAAGGACATGCTGCAAGAGTGGGAGCGCAAGACTCCCGGCCGCACCGAGAGTATCTTCCGCAGCCTGCAGAACGTGATTCCGTCGCAATTGGCCGACCGTAACCTGTTCGACTTCACCAGCCTGAAGATCGACGAAACCGCGGCCTCGCGATTCGTCAACGTGGTCAACCTTTAAACACGATTAATGTGGGAGCCAGCCTGCTGGTGATGAAAGGGTGTCAGGAACATTTTTGACTGACACACCTCCCTCGCCAGCAGACTGGCGCCCACAGGTTTTGCCGCAAGTTGGCAGTTCATTTTTCATTCCTCAGGAGAGGGCATGCGCGATTACAAGTGGCTGCACGAATACTGTCTGAACCGCTTCGGTTCGGCAGCTGAACTGGAAGCCCATCTGCCCGTTCCCAAGACCCCCGCGCAATTGCGCAAGATCAGCGACGACCGCTACCTCTCCACCATGGCACTGCGCGTTTTCCGCGCCGGGCTCAAACACAGCCTGGTGGACGCCAAGTGGCCGGCCTTCGAAGAAGTGTTCTTCAAGTTCGACCCTGAGAAAGTCGTGCTGATGAGTGCTGAACATCTTGAGCGCCTGATGCAGGACGCGCGGATCATTCGCCATCTGGGCAAACTCAAGAGCGTGCCGCGCAATGCGCAGTTCATCCTCGACGTCGAGCATGAAAAAGGCAGTTTCGGTGCGCTGATCGCCGACTGGCCGGTGACCGATATTGTCGGTTTGTGGACCTACCTGAAAAAGCGCGGTCATCAATTGGGCGGGTTGTCGGCACCGCGCTTCCTGCGGATGGTCGGCAAGGACACGTTTGTGCCGAGCTACGACGTGGTGGCGGGGTTGAATGCGCAGAAGATCGTCGACAAAGTGCCGACCAGTCAGCGGGATCTGGCGTTGGTGCAGGATGTGTTCAATCAGTGGCATGAACAGAGCGGTGGGCGGCCGATGAGCCAGATATCGATGATGCTGGCGTATACCGTCAATCATTAAAGACCGAGTTGTTCCAATCGCCAGCAGGCTGGCTCCCACATTGGATCTGTGGAGCACACAAATCCCCTGTGGGAGCTAGCCTGCTGGCGATTGCAATCTGTCAGGCGGCAGAGATCTCGCCTTCGCCTGCGAGCTTGCGATTCAGCTGAAACCGCCACCGCACATACAGCAGCGCCGAGCAAAACACCGCCAGGCTCGCGCCCATCTCCAGCAAACCAAACAGCTGCCGGTTCGGGTCAAACGCCGCCAGTGCGCCCTTGATGAAATACAGGTTCACCACAAAGCACATCCAGGAATGCCCGCGCGCGCTGCCAACGATCATCCCCGGCGCCAGCAACAGCAGCGGTACCAGTTCGATCAGCAGGATCACCCATGGCCGCGCCCCGTGCAGATCGGCGACCGCCAGGTAATACACGCAGAGCAAACCCACCAAGCCCAGAAAACACAGCAGGCTGATGGCTCGCATCGCTTTGACCCGTGGTTCGAGCCATTCAATGGAAGGCAAAATCTTCGGCTTCTTGGCCACGTCAGTTCCCCAGCTTTTGCGCGGTCTTGGCCAGTCGCAAGCCCAAGGCCCGACACAGTGCGACCTCATGTTCATTCAAGCCGCTTTTGCCATCGGCGCCGGCGTGGTGACTGGCGCCATAGGGCGTGCCGCCGCCACGGGTTTCCAGCAATGCCGATTCGCTGTAAGGCAGGCCCGTAATCAGCATGCCGTGGTGCAGCAAGGGCAGCATCATCGACAGCAGCGTGGTTTCCTGACCACCGTGCAGGCTCGCGGTGGAGGTGAAAACGCCCGCCGGTTTGCCGACCAGCGCGCCGGTCAGCCAGAGGTTGCTGGTGCCGTCGAGGAAGTACTTGAGCGGCGCGGCCATGTTGCCAAAACGCGTCGGGCTGCCAAGGGCCAGGCCGGCGCAGTTTTTCAGGTCGTCGAGGCTGGCGTACAGCGCGCCTTCGTCCGGAATGTCCGGGGACACAGCTTCGCACTCGGTAGAGATCGCCGGCACGGTACGCAGACGCGCTTCCATTCCCGACTGTTCGACACCACGGGCAATCTGCCGGGCCATTTCGTTGGTCGAACCGCTACGGCTGTAATACAGCACCAGAATATACGGCGCGCTCACGGCAACAACTCCAGCACATTCTCCGGAGGACGCCCGATGACGGCTTTGTCGCCTGCTTCCAGAATCGGTCGCTCCATGAGTTTCGGGTGGGCAGCGATAGCGGCGATCAATTGCGCCTCGCTCAAGCTGCTGTCAGCCAGGTTGAGCGTTTTGTATTCGTCTTCACCGGTGCGCAGCAATTGCCGGGCACTGATGCCCAGTTTGCCCAGCAGGTTCTGGATTTGCGCGGCATCCAGCGGCGTTTCCAGGTACCGGACCACGGTCGGGGTCAGGCCACGGGCTTGGAGCAGTTCGAGCGCACCGCGGGATTTCGAGCAGCGCGGGTTGTGATAAAGCGTCAGATCGGTCATGTGCGGGTCGCATCTTGCGTAAGGTGGCGGCTATTCTAACTGTGCAGCGCGTATTCCAGAACCTGGAGAGGCAATGGGTCGCGGCGGTATTCTTTTTTTGACAAGGATTACGACATGACTAGACGACTGGCAGCGGCATTGGCGATCTTCGGCACGTTACTGCTGGGGGGCTGTGGCAATGATTACGGAATCGACCAGAACGGCCAGAAAGTCGCCGCCGACCGTCTGGACAAGCAATGGCTGGTGCTCAATTACTGGGCGGAATGGTGCGGGCCTTGCCGAACCGAGATACCCGAGTTGAATACCTTGGCCGAGCAGCTCAAGGGCAAGAAGATCGATGTGTTCGGGGTCAACTTCGATAATGTGCAGGGCGAAGAGCTGAAAAGCGCCAGCGAGAAGCTGGGGATCAAGTTCACCGTGCTGGCCCAGGATCCGGCCGAGCTGTTCGAAGTGCCGCGCAGCGAAGCGTTACCCGTGACCTACATCATCGATGACAAGGGCAAGGTGCGTGAGCAGTTGATGGGTGAGCAGACGGCGGCGGGTGTGATGGCGAAGCTTGAGGCGTTGCAGGCAACTAATTGATTGCGCAGATGGCAGGGGCTTTTTGTGGTACGGGGCTTTTGTGGCGAGGGGATTCATCCCCGTTGGACTGCGCAGCGGTCCCTTTTTTGGGGTCGCTTCGCAACCCAACGGGGATGAATCCCCTCGCCACAAAAGCCGCTGAGCACAAAATCCCCTTGCCACAGTAAGTCAGCCGGGTTCAGCAGAGGTGATCAACCCTCTTCAAGCCACCAGCGCAGCGGCTTGCCTTCGGCGGGCCAGAAGCGCATCTGCTCGATGGGCGAAATGTCCCAACGCTGCACATTTTCCAGTGCCTGCAAAAAGCGTTTTTCCTGTTCCATCAGCGCAGGCGCACACAGTTTGCGCGTGCTGCCAATCTTGCCGAAGCTCAGCTTGTCGCCTTCCAGCGTATAGGGCGCGAACCAATGGTTACAGCCGCCGTTGCCGTAGGCTCGACCATCTTCACCGAGGGTGATGGTCAAGTGGCTGTAATCCATCAGCGGACGTTCGCCAATCCATTCCAGAATGTAGCTGCGGTTCTGTTGCAGTTGCACCGGCTCGGCGGCGCAGCCCATCAGGCTGGCACCCACCATCGCGGTCATAGCGAGGCGTTTCATCACGCAGGCTCCTGGCATTTCGGGCACAGGTGCTTCTCGCCGACAGTGGTCCAGCCCAGCTCGGCAATCCGCGCGGTGGCGGCCGGTTTTTCAGCCTTGTTGCCCAGCTTGGCGTCGACGGCGAACTCAAAGCTCAGCTCTTTGGCGCAGCTGTCGCAATTGACTTTCCAGGTGTGGATGGCCAATTCGCCGAACACCGGACCACTCGCAACCGCGACCCATTGGCCCGGTGGATTGATCAAGTGGCGAACCGTTTCGACGGTCAGGCGCATGGACAGGTCCTTGCTGCCTTTGAGGGTCACGACCAGCACGTCGTTGTTGCGAATCGAACCACCGTTACCGGTGACCTGATAACGCCCAGGCACAAGGGCGCGGCATTCGGTGAGGGTGTGTTGCGGGTTCATCAGGGTATAGCGAAAATCGTGTTCGGCCATGGGTCCTCCAAATATGCGCGGCATGCTAGCACGGACATCGCCGCAGCATGGAGCGGGCAAGTGACCTTCGATCTGGTTCAGCCGGCAGCCACAAGATTCTGCGGCTTTCCATCCGCCCAGGCCGCGATGTTCTGCAGCGTGGTCGTGGCAATGGCGCCCAGTGCTTCGCGGGTCAGGAAGGCTTGATGCGCCGTGATGATCACGTTTGGAAAGGTCAGCAGGCGCGCCAGCACATCGTCTTGCAGTGGCAGGTCCGAGCGGTCTTCAAAAAACAGCTGGGCCTCTTCCTCATACACATCCAGCCCCAGATAGCCCAGTCGACCGTCCTTCAGTGCGTCGATCAGTGCAGGCGTGTCCACCAGACCGCCGCGTCCGGTGTTGATCAGCATCGCCCCAGGCTGCATGTGTGCCAGTGACTCGCTGTTGATCAAATACTTGCTCTGTTCGTTAAGCGGGCAGTGCAGGCTGATGATCTGCGCCTGGGCCAACAGTTCCGGCAAGCTCAGGTAGCGGGCGCCGAGGGCTTCGACGTCGGGATTGGGGTAGGGGTCGTAGGCCAGCAACTCGCAGCCAAACCCGTGCATGATTTTCGCGAAGGTTGCGCCGATCTGCCCTGTGCCCACCACGCCGACCGTCTTGCCCACCAGGTCGAAGCCCGTCAGCCCATGCAAACTGAAATCGCCTTCGCGGGTGCGGTTGTACGCGCGGTGCAAACGACGGTTGAGCGCAAGGATCAATGCCACCGCATGCTCGGCTACTGCATGCGGCGAATAGGCCGGGACCCGCACAATGGCCAGTCCCAGGCGCTTGGCGACTGCCAGATCGACATGGTTGTAACCCGCCGAGCGCAGGGCGATCAGTCGGGTACCACCGGCGGCCAGGCATTCGAGCACAGGCGCGCTCAAGTCATCATTGATGAAGGCGCAGACCACCTCGTGATGCTCCGCCAATGCCACGGTATCGACGCTCAATCGCGCCGATTGAAACTGCAACTCGATGCCGTCGGGCAGTTTTGCAGCGAGAAAACTCTCGCGGTCGTAATTCTGGCTGCTGAAAAGAATGGTGCGCATGCTGTCCTCCTGGAAATTTTCAAGCTTTGACGCTTCACGCTTCACGCTTTTGTAGCAGCTGGCGAAGCCTGCGTTCGGCGGCGAAGCCGTCGTAAAACTGGTGACCTCGGTGCTTCAGATGAACCGCATTTGACGAATTTACGACGGCTTCGCCGCCGAACGCAGGCTTCGCCAGCTGCTACAGGGAACGGCGGTTAGGCGAATACCTACGTTACATCAAGCATTGATACGCGCATGCGCGGCCAGACGGTTGATGGCCCGGTCAAGCTCTTCCAGTGCGCTATAGGCTTTCGGGTCCTGTCGCTTGAGCAGGGTTTCACTGCGCTGGCAGGCAGCGCGTAATTGCGGGACGCCGCAATAACGTGTCGCGCCATGCAGGCGATGGACGCGTTCGATCAAGGCGTTGTTGTCATCGGTATCCCGGGCAAAGCGGATGGCCTCGCGGTCGGCTTCAAGCGAGGCGAGCAACATCGCCAGCATGTCAGCCGCCAGATCCGCCTTACCGGCGGCCAGACGCAGGCCCTCTTCGTGATCGAGCACCTGCAACTCGTGTGCACCAGCATGTCCGTCACCGGAACGCTCGGGCCCGTGGTTGCGCAGCGCCAGACCACTCCATTTCAAAACCACCTGGGCCAATTGCCGTTCACTGATGGGCTTGGTCAGGTAATCGTCCATGCCACTTTGCAACAAGGCACGCTTTTCGTTGGCCATGGCGTGAGCGGTCAGCGCGACGATGGGCAAAGGCGTGCAGTGCCGCTCGCTTTCCCACTGACGAATGGCCTCGGTGCTCTGGCGCCCATCCATGCCGGGCATCTGCACGTCCATCAGCACCAGGTCGAAGGTCTCGTTCTGCACGGCTTTGACCGCCGCGTATCCACTTTCCACGGCCAGCACCTTGGCGCCCATGTCTTCGAGCAAGGTTTGCACCAGAAGAAGGTTGGCGGGATTGTCGTCGACACACAGCACTTTCGGGGCGCGGCTGGACAGCGGTTCCCCCGGCTCGTTACGCACCTGGCGCGGGTTGACCAGGTCGGACAAGGCTCGGCGCAGTTTGCGGGTGCAGGCCGGCTTGGCCTGAAGCTGACTGTGCGGGTTGGGTACGGACAGATGGAACAGCGTCTGCTCGGTGGTCGGGCACAGCACGAGCACCTTGCAGCCCAGATGTTCCAGGTCCCAGATGTGTTGGTTGAGGCGTTCTGGCGGCATGTCGTTGCTGGTGATGCCAAGTACCGCCAGGTCGATCGCCTGATCGGTCTGATGCGCACCGGTAACGCCATTGGTCAGGCTTTCCAGGGTATTGAATGGCGTGACAGCGAGGCCGCAATCTTCCAGCTGATGCTGCAAGGCCTGGCGTGCCAATTCGTGATTCTCCAGGACCGCCACCCGACGCCCCAGCAGCGGTGGGCCTGGCAGGTCTTCGGCGTCGTCGCGGGTCTTGGGCAGGCTCAGGCTGATCCAGAATTCCGAACCTTCCCCCGGTGTGCTGTCGACCCCGATCTCGCCGCCCATTTGCTCGATCAGCCGTTTGGAAATTACCAGCCCCAGACCAGTACCACCGGGTTGGCGCGACAACGAGTTATCCGCCTGACTGAACGCCTGGAACAGGGCGCGCACGTCCTGGCTCGACAGGCCAATCCCTGTGTCTTGAATGCTGATGCGCAATTGCACGCTGTCTTCGTGTTCGTCCTCGAGCATGGCACGGGCGACGATGGTGCCTTCGCGGGTGAACTTGATCGCGTTGCTGACGAGGTTGGTCAGTATTTGCTTGAGCCGCAGCGGATCGCCCACCAGCGACAGCGGCGTATCCCGATACACCAGGCTCACCAGTTCCAGCTGCTTGGCGTGGGCGGCGGGGGCGAGGATCGTCAGCGTGTCCTGCAGCAGATCCCGCAGGTTGAACGGAATGTGGTCGAGCACCAGTTTGCCGGCCTCGATCTTCGAGAAGTCGAGAATCTCGTTGATGATCCCCAACAGGCTGTCGGCAGACTTTTCGATGGTGCCCAGGTAATCCAGCTGGCGCGGCGTCAGTTCGCTTTTTTGCAGCAGATGAGTGAAGCCGAGGATCCCGTTGAGCGGTGTGCGGATTTCATGGCTCATGTTGGCCAGGAACTCGGACTTGATCCGGCTTGCCTCCAGGGCTTCCTTGCGCGCCAGGTCCAGCTCGATGTTCTGGATTTCGATGGTTTCAAGGTTCTGGCGCACGTCTTCGGTGGCCTGGTCGACGCTGTGCTGCAATTCTTCCTGGGCGTTTTGCAGGGTGCCCGCCATGCGATTGATCCCGGACGCCAGTTCATCCAGTTCCTGACTGCCGAGGGGCGGCAGTCGGGTTTCCAGGTGACCGTCCTTGAGCTGGGAGACGGCTTGCTTGATCTGGCTCAACGGTCGGTTGATGGTTCGACCCATGCGCAGCGCCAGCAGCGCGGCACCGCCCAGCCCCGCAGCGATCAACAGCAGGCTGGCGAACAGGCTGCGGTAACCGCGCAACAGCATGCCGTTGTGTGACAGCTCCAGTTCTACCCAGCCGAGCAACCGTTCAGCTTCTGCAGGAATCACATCGCCGGCGAGGTTGCGGTGTTTGCCGAACACTGGCAGCAGGTAACGCGTCGCATCGTTGCCACTGCGGCGCAGCAATTGCGAACCGTTGCCCTGGGGCGCCTTGTTGAGCATGGTCGGGCCCGCATGGGCGAGCAGGGTACGGTCCGGCGCGAGGAAGGACACTGCGCGAACATCCGGTTGCTCCAGGGATTGCGTGGCGATGCGTTCCAGCAGTTCGTTGTTCTTGTGGCCCATGGCGGGTGCCACCAGCGGCGCCAGTTGCTCGGCGATCATTTCGCCACGCTGCATAAGCTGGGTCTGCAGGTCGGACTGCTGCATCCAGGTGAAATAGCCCCCCAGGACCAACGCCATCAGGCTGGTCGGCAACAGGGTCAGCAACAGCACGCGGCCTTTAATTCCGAGTTTCTTGAGCACGCATCTCTCCTGCATCCAGCTATTAAATGACCTGCGCTTACGTCCGGTAGGCGCCACCTGCGCAGTGTAGCGATTTGCAGGCAGCCCTTCTTCGTAAAATTGAACGGGTCAGTCGTCGGTCCGTACCGCCTGTTGGCGTCTTGGGCAAACCTTGGGTTGCCCAAGGCGAGGCAATCTTGAATAATCGCCAACTGAGAATTATTTGCAGATACTCATGACTCCCATCTCTATTGATCATCCACGCATCCTCGCCATTGAGGACGACCTCGTGCTCGGTGCATACGTGCATGAGCATTTGGGCCGCAACGGCTTCCAGGTGACCTGGTGCAAAAACGGTCAGGAAGGGCTGAACATGGCGCGCGCGCAAGCGTTCGATGTGGTGTTGATGGATATTCTGCTGCCGGGACTGGACGGATTGAAAGCGCTGACACAATTGCGCGAGAGCCACTCCACCCCGGTGTTGCTGATGTCTGCGCTTGGGGCCGAGGCGGATCGCATCAGCGGCTTTCAACTGGGCGCGGATGACTACCTGCCAAAACCCTTCAGCATGGTTGAGTTGCGGGTACGCATAGAAGCGATCCTGCGGCGTGTAGCGCTTGACCGCCGGCCCGCGCCCATCGTCGTTGCGCCTGCGACCGACAGCCTGCGTTTCGACGATCAGTGTTTTGAGGTCTTCTACTGCGACAAGGCGGCCGGTCTGACCCGTAGCGAGTTTCGGTTGCTGGAAACACTGAACCGCAACGGCGATGAAGTGTTGAGCAAAGCCTTCCTTTATCAGCAAGTCCTGCAACGTGGTTACGCGGCTCATGACCGCAGCCTGGACATGCATATCAGCCAGATCCGCCGCAAGCTCAAGGCCATCGGCTATACCGAGCGCGAAGTGCGCACGGTCTGGGGCAAAGGCTATGTATTGAGTGCCAGCGATGAAGTGGTCTGACCTGCCGGGCCGGCATTCCCTGTTCTGGAAACTGGCCTTCCTGCTGGTGGCCTTTTGTCTGCTGATGATCTGGCTCAGTTGGTCCTGGGGCCGGTACATGGAGGAGCGCAACCAATTCCTCTCGGACGACGCCCGGGGCACTTTGACGCGCTACGCCGCCGAGGCCGAGCAGGCCTGGACGCAGGGCGGGCGGGCTGGCGTCGATAGCTTTCTGCAAAGCATGCCGCAGCGTGAATCGGGCTGGGTCGGTGTCATCAGTGGTGACTTGCAATCATTGAGCAGCCAGGAAATATCGGACAAGGACGTCCAGCACCTGACCTTTCTGCGCGGCCTCGACTGGCCGATCCACAAGAAAGGACTGCCATGGATGCGCGTCCCCTTTCCAGAAAATTCTTCTGCCGGCAGCCTGGTGATCGAACTGCCCCAACGCTTTGTGCCCGGTCAATACCGGGTGTTTTGGCGGGTGATTACCAACGGCGTGATCCCGGGGCTGTTCACCCTGCTGCTGTGCGTCGGGTTGTATCGGCTATTGGTGGTTCCGCTGAATAACCTGCGCGAACAGGCCAATGCCTGGCGTGCCGATCAGTTGGGTGTACGCCTGTCGAGCCGCACGACCAATCGTCAGGATGAGCTGGGAGAATTGGGCAGGGCTTTCGACCACATGTCCGAGCGGCTGCAATCCACGGTGGCCTTGCAGCAACAATTGCTGCGCGACCTGTCCCACGAATTACGCACGCCGCTCAGCCGCCTGCGAGTAGCCAGCGAAAGCGAACAAAGCCTGGCGCAATTGCGTGAGCGTATAGGCCGGGAGGTCGATGGCATGCAGCGCCTGGTGGACGACACGTTGCAATTGGCGTGGCTTGATACCGAACGCGCGCCGTTACCCGATGAGGCGATTCAAATCCAGGCGTTGTGGGAGATGCTCACGGAAAATGCCTGCTATGAAAGCTGTTGGTCGATGGCCCGGTTGCAGTGCACGGTGGACTCATCTTGCTGGGTCCGCGGCAATCTCAATACGTTGGCCCAGGCACTGGAAAATATTCTGCGCAACGCGGTACGACACTCGCCCATCGGCGGGGTAGTGACGCTGGGAGGTCGACGTGACGGCGAATTTTGGCACTTGTGGCTGGAAGACGAGGGCGGCGGGGTGGCTGAAACCGATCTGGAGCGAATTTTCTTGCCGTTTACCCGGCTCGACGGTTCGAGACCAGGGAATGGCGGGTTTGGGCTGGGGTTAAGCATTGCGAGAAATGCCGTGCAGCGGCAGGGCGGCGAAATCTGGGCGCAGAACACCGGGACCGGGTTGCGGCTGAATGTGCGGCTGGTGGCTGATGCAGGGGAGGACAATGATGCCGCCTTCGCGAACAACCCCGCGGTGAATGTCTGTCGATCACGGATTGTGTGATCCAGCCGACCTTGTGGGAGTGGGCTTGCCCGCGATGAGGCCCGCACATCCCGCACAAAACTTCGCCCTTATTCCTACAAGCCATAAGCACCGCACTTTGCGTGATATGGGGTTGCAAGGTTTGCCGGTATGATAGGCGCCCCCGCAGTCTGGATTGCGAATACGCCATGACCTTGCAGTACCCAACCATCGCCGATTGCGTCGGCAACACCCCGCTGGTTCGTTTGCAGCGCCTGCCTGGCGCCACCAGCAATACTCTTTTGCTCAAGCTTGAGGGGAATAACCCGGCGGGTTCGGTCAAGGACCGTCCTGCGCTGTCGATGATCACCCGTGCCGAGTTGCGCGGGCAGATTCACGCTGGCGATACGTTGATCGAAGCGACTTCGGGTAACACCGGGATTGCGCTGGCCATGGCCGCCGCGATCAAGGGTTACAAGATGATCCTGATCATGCCGGACAATTCCAGCGCCGAGCGCAAGGCCGCCATGACCGCCTATGGTGCCGAACTTATCCTGGTCACCCAGGAAGAAGGCATGGAAGGCGCTCGCGATCTGGCCCAGCGCATGGAGGCCGAAGGTCGTGGCAAGGTGCTGGATCAGTTCGCCAACGGTGACAACCCTGAAGCGCACTACACCACCACCGGCCCGGAAATCTGGCGGCAGACCGAGGGCACCATCACTCATTTCGTCAGCTCGATGGGCACCACCGGCACCATCATGGGCGTTTCGCGCTATCTGAAAGAACAGAGCGACAGCGTGCAGATCGTCGGCCTTCAACCGATGGAAGGCTCGGCGATTCCGGGCATCCGTCGCTGGCCACAAGAGTATTTGCCGAAGATCTACCAGGCCGATCGAGTGGACCGGATCGTCGACATGGCCCAAAGCGAAGCTGAAGACGTGACCCGTCGCCTGGCTCGCGAAGAAGGGATCTTCTGCGGCGTGTCCTCGGGCGGTGCCGTGGCCGCGATGTTGCGCTTGTCCAAAGAAGTTGAAAACGCGGTGATCGTCGCGATCATCTGCGACCGTGGCGACCGTTACTTGTCGACCGGCATTTTCGACGCGCCCAACTGATGGCCAAGCACGAGAGAGGTCTGCGTTTCCAGCCGACTGGCGGCAGCAAGGCCCCACAAATCCCGACCGGCAAAAAGCAGCGCCTGACCATCGAGCGCCTGGCTAATGACGGTCGCGGTATCGCATTTTTCGAAGGTCGCACCTGGTTCGTCATCGGCGCACTGGCCGGTGAGGAAGTTGAAGCGCGCGTGCTGGGTGCCCACGGCAAAGTGGTCGAAGCACGCACCGAACGGGTTTTTCAAACCAGCGAACTGCGTCGTCCTGCTCCCTGCCCGCATGCCGGTCGCTGCGGCGGTTGCAGCGTGCAGCATCTGCCTCACGATGAACAACTCGCCCTGAAACAGCGCATGCTCGCCGAGCAATTATTGAAGGTTGCCGGTGTCGAACCTCAAGAGTGGGCAGCGCCGTTGAGCGGTCCGGAATTCGGTTACCGTCGTCGCGCCCGCGTGGCGGTGCGATGGGACATGAAGGCGAAAAAACTTGAAGTCGGTTTCCGTGCGGCTGGCAGTCAGGACATCGTTGCGATCAACGAATGCCCGGTGCTGGTACAGCCTTTGCAACCGATCATGAACCGCTTGCCGGAAATGCTGCGGCGACTGAGCAAGCCACAGGCGCTCGGGCATGTGGAGTTGTTTAGCGGCACGAAGCTGGCGGTTCTGCTGCGGCACATGGCGCCGTTGTCCGACGCCGACATGACCATTCTCAAGGATTTCTGCGCTTTTCACGAAGCCCAGTTGTGGCTTCACGGTGAAGGCGAGCCTTACCCGGTCGAGGCTGATCAAGTCCTGGGCTATCGTCTTGAACAGTGGGATCTGGATCTGGCGTATCGGCCGGGGGACTTCATCCAGGTCAACGCGGCTGTCAACGAGGCCATGGTCGCCCAGGCGCTGAGTTGGCTTGAGCCGAAAGCAAATGAACGCGTTCTTGACCTGTTCTGTGGCTTGGGCAATTTTGCCTTGCCCTTGGCCAAGGCTGTCCGTGAAGTGGTGGCGGTAGAAGGTGTGCAGACGATGGTCGAGCGGGCAGCCGCCAACGCTGCCAGCAACAATCTGCATAACACTCGTTTTTTTCAGGCCGATTTATCCCAGCCTTTGACCGATGCCGAGTGGGCGGTCGAAGGCTTTTGTGCGGTACTCTTGGACCCACCGCGTGACGGTGCTTTTGAGGTTGTGCGCAAGCTCAAGTCCCTGGGCGCCGAGCGATTGGTATATGTATCGTGCAACCCGGCAACGCTGGCGCGCGATACGGTCGAATTGATCAAGCAGGGCTACCGGTTAAAACGTGCCGGGATTCTCGATATGTTTCCTCAGACGGCACATGTCGAGGCCATGGCGTTATTTGAAGCGAGCTAGGATGCTCGTCTGGTCCGACTGGTCCGCCCGTGTAGCCGCGCACCTGCCCCGACGCGGGCGCGCGGGCAACGAAGGTCAGCGATTGACGCATTGAATCTGCGTCGTAGGGAAGGTAAGCAAGATGGTACAGGTGAGAGCACACCAGCCGATCAACACCGACGGCAGTATCAATCTCGAGGCTTGGCTCGATCATGCGGTCAGTGTCGATCTGGCACTGGATCGCGAAGCCTTGAAAGAAGCGTGCGAGTTCGCCCGCGCGTCTGAACAACAGGCCAATGCGGCGAAGAATCTATGGTCCGAAGGGACCTCGAGTTTCCGTACGGGCCTTGAGATCGCCGAGATCCTCGCCGACCTCAAACTCGACCAGGATTCGTTGGTCGCCGCAATCTTGTACCGCGGCGTGCGCGAAGGCCAGATCCAGTTGCCGGCAGTCAGCCAGCGCTTCGGTCCGGTGGTCGCCAAACTCATCGACGGCGTTTTGCGCATGGCGGCAATCAGCGCCAGCTTGAGCCCTCGCCAGTCCCTGGTGCTGGGCACTCAAGGCCAGGTGGAAAACCTGCGCAAGATGCTCGTGGCGATGGTCGATGACGTGCGTGTCGCGCTGATCAAGCTGGCCGAACGCACCTGCGCGATCCGTGCGGTCAAAACCGCCGACGATGAAAAGCGCAACCGTGTGGCCCGTGAAGTCTTCGACATTTATGCGCCCCTGGCTCACCGTCTCGGTATCGGTCACATCAAGTGGGAGCTGGAGGACTTGTCCTTCCGTTACCTCGAACCCGACCAGTACAAGCAGATCGCCAAGCTGCTCCACGAGCGGCGCCTGGATCGCGAGCGCTTCATCGCCGATGTGATGAACCAGCTGAAAGTCGAATTGCAGGCCACCGGGGTCGATGCCGACATCAGCGGCCGGGCCAAACACATCTATTCGATCTGGCGCAAAATGCAGCGCAAGGGTCTGGAGTTCAGCCAGATCTATGACGTGCGCGCCGTTCGCGTGCTGGTGCCGGAGATGCGCGATTGCTACACCGCGCTGGGCATTGTCCACACCTTGTGGCGGCACATCCCGAAAGAATTCGATGACTACATCGCCAACCCGAAAGAGAACGGCTACCGCTCATTGCACACGGCGGTAATCGGTCCTGAAGGCAAGGTGCTGGAAGTGCAGATTCGCACCCACGCCATGCACGAAGAGGCCGAGTTGGGCGTGTGTGCGCACTGGAAGTACAAGGGCACCGACGTCAAATCCGGTTCCAACCACTACGAAGAGAAAATCTCGTGGTTGCGTCAGGTACTCGAGTGGCATGAAGAACTGGGTGATATCGGTGGGCTGGCGGAACAGCTGCGTGTCGATATCGAACCTGACCGGGTCTATATCTTCACCCCGGACGGCCACGCCATCGACTTGCCCAAAGGTGCAACGCCGCTGGACTTCGCGTACCGGGTGCATACCGAAATCGGCCACAACTGCCGAGGCGCCAAGATCAACGGGCGCATCGTGCCGCTCAACTACAGCCTGCAGACCGGTGAGCAGGTCGAGATCATCACCAGCAAGCATGGCACGCCAAGCCGTGACTGGCTGAACCCTAACCTGGGTTACGTGACCACCTCGCGGGCCCGGGCGAAGATTGTCCACTGGTTCAAATTGCAGGCCCGTGACCAGAACGTCGCGGCCGGTAAAACCTTGCTCGAGCGCGAACTCAACCGTCTCGGTCTGCCCGCGGTGGACTTCGACAAGCTGGCTGACAAGGCCAACATGAAGACCGCCGAGGACATGTACGCCGCCCTGGGTGCCGGCGATTTGCGTCTGGCGCAGCTGGTCAATCTGGCGCAGCAACTGGTCGAGCCGGAACGTGGCAATGAACAGCTTGAGCTGATTCCGCGCAAGGCGACGGGTTACAAGCCAGGCAAGCGTGGCGATATCCAGATCCAGGGTGTCGGCAACCTCATGACCCAGATGGCGGGCTGCTGCCAGCCGTTGCCGGGGGATGCGATCGTCGGTTACATCACCCAGGGTCGCGGTGTGAGCATTCACCGTCAGGACTGCGCCTCGGTGCTGCAATTGGGCGGACGCGAGCCAGAGCGCATCATCCAGGTCAGCTGGGGCCCGGTGCCGGTGCTCACCTACCCGGTGGACATCATTATCCGCGCCTATGACCGGTCAGGTTTGCTGCGTGACGTTTCGCAGGTGCTGCTCAACGAGCGCATCAACGTACTGGCGGTCAACACCCGCTCGAACAAAGAGGACAACACTGCACTGATGTCCCTGACCATCGAGATTCCGGGGCTGGATGCGTTGGGACGGTTGCTGGGGCGCATTTCGCAGTTGCCGAACATCATCGAAACGCGGCGTAACCGTACGCCGTAAAGCGGCGGTCGGTTTCCACTGTAGGAGCTGCCGCAGGCTGCGATCTTTTGATTTAAAAGATCAAGATCAAAAGATCGCAGCCTGCGGCAGCTCCTACAGAGATCGGTTCTAACGAGAGAAACTGATGTACAGCCTTGAAGACCTGCTCCACCTGATGAATCGCCTACGCGACCCGCAGTACGGTTGCCCGTGGGACATCAAGCAAACCTACGCGACCATCGTCCCGCACACCCTTGAAGAAGCCTACGAGGTGGCCGACGCCATCGAGCGCGGTGACTTCGATCACTTGCAGGGTGAATTGGGGGATTTGCTGTTCCAGGTGGTTTACTACAGCCAGTTGGCTCGGGAAGAAGGGCGCTTCGAGTTCGACGGTGTGGTCGACAGCATCACCCGCAAGCTGATTCGTCGTCACCCTCACGTGTTTCCTACCGGGGATCTGTACGCGCCGCTGGATGTTCCGCGCCTGAGCGAAGAACAGGTCAAGCAGCGCTGGGAAGAGATCAAGGCCCAGGAGCGGGCCGAGCAGTCATCAGCCCCCGAGCAGTTGTCCTTGCTCGACGACGTGCCCGCCGCATTGCCGGCCTTGTCACGTTCGGCCAAATTGCAGAAGCGCGCCGGGCAGGTCGGTTTCGACTGGCCGGATGCTTTGCCGGTGCTGGATAAAGTCCGCGAAGAGCTTGATGAAGTGCTCGAAGCCATGGCCGACAACGACTCGGTAGCCATTGCCGATGAAGTGGGCGACCTGTTGTTTTCCGTGGTCAATCTGGCCCGTCATCTCAAGGTCGACCCGGAATCCGCACTGCGCGGCGCCAACAACAAGTTTGAAAGACGCTTCCGATTTATCGAACAGGCATTGCGCGACACCCACCGTCCCATGGAAGATTGCACCCTCGAAGAGTTGGACGCCTTGTGGGGCGAAGCCAAACGTCAGGAAAAGAATTTGCCCAGCTGCGGTTGAGCAGTTGCCTAAGTGAGTATTAAGCACCATGAGCATTTCCCTTCGCGACCAGTTGCTCAAAGCAGGGCTGGTCAATCAGAAGCAGGCCAAACAGGTCGGCAAAGAGAAGCAGAAACAGCAACGCCTGGCCCACAAAGGTCAGATCGAACTCGACGACTCGCAGCAACGTGCCGCCCAGGAAGCGTTGGCTGAAAAGGTCAAGCGCGACCAGGAGTTGAACCGTCAGCAGCAGGAAAAGGCCGAGGCGAAAGCCCGTGCCGCGCAGATCAAGCAATTGATCGAAGTCTCGCGTCTGCCCAAGCTGACGACTGAGGATTACTACAACTTCGTCGACGACAAGAAGGTCAAGCGCATCTCCGTCAACACGCTGATGCGCAACAAGCTCAGCAGCGGTTCGCTGGCAATCGTGCACCATGGCGGCGGTTACGAAGTGATCCCGCGTGAAGCCGCCTTGAAGATCCAGGAGCGCGATCCACAGCGCATCGTGCAAATGAATGTGCAGACCGAAGAAGTAGCGACCGAAGACGATCCGTACGCGGCCTATCAGATCCCTGACGATCTGATGTGGTAAGGGCTTAAGGCTCCACAAAGACAAACCCCGCTCATTGGCGGGGTTTGTCGTTTTCAATGCTGTAATTGCATATGAGCAGGTCCTAGGCGGACAGTTGTTCACGTTGCTGTTCCAGTGTTTCCAGTTCGCATTTGTAGTTGTGGGCATCGGTCTCGGAATGGAACATCCCCACGAGCAAGTCTTGTTGGTGCACATCCCAGATACGGATGCCGGCGGCTACGCCTTCATGAGACATATGTGAATCGTCGCGTTCAGTTACTTTTACAGTCATCTGCTAGCTCCAATCTCAGTTACCTGCACCAAGGCATGTGCAGGACTCTGTTATAAGTTTGGATAGCTTGCTAAGTAAACGACCAGATTTCGTAACGGACAGTTGCAGATTTTGCAAAAGTCCTTCAACCCGCCAAATCCGCGACATTCGGTCGCAGGCCGTTAAGTTTCATGACAAAAGCTTCATGTTGGCAATGAGCAAAACTGCAGGTCACGCACGATTCTTGTAGCAGCTGGCGAAGCCTGCGTTCGGCGACGAAGTCGTCGTAAAACCAGTCGCCTCCATGAATCAAGCATACCGCGTGTACCGAATTGACGACGACTTCGTCGCCGAACGCAGGCTTCGCCAGCTGCTACAGGGGCCGTGGCGAATTTATCTGTTTGCAAAAAAAACGCCCCGAACCAGTCGGGGCGTTTTCATGTGCGGCGTAGCAGGGCGGGTATTACTTACCGGCCCAGCGCTTCAGTACCAAGGTGGCGTTAGTGCCACCGAAACCAAAGCTGTTGCTCATCACTGTGTTGATGGTGGCGTCTTCGCGAGTCTTGGTCAGGATTGGCATGTCAGCCACTTCCGGGTCCAGTTCGTCGATGTTGGCGGAACCCGCCATGAAGTTGCCTTCCATCATCAGCATGCAGTAGATCGCTTCGTGAACGCCGGCGGCGCCCAGGGAGTGACCCGACAGGCTCTTGGTGGAGCTGATGGCCGGAGCATTGGCACCGAATACTTCACGCACACCTTTCATCTCCGCGACATCGCCGACCGGAGTCGAAGTGCCGTGGGTGTTCAGGTAGTCGATCGGCGTATCGACGGTGGACATGGCCATCTGCATGCAGCGGATGGCACCTTCGCCGCTTGGAGCGACCATGTCATAGCCGTCGGAGGTCGCGCCGTAGCCAACGATTTCCGCGTAGATCTTCGCGCCGCGAGCCAGAGCGTGTTCCAGCTCTTCGACAACGACCATGCCGCCACCGCCGGCAATGACGAAACCGTCACGCTTGGCGTCGTAGGCACGGGAAGCTTTTTCCGGGGTTTCGTTGTACTGGCTGGACAATGCGCCCATGGCGTCGAACAGGAACGACTGGCTCCAATGCTCTTCTTCACCGCCGCCGGCGAACACGATGTCCTGCTTGCCCATCTGGATCTGTTCCATGGCGTTACCGATGCAGTGAGCACTGGTGGCGCAGGCAGAAGCGATGGAGTAGTTCAGGCCCTTGATCTTGAACGGCGTGGCCAGGCAAGCGGAAACTGTGCTGCTCATGGTCCGTGTCACACGGTATGGGCCAACGCGTTTCACGCCTTTCTCGCGCAGGATGTCCAGTGCTTCCATCTGGTTCAGCGTGGAGGCACCACCGGAACCGGCGATCAAGCCAGTGCGCGGGTTGGAGACTTGCTCATCGGTCAGACCGGAGTCGGTGATGGCGTCTTTCATGGCCAGGTAGGCGTAAGCCGCCGCGTGGCCGACGAAGCGATAGATCTTGCGATCGATCAGCTCTTCGAGGGGAAGGTCAATGGAGCCGGAAACCTGGCTACGCAGACCCATTTCGGCATATTCCGGGTTGAACCGGATGCCAGGGCGACTTGCACGCAGGTTAGCGGAGACGGTCTCTTTGTCATTGCCCAGGCACGAAACGATGCCCAGACCAGTGATAACGACGCGGCGCATGCGGATAACCCTTAGAAGTTGTCAGTGGAGGTGAAAACGCCGACCCGAAGGCCTTCGGCGGTGTAGATCTCGCGGCCGTCGACACTGACCGAACCATCGGCGATGGCCAGGTTCAGCTTGCCCTTCAGGACGCGTTTAATCTGAATGTTATACGTAACTTTTTTGGCGGTCGGCAGAACCTGACCAAAGAACTTCACTTCGCCCGAACCCAGGGCGCGACCGCGGCCCGGCAGACCTTGCCAACCGAGGAAGAAGCCGACCAGTTGCCACATGGCATCAAGGCCCAGGCAGCCTGGCATCACCGGATCGCCTTCGAAATGGCAAGCGAAGAACCACAGGTCCGGGGTGATATCCAGCTCGGCGACCAATTCACCTTTGCCGTACTTGCCGCCTTCTTCGCTGATATGGGTGATGCGATCCACCATCAGCATGTTCGGGGCGGGCAGTTGCGCGTTACCTGGGCCGAACAGCTCACCGCGACTGCAGCGCAGCAGGTCTTCCCGAGTAAAGGCGTTTTGTTTGGTCATGCGAGCTCCTCAATAATCCCATGCGGCAGGTGGGGCGAATCTTCCCGGCCGATCGAAGCGTTCATGCCTCGAATCAGCAGCCTACTCATAGACTATTGCGTTGTGGTGAAAGTCACAGCGCCAAGGACATGAATGTACACTTGTGCACTGAAATTATTTTTCAAGCCCCTTTTCGGGCCTGTTCGGGTGCCTAAGACTGCCGCACTTTCGCCTTTCACGCCAGTCGCAGATGGTCGAAAGGCCTGCACTACTGCAGCCAGCGTTGCAGAATTTGCTGTAGGTCAGTTCGTTTGAAGGGCTTGGCCAGGTAATCGTTCATGCCCGCCGATAAACAGGCTTCACGGTCGCCCTGCAGAGCGTTGGCTGTCAGGGCGATTATTGGCACGTCGCTGCAACCGGGTAATTGGCGAATCTGACGGGTCGCCTCGTAGCCGTCCATGATCGGCAACCGGCAATCCATCAGGATCGCTTCGAAGATCAGGCTCTCGGCGCTGCGCACGGCCTGCGCACCATCGGTCGCGACGCTGACGGTAAAACCCAGGCTGCGCAACATCGCTTCGATGACCGTCTGATTCACCGGGTTGTCTTCCACCAGCAGTACATTGCGGCCATTTCCGTTGTTGTTGGCCGCCGGTACTCGCGGCGCTGGCACTGGCATCTTCTGTTTGAACAGCGCCAGTGGAATTTCCAGCGTAAACACCGAACCCAAACCTTCTTCGCTCTGGGCCCGCAACGTGCCACCCATGCGTTCCGCCAGCGTGCGGGCAATCGACAGGCCTAGGCCGGTACCGCCATAGCGTCTTGAAATAGAGCTGTCGGCTTGCTGAAACGCGTTGAACATCAGCTCCAGGCTTTCGGCCGAAATCCCTATGCCGCTGTCGCGAACGGTGCAGGTAAACCACAGCAGCTCATGATCCAGCGACTGCCATTGCGGCTCGATGCTGACGCGCCCGTGCTCGGTGAACTTCAGCGCGTTACCCACCAGGTTCACCAGAATCTGCCGGATGCGCGTCGGGTCGCCCTGGACCTGTAGCGTGTGCATGTCCTCGGGGATCTGCAGTGAGAGGTCGAGCCCGCGTTGCACGGCACTGTGCTGGAACGCTTGGGCGCAGCTGCTGATCAGGTCCGCGAGATTGAATGGAATATGTTCAAGGTCCAGCTCCGCACGCTCAATGCGCGAGAAGTCGAGGATGTCGTTGATCACCTTGAGCAGGTGCTCGGTGGACTCCGAGGCGAGCGCCGCATATTCGACCTGCTCCTCGGTCATTTGTGTGGTTTCCAGCAGCTGCAGCATGCCCAGAACACCGTTCATCGGGGTGCGCAATTCGTGGCTCATCATCGCGAGGAAGTCGGATTTTGCGTTGTTGGCTTTTTCCGCCTCCTCGCGGGTCTGGATCAGTTGCGCCATTGCCTGATGCTGTTCGCGGCTGGCTTGCTCGAGACCGTTTGCCAGGTTGTTGATGTGCTGTGACAGCGCGCCCAGTTCAGTGTCGTCGACAATGGGCAGCGGGGTTTTGTAGTCGCCGTCCTGAATCGCCTTCACGGCATGACCGATATCGCGAATGGGTTGGGAAAGGCTGCCCGCCAGTCGCCGGGCGATCAGGAAGGTAAACAGCAGCGCGAACAGCGCCAGGATGGCGGCCTTGAGCAGGATTTCCTGTTGGCGCTGGCTGAAGGCGTCATTGGACAGCCCCACGATGACCCGGCCCAGATAATCCTCGTTCGGGGCCAGGTTGGCGACGCGGCTGTTCTGGAAGAAATCAGTGCTCAGAGCGATCCGTTGCAACCGTACCGGCGCCTGGAACACTTCGACCTGTTGCGAGCGAGTGTGGGTTTCCGAAGGGTGCTCGACGTACACCAGAATCCGGTTGGCACTGTCCTGAACCTCCAGAAAGCGGACGTTGGGTGTGGCCAGGGTCGCCTTGAGCAGACTTTCGAGTACCTCATTGTTGCCCGAGATCACCCCGTACTCGGTGGCCGGCGCCAACTGGTTGGCGATCAACTGTCCGGTGTGGTTGAGCTCCTGGCGCAGGTCCTGGATTCGCACGAACGTGAAGAAGCTGATCAACAGCAACGTCAGCAACAGGGCAGGGCCGAGACTGATGATCTGGGTTCGAGTGTTGATGTCCCAACGACGGTGGAATGTCACGGACGGCGTTCTCCTGCGGCCAACTGGGTTACGACAGAAGCTTCATCTATCTGTTCAACACCTAATGAACGAGCCACCTGCGGGTTACTCAATACCTTGAAGCGATTTGGATAGAGCGTGCGCGGCCACGTGGCGGGCGGGCGATCGAGCATCTGGTCGAGAATCGTCAGCCAGTCGTTCTGATCGCTGTAGGTGCTGGCCAGGCTGCCGGCCTTGACGAACGCGGCGTTGGGGCCAATCAGGGCGGTGTGCCGTGTGTAACTGCTGAGCAACAGGTTCTTCGCCGTTTTGGGGTTGTACAGGTCAGGATCGTCAAGCCCGAGTAGCACGTCGCTGTTTTTCAGCAAGGTTTGCAAGGGACGGCTGTCATTGGTGTCGTCCCAGTGCTCGGCCACAATCTCAAGGCCCAATGGCACGGCCGCCTGGCGGAGTTCTTTCAGTAGAAATGCGCTGTGCTGGTCGAAAAGGACACCAATGCGCCGGGCCTGAGGCAACAGGATTTGTGTGAGGCGCAGTTGCCGATCCAGCGGAGGATCACTCCATAACAGGCTCAGGTGCGAAGGCAGGGTGGTACCCAGTCGAAGACGCGCTTGCAGACGGCTGATCCGCAGCACCAGTGTTGGCGGCCCCTCGGTGTCTTGCAGGCGCCAGTCCAGGCTCGGCAGGTCGAGGAGGATCAAGCGCGTATTGACCGGCAGTTTGCCCGGCAGCGACAGGTTGGCCAGTGGTTCAAAACGCACAGTGTCGTGCGGGCGTGTCTCTTTCAGGGCCGTGGTGAAGGTCTGCATGCCGGGGCTGTCCTCTGCGCCGATCAGCAGAATGTCGGCAGAGTTCGCCGAAAAATGACTCAGCAGACCGGCAAACAGCAGGCACAACCCGACCAGCAGGCGGCCAAAGGTTGGCGTCTTGCGTGGCCGGCAGCGCGACATCTTAAAACTCCAGCTCCGCGCTGAAGTACATCACACGACGCTCGTCATAATTGTTATCGATGAAGGTGGTGGGTTGATGGTCGAGGCGCTGCTGCATCACGCCGGCCAGTTCCAGATGAGCCTTGCCGAACTGGATGCGCTTGGCGATACGGGCGTCGAACCTCTCGAAGCGGTAGCCGTTGAGTGCGTCATCGCCATAGTAGAAAAGTGCACTGCTCCAGCCTTTGCCCCAGTCACGCAACCAGCCGGCGGAACCACTGTTGCGCGCGGTCTGTTGCTCATCCAGCGGATTGCTCGTCTGGGCGTCGACATAGGCGTAGGTCAGGCGCAGGCGGTCGGAGCGGCTGATGTCCCAGTCGAACTGCGTTTCAGCCCCGGTAAAACGTGCCGTGTTGGCGTTGCTGGCAATGTACTGATTGTTGCGCAGGGGTTCGCTGATCATGCCGGTGATTTCGTCGTAGAAGAACTTCACATCAACGGCCAGCCCCTGTTCGGCGAAATAGCCGTTGTAGCCCAATTCTCTGGAGCGCATGTGTTCCTGGTCGAGATCACCGGGGCCGCGGGTCCTGACGAAATAGCGGGCGCTGGACTGTCCGTAGGCGCCTGGCTTCAGATTGGTCACCCGGTAGCTCCAGTTGACGTTGTTCTCGAACATGTCCGGCGATCGCACGGCTTCGGAATACACCGCTCGCAGGCCATGACGCGGATTGATCAGGTAATTGACCGCGACGCGCGGCGTCAGCGAACTGCCGCTCAACCGTGTGTCCTCGAACATCGCTCCACCCTGAAGCAGCCAGTGCTCGGTGGCGCGCCACTCGAGTTGGCCAAATGTCCGCCAGGTGGTGTCGTCGAGCGTGCCATTGAAGTAGGTATCGGAATCGGCCCGGTCGTAACGATAGTTCATGCCACTGACCAGACGCAGACTCTCGGACAGGCTAAGCGTGTCTTGCAGTTCGAGTTCGTAGCGCGATTCCCGGGAGCTTTGGTCGATGTCGCCACACAAGGTCTTGCGGGCCCCGTGCTTCCATTGATCCAGCACTTGATTGGCCAGGTCCCGTTCCTGGGCGGTACCGGGCGCGGCGCCTTGACCGGTGAAACGCTCGATATTGCGCGCCAGGCGTTCGGTGTAATTGGGGTTGAGCTGCCAGAGCCGGGTCAATTCCGGGCTGAAGGACAGTTCGGCATCGCAGGCGCGCCATGTCTGCTGTCGATCCCAGTGCTGGGCTGTGCCCTGGACATACAGGCTGTGATCGGGATTGATGTCCAGGTTCCAGCGCAACGAGCCTGCGTATGACTTGGCGATGGCATCGGCATTGTCACCGGCATCGGTAATCCCCGAGAACACCGGGCGGTAGGTGTAAGGCCGCTGGTTCGTCCCGTCCTTGGCATTCAATTGCCAATCGATGCTTTGTCGTTCGTCGATTGCCTGACTGACGGCGAGATTGAATCGGTTCAGGCGACGACTGTCGCGATAATCGGCACCGTTGCGATCCGAGTCGAAGCCGTCGTCCTGCAGGCCTGACAGGGAAAGGCGCAAGTCTCCACCGTCCCAGCCGGTGCCCTGGCTGGCGTAAAAGTCGTTGATGCCGCGCTGACCCCGGGTGACTTTCATCCGTGTGCCATGGCTGTCGGCCGGGTTGCGCGTGATGATGTTGACCACGGCCATCAACGCATTGGCGCCATAGCTGACGGTGTTCGGGCCGCGGAATACTTCGATGCGTTCGATGTCCTCCATGGCGACCGCTATGTCGCTCCAGTCCACCGTAGCCAGGCCTGCGCGGTATACCGAACGGCCATCGATCAACACCTGCATGCGTCGCGCTGCGGTAGCGTTGGTGCCGTGGTAATTCACCGCTGGCTGATTGCCGTTGATGTTACCGACCATCATCCCCGGCACCAGGCGCAGCAACTCACTGATGTCCCGCGCGCCGCTGGCATTGATCAGTTGGCTGTCGATCACCGTCATGCTGCCAGGTACCGCAGCTGGCGACTGTTTGAGCCGCGTCGCCGTCAGAATCTGCGGGAGCGGCTCGCTGTCGAGGAACAAGTCGTCAGCCATCAAGGGCGAGCTGAAGACCAGCGCCAGGACCAGCGGCGAGCGAGGTGACGTAGCGCCAATTGACACAACACATCCTTGATAGTGATTAACTGGCGCGCATGGTAACCGAGCCGATTGAATTATCCAGTCACAATGCCGGCATTTTCCCTGGTTTCATGGGTCTTCTTCCAACTGATGCGGGTAATTGTCGCGAGGGCTGGCCGCGACCCGGACGCTCCGTATAATGCCGGCATCGCCACTGTATGGATAAACGGATTACATATGACTGAACAGCGCCCAATCGCGGTACTGGGAGGCGGAAGTTTTGGTACCGCCGTGGCCAATCTTCTGGCCGAGAACGGGCACCAGGTCCGACAGTGGATGCGAGATCCCGACCAGGCCGAGGCCATTCGGGTCAATCGCGAGAACCCGCGTTACCTCAAAGGCATCAAGATCCTGCCGGCCGTGGAGCCTGTCACTGACTTGCAAGCCACGCTGGAAGCCTGCGACCTGTGCTTCGTCGCACTGCCGTCCAGCGCGTTGCGGTCGGTACTGGTCCCGCACGCCGAGCGCTTGAGCGGCAAGTTGTTGGTGAGCCTGACCAAAGGGATCGAAGCCCACACGTTCAAACTGATGAGCGAGATCCTCGAAGAGATCGCCCCGCAAGCCCGCATTGGCGTGCTTTCCGGGCCGAACCTGGCCCGCGAAATCGCCGAACATGCCCTGACCGCCACCGTCGTCGCCAGCGAAGATGAAGAGTTGTGCCAGCGCGTTCAGGCGGCCTTGCACGGCCGGACTTTCCGCGTGTACGCCAGCGCCGACCGCTTCGGCGTGGAACTGGGCGGAGCGTTGAAGAACGTCTACGCGATTATTGCCGGCATGGCCGTTGCGTTGGGCATGGGCGAAAACACCAAGAGCATGCTGATCACGCGGGCGCTGGCGGAAATGACCCGCTTTGCGGTGAATCAGGGCGCCAATCCGATGACCTTTCTTGGCCTGGCGGGCGTGGGCGATTTGATCGTTACTTGCTCATCGCCGAAAAGCCGCAACTATCAGGTCGGTTTCGCCTTGGGTCAGGGTTTGAGCCTGGAGGACGCGGTGACGCGTCTTGGGGAAGTCGCCGAAGGTGTGAACACGCTCAAAGTCCTCAAGGCCAAAGCCCAGGAAGTGGGGGTATATATGCCGCTGGTCGCGGGGCTGCATGCGATCCTGTTTGAGGGGCGCACGCTGGAGCAGGTCATTGGGCTATTGATGCGCGGCGAACCGAAAACCGACGTCGACTTTATTTCCACCAGTGGTTTTAACTGAATTTTTCCGCAGCGACCCCATCTACAGAGTCAGGGAGCGAGACATGAACGATCCGAAAGTAGAAGCAAAATACGAGTCCATCCTGCTGCGCGTCTTGTGGATGCTCATTTACGTGCTGGTCTGGCAAGTGGCCCAGTTCATTTTGGGCGCCGTGGTGCTGGTCCAGCTGATCTATCGTTTGATCTATGGTGCCCCGAGCGCCAGCCTGATGAACTTCGGCGACAGCCTGAGCCAGTTTCTGGCGCAGATTGGTCGTTTCGGCAGCTTCCACAGCGACCAGAAACCCTGGCCGTTCGCCGACTGGCCAACGCCGCGTACTCCGGAAGGTGAAGCGCCGCACGCCGTGCCGCCAGCACCGCACCCGGTCCGAGATGAGGAACCCAAACTATGAAACTCTGGGTATTGCGTCATGGTGAAGCCGAGCCACATGGCACGCGGCCAGATTCCGAGCGAGCACTGACCGCTCATGGTCGTGAAGAAGTGCTGCGCAGCGCTGCCAAGTTGATTGGCCAGCCAATCTCAGCGATCTATGCCAGCCCTTACCTGCGAGCGCAGGAGACGGCAATGCTGGTTCGCGAAGCGTTGGGGTTCGAGCCTGAGATCCGTACTGTCGAATGGCTGACCCCCGACAACCGCCCTCAAGCGGTGGCCGAACAGTTGGTCTCCGTGGACTACGCATTGCTGGTCAGCCATAACCCGCTGGTGGGCAATCTGCTGGGTTATTTGCAGCACGGTCATGTTCAGGAACCCGAAGCGGTGAAAACCGCGGGCCTTGCAGAGCTTGAGGGTGACCTGCCAGTGGCGGGCGCAATGAAGCTCAATGGCATCAAGCACCCTTGAACGTTGAAAGATCCACCCTGCGGCAGCGCCTGGTATTTTCCCTGTAGGCGTTACCTCAGGCTGCAATCCGTTGATCCAGTTTTTGTCCTCAAATAGTTAACCAAGCAACCGCTTGGTTGACTACGCTTGCTCCAGAACAAAAACAGGAGCGAGTCGCATGTCTGCCGCTATTCGATTGCCACTGGACGTCTTCTACGAGCGTGAAGCCCGTCATCCCCGCCAGCGTTTTCTGGTTCAGCCTGTGGGTGGAGGCCAGGTCGAAACACTGACCTGGGCCGACGTCGGCCATCAGGCCCGCTGTGCCGCCCATTGGCTGCGGGCGCGGGAATTGCCCCAAGGCAGCCATATCGCGCTGATCTCGAAGAACTGCGCGCACTGGATCATTGCCGACCTGGCGATCTGGATGGCCGGGCATGTATCCGTTCCGCTGTACCCCAACCTGACCGCTGAATCCGTGGCACAGGTACTGGAACACTCCGAAGCCGTGCTGGCGTTCATTGGCAAGCTCGATGACTGGCCAGGCATGTCCCGAGGTATCCAATCGGATCTGCCGACGATCAGTCTGCCGCTGCATCCTCCTGGAACCTTCGATTTCAGCTGGGCTGACTTGCAGGCAAGCTCACCGATCCAGGACGACCCCAAGCCTGCCGCCGATCAACTGGCAACCATCATCTACACCTCCGGCACCACGGGCATGCCTAAAGGCGTCATGCACAGCTTCGGCAATCTGGGGTTCGCCGCCACTCGTGGCACGCAGCTGTTTGGACTCAACGAGGCAGATCGACTGCTGTCCTATCTGCCGCTGTGCCACGTTGCCGAGCGGATGTTCGTCGAAATGGCGTCTATCTACACCGGACAAACAGTGTTTTTTGCTGAAAGCCTCGACACCTTCCTGACGGATCTGCAGCGCGCGCGACCGACTGCATTGTTCGGCGTGCCGCGAATCTGGACCAAATTCCAGATGGGCGTGTACAGCAAGATTCCGGCAAAGCGCCTCGATTTTTTGCTCGGCTTGCCAATCATCGGCAAGCGGGTAGGGCATAAAGTCCTCGCGGGGCTGGGGCTGGATGCATTGCGTATCGCGTTGTCCGGCGCCGCGCCCGTGCCCCAGAGTTTGCTGCTGTGGTACCGCAAACTCGGGCTGGATGTGCTGGAGGTCTACGGTATGACTGAAAGCTGTGGCTACTCGCACATCTGCCTTCCCGGTCAGAACAAACCCGGCTGGATCGGCAAGCCGTGCCCGGAGGTCGAGGTGCGGATAGAACCCTCGGGTGAGGTACTGGTTCGCAGCGGCGCCACCATGCTGGGCTATTTCAAGGAACCGGAAAAAACCGCTGACACCCTCACCGAGGATGGCTTCCTGCGCACCGGTGATAAAGGTGAGGAGGATGCTGAAGGCAATCTGCGCCTGACCGGGCGACTCAAGGAAATCTTCAAGACCAGCAAAGGTAAATACGTGGCCCCGGCCCCGATCGAAAATCGCCTGGCGGTGCATTCGCGGATCGAACAGGTGTGCGTGGTGGGCGACGGGCTGACCGCGCCGCTGGGGTTATGCGTGCTGTCCGCGGTTGGCCAGCAGGACGCGGGCAGTACCGCGCGTGCCGGCCTGCATTCGAGTCTGGAAAGGCTGCTGGAGGAGGTCAACGGCGCCCTCGATAAGCATGAACGCCTGCGCAGGCTGGTGGTGGTCAAGGACAGCTGGGCGGTGGAAAACGGCTTTCTGACGCCGACCCTCAAGATCAAGCGCAACGTGATCGAAGCGGCGTACGGTGCGCGGTTTGAAGAATGGAGCGAGCGCAGCGAGACCGTGCTGTGGCAGGATTGATTCACGAACAAAACCAACAAAGGATGTCAGCAATGAGCTTGTGGCGTACCACTCCCAATATCGAACAGTTGAACGCGATCCAGAAAAACACCATTGGCGAAGTCCTGGATATTCGCTTTGAAGCGTTCGACGATGAGTCCCTGACCGCCAGCATGGTCATCGACCACCGTACTCACCAACCCTACGGATTGCTGCATGGCGGCGCTTCTGTGGTACTGGCTGAAAGCGTGGGATCGATGGCCAGTTACCTGTGCATCGACGCCAGCAAGTTTTACTGCGTGGGCCTGGAGATCAACGCGAACCATTTGCGCGGATTGCGCAGCGGCCGAGTGACCGCCGTGGCCAAGGCGATTCACATCGGCCGTACCACGCATGTGTGGGATATCCGCCTGAGCAGTGATGAGGGCAAGGCGAGTTGCGTGTCGCGGCTGACCATGGCGGTGGTGCCGCTGGGCGAAAATCCGCCGGCGCGCTAAGTTATTAACCGTCCCCCTGCAGCAGCGGGCGAACCTGTGGCTACACAGGGGCTGGCCGGACTGTCACTGATGCTGGCAGATACGGTCATTGCTGTAGAACGCAGTCTTACGGACAATCAACGCCTGATCTCGCTCATGGATTTGCCGGTATGTCGCAACAGATATTTTTCGCCCACGCCAACGGGTTTCCTTCCGGGACCTACGGCAAATTGTTCGCGGCCCTGGCGCCCGAGTATCAGGTGACGCATCTGGAGCAGCACGCCCACGATCCGCGTTTTCCCGCTGACGATAACTGGTACAACCTGGTGGATGAGTTGATCCACCATCTGGAGTTGCAGGCGGAACCCGTGTGGGGCGTCGGTCATTCCTTCGGTGGTGTCCTTCATCTGCACGCTGCATTGCGTCGTCCCGAGCTGTATCGCGGGGTCGTCATGCTTGATTCGCCGGTGCTGACCCGCGCCGATCAATGGGTAATTCGCGCTGCCAAGCGTTTCGGCTTTATCGATCGCCTGACACCCGCCGGCCGCACTTTGGGACGCCGGGAAGAGTTCACCGATCTGGACAGCGCGCGTCGCTATTTTGCCGGCAAGACTCTTTTTCGCAGCTTCGATCCGGAATGCCTGGACGCGTACCTTCAGCATGGTTTGCACAGGGTCGGTGACACGCTGCGCCTGCGTTTCGACCCTGCGACGGAAATCAGCATCTACCGGGGTGTTCCGCACACCAGTCCCGGGCTGGCCCGGCAACTTAAAGTGCCGCTGGCGGTGGTTCGCGGGCACCGCAGTCGTGTGGTCATGCGCCATCACGCCAGCGCTGTCGGACGCATGCCATTGGGCGAGTCCCTGACGATGCCCGGAGGCCACATGTTTCCCCTCGAACGCCCTCAGGACACTGCCACACTGCTGAAAAACCTGTTCAGCCGCTGGGAAGGTCGACGTCAGCAGGATTGCGCATGAGTCATGTCGTCGAAGAAGTACGCCTGAGCCTGCCGCACATCGAGTTGGCGGCCCATCTGTTCGGTCCTGAAGACGGATTGCCGGTCATTGCCTTGCACGGCTGGCTGGACAACGCCAACAGCTTTGCGCGGTTGGCGCCCAAGCTCAAAGGCTTGCGCATCATCGCGCTGGACATGGCCGGCCACGGCCACTCCGGTCATCGGCCACCCGGTGCGGGTTATGCCATGTGGGATTATGCCCACGATGTGCTGCAAGTCGCCGAGCAGTTGGGATTGAAGCGTTTCGCGTTGATGGGTCATTCCATGGGCGCCATCGCTTCGGTGATCATTGCAGGGTCGTTGCCTGAGCGCGTCACCCACCTGGCGTTGATCGACGGCCTCATTCCTCCTACAGACAAAAGCGAAAACGCCGCCGAGCGCATGGGTATGGCCCTGCAGGCGCAGCTGGACCTGCGGGAAAAACGCAAGCCGGTCTACAACACCCTGGACCGCGCCATAGAAGCCCGCATGAAAGGGCTGGTGGCGGTGAGTCGGGAAGCCGCAGAGTTGCTCGCTCAACGAGGGCTGATGCCGGTACCGGGGGGTTACACCTGGCGCACCGATAGCCGACTGACGCTGCCTTCGCCGTTGCGCCTGAGCCCGGAACAGGCGATGGCCTTCGTTCAGCGGGTCAGGTGTCCGGCAACGCTGGTGGTGGCTGCTGACGGCATGCTCGCCAAACACACCGAGCTCCTGGAGCGTCTACCCTTTAGCCGGGAACAGCTGCCGGGTGGTCATCATTTGCACCTGAACGATGAGGCCGGTGCCGATCTTGTCGCAGACTGTTTCAATCGGTTCTTCGCCGTTCCTTGACTTGCGCCGGGCAACTGTCGAGGCTGGGCGGGTTGAAATGGGAGACAACCATGATAGATCTCTACACCGCTGCGACCCCGAAAGGCCACAAGGTCTCTATCGTGCTCGAGAAACCCGGCATGCCCTGCTTGGCGCACGCCTTGAATATCGACAAAAAGGAAAAGAAGTCTGCGCGTTACCCTGCCAGCTTCTTCAAAGGCGCCCAGGCCATGCTGATCCGATGAGCCTTTCTATGCGTTCTTTCAGTTTTCTAGCGCTGTGCTGTTTCAGTCCTCTGTTATTTGCTGTTGATGTTCCAGGCAGTCAAGACCTGCCTATCCTGCCCCGGATGGGCGATGCGCAGATTGTCGACTATCGCCCGACAGTGGAGCTTGAACGGATCTACCCGTTGGGTTCGATCCGCAAAATCAGCGGGCAATTGCGCTTCGATGGCCAGGTCACTGCCCGGGGGCAAACCACCTCGGTGACCTACGAGTTGCCACCGGAACATTCCTCTACTGATGCTTTTACCGCTGCACGGGAAACCTTGCAGAAACAGGGCGCCGAGCTGTTGTTCTGGTGCCAGGCACGAGATTGCGGTGAGAGCAGCCTGTGGGCCAATGAAGTCTTTGGCAATGCCAAGCTGTATGGCGCCGACGATCAGCAGGCGTACCTGCTGTTGCGCCTGGCGGCACCGCAGGACAATACGCTGGTAGCGCTCTACAGCATCACTCGCGGTAATCGTAAAGCCTATCTGCACGTCGAACAGTTCGACGCGGCGGCACCCTTGGGTGATGTATTGCCGACTTCGGCGACCTTGCTTCGTCAGCTTAAAAGCACCGGCGCGCTGGACTTCCCCAAACTGACGGAAGCGCCTGACGACACCTGGCTGCGTTTGCTGTCTCGCGGCTTGAACCTGGACACGAACCTGCGAGTCAGCATTTCCGGGAAAAATGCCGAAGCCTGGCGTCAGGCATTGGTGGGGCAGGGTGTGCGAGCGGCACGGATGGAAACCGGTAGCGTCGAAGGCTCTGGCCTGCACATCGAGCTATTGCGATAAGCTGCACCAGGCGAACGTGCAATGCGCGTTCGCCGACTCTTTCCTGACTGACTTTTCGAGACGTACATGATCAACAATGATCGGCTGTTGGTGCAGATCCTGCTCCTGGTGCTGTTTGGCGCGAGCTTATGGGTGATGGCGCCGTTTTGGTCGGCAATGTTCTGGGGCGCGGTGCTGGCTTTTGCCAGTTGGCCGTTGATGCGTTTGCTGACCCGCTGGCTCAATGGTCGCGAATCCCTGGCGGCGGCATTGCTGACCCTTGGCTGGATGTTGCTGGTGGCAGTACCGCTGGTGTGGCTGGGCTTCAACCTGGCTGATCATGTGCGTGATGCAACGGCGTTCATCAAGGATGTACAGGTCGATGGCCTGCCGGAAGCGCCGACCTGGCTGGGTTCGATTCCGTTGGTTGGCGAGCGTCTGGTCGGGATCTGGAACAGCATCGATGAGCAGGGCGCCGCCATGATGGTGGCGGTCAAGCCGTACCTGGGTCAGGTCGGCAACTGGTTGCTGGCGCGCAGTGCGCAGATCGGCGGCGGTATTCTCGAGCTGACCTTGAGTATTGTCTTCGTGTTCTTCTTTTATCGTGACGGTCCGCGATTGGCGGCGTTCGTTCATGGTCTGCTTGAGCGATTGATCGGCGATCGTGCCGGTTATTACATCGAACTGGTCGCGGGGACGGTTCAGCGCGTGGTGAACGGTGTGATTGGTACGGCGGCGGCTCAAGCCGTACTGGCGCTGACCGGGTTCCTGATCGCCGGGGTTCCCGGGGCCCTGGTGCTCGGGATTGTGACCTTCCTGTTGAGTCTGATTCCCATGGGGCCACCGCTTGTGTGGATACCCGCGACCGCGTGGCTGGCCTGGAAGGGTGAGTACGGCATGGCGGTCTTCCTCGGGATCTGGGGCACATTCGTCATCAGCGGTGTGGACAACGTGCTCAAGCCTTACCTGATCAGTCGAGGCGGGAACCTGCCGTTGGTGATTGTGCTGCTGGGTGTGTTCGGCGGGCTGATTGCGTTTGGCTTCATCGGCTTGTTCATCGGTCCGACATTGCTCGCTGTGGCTTACAGCCTGTTGACTGACTGGAGCAAGAGCCACGCCCGCGTAGACGATCGTCGCTGAGTCTTGTCTTCGGACCTGACGCTCAGGTCCGGGGCAAACGAATCACTGCGGTCAGACCGCCACCGACAGTTTCTTCCAGGTTCAATTGACCAGCCTGTCGCTCGGCCGCTTCCCGGGCGATGGTCATGCCCAGGCCGACGCCCCCCGAATTGCGGTTGCGCGAACCTTCCAGACGGAAAAACGGCTCGAACACCGCTTCTCGCTTGTCCGCCGCGATACCGGGGCCGTGGTCGACGACCCGGATCACCACGTGGTCTCGATGGTCTTCAAGGCTAATCAACGCTGCCCCTGCATAGCGCAGGGCGTTATCCAGCAGATTGTTGATGCATGAGCGCAATGCCATCGGCTGCACTTGCAGCGGAGCACAGTGGCCGCTGACTTCAACGTCGGCGCCCTGATCCTGAGCATTTTCGCTCAGGGACTCGACCAACGCCTGCACATCCATCCATTGAGGCGCCTCGCTGGTGCGTTGTTCGTGCAAGTAAGTCAGGGTGGCGTCGAGCATGCTGATCATGTCGTCCAGGTCCTGACGCATTTGCCCCTGCAGCTTCTCATCGACAATCTGTTCCAAACGCAGCTTGAGCCGGGACAGCGGCGTGCGCAGGTCATGGGACACCGCCCCAAGCATTCTCGAACGTTGATGAACCTGTTCGATGATCCGTTTTTGCATGAGATTGAAGGTATAAGCAGCCTGCCGTGCTTCCCGGGGGCCGGACTCGTCCAGTGGCTGGCTGTCGAGGTTTTCGCTCAAGCGCTCGGCGGCCTCGCTCAGACGCCGGATAGGTTGGCTCAGCAGCTTGGCGCCGTACCAGGCGGCAATGATCAGCGAGATGAACTGAAAGGTCAGGGGCACCAAAGGCCCACCAAACCACGGTCGTGGTGGTGGCTTGTTCATCCCCTCGGAAAACGCTGGTGGCGGAGGAGGTGGGGGGCCGTAATGGTGAAACCAGGCAAACGCTAACAGGTGAGCAAGGACAATGGCCAGCAACAACACGCCAAACAGACGGCCGAAGAGTGTGTCGAAGCGGGCTCGCATCAGCCGATGTCTCGTGCGTCGAAGAGGTAACCCTCACCACGAACGGTTTTGATCAATTGCGGGGCCTTGGGGTCATCCCCCAGTTTTTGGCGCAGACGGGATACCAGCAGATCAATGCTGCGATCGAACGCCTCGATCGAACGGCCGCGCGCAGCGTCCAGCAGTTGTTCGCGACTGAGTACACGGCGCGGACGTTCGATGAACACCCAGAGCAAGCGGAATTCAGCATTCGATAGCGGAACCACCAGGCCATCGGCGGCTACCAACTGGCGCAGGACACTGTTCAGGCGCCAGTTGTCGAAGCGAATGTTCGCACGCTGTTCGGTGCGATCATCGCGGACCCGGCGAAGAATGGTTTGAATCCGCGCTACCAGTTCTCGCGGTTCGAACGGCTTGGCCATGTAGTCATCGGCGCCGAGCTCGAGGCCGATGATGCGGTCGGTGGGCTCGCAGCGGGCGGTCAGCATCAGGATGGGAATGTCCGATTCGGCACGCAGCCAGCGGCACAGCGACAAACCGTCCTCACCGGGCAGCATCAGATCGAGCACCACCACATCGAAGTACTCAGCCTGCAGGGCCAGACGCATCGCGTCGCCATCGGTGACACCGCTGGCGTGAATGTTGAACCGGGCCAGGTAGTCGATCATCAGTTCGCGGATCGGGACGTCATCGTCGACGATCAGCGCGCGAATGTTCCAGCGTTTGCCATCGCCAGTCACTTTTTGCTCATCGTTCAGTGGTATTGGAGAAATGTGCATGCGTGCGTTCATCTGCCAGGGAGGCTGCCAATGGCGGCGAGATTGTGGCTTCAGCATAGGCGCCCGGCCCGGAGGCGGGAAGTGCTGGAAGGGTCGGTTGCGGTGGCTGAGGGTAACGATCAAGGATGTTGGGGGCATGTCGGCTGTGTATCGAACTCGACACAATGGGTGGACCGACTAGTCTTGCCAGAGTCTTCGGGACAATTTACCGATCATCGGGTCCCGCAGCGCCGTTGGTTCCGCTACAATGCGCGCCGATTTCGTCCTGCCTGAGAGCCCGCACATGTCCGTCTGCCAGACTCCTATCATCGTCGCCCTGGATTTCCCCACCCGTGACGCCGCACTGAAGCTGGCCGACCAGTTGGACCCGAAACTGTGCCGGGTCAAAGTTGGCAAGGAACTGTTCACCAGCTGCGCGGCAGAAATTGTCGGCACCCTGCGTGACAAGGGGTTCGAAGTGTTCCTGGACCTCAAGTTTCACGACATTCCGAACACCACGGCCATGGCGGTCAAGGCTGCTGCGGAAATGGGCGTCTGGATGGTCAACGTGCATTGCTCCGGCGGCCTGCGCATGATGGCTGCCTGCCGTGAAGTGCTCGATCAGCGCACCGGCTCCAAGCCGCTGTTGATCGGCGTGACCGTGCTCACCAGCATGGAGCGTGAGGATCTGGCGGGCATCGGCCTGGACATCGAGCCACAGGAACAGGTACTGCGCCTGGCCGCACTGGCAGAGAAAGCCGGGATGGACGGTCTGGTGTGCTCGGCACTGGAAGCCCAGGCACTGAAATCGGCGCACCCGTCACTGCAATTGGTCACCCCGGGGATTCGTCCGGCGGGCAGCGCCCAGGATGATCAACGCCGCATCCTGACACCGCGTCAGGCACTGGATGCCGGTTCCGATTACCTGGTGATCGGCCGCCCGATCAGCCAGGCCGCAGATCCGGCCAAGGCATTGGCAGCAGTGGTTGCCGAACTGGCTTAAAAAAATCGCAGGCTGCGACAACGCCTACAGGGTGTACCCGATCCCGTGTAGGAGCTGCTGCAGGCTGCGATCTTTTGATCTTGTTTAATTAGACCTTCAACACCAACTTCCCGAAATTCTCCCCGCTGAACAACTTCATCAGCGTCTCCGGGAACGTCTCCAGTCCTTCGACAATGTCTTCCTTGCTCTTGAGTTGCCCCTTGGCCATCCAGCCGGCCATTTCCTGCCCGGCAGCGGCGAACTGTGCGGCGTAGTCCATCACCACAAAGCCTTCCATCCGCGCGCGGTTGACCAGTAACGACAGATAGTTGGCTGGGCCTTTCACGGCCTCCTTGTTGTTGTACTGGCTGATGGCGCCGCAAATAACCACCCGTGCCTTCATGTTCAGGCGGCTCAAAACCGCGTCAAGGATGTCGCCACCGACGTTGTCGAAATACACGTCGACGCCTTTGGGGCACTCGCGCTTGAGGCCGGCTTGAACGTCTTCGCTTTTGTAGTCGATGGCTCCGTCAAAACCCAGTTCCTCGATCAGGAACTTGCACTTGTCGGCACCGCCCGCGATCCCGACCACCCGGCAACCCTTGATCTTGGCGATCTGCCCGGCAATGCTCCCCACTGCGCCGGCAGCACCGGACAGCACCACGGTGTCGCCTTCCTTCGGGGCGCCTACATCGAGCAAGGCAAAGTAGGCCGTCATGCCGGTCATTCCCAGTGCTGACAAATAGCGCGGCAGGGGGGCCAGTTTTGGATCAACCTTGTAGAAACCGCGAGGTTCGCCCAGGTAGTAGTCCTGCACACCCAGGGCGCCATTGACGTAGTCACCGACAGCAAAGCCTGGATTGTTCGACGCTATGACCTTTCCCACGCCCAATGCGCGCATCACTTCGCCGATACCGACTGGCGGGATGTAGGACTTGCCCTCGTTCATCCAGCCACGCATCGCCGGGTCCAGGGACAGGTATTCGTTCTTGACCAGGATCTGACCCGCAGCCGGTTCGCCGACCGGTACTTCCTGAAAGGTGAAGGTCTCGCGGGTCGCCGGGCCCACCGGACGTTTGGCGAGCAGGAACTGGCGATTGGTCTGGGTAGTCATGACAGGCACTCAAGATGAATGAAGCCTTGTTGATAGACCTTCGCGGCGACTCCCGCAAGTTTGGCTGATGCGGCGAATGCACTTCGATCCAGAGCAGTGATAATTGAGTGCATGGTTCCATCACTGCAACTCATGGTTGCCCAACCGGCCTTTTGATAGTGCTGCCGTGCTGTCAGCTCCTGTGGCTAGACTGGGCCCACGCGATCTCCCGCATCCATCTCTTCGAGGACATAACAATGAGCATGACGTTTTCTGGCAAGGTCGCCGTTGTGACCGGTGCTGCCAATGGTATCGGCCGCGCGACTGCCCAGGCGTTTGCCGCAGAAGGCTTGAAGGTGGTGGTGGCTGACCTGGACACGGCGGGCGGAGAAGGCACGGTGGCGCTCATTCGTACGGCAGGCGGTGATGCGACCTTTGTGCGCTGTAACGTCACCGTGGAAAGCGATGTAAAGAATCTGATGGACGAGGTGATCACCACCTACGGCCGTCTCGACTACGCCTTCAACAACGCCGGGATCGAGATCGAGAAAGGCAAATTGGCTGAAGGCACCGTAGACGAGTTCGACGCGATCATGGGCGTCAACGTCAAGGGCGTCTGGCTGTGCATGAAGTACCAATTGCCGTTGCTGCTGGCTCAGGGCGGTGGGGCTATCGTCAACACAGCTTCGGTAGCAGGTCTTGGAGCGGCGCCGAAGATGAGTATCTACGCGGCATCGAAACACGCGGTGATCGGCCTGACGAAGTCGGCAGCCATCGAATACGCCAAGAAAAAAATCCGTGTGAACGCGGTGTGTCCTGCTGTCATTGACACTGACATGTTCCGTCGCGCCTATGAAGCGGATCCGAAGAAGGCCGAGTTTGCTAACGCCATGCACCCGGTCGGCCGCATCGGTAAAGTCGAGGAAATCGCCAGTGCAGTGCTGTACTTGTGCAGCGATGGTGCAGCGTTTACCACGGGGCATTCGTTGGCCGTGGACGGTGGGGTTACGGCATTTTAAAAAAGACCTTTCACGTATGAAAAAACCGCGCCCGTGCGTAAAGCTGTTCACTTGGACGATCTTCAGGCGGGCAGGATTCTGTGGCGAGGGGATTTATCGGAATGCCGCACCACCCCGTCCGGCTGCGCAGCAGTCGTAAAACCCGCGACGCGGTGTATCTGATGCACCACGGTTGTAGATTTTGGGGCTGCTTCGCAGCCCAGCGGCGATAAATCCCCTCGCCACAATATTGTGCTCGCCTGAAATTTTTCTTAAGGCTACCAACCCGAATCGACCTCAAACGTTCTGAAAACGACGAGCCTGTAGCTTTTTGCCATTATTCCGACGCCAGAGACTTGTGCGGATCCTGGCCCGTTGCGAATCTGCGTCAATCGACTATGTCAGGGGACTCAGTGCAATGATTTCGGCCGCGCAAGGACGTTTTGCCAACCTCGGTATGGCGAAAAAACTGGGTATCGGGTTTGCCTTGGTGCTGGTATTGACCGCGTTGGTTGCGGCGATCGGTGTGTGGTCCCTGCAGACCATCAGCCAGCGCTTCGAAGGCCTCAAGCAGATGTCGACACTCAACAGCGGCTTGCTCAAGGTACGGCTGCTCGAGCAGGATTTTGCCTTGCACGCCAATCCGAAAACCGCCGATGCGCTGCGCGAAGGTGTGGACGCCTTGGTTGCGTTGGCGACGCAGCTCAAGTCCGAGTCTGCAAACAATATTCCGGTGATGAACGACGTGGAGCAGTCCCTGGGGGCTTATCGCAAAGCCTTTGACGAGTTCGTCTCGCTCAGCCAGGCCAAGGACCTGTCATTGGAAATGGCCAGTTGGTCGGTGTCTAGCGTGGCGAACAATCTCGATGTGCTGCAAGCGGGCCTGGCTGATGACGGTGCTTACACATTGAAAGAAACCGAGGGCAAGGACGGCGCGCAGTTTATCGAGCAAGCCAATCAGGTCAGTCAGGTATCCCGTTTGATGTTGCAGGCCATGAACGAGGCGCGAGTGCGCCTGGACCTTAGCCGCAAGGGCGATGACAGCGCCGGTCAGGGCAAGATCGAACAGGCCGACCAGGCGTTGGTCCAGGCCGAACAGCTTAAGGCCACGGTCAAGGATGAGGGCTATCAGACCGTACTCAATGAAGTGACCGGTCACATCGGCGGTTTCAGTGAAAAGCTCGCCGAGTACACGGGGCTGCTGGCTCAGGAAAAGACGGTGTATGGGCAGTTGCACCAACGTGCGGCTGAGGTCGTGGAGCGGGTGGATCAGGCTTATGTCGCTGAAGATCAGTCGATGCAGACGGAACTGAAAAAGAATTCGCTGCTGATCATCGGGTCGTCCGCTTTGGCATTACTGGTCGGGTTGATTGCGGCGTGGGTGATCACCCGTCTGATCGTGTCGCCGTTGCGCAGTGTGATCCTTGTCGCTCGGCAAATCGCGGCGGGTGATCTGAGTGCGACGGTCGAGGTGACGCGGCGTGACGAGATCGGTCAGTTGATGCAGGCCATGCAGCAAATGGGTGCGGGCCTGAGCAGCATCGTCAGTGGCTTGCAGGCTGGCATTGAACAGTTGGCCAGTTCGGCGCAGTCGCTGTCGGCGGGGACTGAACAGACCAACCTTGAAGTCAGCAGCCAAAAGGAAGAAACCGATCAGGTCGCAACGGCAATGAATCAGATGACCGCTACCGTGCACGATGTCGCGCGTAATGCGGAGGAGGCTGCCCAAGCGGCGCAGACAGCTGATGGCAAGGTTGAAAGCGGTCAACAGGTGGTGCGTCAGAGCATGGTGCGGATCGAGCAGTTGGCGGACTCCGCCACCGCAGCCAGCTCAAGTATTGAAAGCTTGAGCGCAGAGATCCAGAACATCGGTACGGTGCTCAGCGTGATCAAAAGCGTGGCTGAGCAAACCAATTTGCTGGCCCTGAATGCGGCCATCGAGGCGGCCCGGGCGGGAGAGCAGGGCAGGGGCTTTGCGGTCGTTGCCGATGAAGTCAGGGCGCTGGCCAAGCGCACCCAGCAATCCACCGAGGAAATCGAGCGTCTGGTCAGTGCCTTGCGTTCAGCGGCTCAGGCGTCGGTGCAACAGATTCAAAGCAGTGGCGAGCTGGTGAAGCTGGCGGTCAGTGATGCGCTGCAGACCGAGAGCGCGCTGGGCAGCATTGCGGCAGCGGTGTCGTTGATCCAGCAGATGAACCAGCAGATCGCGGCAGCGGCCGAGGAGCAGAGTTCAGTGGCCGAAGAGATCAATCGCAGTGTGACGAGCATCCGCGCCAGTGCTGATCAGTCTTCCCTGGCGATGCAGGGGAATGCGGCGTCGAGTATTGAGCTGGCGCAGTTGGGCGTTGAATTGAAGGGAATGGTGGGGCACTTCAGGCTGTGATATCCGCTGGGTGACAGGTTCGCGTCGAAACAAAAAAGCCACCTGATCCGGTGGCTTTTTGTTTTGCGTGGCATCAGTCGTAGATCACTTTCTTCTTCCAGTCCGCATCCGCCTCGACATCCTTGAGGCCTTCAGTCAACTGATTCACTTCGTCCTCAGCCGGTGCGGTTTTGTCCATCACCTGTGCGTTAGCGCGCGCCAGGAGCTTTTCCAGGTACTGAAGCTGCTCGGCATACACCTGCGGATCCTGCTGTTTACGCAAGTACTGCACGCCGCGTTCGAACGCCAGGCGGGCCTGCCCCGGCTGATTCTGTTGCAGGGAGTGCTGGCCAAGGTTGTTGAAGAACTCGATGTGCAACAGGACCAGGATGTGGCGAACTTCACGGATCCAGCGTTTGGCTTCATTGGTCGGCAAAAAACCGTCCTGGGAGGCGCGGGTGATCTGACCGTGAAGGGCTTCGAGCAGGAACCGTACATCTTTGGCTTTCGCTTCGGTCTGGATCGGTGCTGGCGGATTGTTGACCGGGATTGATTCGCCCTGGGCGACAAGGGTCGTCAGCTCGGCAATCCGCGTCTTGAGGCCGGCATTGGATTTTTCCAGGTTGAGCAGGCGCTGACAGACATTCAGTTCCAGTCGGGTCAACAGCAGCTTGAGCGCCGGTGTCATCAGCTGGCCGGGGAATGTCTCGGTGATTTCGCCGCAGCGACGCAGGCGATCGTTGAGCTCAACCTTGGTGCGGGCCTTTTCCAGCTTGTTGTTTTCCACCACATTGTTCATGTAGCCAATGGCGATCAACAGTGCGATCCCGCCAACGACGAGCAGGGTGATCATGAGTGGCGTCAACGGTAAGACCTCTTTATGGGATTCGCGATCGAGTGTAGTGGCTTGGCATTGGACCGCATAGCGCTGTACGACCGGATGAATCGGACAGTGTTCTGCTTATATCGGCCGTCTGCGTACATATATAAGCGTTGCGCGGATGGAGTCACCTTGCCATCACCTGGAACGTGACTCGACTATAACGCCTTGATGCGAGTCAGAATATAGGCGCCAGAGACCGGACGGCGGAAACCCTGGATTGGCGCCTCAAAGCTGGGCGAAGTCATTGATTTAAATAAATTTATATCAGGGGGTTGACGACCCCTCAATCCATCCATAGAATGCGCGCCACTTACAGCGTAAAGCACACAGCGAAACGCGGTAGGGAGTGAATGTTGTACGTGTGTCCCCTTCGTCTAGTGGCCTAGGACACCGCCCTTTCACGGCGGTAACAGGGGTTCGAGTCCCCTAGGGGACGCCATATGCGGGAATAGCTCAGTTGGTAGAGCACGACCTTGCCAAGGTCGGGGTCGCGAGTTCGAGTCTCGTTTCCCGCTCCAATTTTAAACAGCGTTGCTTTCGGGCAGGGCTGAGTGAAACCAGAACCAAGTCTCAGGATGCGGATCTGGGCACCGAAACACACACCATGTGTTCCGGGCAGCGTGTCCCCTTCGTCTAGTGGCCTAGGACACCGCCCTTTCACGGCGGTAACAGGGGTTCGAGTCCCCTAGGGGACGCCATTTGCGGGAATAGCTCAGTTGGTAGAGCACGACCTTGCCAAGGTCGGGGTCGCGAGTTCGAGTCTCGTTTCCCGCTCCATATTTAACAAAAACGCCGTTCAGAAATGAGCGGCGTTTTTGTTTGCGCGTTTTTTGTCTTCTTCCTTCCTGTTCGACAATTCCTACAGCGAAAAAGTGAAAATCGGAAGCGTCTGACATCACGATTCTGGAAGTTCTGGCATAACGATCAGCCCACCAGCCGTTGTGGCGAGTTTGCTAGGAGGTCGTTCCTGTGATGCCAATGAAGTTTCTGTCTTCAGTTTCGTTCCCGGAGGTCCGGGCAACGGCAATCTTGGCCCTGCCTCTCGTCGTGGGCCATGTTTGCGCCGGCCTGATAGCGCTTGTGGACAACCTGATTGCTGGCCATCACGGTACGGACACGCTGGCGGCAGTCACGCTGGGAACGGCGTTGTTATGGCTGCCGATGCTTGTGCCGATCGGCACCTTGATAGCGCTGACGGCCACCGTGGCACGTCTACGTGGTGCAAATCGTCAGGAGGAAATAGGGCTGATATTTCGGCAAGCGTTGTGGTTGGCACTTTTCATGGGCCTCCTGATGTTCGGCTTCCTCAGTCTGGCCCCCACGTTGCTCTCGCCTGCCGGCATCGCAGAGGAAATGATTCCGGGAGCGCAGGCGTTTTTGTATGCGGTGCGCTGGGGGAGTCCGGCGTTGACCCTGTTTTTTTGCATGCGCTATCTGTGCGAGGGGATGCACTGGATGCGGCCGACCATGCTGTTCGGTTTTGGTGGGCTGCTGGTGCTGGCGCCCTTGGGCTACATCCTGGCCAACGGCAAGTTGGGTTTCCCCAATCTCGGCGCCCAAGGCCTGGGAATCGCTTCGGCCACCATGATGTGGTTGCAAGCGCTCGTTTTCGCACTCTACCTGTGGCGCAGCAAACGTCTTGCGCACTTGCAGCTGTTTGCCCGCTTCGATCTTCCCTGCCGCGTACAAATCCTCAATCTGCTCAGAACGGGGATGCCCATAGGCATCGCCATATTGATGCAGGGCAGCCTCTTTATCGTAACTTCATTACTGATCGGGCGGCTGGGTTCAATCTATCTGTCGGCGCATCAGATTGCGGTCAACCTGGCCCAATTGTGTTTCATGATTCCGGTGGCTGTGGCGGAAGCGACGACGGTCAGGGTCGGCCATGCGCTGGGACGTGGAGATGCCAAGGGCGTCAGGCAGGCGGCCTGGGCGGGTTGCGTCATCGTCTTGCTGGCACAATCCGTCTCGGTCCTGGTCCTGTTGTTCGGGCATGAAGCCATCGCAAATCTCTACAGTCGGGACGTCGCTGTGACTGCGCTGGCATCGACGCTTTTGCTGTACACCGCTGCATTGCAGTTTCCAGATGGGTTACAGATGCTTTCAGCAGGGGCGTTGCGCGGATTACAGGACACGAAAGTGCCGATGTGGTTGGCGATTTTCTGTTACTGGGGCGTCGGCGTGCCGCTGGGGGCGGGGCTGGCGTTTGGATTGGGGTGGGGGCCTGAAGGTGTCTGGTCAGGATTGATTGTAGCCCTCACGTTGGCAACGGTATTGATGGGCTGGCGCTTTATTCATAGCAGTCGGCGGTCGCCAGTGGTGGTGAACTGAAACGAATAGGCCCGAGATCAACATTGTCGGGCCTTGTCCGAGGCATCGAGCCCCCAATTTCGGATGTTCAAAAACCTCGCATTTCTTCACGCGCTGCTGAAAAATTTTTACATCGACAGAATCAATCGCCCCGCAAACAAAATCAAAATCACCCCCATCGTGCGCTCGAACCAATGCCCCATTCGCATGAACAGCAAGCGCACCCGGTTGCTCGAAAAGAACAGCGCGACGATGACAAACCAGAGAGCGTTGACGAAGCACATCCAGACGCCGTAAAGCGCCTGAACGCTCAACGGTGTGGTGGCACTGATGAGCGTGGTAAATATCGCCAGGAAAAACAGCGTGGCCTTGGGGTTGGTGGCGTTGGTCAGGAAGCCTGTGGTGAAGGCTTTCAGCAGCGATTGTTCGATCGCGGGTTCGTCTGCAGTCTTTTCACCCTCCAGCAGGGTTTTGGGTTTGCTGCGAACGAGGCTGATACCGAGGTACAAGATGTAAGCCCCGCCCACGACCTTGGCGACTGTCAGCAACCAGGGGATTGTGTGCATCAATGCACCGACGCCGAGCAAGGTATAGAGCACATGGACCGAAATGCCCGCACCTATACCGAGCGCCGTGCAGATCCCGACGAGTCGGCCAAAGCGCACGCTCTGGCGGATGGTGACCGCAAAATCCGGTCCGGGAGCGACCACCGCCAGAAAGTGAATAGTTGCCAGCGCAAGAAACTCGCCCAGGTAATTCGACAGCATTTTCAACTCCAGAAGATAAGGGGCGAGGCGATACCGCGGTAGGCGTTGGCCAGTTTTTTATGCACGTCTCATCCAGACACTCGACGTCTGGCATCATGTCTTGGGTCCATCTGTCGGGGAGTCCAGGGAGCCCGGGATGAACGGGCTCCAGGCGATCATGCTGAGCTTCAGTCCACGCTGTAGTGCACTGAAAGCGTCCCTTTTTTCTGCGTGACGGAGGCGATCGTGACGCGGCCCAGATCCTTCAGGCTGCGTACGTGGGTGCCGCCGCACCCGTAGGCGGGGAGTTCGCCGAAACCGATCTCGCGGGCGCCTTCGCGCAACGATGTCAGGCGCGGCAAGTCATGGGCAATCCATTGTTCGATGCCATGCTGGACGGTTTGAACGTCGATTTCCTGTGCCGATTCGGCAGGTCGGAATTGCACGCGTCCTTCACCTGGCCAGTGATGCGCCTTGATCGGCATCCAGCCCATGGACTGGACAAGGTGACCGATCAAATGGCCGGCGGAATGCATGCGGGTATTGAATTGCCTGCGCTGCTCATCCACCCGAATCTGTGTCATGCCGGGGTTCACGGGGCGATCAACGAAATGGATGATCCGGTCCGGGTCCTGTACGACGCGCAAAACCTGGCTCTCGCCGATCCAGCCAGTATCAAAGGGTTGTCCGCCTCCTTGTGGGTGAAACAGCGTGGCCCTGAGCACCACGGCGAATTCGTTTTCTTGGGGGGTGCAGTCCAGGACCTCTACATTGGCTTTGAGGTCATCACTATGGAAAAAGAGGCGAAGCGTCATATTCCATGTCCGTCAGTATTCTGTTTTTCATTATATGAAGCGGGTAATTGCGTGATAATCCGTTCAAACATCAAAGGACTGTTGCGCTGTGAGCATAAATCTACCCCTGCCGCTTCTCGGTGAAATGGCGATTTTCGTCAAGGTCGTCGAGACCGGAAGCTTCTCGGAAGCGGCTCGCCAATTGGGATCGTCGCCCTCGGCCGTCAGTCGCAGCATTTCGCGGTTGGAGAAGGCGCTGGCTACCCGCCTGTTGCAACGCACGACGCGCAAGTTGCGTTTGAGTGACGGAGGCGAGGAGGTGTTCAAGCGTTGCCAGGAGATGGTCAGTGCCGCCAAGTCGGTCATGGAAATCAGCGGCCAGTTCACCGATGAAGCTGAAGGATTAGTGCGTGTCAGCGTGCCCAAGGCGGTGGGCCGCTTCGTGATTCATCCGCACATGCCGGAGTTTTTGCGCCGTTATCCCAAGGTGGACGTGGAGCTGTTTCTCGAGGACCGCCAGGTGGATCTGATCGACGACAACGTCGACCTGGCCATCCGGATTACCGATCGCCCCCCCGCAGGGCTGGTCGGCCGTCAATTACTGACCATTGATCACATGCTGTGCGCGACGCCGCAGTACCTGGCCGAACACGGTACGCCGACTCATCCTCATGACTTGCTTAACCACAGCTGCATCTATCTGGGAGAAACCCCGAGCGATGCGCGCTGGAAATTCAAGAAGGGCACCAAGTCGGTGACGGTGGGTGTGCGTGGGCGTTACGCCGCCAACCATACTGGCGTGCGTTTGGGCGCGGTGTTGCAGCATATCGGGATTGGCAGCCTGCCTTACTTTACTGCGCGTTATGCGCTGGAACAGGGGCTGATCGTGCAGGTCCTGCCCGACTGGACCTTCCTGGCGTCTTACCACGGTGGCGCGTGGCTGCTGCATTCGCCCACGCGCTACATGCCGCCGAAGTTGCGGGTGTTTATCGACTATCTGGTGGAGTGCCTGGAGAAAGAGCCGACCCTGGGCAAGCCGGGAAAGGCCACTGGACTTGCGGCGTATGAGTTGCCCGAGAGTGACGGGTTGCTTTGAGGGGCCCCATCGCGAGCAGGCTCACTCCCACAGGGATCCGCATCCGACGCAAATCTTGTGTTTATCGCCGATTAAATGTGGGAGTGAGCCTGCTGCGATGGCGTCCGACCAGGCACTGCGCCATTTAGCCCAAAAAAAGGCCCGCAGGTTCAACCATGCGGGCCTTTTGTATTCTGAGCGTAGATCAGTGTTTGCTGTCGTCGTTCGACATCGCCAACAACTGCTTTTCCTGATTCCAGTCGAACGGTTCGTCATTCTGTTCGGCTTCGAAGCGACGTTCTTCCAGCGCCTGGTACAAGGCGATTTCATCATCGGGCATGTAGTGCAGGCAGTCGCCGGCGAAGTACCACAGCAGGTCGCGCGGGACCAGGTGGGCGATCTGCGGATAACGGGTGATGACCTGGCAGAGGATGTCCTGGCCCAGGTACTGGCTTTCGATCGGATCGACGGGCAGCAATGCTCGCAGTTCGTCGAAACGCTCAAGGAACAAGGCATGGCTTTCTTCGGGTACCTGCTCGGCCTCACCCACGGCGACCAGGATGCTGCGCAAGTGGTCTAGCAAAACGAGATGATCGGCAACGATGTTGGACACGAGATAAGTCCTCAAGAGCAAAACGGGCGCGGGAGTATAAAGCTCCTGCGCCCGTTTTTATAGGTGGAACGGAATCAGCGGACCTTACCTTCGGCCAGCGCCAACTCCTCTTTGTCGAAATCATCGACGTCGATCACCTTGCGTCGCGCCGTTTCGGCATCACGCAGGGTTTGTGCTTCTACCGGCTGCAACGCACCCGCCTCCAGCGCTGCATCGATCGCGTGCTCCCCGGCGGCCGGTTTGACCTGGCCACTTTTGAGCGCCACATGCAGTTTTTTCTGCAGCGGCTGCGCTGCATTCAGCAGGTTGCACGCGTGTTGCAGAGCGCCGACGGCGTCATCGGCCGACTGCGGACGGTAGCACCCACCCAGCAGTTCCTCGAGGGTCGGATCGCCCTTGGCGCGACCAATCACAGCCGCCACTTGCGCACCGAGTTTGTCCGATGGTCCCTTGTGACGACGACCGAACGGAAAGACGATCACGCGCAGCAGACAGCCCAGCACCTTATTGGGGAAGTTGGTCAGCAGTTCATCCAGCGCCCGTTCCGACTGGCCGAGACTCTCTTCCATGGCCCAGGTAAACAGCGGGGCCATATGGTCGGGAGAATCGAGATCGTGATAACGCTTGAGCGCGGCGGAAGCGAGGTACATGTTGCTGAGCACATCCCCGAGGCGCGCCGACAAGCGTTCGCGACGCTTAAGTTCGCCACCCAGCAACATCATGCTGAGGTCGGCGAGCATGGCGAATGCGGCGGCCTGACGGTTCAGTGCGCGGAAGTAACCCTGGCTGAGCCCGTTACCCGGCGCCCGTTCGAAATGGCCGAAACCAAGGTTCAACACCAGCGTGCTGGCGGCGTTGCTCACGGCAAAACCGATGTGCTGGAGCAGCAGACCATCAAATTCAATGAGGGCCTGATCCTTGTCCTCACGACCGGCAAGCGCCATTTCCTTGAGGACGAAAGGATGGCAGCGAATCGCGCCCTGACCGAAGATCATCAGGTTACGCGAAAGAATATTCGCGCCTTCCACCGTGATGAAGATCGGCGCGCCATTCCAGCTGCGACCCAGGTAATTGTTCGGGCCCATGATGATCGCTTTGCCGCCGTGAACGTCCATGGCGTGGCTGATGCATTCGCGTCCGCGTTCGGTGAGGTGGTACTTGAGAATCGCCGACAGCACCGACGGTTTCTCGCCCAGATCCACGGCGTTGGCGGTCAGCATTCGCGCGGCGTCCATCATCCAGGCGTTACCGCCGATGCGCGCCATGGCTTCCTGAATGCCTTCGAAGGCTGAGAGTGGCACGTTGAACTGCTCGCGAACCTGCGCGTATTGCCCGGTCACCAGGCTGGTGAACTTCGCCGCGCCGGTACCCACTGCCGGGAGGGAAATCGAGCGCCCGACCGACAGGCAATTCATCAACATCATCCAGCCCTTGCCGAGCATTTCCTGGCCGCCGATGAGGAATTCCAGTGGCACGAACACGTCTTTGCCGGAGTTGGGGCCGTTCATGAACGCGGCGCCCAGTGGCAGGTGACGGCGACCGATTTCAACGCCGGCAGTGTCGGTTGGAATCAGCGCCAGGCTGATGCCCAGGTCTTCCTTGTCACCCAGCAGATGGTCCGGGTCGTAGGCCTTGAATGCCAGGCCGAGAAGGGTAGCGACGGGTCCGAGGGTGATGTAGCGCTTTTCCCAGTTCAGGCGCAGGCCCAGTGTTTCCTTGCCTTCCCATTCACCTTTGCAGATAACGCCGGTATCGGGCATGGCCCCTGCATCCGAGCCCGCGAGCGGTCCGGTAAGGGCGAAGCACGGAATGTCGTCACCGCGCGCGAGGCGTGGCAGGTAGTGGTTGCGTTGTTCGTCGGTGCCGTAGTGCAACAGCAGTTCAGCAGGGCCGAGGGAGTTGGGCACCATCACGGTGGAGGCGAGGTCGCCGCTGCGAGTCGCCAGTTTCATTGCGACCTGTGAGTGGGCGTAGGCGGAGAAGCCCTTGCCACCGAATTCTTTTGGAATGATCAGGGCGAAAAAGCCGTTCTCCTTGATGTGGCTCCAGGCTTCTGGCGGCAAGTCCATGTCCTGGCCGATTTGCCAGTCGGTCACCATGGCGCAGAGTTCTTCGGTCGGACCGTCGATGAATGCCTGTTCTTCTTCGCTCAATTGCACTTTTGGATAGGACAGCAGTTTGTCCCAGTCCGGCCGGCCGCTGAACAGTTCACCATCCCACCAGACGGTGCCGGCATCGATGGCGTCGCGTTCTGTTTGCGACATTGGCGGCAGTGTTTTCTGAAACCAGCTGAACAGTGGCGCACTGAAAAATTTGCGACGCAGATCGGGCAGCAACAAAGGCGCCGCAACGGCTGCGATCAACACCCAGAGCACCAGCAATAACCATCCCGGCGCGTGACTGAATGCGCCCATCGCCACGACGTAGACAGCGACGATGCACAGTGCGGGGAGCGGGGCGGTGCGGCGGTGGGCCAGGTAGGCGATGCCGACAATCAGAACCAGTATCCACAACAACAGCATATTTAATCCTCCGTGAACCAGGGGCAAAACCAACCTTCAGAGCTTAGACGGCATCCGTAAAACAGGGTGATCAGAGCGAGGTGATTGAATTCGTGGGAAACCTTCAACGCGTTTTGCAGGATCAGTGGGCATCAGGGCGCGGCATTCGTTCGCTACCGGCGCGGCTATGCGTCCATGTTTGGCCGAAACGTCGTTATCTCTGTGCTGAAGCTGTCGCTAGACTCGTGGCTTCCCCAGGAGATTGTTCTCATGCACGAGTATCTGAGTCCCGGCCGCTTCATCGATAGTGACCATCCGTCCGTGGTGGAGTTCGCTGAAAAACATCGGGGCGCCAGTCGCGACCCGCTCGAGCAGGCGATCAATCTTTATTACGCGGTGCGCGAAGCCGTGCGCTACAACCCTTACACCTTCAGCCGCGACCCGCAAACCCTGCGCGGCAGTTATGCGCTGGCGGCCGGGGAGAGTTACTGCGTGCCCAAAGCCACGTTGCTGGCGGGTGCCGCACGACATTGCGGTATCCCTGCACGTATTGGCCTGGCGGATGTGCGCAATCACCTGTCGACGCCGCGGTTACTCGAGCTGCTCAAGAGTGATGTGTTCGCCATGCACGGCTATACCGAGTTGTTTTTGAACGGCCGCTGGGTCAAAGCCACGCCTGCGTTCAATCAAGGATTGTGTGAACTGTTCAATGTCGCGCCGCTGGAATTCGACGGGATCAACGACAGCGTTTTTCATCCCTTCAATCGCGATGGTGAGCAGTTGATGGAGTACCTGATCGATCACGGTCAGTTTACCGACGTGCCCGAAGCGTTCTTTTTCGAGCACCTGGAAAAATGCTATCCACACCTCTTCAGCGATCAATTGCCGCCGTTGCTGGGTGACATGCAGGGCGATTTGAGTCGCGCCTGATCCGGCGTATGCTGCCTGCGCATTCATCCATAAAGAGGCGGTCATGCTGAAGATCTGGGGTCGGAAAAATTCGTCGAATGTCAGAAAGCCGTTATGGGCCGCCGAAGAGCTGGGCCTGGCCTATGAGGCGATTGATGCGGGCGGCGCGTTCGGGGTGGTCGATACGCCCGAGTATCGAGCGATGAATCCCAATGGCCGTGTGCCGGTTATTCAGGACGATGGTTTCGTACTTTGGGAATCCAATGCCATCGTTCGTTACCTGATGGCCCGTCATGCCAACGACACCCATTGGTACGCGGCGGATCCGCAAGCCCGCGCGGCTGCCGACAAGTGGATGGACTGGACCACCTCAAGTTTTGCCGGCCCTTTCCGCACCGTGTTCTGGGGCGTGTTGCGCACCCCGGCAGATCAGCAGGACTGGTCCGCCATCAACGCCGCTATCAAAGAGTGCAACGGCTTACTGGCGATGGCCGATGCGGCACTGGCAACCCAGCCTTACCTGTCGGGTAACGAGATCGGCATGGGCGACATTCCCCTGGGCAGTTTTATTTATGCCTGGTTCGAGATGCCGATCGAGCGTGCGCCGCAACCCCATCTGCAAGCCTGGTACGCACGGCTCAAGCAGCGTCCGGCGTATCAGAAAGCCGTCATGACCGCGTTGACTTAATACTCACTATCGACACGCTTGACTGTACTTGTGTGGCGACGACAAGCACCATTGCCTTCATGCGCCGTGGTTGTGTTAGTCGCCGCCCGCCCTTATCTATCTCTTCCTTTCCTTCTTGGTGCGTAATCCGATATGAGTTCCGCTCTGTCCATCCGGCAGCTAACCAAAACCTACGGCAACGGTTTCCAGGCCCTGAGTGGTATCGATCTGGACGTCGCTGAAGGTGACTTTTTTGCCTTGCTCGGCCCTAACGGCGCGGGCAAATCCACGACCATCGGCATTCTCTCTACCCTGGTGAACAAGACCAGCGGCACGGTGAATATCTTCGGTCACGACCTGGACAAGAATCCTGCGCAACTCAAACGCTCCATCGGCGTGGTGCCCCAGGAATTCAACTTCAACCAGTTCGAGAAGACGTTCGACATCGTCGTCACCCAGGCCGGTTACTACGGCATCCCGCCGAAGATCGCCAAGGAACGTGCTGAGCAATACCTGACCCAGCTCGGGTTGTGGGACAAGCGTGACGTGCCATCGCGCTCGTTGTCCGGCGGCATGAAGCGTCGACTGATGATCGCCCGTGCGCTGGTTCATGAGCCGCGCCTGTTGATCCTCGACGAACCGACGGCAGGGGTGGATATCGAATTGCGTCGTTCGATGTGGACCTTCCTGACCGAGCTGAACCAGAAAGGCATCACCATCATCCTCACCACGCATTATCTGGAAGAGGCTGAGCAGTTGTGCCGCAATATCGGGATCATCGATCACGGCACCATCGTCGAGAACACCAGCATGAAACAGCTGCTCGGTCAGCTGCATGTGGAGACGTTCCTGCTCGATCTGAAGAACACGCTGAACGTGGCGCCGCAGTTGCTCGGTTATCCGACCAAGCTGCTGGACAGCCACACGCTGGAGGTCCAGGTCGACAAGGCGATGGGCATCACTGCGCTGTTCACTCAACTTGCTCAGCAAAATATCGAAGTGCTGAGCCTGCGTAACAAAACCAATCGCCTCGAGGAGTTGTTCGTGTCCCTGGTGGAGAAAAATCTGTCGAAGGTGGCGGTATGAGTTCCGAGCTGCAACCCAACCTCGTTGCCCTCAATACCATCGTTTATCGCGAGGTCAGACGCTTTACCCGGATCTGGCCGCAAACACTGCTACCGCCAGCGATCACCATGGTTCTGTACTTCGTGATCTTTGGCAATCTGATCGGTCGGCAGATCGGTGATATGGGTGGCTTCACCTACATGGAATACATCGTGCCGGGCCTGATCATGATGTCGGTGATCACCAACTCCTATGGCAACGTGGTGTCGAGTTTCTTCGGCAGCAAGTTCCAGCGCTCCATCGAAGAGTTGATGGTGTCGCCGGTGTCGCCGCACACGATTCTGATCGGCTACACCTTGGGCGGCGTGTTGCGCGGCTTGATGGTCGGGGTGATCGTGACGATGCTGTCGCTGTTTTTCACCAAGCTGCAGGTGCATCACCTGGGTGTGACCGTTCTGGTGGTGGTGCTGACGGCGACGATTTTTTCGCTGCTGGGCTTCATCAACGCAGTGTTTGCACGTAACTTCGATGACATCTCGATCATCCCGACGTTTGTGCTGACGCCGCTGACGTACCTGGGTGGGGTGTTCTACTCGATCTCGTTGCTGCCTCCGTTCTGGCAGACCGTGTCCCTGGCGAATCCGGTGTTGCACATGGTCAACGCGTTCCGCTACGGCATCCTTGGCGTTTCGGATATCAAGATCAGTGTCGCGATCACGTTCATGCTGGTGGCGACGGTTGTGTTGTATATCGGTTGTGCGCGATTGCTGGTGAGTGGGCGCGGGATGCGTACTTAACCTCAGTCCGGCACCGCAAAAACAAACGGCCTCCCAAGTGGAGGCCGTTGTGCATTCTTACATCCGTTTTTTCTTGCGCCGCTTCCACTGTCGACTGACCCACCAGCGCCAATACGTCATGGTCAGGCAGTAGGCCAGCGCGCCGAGCGCCAGTCCCGTCACTACCGAACCCAGCAAGAAGGGCTGCCACATCGTCGAAAGCTCGCCGCTGATCCATTCCCAGGTCAACTCGTCGGGCAAATGACGGGCAGGGATGTCCATGAGCCAGGCGCCTGTCTGGTAGGTGCAGAAAAATACCACCGGCATGGTGATCGGGTTGGTCAACCAGACCAGGCTGACGGCGATTGGAATGTTGCCGCGCACCATAATGGCGAGGGCCGCGGCAACCAGCATCTGCAACGGAATCGGCAGGAATGCCGCAAACAGCCCGACCGCCATCGCCCGGGCGACCGAGTGGCGGTTGAGGTGCCAAAGGTTCGGGTCATGCAGCAGGGTGCCAAGAAAGCGTAAGGACTTGTGTTCCCTGATGCTCGTCGGGTCTGGCATGTAACGTTTGAATAAGCGCCGGGGCATAGGGCTTCTCGGTCGGTTAAGGCGGCAAGTATGTCTGGATTCTATAAACCGCCCATTCAGACTTTGTGACAATTAATAACGATGACTGTGCGGTCGGCCAGCTAAGCCTAGGGGGGAACTCTCAAGGACGGGCTTATGCGCACAGGGATGTTAGCGCTGGCGTTGGGTCTGCTGACCCTGCGTTTTTTACCGGCTTTACCGCCGGTCTGGTTGTGGATGTTGTTGCCTGTGGCCGGTTTGATGGTGTTGCCCTTTCGGGCCTATCCATTGGCATTCTTTCTGTTCGGCTTGAGTTGGGCGGGTGCGAATGCGCAATGGGCGCTGAATGATCGCTTGGCACCCCGACTCGACGGCGAGACGCGTTGGGTGGAGGGGCGAGTGACAGGGTTGCCCCAAAACGCCGAGGGCGTGGTGCGCTTTGAGCTGACGGACAGCCATTCACGACGTTCGAAACTGCCAAAGCTGATGCGTTTGGCCTGGTACGACGGGCCGCCAGTCAACAGCGGTGAACGTTGGCGATTGGCAGTCAAATTGAAGCGTCCTGCCGGATTGCTCAACCCGCACGCCTTCGATTATGACGCCTGGCTGCTGGCTAAGGGCATCGGTGCAACGGGCACGGTCAAGGAGGGTGAAAGGCTCGCAGAGGCTCGCGGAGCCTGGCGCGACGGCATTCGCCAACGCCTGCAGAATGTCGACGCCCAAGGACGATCCGGGGCGTTGGCCGCACTGGTCCTGGGGGACGGTGCCGGGCTGAGCCGCGAAGATTGGCAAGTGCTGCAAGACACCGGAACCGTGCATTTGCTGGTCATATCCGGGCAGCACATTGGTCTGTTGGCGGGCGTCGTGTACCTGCTGATCGCCGGGTTGGCTCGCTTTGGCGCATGGCCGGGTCGTTTGCCCTGGCTGCCATGGGCGTGCGGCCTCGCGTTCGGTGCTGCGGTGGGTTATGGCCTGCTCGCCGGGTTCGATGTGCCGGTGCGGCGAGCGTGTGTGATGATCGGCCTGGTGCTGTTGTGGCGCCTGCGCTTTCGCCACCTCGGCGCCTGGTGGCCGCTGTTGCTGGCACTCAACGGTGTGTTGCTGATGGATCCGCTGGCGAGCCTGCAGCCGGGTTTCTGGCTGTCCTTCGCCGCGGTTGGCGTCCTGATTTTTACCTTCGGTGGTCGGTTGGGCCCGTGGAGCTGGTGGCAAACCTGGACGCGCGCCCAATGGCTGATCGCGATCGGCTTGTGCCCGTTTCTACTGATTCTAGGCCTGCCGATCAGTATCAGCGGTCCGCTGACGAATCTGCTGGCGGTGCCCTGGATCAGTCTGTTGGTACTCCCGCCCGCGTTGCTCGGTACGCTCTTATTGCCCATTCCCTATGTGGGCGAGGGTTTGTTGTGGCTGGCTGGAGGTCTGATCGACTGGCTATTCAAAGGCCTGGCGCTGATCGCCGGGCAGTTGCCGGCCTGGGTCCCGGTTGCGATCCCGTTGTGGACGTGGGCATTGGGCACTCTGGGGGCCTTGCTGCTGCTGATGCCACGTGGCGTGCCGCTGCGTCTGGCGGGTTGGCCGCTGTTTTTATTGCTCATCTTTCCTCCCCGTCCGGAAATCCCGGAAGGCGTAGCAGACGTCTGGCAACTGGATGTCGGCCAGGGACTGGCGATCCTTGTGCGCACGCGCCATCACACCTTGTTGTATGACGCCGGACCACGATCCGGTGATTCCGATCTGGGCGAGCGGGTAGTGCTGCCGACGTTGCGCAAACTGGGCGTCAACGCGATCGACCTGATGTTGATCAGCCACGCTCACGCCGATCACGCTGGCGGTGTGCGGGCGGTTGCCCGTGGCTTGCCCGTCAGTCAGATCGTCGGTGGCGAGCCTTTGCCTTTTGTGGATGGGCTGAGCGCTGAAGACTGCGAAAGTGGGCGGCAATGGAATTGGGATGGCGTGAACTTCCAACTCTGGCAGTGGGCATCGGCCCATGACAGCAACTCAAGGTCCTGTGTGCTGCAAATCGAGGCCGGGGGCGAGCGTTTGCTGCTAACCGGTGACATAGAAGGCGCCGCCGAAAGAGCACTGCTCGACAGCCCGCTGGCGGTCAGCACCGATTGGTTGCAGTCACCTCATCACGGCAGTCGCACGTCGTCTTCGATGGCCCTGCTGAACCGGTTGCAACCCAAGTCGGTGCTGATTTCCCGGGGTAATGGCAATTCCTTCGGTCATCCCCATCCAACGGTCATGGCACGCTATCGAAAAAGTGGCCTGAACATTTACGACAGCGCTGATCAAGGTGCCGTTCATCTGCAACTGGGCCGTTTCAAGCCACCCGTGACGATGCGTCAGGAACGGCGATTCTGGCGTGATCCGCCGCCGCTTCCGATGTAACGGTGTGTGATTGATGCCCGACCGGATGCGACATCACGGTCTTCGGTGCGCGCACCCCCTATGTTAGAGTGGCGCACTTTTTCGAGGGGACTGACACTGTGTGGGAATTGGTCAAATCCGGTGGCTGGATGATGCTGCCGATCATCCTGAGTTCCATCGCGGCGATGGCGATTGTCGCCGAGCGTCTCTGGACCCTGCGAGCCAGCCGTGTGACCCCGGAGCATTTGCTCGGGCAGGTCTGGGTCTGGATCAAGGACAAGCAACTCAATAAAGACAAACTCAAGGAACTGCGCGCCAACTCTCCGTTGGGCGAGATCCTGGCCGCCGGTCTGGCGAACTCCAAACATGGTCGCGAGATCATGAAAGAGTGCATCGAAGAGGCGGCCGCCCGAGTCATTCATGAGCTTGAGCGTTACATCAATGCCTTGGGCACCATCGCGGCCATGGCCCCATTGCTGGGGTTGCTGGGTACGGTCCTGGGCATGATCGATATTTTCAGTGCGTTCATGGGCACGGGCATGACCACCAACGCCTCCGTACTGGCCGGTGGTATCTCCAAGGCGCTGATTACCACGGCGGCGGGCCTGATGGTCGGTATTCCTTCGGTCTTCTTCCACCGCTTCCTCCAGCGCCGGATCGATGAACTGGTGGTGGGCATGGAGCAGGAAGCAATCAAGCTGGTTGAAGTGGTGCAGGGTGATCGTGACGTGGACCTGGCTGAGGGCAAAGCGTGAAATTCCGCCGCAAGCAACGGGAAAATGTGGACATCAACCTCGCATCGTTGATCGACGTGGTGTTTATCCTGCTGCTGTTTTTCGTGGTCACGACCACGTTTACCCGTGAAACCCAATTGCGCGTCGAGTTGCCCGAGGCGGTCAGTGGTTCGCCTGCCGAAGATCAGCAGGCCAAGCAGCTGGACGTTGCCATCAGCGCCGAAGGCGTGTTTTCGGTCAACAATCAGATATTGCCCAAGAACGATCTGGCAACCCTGATGGACGCGCTGAAAAAAGAGTCCAACGGTGATACCAATCTGCCGCTGTCTATCAGCGCTGACGGCAAGACACAGCATCAGTCCGTCATCACCGCCATGGACGCCGCAGGCAAGCTGGGCTTCAGTCACCTGCGCATGACCACTGTCGAAGCGTCGGCGCCCGCGCCCTGATGGCCCTGTCCGATCGCTTGATTGCGGCCTGGTATGAAGGTCACCCGGCCCTGAAGTTGCTTCAGCCGCTGGAGTGGCTGTATCGGCGGGTCGTCACGAACAAGCGCAAGCGCTTTCTGGCAGGCGAGGGCGAGATCTATCAACCGCCCGTGCCGCTGATCGTGGTCGGTAACATCACTGTCGGCGGCACCGGCAAGACGCCGCTGATTCTTTGGATGATCGAGCACTGCAAGCGTAGCGGGCTGCGAGTGGGCGTGGTCAGTCGCGGCTATGGTGCAAAACCTGCGCAATTGCCCTGGCGCGTCGAGGCGGATCAAAGCGCGGAAATGGCGGGTGACGAGCCGTTGTTGATCGTCCAGCGCACGGGTGTGCCCTTGATGATCGACCCGGACCGCAGTCGTGCCGTCAAAGCGTTGCTGGCGAGTGAGCCGCTGGACCTGATTCTGTCTGACGACGGCATGCAACATTATCGACTGGCCCGAGACCTCGAGCTGGTGCTTATCGACGCTGCTCGTGGCCTGGGTAACCAGCGTTGCCTGCCCGCCGGGCCATTGCGCGAACCGGTCGAGCGTCTGGAAAGTGTCGACGCGTTGCTCTACAACGGCGCGGTAGACGATCGTGAGGACGGTTTCGCCTTTCAGTTGCAACCCACGGCCCTGGTCAATCTGCACAGTGGCGAAAGGCATCCCCTCGACCACTTTCCTGCCGGTCAGGCCCTGCATGCCGTGGCCGGGATCGGCAACCCGCAGCGTTTCTTCACGACGCTCGAAACGCTACACTGGCGAGCAGTCCCCCATGCTTTTGCCGACCACGCCGAATACAGCGCGCAGGCCTTGAATTTCACACCGTCATTGCCATTGGTGATGACTGAAAAGGACGCGGTGAAGTGCCGTGCCTTCGCCGCCGCCGATTGGTGGTACCTGGCGGTCGATGCTGTGCCATCGCCGGCCTTCGTGGCCTGGTTCGATACACAGCTGATGCGCCTGTTGCCGGCTCGTCTTTTGCCTTAACTCCGTTCTTATCCAGGGAATGCTCATGGACACCAAATTGCTCGACATCCTCGCTTGCCCGGTCTGCAAAGGCCCGCTCAAGCTCAGCGCCGACAAAACCGAGCTGATCAGCAAGGGCGCGGGTCTCGCGTACCCGATTCGTGACGGCATTCCGGTCATGCTCGAAACCGAAGCCCGCACCCTGACCACTGATGAGCGTCTGGATAAATGACCACAGCCTTTACCGTTGTCATTCCATCGCGTTTCGCTTCGACCCGTTTACCCGGCAAGCCCCTGCTGTTGATCGCCGGCAAACCGATGATCCAGCATGTCTGGGAACAGGCCAGCAAAAGCGGCGCCGAGCGTGTGGTGGTTGCCACTGACGACCCGCGCATCGTCGAGGCCTGCAAGGGTTTTGGCGCGCAAGTGGTGCTGACCCGTGAAGACCACAACTCGGGCACTGACCGCCTGGCGGAAGTTGCCACGAAACTGGGTCTGGCCCCGGACGCTATTGTAGTCAACGTGCAAGGTGACGAGCCGTTGATCCCTCCGAGTGTGATCGATCAGGTTGCCGCCAACCTCGCCGCGCATACCGAGGCGCGCATGGCCACCCTGGCCGAGCCGATCGAAGACGTTGAAACACTGTTCAATCCCAATGTCGTCAAGGTCGTCAGTGATATCAATGGCCTGGCGTTGACCTTCAGCCGTGCGACGTTGCCGTGGGCACGGGATGCTTTCGCCAAGAGTCGTGAGCAGTTGCCGGAAGGCGTACCGTATCGCCGGCACATTGGTATTTATGCTTACCGCGCCGGTTTCCTGCATGACTTCGTCAGCTGGGGCCCGTGCTGGCTGGAAAACACCGAATCCCTTGAGCAGCTGCGTGCCCTGTGGCACGGCGTGCGGATTCATGTGGCCGACGCGTTGATCGCCCCGCCGACCGGCGTGGATACCGCAGAAGACCTTGAGCGCGTTCGTCGCCTGCTGGAGGTTTGATGCGGGTTTTGTTCGTCTGTCTGGGAAATATCTGCCGCTCGCCCACCGCGGAAGGCGTGCTACGGCATAAATTGCGTGAGGCCGGGTTGGCCGGTCAGGTCGACGTTGCGTCCGCCGGTACCGGCGACTGGCACGTCGGCAAGGCGCCGGACAAGCGCAGCCAAGCGGCGGCCAAGCTGCGTGGTTACGACCTGTCGGCCCAGCGTGCCCAGCAGGTGAGCCGCGCTGATTTCGCCATGTACGACCTGATTCTGGCGATGGACAACAGCAACCTGCGCAACCTCAAGGCGCTGCAACCCGCCAAGGGCAAGGCCGAACTGGACCTGTTCCTGCGTCGCTACCAGAGCGAAATCGATGAAGTGCCAGACCCGTACTACGACGGTGACCAAGGGTTCGAGCAGGTGCTGGACCTGATCGAGCGCGCCAGTGATTTGCTGGTGATCGAATTGAAGGGGCGGTTATGAGTTTGCAAATACGGCCCCAGGTGTCGCTCAAGCCGTTCAACAGTTTTGGTGTGGATGTTCAGGCCCGCTTGTTTGCCGAAGCCCACAGCGATGCCGACGTGCGCGAAGCCCTGGCGTATGCCGCCGAGCATGACGTGCCTTTATTGGTGATCGGTGGAGGCAGCAACTTGCTGCTGACGGCGGATATCCAGTCACTGGTTCTGCGCATGGCCACTCGCGGGATTCGTGTGCTGAGCGATGACGGGCGTCAGGTCGTGATTGAAGCCGAGGCTGGCGAGCCTTGGCATCCCTTTGTGCAGTCCACCCTGGCTCAAGGTCTGTCGGGACTGGAAAACCTCAGCCTGATTCCGGGCACGGTGGGCGCGGCACCGATGCAGAACATCGGCGCCTACGGTGTGGAGATCAAGGATGTGTTCGCCGGGCTCACGGCGCTTGATCGACAGACCGGCGAGTTGCGCGACTTCAGCTTGGCTGAATGCAATTTCGCTTACCGCGACAGCGTGTTCAAACAGGAACCGGGTCGTTGGCTGATCCTGCGAGTGCGTTTCACACTGAACCGTACCGCACACCTGCACCTGGAATACGGGCCGGTGCGTCAACGCTTGACTGAACAAGGCATCGACCACCCGACCGCCACCGATGTCAGTCAGGCAATCTGCAGCATCCGCAGCGAAAAACTTCCGGACCCTGCGGTGCTCGGCAATGCGGGCAGTTTCTTCAAAAACCCGCTGGTGCCGGCTGCGCTGGTTACCCGACTCAAAAGCGAGTACCCCGACCTGGTGGCCTACGCGCAACCTGACGGGCAAATGAAACTCGCTGCCGGCTGGCTGATCGAGCGAGCAGGGTGGAAAGGGTTTCGCGAGGCCGATGCCGGCGTGCATAAGTTGCAGGCGCTGGTGCTGGTCAACTACGGCGATGCCACCGGCCTGCAGTTGCTGGCCCTGGCGCAACGCATCCAGAAAGACATATTGGAACGATTCCATGTCGAGCTGGAAATGGAGCCGAATCGGTATTGAGGCTACGCTTTCAAGACCCATCCCAAAGCCCTGCACACTGATCAATGTGCAGGGCTTTTTTGTTAATACTGGGTTAACTTAGCCAGCTAACGATGCAAGTATTTGCTCCACCAAAGGCCCGGTGCAGACGCTGTCATCTGCATAAGAGAGCCACATTAGCCTGAGCCGATCTGCGTGAACCCACCGCCATCCCCCGGCGGCAGATTGCTCGACCCCATAACCGAAGCAACAATGCGGGCGTGCCCATGATTACCCTGAAGCTTAATGGCCAAGACCTACCACTCGACGTCACCGAAGATATGCCGCTGCTCTGGGCCATTCGTGACGTGGCCGGTTACAACGGCACCAAATTCGGCTGCGGCATGGGCTTGTGTGGTGCCTGCACCATTCATATCGATGGCGCCCCGGCGCGTAGCTGCATTACGCCAATCGGGTCTGTGATCGGCCAGAACGTCAGCACTATCGATAACCTGCACGCTGATCCGGTCGGGCAAATCGTTCAACAAGCCTGGCTGGATACCGCCGTGGCTCAGTGCGGTTTCTGCCAAGGTGGACAGATCATGTCGGCGACAGCGCTGCTCAAGGTCCATCCAGACCCCAGCGAGGAACAGATCGAAGAGGCGATGGTCGGCAATATTTGCCGTTGCGGCACTTACAACCGCATCAAGACGGCTATCCGCCAGGCTTCCACGCACTTGAAGGAGGCCAAGGCATGAGCCAGCTTCCAAATGATTTCGCGCTGAGTAATCTCAGCAACCTCAGCCGTCGCGGCTTCCTCAAAGGTGTCGGTGCCACCAGCGCGCTGGTGCTGGCGGCTAGCTGGGGCTGGCAGGACGCCTTAGCAGACGAAAAAGTGAAGCTGTTTGGCGCCGACGGCATGCCCAACGGCTGGATCGACGACCCCAAGGTGTACGTCAGCATCGCGGCTGATGGCACCGTGACCGTGGTGTGCAACCGTTCAGAAATGGGCCAGGGCGTGCGCACCAGTTTGAGCATGGTGGTGGCTGACGAGCTGGATGCCGACTGGGCGATGGTCAAGGTCCAGCAGGCGCCGGGAGACGAAGTCCGTTTCGGTAACCAGGACACTGACGGTTCACGCAGCATGCGTCACTGGTACGAGCCCATGCGCCGTTGTGGTGCCGCCGCTCGAACCATGCTGGAACAGGCCGCTGCCGAGCAGTGGAAGGTACCGGTTGGCGAATGCCGTGCGCAGTTGCACAAAGTCATTCACAAACCGACCGGCCGGGAGCTGGGTTACGGCGCCCTGGCGGTCGCTGCCAGTGCATTGGCGGTGCCCGCTCGGGACAGCCTGAGGCTCAAGCAACCTTCGGAGTTTCGTTACATCGGCAAGGAAGGCGTAAAGGCGATCGACGGTGCCGACATCGTCAATGGTCGCGCCATCTACGGTGCCGATGTGCACTTCGACGGCATGCTCTACGCGACGATTGCACGGCCATCGGTGTATGGCGGCAAGGTCAAATCCGTCAACTCCATCGCGGCGATGAAAGTCCCCGGGGTGATCAAGGTCATCCAGATCGAAGGCCGTCCGCTGCCCTCGGAGTTTCAGCCGTTGGGGGGTGTGGCAGTCGTGGCCAGCAATACCTGGGCGGCGATCAAGGGGCGCGAGGCGCTGGAGATCGAGTGGGACGATGGCCCGAATGCCAGTTACGACTCGATCGCTTACCGCAAGGAACTGGAAGCCGCGTCGCTCAAGCCCGGTAAAGTCGTGCGCAACACGGGCAGCATCGATGAAGCCATGGGCAAGGCCGACAGCATCTTGGAGGCGTCCTACTATCTGCCGCACCTGGCGCAATCGCCCATGGAGCCAATGGTTGCCATCGCCCGATTCAAGGACGGTGTTTGCCAAGCCTGGGCGCCAAGCCAGGCGCCCCAGGTCACTCGGGAGCGCATTGGCGAACGCCTCGGCATACCGTTCGATAATGTGACGGTCAACGTCACACTGCTGGGCGGTGGTTTTGGTCGTAAGTCCAAACCGGATTTCGTCATCGAAGCTGCCATCCTCGCCAAGGAATTCCCCGGCAAGGCGGTGCGCGTGCAATGGACCCGTGAAGACGACATCCATTGCTCCTATTTCCACACCGTGTCGGCTGAGTACCTGAAGGCCAGCCTGAATGCTGACGGTCTGCCGTCCGGCTGGTTGCACCGCACCGTCGCCCCCAGCATCACCGCGCTGTTCGCGCCAGGCATGAACCACGAAGCGGCGTTCGAGTTGGGCATGGGCTTTACCAACATGGCGTACGCGATTCCTAACGTTCGTCTGGAAAACCCGGAAGCGATGGTCCATACGCGGGTGGGTTGGTATCGCTCGGTCTCGAACATTCCTCACGGCTTTGCCATTCAGAGTTTTGTCGATGAACTGGCGCATAAGGCCGGTCAAGACCCGCTGAAGTACCAGATAAAACTGCTTGGCCCGGATCGGCAGATCGATCCACGCACCTTGAGTGAAGAGTGGAACTACGGCGAGTCGCCAGAGCGTTATCCAATCGATACTGCAAGGATGCGCACCGTTCTGGAGACCGCCGCCAAGGCTGCCGGCTGGGGCCGTGAAATGCCGAAGGGCCGAGGGCTGGGTTTGGCGGTGCACTACAGTTTCGTGACCTATGTGGCGGCGGTGATCGAAGTCGAAGTCAAAGACGATGGGACGCTGATCGTGCACAAGGCCGACATTGCGGTGGATTGCGGTCCGCAGATCAACCCGGAACGTATCCGGTCGCAGTTCGAAGGCGCCTGCGTCATGGGGTTGGGTAACGCGGTTCTGGGTGAAATCAGCTTCAAGGACGGCAAGGTCCAGCAAGACAACTTCCACATGTATGAAGTGGCGCGCATGTCCCTGGCACCGAAAGAAGTCGCCGTGCATCTGGTCACGCCTCCGGGTGACGTGCCGCTTGGTGGTGTTGGCGAACCTGGCGTGCCGCCGATTGCGCCGGCACTGTGCAATGCGATCTTTGCGGCTACCGGCAAGCGTATTCGCAACCTTCCCGTGCGTTATCAGCTGCAAGGCTGGCAGAAGGCTGAAGCCTGATGGACAGCGTCGACCTGAACGTGTTGCGCAGCGTGCTCGAATGGCGTCGCGCCGGTCAGCGGGTGGTGTTGTTCAGCGTGGTCCAGACCTGGGGCACAGCACCCAGGTCGCCGGGCGCCATGCTGGCCTTGCGTGAAGACGGCGTGGTGATGGGGTCGGTGTCCGGAGGTTGTGTTGAAGATGACCTGATTGCCCGCTTGCACGACGGCCGCATCCCGGCAGAGGGGCCGCCAGTGCAGTTGATCACCTACGGCGTCACCCGCGAGGAGGCGGCGCGCTTTGGTTTGCCCTGTGGCGGCACCTTGCGTCTGACGCAGGAGCATGTTGGTGATCCGACATGGGTGGCGCAGCTGCTGGCACGCTGTGAAGCCCATGAGATTGTGGCGCGCACGCTCAGTGTCGACACCGGGGAAGTCGTTCTGGAGGCAGCTGACAAAACGGACGTTCTGGCTTTCGACGGGACGACGCTGCGGGCCATTTACGGTCCGCGCTGGCGTTTGTTGCTGATCGGGGCCGGCCAACTGTCCCGGTATGTCGCTGAAATGGCGCGGTTGCTGGATTTCGAAGTGCTGATCTGCGATCCGCGCAGCGAATTTGTCTACGGTTGGGAGGAGCAGCACGGGCGGTTTGTCTCGGGGATGCCGGACGAGGCCGTGTTGAACATCCAGACGGATGAACGCACGGCCATTGTTGCGCTGACCCACGATCCTCGTCTGGACGACATGGCGCTGCTCACGGCCCTCGACTCGAAAGCGTTTTATGTGGGGGCGCTGGGTTCCCGGGTCAACAGCCTGAAGCGCCGTGACAATCTGGCTCAGCTAGGCTTGTCATCAGAGGCCATCGCGCGGCTGCATGGTCCGATCGGTCTGCACATCGGCAGTCACTCGCCCGCGGAAATCGCTTTGTCGCTGATGGCCGAGATTGTCGCGATCAAGAACGGTGTCGAGCTCAAGCAGAAGAAGTTGCTGGCGGAGGATGTATGAGTGAACCCATCGGCGTAGTCGTGCTGGCGGCAGGGCAGGGCAGTCGGTTTCAACAGTTGGCAGGTGCCGGCTCCGACAAGTTGCTGGCGGACTGTACCGGGCGCGACGGCGCCGTTCGTTCGGTGATCGAGCATGTGCTGCTGAATGTGCCGGCATCACTGCAGAAGCGCGTGCTGGTGACCACCGCAGATCGCCCACAGGTCATTCGTATGGCCCAGGCGTATGGGTTTGAAATTGTGCTGATCGAATCGACCGGGATGGGGGACAGCATCGCGGCGGGGGTTGCGGCGTGTCCGCAGCAAGGCGGGTGGTTGATTATGTTGGGGGATATGCCGTTTATCCTCCCATCGAGCATTGAGCGGGTACTGGCGGGTATGGCTGATGACGCTATCAGCGTGCCGGTGCAGGACGGTGAACATGGCCACCCGGTAGGTTTTGCGGGCTCCTTCGGTCCAGGCTTGTTGGCATTGGCAGGTGATCGTGGTGCCAAGCCGCTGTTTTCCCAGGCGCGAGTAGTTGAAGTGTCGGTGGAGGATCCCGGGGTGCTGTGGGATGTGGATGTGCCTGAGGCGTTGTTCTTCAAGTAGGTGTAGCGCGTATCCAATGGATCGCGCGATGTATCAAATGCCATAAAAAAGCCCCGCACTGGATAACCAGGCGGGGCTTTTTAGTGGCTGATGGAATCAGACGAGTGGTTTAGGCTCGTGCTCTTTTTCCAGGGCCTCGTGTTGCTCTACCGCTTGTTGAACGGAGCGCGGAGCTTCGTTGAATGCGGTGTCAGCTGGTTCAGCGGCAACTTCAGCAACCGGGGCAGCAGCCTCGGTGACTTCAGCAACAACCGGAGTTTCCTCTACCGCAGCCGGGGCAGCAGCGGCAGCCAACTCGGCTTCCTTCTGCAGACGCTCGGCTTCACGCTTGCGACGACGCACTTCACGCGGGTCGTTTGGTGCGCGACCATTTTCGGTCAAGGCGCTGACAGGAGCCGCCTCGACCACCGGTGCTGCCACTTCGGCAACCACTGGCGCTTCAACGACCGGTGCAGGCTCTGCTGCAGCGACTACTGGCTCGGAAACCACGGTTTCTGCCACAGGTGCAGGCGCTTCAGCAGCGACTGGTTCGGCAACCCAGTTGAACGCAGTTTGTTCTTCGCGAGCTTCACGCACCGATTCGGTCACTGTCTCAGTGACGGTTTCGACGACTGGCTCTGCAACCACTGCCGGTGTCTGGGCGACGACGACAGGTTCAGCGAACGCTTCGACCTGAGGCTGTGCTTCACCCACTGGAGCCATTTCGATTTCCGGAGCGGAAGTTGCTTCTACCGGAGTAGTCGCTTCAACCACTGGTGCTTCCACTGGAGCAGTTTCCAGCGTCGCGGCGGTAGCGCGTTCGGCCTGCTCGTTGGCTTGTGCTTCAGCTGGAGCGCTGATCACGGTGCTGGCAACGGCTGCAGTAACAGCCAGGCCTGCGGCCAGTTCGTCAGTGCTTGGCGCTTCGCGGCCTTCGGCACCCTCGTTACCTTCGGCGGACTCGGATTCTTCCGAACCTTCGATCACATTGCCGTTGGCATCGCGTTGACGCTCACGACGATTGCTGCGACGACGCTGACCACGGGAGCGGCGGCGAGGACGATCACCTTCGGCGCCTTCCTGACCGTCTTCCTGCAATTGCTCTTCGTTGGACAGCAGCTCTTCTTCAGCGACCGCTGCAACAGCTTGCTCGGCACGCGGCTGGCGTTCTTCACGCGGTGGGCGTGGAGCGCGCTCTTCGCGTGGCTGACGTGCCGGACGCTCTTCAGCGATGGCAGTGGCAGTGGCGGCGGCTGCAGCAACAGGTGCAGCATCCAGCGGCTCGCGCAGTTCACGAACCGGACGTTCTTCGCGATCACCACGTGGCTTGCGGTCTTCACGAGGAGCGCGCGGTGCACGTTCTTCACGAGGCGCGCGTGGAGCACGTTCTTCACGGGCTACGGCTGGAGTTTCTTCACGGGCTTCGCGTGGTTGACGCTCTTCTCGCGGTTCACGTGGTGCGCGTTCTTCACGCGGTGCACGTTCTTCGCGAGGCTTGCGCTCTTCATCGCGGCGACCGTTACGGTTGCGGCTTTGCTGGCGACCATTGCGACGTTCTTCGTTGCGGGCTGGACGCTCGGTGGTGGCTGGCTTTTCAACCACGACCGGTGCAGCAGGCTCTTCCTTGGTGGCGAACAGGCTGACCAGCGACTTCACCAGGCCTTTGAACAGACTTGGCTCAGGCACGGCGGCCGGTGCAGCAACCGGTGCGGCGACGACTTCGGTCGGGACCGGAGCGTT
>NZ_WFGV02000021.1 GCF_010095445.2 Pseudomonas sp. TNT3
CGTTTGGCCGACGCTGACGCCGGAGCCGACACTGCGCACCCGACCCTCGAAGACCTCGCCCGGCAAGGCATCCAGCACGATCGAGACCGGTGTATCGGGTTTGAGCAGGCCGAGGTTGTTCTCGGTCATGTCCGCGCTGATCCACACGTCGTGGATGGCGATCAGGGTCATCACTGGCGCGCCGGCCGCCGCGAACTGCCCGACGTCGGTGCGCAAATCGGTGACCAGTCCATTGGAGCGTGCGCGAATTTGCGTGTTGGCCTGGTCGAGCTCGGCCTTGGCCAGCGCTGTGGCGGCGCTGCGCAGCAAGGCGTTGTCTTGTTCATTGCCACCTTCCTGTTCGCGCGCCCGTTGAACTTCGGCCCGTGCGGCGGCTACCTGGCTGACGGCTTTTTCACGATCGGCCCTTGAGACCTCGAGCAGGCGTACCGAGATGGTGCCAGGGTCATCGCGATACAAGCCTTCAAGACGCTGATTCTCCTGACGAGCCTTGAGCTCATTGGCCTGGGCGGCACGCAGGTTGGCTTGCGCGGCGGCAATCCCGGCGGTGCTGGCGCCGACTTGGCGGCGGGTCGATTCAAGGTCCGCACGGGCGCGGTCGGCAGCTATCTGATAGGGCTGCGGGTCGACTTCGAACAGCACATCACCGGCCTTGACGTCCTGATTGTTGCGCACGTTGACCCGAATCACCCGGCCCGCCACTTCGGAAGCCACCGGAATCACAAAGGCGCCCACGCGTGCCTGTTGGGTATAGGGCGTGAAGCGATCCGCCAACAGGTACCAGGCGAGGCTCAGGATGATCAGCAGCAGGACCCACTTGATGCCTTTTTTTGCCGGATCGGCAGGCGGTTTGGCAATCTCGGGGGAGGGCGCGGGCGCTTCACTCATGATTATTCACCTTTTCCGGTTGCGCAGGCGCGGGCTCATCGAGCAAGTCGCCCCAGTCCGTGCGTTGTTTCATCTGTTGACGGGTGGCGTCGTCGACCCTTGGGAGAGCGCTGTACCAGCCACCGCCCAGGGCCTTGTAGAGGGCAATCACGTTGCTCACGGCATTGCTGCGGCTGACCAGGTAATTGTCCTGTTGTTCGAGCAATGCGCGTTGCGCATCCAGCACGCGCTGGAAGTCGGAATACCCTTCGCGGTATTGCGAGCTGGCCAGCACCAGAGACCGCTTGGCAGCGGTTTCTGCCTGGCTCAGGATCTGCTCGCGTTCCAGGGATTTGATCAGGCCGACGGCAGCATCATCGGCCTCCCGCGCGGCCTGGCGAACCTTGTCGCGGTAAGCCTCGATCAGTTCCTGCAATCGCGCATCCTGGAGCCGTACGTTGTTGCTGATCTGGCCATGGTCGAACAGGTTCCAGCGCAGGCTGGGCCCCCCCACCAGGTCCAGGCTTCGCGACGTCCCGCTCAAGGTGTCAGCCGACCAGACGATACTGCCGAGCAAGGTCAGCGAAGGGTAGAAGTCGGTTTCAGCCACGCCGATCAGGGCTGACTGCGCGGCGACGTCAAGCTCGGCTGCACGTACATCGGGCCGGCGCAGCAACAGGCTGGCCGGGACATCCTGGAGCACCGCACGGTCGACCAGGGGGATCAGGCCTTCATGGTTCGCCAGTGGCGGCAGCGCGCCGGGAGGACGCCCGATCAGGACGGCCAGGGCGTTGCGGGTTCGCGCGAGCTGGTCTTCGAAACCGGGAATGGTGCTCAGCGTGCCAAGGTACTGGGACTTGGCTTGTTGCAGGTCGAGCTCGGCGTTCTGCCCGCTCTTGAACAGTTTTTCGGTGATTTCAAAATTGCGCTTTTGCTGGCTCGCGTTGGCTTGGGCGACGCGCAGACGGGCTTCGGTGGTACGCAGCGAATAGTAGGTGTCGGCCACTTGTGCCCGCAGCAATACGAGCACGTCTTCATAGTTGGCTTGTGCGGCGAAGTAGCTGGCGTCGGAAGATTCGATGGCACGACTGAAGCGCCCCCAAAAATCCAGTTCCCAACCGACATCGAAGCCGGCGCTGTGCTGCCAGAAATGGTTGTCCTGCGGATTATTGCCACCCGATTGCCGGCGATTGACGTACAGGCTGTCGGCGCTGGCCTGCTGCAGTTGCGGATAGCGCCCGCTCTGGGCAATGCCCAACTGGGCGCGGGCTTGCATCACCCGCAATCCGGCGATTTTCAGGTCTGAGTTGTGCGCATCGGATTCGGCAATCAACTGGTCGAGCAGCGGATCATTGAACACGTGCCACCACTGACGGATATCCGGGTTCGGTCCCCGCTGGCTGGATTGCTCGATAGCCGCAGAGCTCCAGTGATCGACCCACGGCTCAGCCGGCGACTGGAAATTGGGGCCCAACTGCACGCAGCCACCCAGCGCTAAAGCACCGACCCACAGGACATGTTCCGGACGAATCAGCAGGGGGCTTTTTGCTTGCATCGAATGTTTTCCAGCGGCCGGATTCCAAGGGAGCATAGACGTCCATTCGCGCCTCGTCCGGTGTTACCCAATCGGCTCCGCTTTACAGCTCATTTGCCCGGCTCCCGGCTTTTGGAATAGCACGTCATCGGCGCTTTGCCAGAAACTGTAAAAACCCGTGCCGTCCTTGCCGCTGTATCGAATCCCCGAGCCACCGGGTTCCTGACTCAGGGTCATCGAGGTGCTCGCCCACCGGAGGTAGACAACGCCGGGATCGGCGTTGAAGAAAGTGGCGGAGATCAACACATTCAACCCGGCACATTTGAAGGCGAAGGGGCCCTCGGTGAGCCTGTCGGGGTCGCGGGTTCTGACAATGGCCGAGCCCTGGCGCAACTGGTAGGCGCGTTCGGCATAACGACCCACGGCGCAGGCTTTGGGATTTGCCTCGCTCGCACACTGATTGCGTAACAGGGTCCAGAATTGCTGATCGGTGATGACCTTTTCGGGAGGCGGAACCGAACGCTCGTCCGTCAGCGCCAGGCGATACAGACGATTCAATTCCAGGTCCATCCGCGCCAGCTGAGCATCGCGGCAGATCAACTTTTCAACCGGCGCTGTTGCTGTGGCGCAGTCGAAACTGGTCTTGAACATCGGCGCAGAAGTCGCCGCACTCGAACCGGTGACCATCGCCGCACAGATGACAAAATAACCTGTGCACTTGCCCGTAAGCATTTTCATGATCGATCCAGGTTGATTGGAAATCGGTACCACCAGGGTGAGCCACGTATTCCAGCCGTCCTGTCATCGAGGTTGCTCTTTGCATGGCAGGAAGGTTGCTGGCGCAGAATTGTATAGTAGCCACAGATGTGAAAAGCCAACGTGCAGGTGCTGGACGGCTTGCAGAATGGCCACCACTTTAGTCGTCTGTTTAAGCTGATAACACCAACGACGGTGAGTCTTATTCTATTTAATGGCTATCACCGTTAATATTAACCGCACGTGTTCAGTCTGATAATGCGTGGTATGGTTAGCCTTAAGATAGATAACGCTCATCGTGGTGCGCTTTATGAACGAATTTTTTCCGGTGTCCTGCGCCGATACGCTCAGCAAAATAGGCCTATTGGTCAAATCGAGACGTCTGGCATTGGGCCTGCGCCAAGCTGACTTCAAGGCGAGCCTGGGCATTTCCGAACACACGCTGCGCAAAATCGAGAACGGATCGGCGCTGGTCGACCTGCGATCGTTCATGCTCGTCCTGTGGCGCCTGGGCATCAACGAGACCGTATTCCACTCGCTGGAAGGCATCGAAACCACTTCGCAGGTCGCCCGTTACGTGACGGATGAGGACGCCTACCAGAGCATCGCCTCCAAGCGCGTGCGGTTGCCGAAACCCAAAGCGGAGGACTTCTGATGTCCCGTGCCTACATCTACATGGAGCACCCGGACACCGCAGAGATGCTGACCCTTGGCAGGCTGACACTGCAGGGGAAGTCTGGCGAATTCATTTATGCCCCTGACTATGTAGAGCGAGGTGGCTGGGTTCCGGATCCGGTCAACTATCCGTTGCGCGCCGAAGCCTACAAGGGCATTACCAAGAACCGCGGCATACCCGGGTTTATCAACGATGCCATGCCGGACGGGTGGGGCGAGCGCTTGCTCCAGCGCGCGTTCGGTCAAGTGCTGGCGCCGATCGAGTTTCTGCTCAAGTCCCCCAACAACGACCGCGTCGGCAACCTGCTGGCCGGGACAGCGACGGTTCCCGCACCCGGTCTGGGCGACGGTCCGGTACCCACGCTGAAAGGGTTGGCGAAATTCATTGAAGCGTGCGAAGCGGTGTATGACGGCCAACTGGACGATCAGTCGGTCGCGATGCTCAACATCCGCCACCAGCGTTCTGCGCTGGGCGGTGCGCGACCCAAGCGCACGTTGCAGGATAACGGGATGTTGATTCTGGCCAAGCCGCGAGACCGGTTCGATCAGTACGATTTCCCCTCGATCGAATACGCCTGCATGACGTTTGCCGCCTCGAAGGGAATGAACGTCGCCAAGACTGCGCTGCACGCCGAAACGCCCTCGACCCTGTTGATCGAGCGTTTCGACCGTACACCGTTGGCCGACGGCGCCAGGCGCATCCCGATGCTCAGTGCGCTCACCTTGCTCGACTCGGAGTGGAACGAGCAGTACCACCGCGACTGGCGTTATGCGGCAGTGGCCGATGAAATGCGCCGGCGCGGTGTCCCGGATGGCGATCTGCACGAGCTGTTCAAACGCATGTGCTACAACGCCTTGGTGGGTAACAGCGACGACCATCCGCGTAACCACTCGATCATCTGGCTTGCCGGACAATGGCGGCTCTCGCCGATGTACGACGTGTTGCCGATTGTCGATGAGGGGCCTGCGCAGACCCTTTCGATGGCCGTTGGCCGCGACGGTAATCAGATCAATCGCGCCAACCTGCTCAGCCATCACACACACTTTGCGCTGACCCGCGACCACGCGGAACACGTGCTGGACGAGGTCATCGGCTGGGAAGAAGAGCTGCAAGACTATTACTCGCGGTGGGTGCGCGGCGAGGAGCTGGAGAGGGTTCGGGATACGGTGAGCGCAGCGCGAATGCGGTAACTTGCTCCCCCCGAGTCAGCCGTCATTGATCATTGAGGGAGAAGGGCGCACGCGGTCTTCCCCGTGCGCTCTCGATAAATGGCCTCGATTCAGTACGGGCTTACTCCAGGCGCTCAATGTCGACGGAGTCACCCGATTTCATATCCAACTGAGAACGCACGTCTTCGAACATTTCGTCGTAGGGCTTGTGGATCGAAGCAATGCTGCTTTTGTCCTTCGGAATACCGTACTTCTCCGCAATTTTCGTGACGTTGCTGGCGAAGTTGTAGGCCTGATCCTTGGGCAGAAAAAACGTCTCAGTCATTTCCTTGCCCTGAATGGTGCCGTGCATAGTGAACTGCATGCCCTTGCCCTCCTTGGGATCCGTTGCGAGTTCATAGTCGATGCACAGGTTGTAGCTGACATCCTCCTTGTTCAGCGCGTGTCGCTCGATGTGCAAGTGACCTTGCTCAAACGTTGCCATGGACGTCTCTCCTTATAAGTAGGTAATGCCCGGTGTCGCCGTGCTGATACGCGTGCCGGCTGTGCCCTGGACGATCGCTTCAATGTCCGACAGTGAGCCGATCACCGCGACTTTTCCAGTATGGCGCGCGAATTCGCAGGCTGCCTGCACTTTCGGTCCCATGGAACCGGCAGCGAAGCCGAGTTTCTCTATGTCGTCCGGGTGCGCCTGGGCGATGCTTTTCTGCGTCGGTTTGCCGAAGTCGATAAATGCAGCGCTGACGTCAGTGGCGATCACCAGCAGATCGGCGTCAAGCTGTTCGGCCAGCAGCGCCGAACACAGGTCTTTATCGATCACCGCTTCGACGCCTTCCAGTTTGCCGGGTGAGGTGTACATCGTCGGAATGCCGCCACCCCCGGCGCAGATCACGATGCTGCTTTTTTCCAGTAACCATTTGATCGGGCGGATTTCGAAGATGCGTTTGGGTTTGGGACTGGCGACCACTCGCCGGTATTTATCGCCGTCAGGGGCAATGGCCCAGCCTTTCTCGGCAGCGAGTTTTTCCGCCTCGTCCTTGGTGTAGACCGGGCCGATGGGTTTGGTGGGGTTCTTGAAAGCCGGGTCGTTGGCGTCCACTTCGACCTGGGTCAGCAACGTGGCAAACGGCACTTCGAAATCCAGCAGGTTGCCCAGTTCCTGCTCGATGATGTAGCCGATCATGCCTTCGGTTTCTGCGCCGAGTACGTCCAGCGGGTAAGGCGATACCGAGGTGTAAGCGGCTGCCTGCAACGACAGCAGGCCGACTTGGGGGCCGTTGCCGTGGGCAATGACCAGTTGATTGCCGGGATGGATCTTGGCGATCTGCTCGGTGGCGATCCGGATGTTGGCGCGCTGATTGTCAGCGGTCATGGGCTCGCCCCGACGGAGCAGGGCGTTACCGCCCAGGGCAACGACGATAAGCATGGTGCATGTCCTTCTAGAAGAGAAAGCGGGCCTGTGGGAGCTGGCTTGCCAGCGATGGCATCAGCGCGGTGTCTCTGAAACACCGAGGTGCGGCCATCGCTGGCAAGTCAGCTCCCACAAGGAGCCGAGCCGGCCGTTAGAGATCCGCGAGGGTCGACACCAGAATCGCCTTGATCGTGTGCATGCGATTCTCCGCTTGCTCGAAGGCGATGCAGGCCGGGGACTCGAACACGTCGTCGGTGACTTCGATGCCGTTGCTCAGGTGCGGATACTGCTCGGCAATCTGTTTGCCAACCTTGGTGTCGCAGTTGTGGAAGGCCGGCAGGCAGTGCATGAATTTCGTGCGCGGGTTGCCGGTGGCTTTCATGAGTTCGGCGTTGACTTGATACGGCAGCAATTGCTGGATGCGCTCGGCCCAGGCTTCGACCGGTTCGCCCATCGACACCCAAACGTCGGTGTGGATGAAATCGACGTCCTTGACTGCCGCTTTCGGGTCTTCGGTGAGGGTGATACGCGCACCGCTTTCTTCACCGTATTGTTTGCAGCGAGCCACCAGATCGTCTGCCGGCCACAGCGCTTTCGGCGCGCAGATCCGCACGTCCATGCCCAGTTTGGCGCCGATCAGCAGCAACGAGTTACCCATGTTGTTGCGGGCATCGCCCAGGTAGGCGTAGCTGATCTCGTGGATCGGTTTGTCGGCGTGTTCGCGCATGGTCAGCACATCGGCGATCATCTGCGTCGGGTGGTATTCATCGGTCAGGCCGTTGAACACGGGCACGCCGGCAAACTTGGCCAGTTCCTCGACAATCTCCTGTTTGAAACCACGGTACTCGATAGCGTCGTACATGCGTCCGAGCACCCGGGCGGTATCCTTCATGCTTTCCTTGTGGCCGATTTGCGAGGAGTTCGGATCGATGTAGGTGACGTTGGCGCCCTGGTCATAGGCGGCAACTTCGAAGGCGCAACGGGTGCGGGTCGAGGTCTTTTCAAAGATCAGCGCGATGTTGTTGCCCTTGAGATGCTGCTGCTCGGTCCCGGTGTACTTGGCACGCTTGAGGTCGCGGGACAGGTCGAGCAGGTAGCGCAATTCTCTGGGCGTGTGGTGTTCCAGGCTCAGCAGGTTGCGGTTGTGAATGTTGAAAGCCATTTTGGATCTCCTCGAGTCGGGTAATCCCCTTGGCGACGCCCGACAAGCTCGCACCAAGGTTTATCAGGTTAGTAGTCGATCGGGTCGCGGATAATCGGGCAGGTCATGCAATGGCCGCCGCCACGTCCGCGTCCGAGTTCTCCGGCGCTGATGGTGATGACTTCCACACCGGCCTTGCGCAGCAGGGTGTTGGTGTAGGTATTGCGGTCGTAGCCAATGACCACGCCCGGCTCCACGGCAACCACGTTATTGCCGTCGTCCCATTGCTCGCGTTCGGCGGCAAAGCTGTTGCCGCCGGTTTCAACCACGCGCAGGGACTTGAGATTCAGCGCGGCGGCGACGGTGTCGAGAAAGCTGGCTTCTTCCAGATGAATATCGATGCCGCCGGATTTGCTCTCGTCGGGGCGCAGGGTAAAGGCGACAATCTGGTTCACCACTTCGGGGAAGATGGTCACTACATCGCGGTCGCAGAAACTGAATACGGTATCCAGGTGCATCGCGGCGCGGGACTTTGGCAAGCCAGCGACGATCACTTTTTCAACGGCTTTGTGCTTGAACAGGTTCACCGCCAGTTGGCCGATGGCCTGACGGGACGTGCGTTCGCCCATGCCAATCAGCACGACGCCGTTACCGATCGGCATCACATCACCGCCCTCGAGGGTGGAGTTGCCGTGCTCCTGGTCCGGATCGCCGTACCAGATCTGGAAATCGGCGTTGGTGAATTCGGGGTGGAATTTGTAGATGGCGGTGGTCAACAGGGTTTCCTGGCGGCGTGCCGGCCAGTACATCGGGTTCAATGTCACGCCACCGTAGATCCAGCAGGTGGTGTCGCGGGTGAACTGAGTGTTGGGCAGGGGCGGCAGTATGAAGCTGGAGCGGCCGAGGAACTCGCGGAACATCTCGATGGTTTTGCCGCCGAACGTGGTCGGCAGGTCATCCGCCGACACACCGCCGATCAGGAACTCGGCGGTCTTGCGCGGCTCCAGGCTGCGCAACCAGGAGCCCACTTCATTGATCAGACCCACGCCCACCGAGTTGGCGGTGATCTTGCGCTGCAGAATCCAGTCGAGGGCTTCGGGGATGGCAACGGTGTCGGTCAGCAGGTTGTGCATTTCCAGCACGTTGATATTGCGTTCGCGCATTTTGGTGACGAAATCAAAGTGATCGCGCTTGGCCTGCGCCACCCACAGCACATCATCGAACAGCAATTCGTCGCAGTTGTTAGGGGTCAACCGCTGGTGCGCAAGGCCAGGGGAACACACCATAACTTTTCTCAGTTTTCCCGCTTCAGAATGGACGCCGTATTTCGTTTTTTCCGCGGTCATTTCCGTGATCCTCCGGATAACAAAAAAACACCTGTCGTGGTCAATGCTCAGCCATATTTCATTGTTGTTCTAAAGACTTTTATGTTGCCGGGTGGCAAAACGTCATTGCAGTGAAGTGCCGTACTCACCCATGGGTTAAAGCAAAATTCAAGCGTAGCCGACGAAGCTTAGTCGCTGGTTTGTTTTTTGTGCTTTGTAAGTCACCAGTACTTTCAACATGCCGCTCGACGGCGTATTACAGGCATAAACGCTATTTCTGAGTTGTCGCACTAGAGTGGATGGTTATAAAAGAAAAGTAATTACGTTGATCGGACAAGCAGGTTTTGACTTTATGCATTAACTTAATTAAGTCGCGTAATGGTCACGCTCGGTAGTTGCGCTGGGCAGGGAGGAACAGCAATGCCACAACCGGTGCAAAAACTGCGACTTAGTGCATTGATTGCCTTGGTAGTGGGGTCGATGATCGGCGGTGGGATCTTTTCCTTGCCACAGAACATGGCAGAGCGCGCTGAAGTGGGGGCTGTGATCATCGGCTGGGCGATCACGGCGGTGGGCATGCTGACGCTGGCTTTCGTTTTCCAGACCCTGGCCAATCGCAAACCGGAACTGAATGCCGGAGTGTATGCCTACGCCAAGGCAGGGTTCGGCGACTACATGGGTTTCTCGTCCGCCTGGGGTTACTGGATGAGTGCCTGGCTGGGCAATGTCGGCTATTTCATTCTGCTGTTCAGCACCCTGGGTTTTCTATTTCCCGTCTTTGGCCAGGGCAACACACCCACGGCCATCGCCAGCGCATCGGTGCTGTTGTGGACCGTGCATTTTCTGGTGATGCGCGGGATCAAAGAGGCGGCGTTCATCAACCTGGTGACCACCGTGGCCAAGATTGTGCCGCTGATCATGTTCGTCGTGATTGCCGCCGTAGCTTTCAAGGCCGATATCTTTACCCGTGACATCTGGGGGCGGAGCAACCCGAGTTTTGGCAGCGTGATGGATCAGGTGCGCCACATGATGCTGGTCACGGTGTTCGTGTTTATCGGCATCGAAGGCGCCAGCGTCTATTCGGCCCGGGCGGAAAAACGGGAGGACGTGGGCCGGGCGACAGTCATTGGTTTTCTCGGGGTGTTGGCGTTGTTGGTGCTGGTCAACCTGCTGTCGCTCGGGATCATGGCCCAGCCGGAACTGGCCACCTTGCAGAACCCGTCGCTGGCCGCGGTCCTGGAACATATTGTTGGCCCGTGGGGGGCGGTGCTGATCAGCGTTGGCCTGGTGATTTCACTGTTGGGCGCCTTGTTGTCGTGGGCATTGCTGTGTGCCGAAATCCTCTTTTCCACGGCGAAAGACAAGACCATGCCGGCGTTCCTGACCAAGGAAAATGCCAACCACGTGCCGGTCAACGCGTTGTGGATGACCAACGTGATGATTCAACTATTCCTGCTGATCACGCTGATTTCCGCCGGCACCTATACCAAGCTGATCTACCTGGCTTCATCAATGATTCTAGTGCCGTACCTGTGGTCGGCGGCTTATGCCGTGTTGTTGAGCAGCCGAGGTGAAACCTACGAAAACGCACCGGCAGAACGAATCAAGGACTTGTTGATCGGCGGCATCGCCTTGGGGTATGCGGTGTGGTTGCTGTACGCCGGCGGGTTGAAGTATTTGCTGCTCTCGGCGTTGCTTTATGCACCGGGGGTGATTCTGTTTGCCTTGGCCAGACATGAGCAAAAACAGCCGTTGTTCACCCCGATCGAGAAGGCAGTATTTACCCTCGTGATCATCGGTGCCGGGGTGGCGGCCTATGGTCTTTACAGTCGTCTACTGACGCTGTGACGGGGCGCTTACACGCCATTTTTGGTGCGGCGTTGTTGTCTGCAAGCCTGGTCTACACTCTGTCGACTGACACATCGCAAGGGAGGCAACCATGCTCGATTACTTTGCTCTCGGCATTTTGATATTCGTGGGGCTTGTGTTGTTCTACGGGATCATCGTGCTGCATGACATCCCTTACGATATTGCTAAACACCGTAATCATCCTCATCAGGACGCGATCCATGCCACAGGCTGGGTCAGTCTGTTTACCTTGCACGCCTTGTGGCCATTTCTGTGGATCTGGGCGATGGCGTATCGCGAGGATCGGGGCTGGGGTTTCGGTGACGGGAAGTCACCACAAAGCCACGTCGTGCATCTGGAGCAACAGGTCGCCGAACTGCAACAACGCGTTGAGCAACTGGAGTCGTCAGCAGGAAGGTCGCGGGTCATTCCCACGCCGGACAATCTTGGCGGGGGGATTTGAACCATGGATCTACTGCTCATCCTGACCTACGCCGCCTTTTGCGTCGCGCTGTTCAAGATTTTCCGCATACCGCTGAACAAATGGACGGTTCCCACGGCCGTACTGGGCGGGATCATTATGATCGGCGCGTTGATCTTCACGATGAACTACAACCATCCGTACTCTGAAGTTGCGCGCTCTTATTTTGTCTCTGTGCCAGTGATTCCCGTGATCAGTGGCCAGGTGATCGATGTTCCGGTTCAGACCAACCAGCCACTGGAGAAGGGCGATGTACTGTTTCGCATCGATCCCACACCCTTTGAGGCCCGGTTGAAATCCGTCAAGGCTCAACTGGTCGCGGCGAAAGGCGATCGTTTTCGGATCACTGAGTTGATGAAGCGCAATTTCGGTACCCAGCGCGAGCTCGATACGGCCATCGCCAGAACCGATGATTTGCAGGCGCAATTGGACAATGCGCAGTTCGAACTCGACAACACCACCGTTCGCGCGCCGAGCAAAGGCTTCGTGACGCATGTTTCCCTGCGTCCCGGCATGATGGCAAGCAGGCTGCCCTTGCGCCCCTCGATGGTATTCATTCCGGAGGAGGGGCAGTACTTCGCTGCGTGGATGCGGCAAAACAGCTTGCTGCGACTGTCACCCGGCGATGAAGCCGAAGTTGCCTTCGACGGCATTCCCGGCAAGGTGTTCCAGGGCAGGGTCAAGAGCGTCATCTCCGTCATTGCGGAGGGGCAGGTGCAGCCTTCGGGCACGCTGATCAGCTTTACCGGCTCGCCTCCCCCGGGCCGGGTTCCGGTCATCATCGAAATAACAGATCCCGAATTTGCCCCTTACCGCAGCCTGATGCCGGGTGGCGCCTATGGGCAGGCGGCACTCTATAGCCAACACTTCCACCACATCGCAATGATGCGCAAGATCCTGCTGCGCATGTCGGCCTGGATGAACTACATCTTCCCGTTTCATTGATGTCCGTGCTTGATCTTTCAGGCGGCAAGGAGCATGGCGAAGTAACCGAAGACGGTGAGCAGGATGCCCGACACGGCGAACGCCACCGGGAACCCCACCCACGGCACACTGCTGCCAATCTCTGCAGCCGCCTCGCTGCAAGGGCCGGAGTGGCTGCGAGCACCCGCCATGCCGCCCATCAAGACGGCCGGATTGATCTTCATCAGGTGATAGCCGACGACCCACACCGCAAAGGGTGGCAGCAGGCAGACGACGAAACCCACGGCGAAGATCTGTACGGCGAGGGTGCCCGTGAGCTGGCTCAACAGGGTTGCGCCGGCATTGACCCCGACGATGGCGACGAACACCAGCAGGCCCATGTCTTCGAGGATGTTCCGTGCCGCGTTGGGCGTGTTGCCGAAAAAACGCAAGCGTGAGGACAGCGATGAAACGATGATCCCTGACACCATCAGGCCGCCGGCGTTACCCAGGCCTACGGCAGCGCCAAAGGCCGGGAACTGGATAAGGCCGATCAACAGGCCCAGGGTCATGCCGACGAACAAGGTCAACAAGTCGGTCACGGTGCTGGGGCGGGCGATGACGCCGAACAGTTTGCCAGCCTGCCGCACGGCGCTGGTCAGGCCGGTGACAAATAACACATCGCGACGCTGCAATTGGGTTTCCGGGCCGATCGGCAGAGGGACGCCCCCGCGCTCGAGGCGAGTCAGTTGCAGCTGGCCGGCGAGGCTTTCTCCTCGGAATTCCACAAGCTTCCTGCCGATGACCGCTTTCTCGGTGACCAGAATCTCCGCCTGATCCAGTTGCACGCCTAATGCCTTGGGGTCATGGACTTCCGGGCCGATGACCCCGATGTTGGCAGTGAGGTCCTTGTGCGAGCCGCCCAGGGCGATGACGTCTCCAATTTGCAACTCAATCAGTGGATCGGCCCCGATGGATTCATCTGCACGGCACACATTGACAACGCGGTACTCAGGGAAGCGAGCGCGAAACTCGTTGATGGTCAGGCCGGCTGTTGCGGGATTCTCCAGGCGGTAGGCGCGCAAGCCGAAAGCCACATATCCGGTCAGGCCCATGTCGTCGACTTGAAGAATTCCGTGTTCGGCTTCATAGCGACGCGCCGCTGCCTTGGCATCGACGCCCCACCAGCGAGGCATGTATTTGCACATCAGCACGATGCCGATCGTGCCCCACAAATAGGTGATGCCGTAGCACAGGGTAATCATTGCCGAGACGTCCGCAGCCGTAGTGCCAGGCGGGAGCTGGATGGCGCCCGAGGCCACCGCCTGCTCAGCCGAGCCGATGGCCGAGGACATGGTGGTGGCCCCCGCAAGAATGCCGCCGGCGGCGCCGATCGGTAACTGGAACAGCTTCGTACCGGCCACGACCACCAGCAGGCTCAGCACACTGCAGATGACTGCCAGCAGAGTGAACTTCAGCCCGTCGCCCCTGAGGCTATTGAGGAACGAGGGACCTACCCGCAGGCCAACGCCGTACATGAACAGGTAGTAGAAAAGGTTCATGGTGAACGTGTCGATCTTGAAGGTGACGCCATACAGGGAACCTGCAATGGCCACCGCGCATCCGACCAGGATGGCGCCGGCAACCATGCCTAATCCATAGCCCTTGATTGTGATGCGCCCGACCAGCACCGCCAGGCTGACCACCCCGAATAACAGCATGTAAGGGTTGGCATTGAGAAACGTGAAGAGTGCTTGCACGTATCGATCTCCTTGGGCGGTCCTTCAATGGATCGCTGTGCAGTTGGGTCGGGAGTTGGGTGAGCGGCGCCAGTTCCTCAATATGGAACAGGCGAGTGGCGAGGGGATTGTGCTCGCTGGAAGCTCTTCTTAAGTGAAGCATTACACCCGGAGGCGGCCCGCCGGGTGCAGCCGCTAAGGCAAGGCGTAGGCGCTGAAGAGTTTTTTCGCCGAATCGCTGATGCCTCCCAGGTACTTGTCGTAAGCCTGTTCGATCTCGCCCGAGCGATACATCTCACTCAATACCGTATCGACCAGCAGGCGGAAGTCTTCATCGCCGCGCTCGACCATCATCGACGCCGGCGCGTACTCATAGATACGGCCCAGCACCACCAGCTCGCCGTTGGGGTAGTCCCTCGCGATACGGCTTTTCAGCAGTATGCGATCGGCGAAGAACGCATCGGCTTTTCCGTCGGCGACCAGCTTGATCCCGTCATCGTTATTCTTCACCGTGACCAAGGTGGCGATCACGCCGAGTAAACGCATCTGCTGGCGTACCCACTGCTCCGTGACGCCACCTTCGGCGGTGGCGTAGGTTTGCCTGGCCAGGCCGTTGTTGATTGTCGCTCGCCAGGTTGGGCCGTCATTCGCCACCTCGCCGTTGAGTACCTTGATCAAGGCTTCGGGTGAGTGTTTGTGGACCACGGCAGAGAGTCCCGCCGTGTAGACCGGTATCGAGTAGCTCACTGATTTGCGTCGCTCCAGCGTAGCGGCCGTCGGCGTACAGAGGATGTCGATTCTGCCGGAGCTGACGGCGCTCACCTCTTCGGCAATCTTTATCGCCTCGAGGCGCACCTGCAACGACGGCAGTCCCAGTTCGGTCTTGACCTGGTCAGCGATTTTCAGGCACAGATCCATGGCGTAACCATTGGCCTTGTCACCAACGCGGGTGCTGAACGGAGCGAAGTCCGGTAGGTAGCCCAACGTCAGGGTGTTGCTGGCGCGCACACGCTCCAGGGTATCGGCACCGGCTATCACCGGCAGCATCGAGAGCACGCAAGCGAGCAGCATGCTCAACGGTTTGGTCGATAACAGGTTCATAGGCTGTTCCCCCTATTCAGATCAGCTACCGGTTCGTTGACAAATCGCTTGGCGAGGAAGCCATAGAGCAAGTAGCCGAAGGCCAGGACCAGCGTGCCGCCCATCACCGCATCCTTGCCGCAGGCGTACAAGGCATACAACGAGTAGGCCACCGCAATCAGCAACACCACCAGGTTGCGCGTGTACACCGCAGACCCGACGTTGGCTTTGTGCATGATCACCAGCAGGCCGGTGAGCGCTGTTATGTACGGAATCAAGTTGGTCACTGCCGCCAGACTGACCAGTTTGCTGAACTGCGCAGCGGCATCGGGGGAGATGGTCGACAGGGCCATCAGGGTCTGCAGCACGCCGCAGGCAATCATGCCGACGACAGGCGCGTTCATGGAATTAACCTTGCTGAACAGTTTGAGAAACAGGTTCTGGTCGGCCGTCATCTTGGCGGTTTGCGCCAGCGTAAATTGCCAACCCAACAGCGAACCCACACAGGCCATCACCGCCAGCGCCATGATGATGTTGCCCACCATTGGGTTGAAAATTTTTGCGTAGACCAGCGCGAACGGCGCCGAGGAATTGGCCAGCTCGGCGTTAGGAATGATGCCCTGGATGACGGTGGTCGAAAGGACGTAAACCACCGCTGCGCCGAGCGTCCCGAACAGACAAGCCAGCGGCACATTGCGCTTGGGATTCTCCACCGCATCGGTGGCTTGAGCGGCCGACTCCATGCCCAGGAAGGCCCAGAGGGTCAGCGGGATGGCTTTGGAGATGGCTTCGGAAATGGGCAGGCTATTGGGGTTCCAGGCGGCCACCAGTACATCGGGCTTGAACCAGAACCAGCCAATGATGCTCAAGCCGGCCACCGGTATGATCACGCCCCAGACCGTGAAAGCCCCGATCTTGCCGGTGATGCCGGGTCCCCCGAAGTTGGCGACGATGGTCAGCCAGATCAACCCGACCGTGCCGACGAACAGGGGAATGGCACCGCTGCTTAGCCAGGGAAAAAAAGCGGACATATAACCGACCGCGGAAATGGCCACCGCCACGTTGGCGATCGCCAGCGACAGAAAATACAGGTACGAACACAGGAAAAAGCCTGATTTGGAGTGGGCTTCTTCGGTGTACGCGGACAAACCGCCAGATCGCGGACAGAACACGCCGCACTGAGCGAAGCAATACGCAATGGCCATCGAACCAATTGCAGTAAAGACCCACGACAACAGTGAAACGGCACCCAGTTGAGCCATGTTGGTGGGCAACATGATAATGCCAGACCCCATCATGTTGACCGTGACCAACGTCGTGAGCCCCATCAGGCTCATTTTCTTGCTTGAATCAGCCATCGCACACTCCTTGCTCGGATGAACAGCCGGTGACGCTGGGGCCTGCGGGTTACTGCGCCGCGAGGGGGAAGGGTTGAAACTTATTAGTTGAAACTTTTTTCGTCACGCTCTCAACATGGAGTGGCAAGTAACCCGCCCTCCGAACTCGACATTCAACTCGTGACACCTCACCGTCAGGTGACGAAGATGCCGGGGTTGTACTTACGCAGGTTCAACAGCAGAAGAGGGTAGTCGTTCTTCCTCGGGATGAACTGTTCGTCGTTCAGCGTCGTCGTCGAAGAAATCTCAGGGTGTGCTCGCGAAAGAATTGGCGAGAAGCCGGGAAGGTGATCAGAACCGTATCAAGGGCAACGACTTTCAAAGCACTCATTGAAAAGTTCTCCCAGTCGGCAGTCACGCCGGGGCGTTTCAGGGTAGATGCCTGGCTGTTTACAACGATGAGTTTGAAACCGGAAGATTTGACATATTGTGTATAGATCAAATCAGAGAATCTGATTCCTGATTTACGACGCCCTGACGTCCAGACGCACGTTCAGCGGTCTTACATGCGACCGAAACCATGACACGCGTTCGTCAACTTGATGACATGACAGTCTCGAAACGGACTGCTCTTTCTCGCTAGATCGCTGATTAAACTAAAAAATGCGCAACGCGATGACGCCCTTGTTGAAGACGGTTGCTGTAGTTGAAATGGGAGTGAGGGGGCGTCAGACCGATTGTCGGATCGTCGTAGAAGCAGGCAGTTTTGATAGAGGAGGGTGGCCGCTCACAACATCAGAGGCCGTACGACACAAGATGGAAACCCAGCCAAAAAAAGCTAGGGCGTAAAGCCCTAGCCGATAGCAGTTGTCACTTTTTCTTCTTCGCTGGCTTGTCTGCCTTCTCTGATTTCTTCGCCTTTTCTGGCTTGCTATCAGCTTTTTTTGCAGACTTCTTCGGTTCGGCATCTTTTTTCTTGTCTTTCTTTTCAGAAGATTTCGAAAGAGCCGAGGCCGCTGCTGATTTTTTTTCCGGTGATGCCTTCTTGTCTTTCAATTCCTTGCTGGCTTTAGAAGCTTCACCTTTGGATTTCTTATCGTCTTTAGCCACGTTGACCACCTCTCGGATTATGCCGTTGTTGGCAAATTGCCTATGGGATTTTTCCACAAGCTGATCATTAGGCGAGCGCGTCGAAAAGCGGTTCAACTTTTTTGATGTGTGGCATCACGACCATCGCCGGCGAAAGGACTCCGCGACCTGAACGGTAAGGGGAGTGCGCTAATGGCTATCGGGAGACGAGTTTATTAAATCGCTCACGCGCGATCTGAGGTCATTCAGACTAAAAGGCTTGGTTAAAATCCCGGTGGTCGCATCGACCGTGACCAATCTCGCGCCACCCGCGAAGCCGGTGATAAAAAGCACTTTGAGTTTCGGATACCTGGTCCTGAGTTCGGCCGATAAACCGATTCCGTTCATTGATCCAGGAAGGCCTATATCGGTTAAGAGTAAATCCAGATGCTCGATATTTTCCGCTTGCTTCATTGCTGACACGCTATCGACTGCTTCAATGACGTGATAACCGATTTCGGATAAAAGCTCCGATGTTGTCTGCCGAACGACCGCTTCGTCGTCCACCAGCAAAACAGTTTCATTATTGCCGAATGGCTCTGGCTGATGAGATTTGTCCGAGGCTTTCTGAGCGTCATCAGGAGGCGAATTGTCGACTGGAAAATACAGGGTCACCGTTGTTCCAACACCCACACTGCTGTGAACTTTTACCTGTCCACCCGATTGCTGGGTAAATCCGTAGATCATCGAAAGACCTAATCCTGTTCCTTCACCAATCTTCTTGGTCGTAAAAAACGGGTCGAATATGCGCGACAAGATGTCTGGATTGATGCCAGTACCTGTATCGGTGACGGAGATGCTCACATAAGCCCCAGGTGGCAACATTTTGTCGGAGGAGGACGCTTCATCCATGACGCATCGGTCGACCTCCAGATCAATCGCGCCTCCTTCCGGCATTGCGTCTCTGGCGTTGATCGCAAGATTGAGCAGGGCATTTTCCAGCTGGTTGAGGTCGCACCGGATACGATCGTTTGCACGGAACGAGCACTCGACAATGATGCTGGGCCCGACTGTACGACGAATGAGGTCTTCAAGGCCGGCCACAACTTGGCGAGGTTCCAACAGTTCGGGCTCGAGTGATTGCTGACGAGAAAACGTCAAGAGACGTTGCGTTAGCGCCGCCGCCCGAGAAGCAGAGGTCATCGCCAAGGCGTTAAAGCGAGCCAGGTCGGAGAAACGGCCAGCGTCTATGCGTCGCTGCATCAGCTCCAGACTACCCATGACGCCCGCCAACAGATTATTGAAGTCATGGGCTATGCCGCCTGTCAGTTGCCCGACAGCTTCCATTTTCTGACTTTGCCGAAGCTTGGATTCCATCACGGCGCGCTCATGCTGTTCGTCCTCAAGTTGCTGAGTACGTTGCGCGATACGGTCTTCGAGCAAGTCATTCCATTCGCGCAGTGCGCTTTCCAGCTGTACCCGTTCGTCGATGTCCTCGAAGGTGCCATACCATTGCTCGCATTGTCCGGCTGCATCGAAACTGCATAGCGCCCGAACTCTAAACCAACGGTAATCGCCACCCTGTTTTCGCAAGCGTATTTGTAAATCGAAGGGCTGCAGCGTGCCCAGTGACTGAGTCCACAGTGCGGCGATTGACACCTGATCCGCTGGGTAAGCGGCGTTGGCCCATTCGCGTTCCAATGTTTGCGCAGGTGACAATCCGGTGTACTCATACCAGCGTGGGTCAATAGAGAGAAGGTTGCCGTCCTTGTCAGCAGACCAGGGCCATAGCGGATTCAACTCGGCTGCGATGCGGTAATGTCGCTCGCTTTCACGCAATCTTTGTTCCGTAAATCGCATGGTTTCCTGGGTGTTGGAACGCTTCAACACTGCGCCCAGCAAGTTGCTGTAACCCCGGAGGAAGTCGATATCGCTGTCTGTAAACTCACGGGGAGTGCGACTATCAACCTCGAAGATTCCAAAGGGGCGTTCACCCTTGGCGCCATGGACTAAAACATTGACGAAGGCTTTTACCCCGTTGTCTTTCTGAAAGTCGTGATAACGGAAACGGGTTTCCGTCGCAATATCTGTCGAGACAACGGGCGCATGGGTATTGAGGGAGTACAACTCCGGACTGTCTTCAGATGCTTTTACTCGAACTTTCCCAACGACATCGGGCGCCCAACCCACGCCATTCCTCACGAAGAATGTGATGCCGTCTCCTTCGAGCAGCATAAATTTGGCGAGATTGGTTTCGAGGGCGTCGCCGACTAATCGACAGGCCTCATCGAGGATGTGTTCCAGGTCATCTGACGCCAAGGCAAGCTCGCCAAATTTGGCAAGCACTTTGCGCTGGCGAAGTAGCGTGTCCTCGATTGTCATAGGTTCACCAATGAGGGGTTTTAGTATCCGAGGCCTGAGCGCAGCCCAGGTTCAATTTCCATGATCGGTACGCCCTCCGCTAAAGAACAACGCTTTAGTTGCCGCTTATCAAGTCTAGTAAACATCGAGGCTTTGGTATGGAGATCGGCGTAAGGCTGCGTCGATGGACGTCTATGAACCGTCAGTCGTATGCGCGTGTTCTCAATAGAACCATCCGCGTGAATCCACTCGTCGCGAGCGCTGTAGTTTCATTGTTTCAGGCGGGCACCAACAATCCCGTGATAGTGATCGCATGTCCGGAGGCGGACAGGGGACGAATCGGGGAGGGGAGTTCGCCGACGATAAACAGGACATGTCCAAACCAGGCCAGAAAGGTGGCCAGGCTTCAGGCGGACAACAGTCCCGCAAGCCAGATCAATCGTCCAGCGGTGGACGCGATAGCAATGTTGCTGATGACGATTCATCCGATATGGGGCGCAAAGACGGCGGGATGAGTGGCGGTGGAGGACACAACCCCTAATGCGCGCTGACATGATCAAGCCCCGAACCTTTCGGGCCTTGATTTAGATTTGTAGATCAAACGGCAAACGCGTAACCCGAGGATGTCGACGGTATTGGTGTGCACTGGATGGTGAGCGAGGGTAGGAAGATCCATCATTAAAAAGTCGCCGATGGATTATCAGAGTCGAGATACCTTGAAGGGCGGGTATTTCCAAACAAACATAACTCTACTAAATAGCCGTTTAGTGTAGTTAGCTAACGATCTTCATATATAGGGGCAGGGTGCATCTAACTGATGATTGCAGTCGTGGCTGACAGAATAATGAAAAAGATGATAAACGCTGAAGTTTCAGTCCGCAATTCCTGATGATTAAGCAGCGATACGGAGCGTTTTAGACCCTTGGTACGCCAGGCGGACCGGGTTAACACCGAGGTTCAGAAACTGGATTTTTTTGATTTGTTAAGTAGCGTTAGGAGTAAGTCAGATTGCTGATCAGACATCCACACACTGTAGCCGGCCTACAAGGTGTTGGCTGGCAGGAAATGCTCTCTAGCCGCTGATCGCAGGTACGCGCCTGAACATTCCACACCTGCGTGAAGATTACCCAGCATTGTCTTTCCTGCGTATGGCAGTACTTGAAATCTGCGCACGAGCGCCATGCTGAGTGCCGCAGATTTCACACAGCGACGTGCATGCTGTGCGTATGCCGTTAGTAGATTTGTAAACAACAGGCTGTCCATCAATAGCTGCGTCAAACCAAACGACTCTGTGAATCTAAACACGGGGCACGCATTGCCAGACTCGGAAAAGCTTTTTCGGGATAACTACGCGGAACATCAGCAAATCCATGAGCGTGAAAGAGGTCTGCTGATCACCAGCCAGAAATGTCACGGTGAATGCTTTCCATGCTAAAAACGCCTATATGCGAAATCCGGTCCTGGAGGAGAAAAGCGGGCTTTCAGATCTGCGTGCAACCGGGCTAATCTTGTAACCTGGTATTGCGTGTAATGTATATTATGTTAAATCATGTGTCTGCATTGCTTCTGAGTAGCCTGCTCTTGCTTGCGACTTCGAGAATTGAAACCAATTTCTCCAATCCGCTTCTGAGATCCCCATCTCGCGAGTAAATTGGCGTTTTGAGCCGATGTACCGAACGCTTGAGGAACATCAACAAACAGTCAATCGGCATGGGTTACCTTGGTTTGACGCTCGTATCCTGAGGATTCGCCATGCCTTCTATCCCCACCGAAGTGGATGTCGCCATTATCGGCGGCGGCCAGTCCGCACTCGCCGTGGCTTACTTCCTGCGCAGAACCAAGCGCTCCTTCGTGATCATCGATGCCGAACAAGGGCCTGGCGGCGCCTGGCGGCACGGCTGGAATTCGCTGCGACTGTTTTCACCTTCAACCTGGAGCTCCATCCCCGGCTGGATGATGCCGCCGGTCACGGACGGCTACCCGAGCCGCGACAACGTACTCGATTACCTGCGCCAGTATGAACAGCGCTACCATTTCCCCATCGAACGCCCCTATTGGGTAGATGCTATTGAGCGCCGGGACAATCGCCTGCACGTCAAGGCCCAGGGCCGCAGCTGGCTGGCGCGCACGGTGGTCAGTGCAACCGGTACCTGGCGCCATCCCTTCGTGCCGCGTTACCCCTGCAGCGAAACCTTTACCGGAGAGCAATTGCATTCGGCCCACTACGTCGACGCCAAGCCGTTTGCCGGGAAAAAAGTCCTGGTGGTGGGAGGCGGCAACTCCGGCGCGCAGATCCTCGCTGAAGTCTCCCAAGTGGCCGATGCCATATGGATCACCCCGCAGCCGCCGCAATTTCTCGCAGATGACGTCGATGGGCGAGTGCTGTTCGAACGCGCCACCGAACGCTGGAAAGCCCAACTCGCCGGCATCGTCGTTGAGCAACCGATCGGCGGGTTGGGCGATATCGTGATGGTGCCGCCGGTGCTCGACGCCCGCGAGCGTGGTGTGCTGCACGCAGTTCGACCTTTCCAGCGCTTCACCGAAACCGGTGTGGCGTGGGTCGATGGCTCGCAAACACCGGTCGATGCGGTGATCTGGTGCACCGGTTTCCGCCCCGCCCTCGGCTATCTGGAATCACTGGGCGTGTGCACCGCCGATGGACGTGTCGCCGTCGAAGGCACGCATTCGATTCGCGAGCCGCGCTTGTGGTTGGTGGGTTATGGAGACTGGACAGGCGCCGCTTCCGCAACACTGATCGGCGTCACCCGCACGGCGCGCAGTACCGTTGAGGAGATTGAGCAGTTTTTAACGGCGCAGTGAGTCGGCCAGCCCCGGGTCAGGAGCGCGGGATGGACGCGTTGTTCGTGCTGTCGGTGGCCGTTATAGAACTGGTTTCCATTTTCGGCGTTGCTGCAAACTCGGCAGCCAGGCGCTTGCGGTGGACGGTCGCCATTGCGTTTTCCATCGCAGCATTGACGATACTCCAAACCCTGGAACAACAATTTGCGCTGGAGAAGCTTCATGAATGTCGATTGGCTTAACTTCACTCCCTGGTCATCGCTGGCCGGTGGCGCATTGATTGGTCTGGCTGCCAGTCTCTTCGTCGTTGCCAACGGGCGCATCGCAGGCATCAGCGGTCTGATCGGCAGTCTTTTACAGCATCGCAGCGAGGGAGCCATTGAGAAAGCGCTGTTCCTCCTGGGCCTGCTCATCGCTCCGCTTTTATGGGGACTGTTTGCCACCCTGCCCCATATTGAATTCCAGAGCGGTTGGTTCGGACTAACCATCGCCGGAGTATTGGTGGGCATCGGCACCCGCTACGGTTCGGGCTGCACGAGTGGACATGGGGTATGCGGCCTATCACGCCTGTCGCTGCGCTCTATGGTCGCCACGGTGTGTTTCATGTTCAGTGGTTTCGCTACGGTGTTTGTCTTGCGTCATTTGCTGGGAGGTTGAACTTGATCAAACTGAGTGCATTCATTGCCGGCCTGCTGTTCGGCTTGGGCCTACTTCTGGCAGGCATGGCCAACCCGGGAAAAGTACTGGCTTTCCTGGACTTAGCCGGTGCCTGGGACCCTTCCCTGGCGTTCGTCATGGTTGGGGCAATTGGCGTAGCGATCAGCCCGCTCACCTGGGCACGCCAGCAATCGAGTTCGCTACTCGGAAAACCCATGCAGATACCGATCAAACGTGAGTTGGACTCGCGCCTGATTGGCGGCAGTCTGTTATTTGGCATTGGCTGGGGAATAGCAGGCATCTGTCCTGGTCCCGCAGTGGCCATCCTGTTAACTGGACACTGGCAAGCCTTCGTATTCATGTTAGCCATGCTGGCTGGCATGTTGTTGTTCACTGCGCTGGAGCGCCGGCGCAGCCATTGATAGGGCGATCGCCATGAACGTCGCCTTTGGCTTGAGTGAGTATGCCGTGAGAGCCTCCTGACGCCACCTGTTGTGGGCCTCCCTATGGCACGACGCTGCCCCACTACTCGCTCTGACCACCCGTTCAGGGAACGGCGGCGTCATCTGTCGGTTTGTCAGTAGTGATGAGCCTCTCGATGCCCCAGTCACCAGGCTCGCCAATCCTCGCCGAATAGTTCGGCCGGATGCATCGTCCGGTCGGAGCCATTGCCGCAGACCAGAGATTTCGCCGGACAATACCGGTCGCACCCCCAACAGATCCGTTCGGGGTGCTTGGGGTTGATGGGGAAGTTCTTGGTCATGCCGATCTCCGGTCGTTGAAGTCCATCTGGGTGCCCCCCCGTCGAACCGTTATTCTTACCGGATGCTCATTGGTCTTACTCATGTCAGCCCCTTTTGCCGGACTTGTTTTTCTAGCGCCAATCCAGATAACGAAACAGTTCCTCCTCCTGATCAAAATGCAGTCGCACGAGGGTATCCAGACGAATCAATTGATGCTGGATCTCATCAGTCGGTTGCGTTGCGGGGGCGGCGCTGAAGTCGCTACTCATGCGCGCCAGTAAATGGATAAGTCGAAAGATCTCCCGGTGAACGTGACTCATGGCAGACATCGGGTCCTCGCCTGGCAGGCTTCGCGTCAGCAGGGGGTACAGTGTGTCTTCATCTTCGTGTTCATGCTGCGCCAGTGATGTTTGCAGCTTGTTGACCAGCGCCACCAGGTCGGCTTGTGCTTGCGCAAGTGGGCGCTGGGCGAAGTCGTTGGCCAGTTGGTGCAAATCGCTCAGTACGGTGGAGAGTTGCTGGTGTTCAGCTTGCAGGCGATCAATATTCTCAGCGGTAAGCTTTCGTTTTCTCAGCCCCCGCAACGGCCCCAGTGCCCGCAAGGCGTTAATGATGATCACCACGTCGATGCCCTCCTGCACTACGGCGCCAATCAGCGGCGGCAGGTAACCGAGGGCCGCCACCACCATGGCCAGTAACGACATTCCCATGCCGACCAGCACGCCCTGGCGGGCGATGTCGCGGGTGCGTCGGGCAATGTCCAGCGCCTCGACCAGACGATCCAGACGATCCACCAGCAGCACAACACCAGCGGCTTGTGCAGAAGCAGTGGCACCGCTGGCCCCCATGGCTACACCGACATTGGCCGCCGCAAGCGCGGGGGCGTCGTTGATGCCATCGCCGACCATCAATGTGCTAGTGCGCAGGCTCGCTTGCTGTACCGCACGCACTTTATCCTCAGGGGTCAACCCGGCATGCAGCTCGTCAATCCCGGCGGACAGCGCAATCATCTCGGCGGTTTCCAGGCGGTCCCCGGTTAGCATGACGATCTTTTCGATACCTCTATTGCGCAGTCGACGCAAAGTCTGCGGCGTTTCGCGCCGAACGTTGTCCGAGAAAATCAGCAGGCCCGCGAGTTTCCCATCCACGTCGATGAAGCTACCACTGCACGCCAGGTAATCCATGTGCCGTAGCATGGCGTCGACCCAGTCAGTTCCAGGGGCGTCTTTGTGAGCAAAAGACAACGTGCCGAAACGCACCTGCACGCCATCGACATGCCCAGAAAGTCCAGAGCCCGGGCTTTCTTCTACGTCCTGCGGGACGCTGAGAGGCAATTGACGCTGATGCGCCGCTTCAACAATTGCCTGCGAGACAGGATGCGTCGAGGCCTGCGCCAGTGAAGCGGCCAGGCCAAGCAGGCGCTGCGGATCGGCCAGTCCGTTGACCTCTATCGACTGCAGACGGGCGTGGCCGCTGGTCAGCGTGCCGGTCTTGTCGAGGAACACCTGCTTGATTGCGGCCAACGCTTCCAGGGTCACGCCGTCCTTGATCAGGATTCCGCGCCGCGCGGCCCTCGAAATACCCGACATGATGGCAATCGGTACAGCCAGAATCAAAGGGCAAGGTGTGGCCACCACCAGCACTGCCAGCGCTCGCAAAGGATCTCCACTCAAATACCAAGCCAATCCGGCAAGCAGCAACGTCAGTGGGATGAAGAACAATGCATAGCGGTCGGCCAGGCGAACGAAGGGTGCGCGTGAACGGCGTGCCGCCTCGGCCAGCCGCACTATGCCTGCATAGGTACTCTGCGCGGCCGTTCGCGTGGTGATTAGCAGAATGGGCGCACCGACATTGGACACGCCACTGGACAGTTGCTCGCCCTCTCGACGGGTTACGGGCAACGACTCACCACTGAGCGCCGATTCATCCAGAATCGCCGCAGGACTCAGCAGCCGACCGTCGACCGGTATCACCTCCCCCAGTCGCACCAACAATGTTTGATGCAGTTGGACCTGCTCAACGGGGATCTTGCGCAAGCCACCCTCCTCCTGTAACCAGGCAAAACGTGGCGCCCGATCGATAAGCGCACGAAGCTCGCGCTCGGCGCGTTGCTTGGTGAAAAACTCCAGGGTCCGCCCGGACGCCAGCATTAAGGCGATCACCGCGGCCACCAGTGTCTGCTCGAAGACCAGAGCGGCGGTGATCGACAGCAGCGCGATCAGGTCCACACCAGCCTCGCGCCGGGCCAGACGCCTGACGATTTCAACGAGCAGTACCGCAGACATCACCAGACTGCCTGCTGCCCAGCACATCGATGCCCAATCAGGTTTCTGCGTAATATGCGCGACGCCCCCGGCCAGCAGCGTCAGTGCGGTGAGCAGCAATAGTAGGGGGTCCAGCCACTTACTGAGCATCGAAGTGAGTTCCTCAAAAAAGCGATTCGCATGCCTCGCTGTAAAAACATCTGCCGCTCATCGAGATAGAGCTTAGGACTCGAATGTCTTTCGTGTCCGCCGGTGCGCAGCAATTGAGGCGTTGGACACAAAACATGTCATGGCTGCGCCCGGATGAATCGGCTGCTTTCCCTCTTACTGATCTAGATCAAACCGACGTTGCACGTTCACGCAGAAATTGGGGTCAGCATTCGCACCATCGCCTTCGATGAGTGCAGAAACTCTCGTTTCGTGGAGACTCCCATGGCTACGCAGCTGCAAGGCACCCAACCGGTCGTCCCGCCGACTGCCACCCACCCCCTTGCAGGCAGTTTGCAAAAGGTGGAACCCAAGCGGCTGTCCTTGAGCCTGCTGATTGCCCTGGTGGTCGGTTCGATGATCGGCAGCGGCATTTTCAGCCTGCCGCAAAACATGGCGACCAGTGCCGGGGGCGGGGCGATTCTGATTGGCTGGCTGATCACCGGCGTCGGCATGCTGTCGCTGGCGCTGGTCTATCAGACCTTGTCCAACCGCCAACCGGCGCTGGACAACGGCGTGTTCGCCTACGCCCGCGCCTTGGGTGGCGAATACCTCAGTTTCAACTCAGCCTGGGGCTACTGGATCAGTGCCTGGATCGGCAACGTCAGCTACCTGGTGATTTTGTTCGCTGCGCTGAGTTATTTCTTCCCCCTGTTCGGTGAAGGCAATAACAAAGCTGCGATTGCCGGGGCGTCCGTGGTGCTGTGGTCATTGCACTGGATGATTCTGCGGGGCATGCACACGGCAGCGCGGGCCAACGCGTTGACGACGGTGGCCAAGATCGTGCCGTTGCTGCTGTTTATCGGTGTGGTGATAGCGGCTTTCCAGCGTGAAACCTTCAGTGTCGACTTCTGGGGGGCGCCCGCACTGGGCAGCACCCTCGATCAAGTCAAAAGCACCATGTTGGTGACTGTCTGGGTGTTCATCGGTATCGAGGGCGCCAATGTGTTCTCTGCCCGCGCAGCGGAGCGGGCCAATGTCGGCCGCGCCACGGTCATCGGCTTTGTCATTACCCTGTTGCTGTTGATTGCAGTGTCGTTACTCTCGCTGGGCATTCTCAGACAACCTGAACTGGCCGCACTGAAAAATCCTTCGATGGCCGGCGTGCTTCAGGCCGCAGCCGGGCCATGGGGCGCGGTGCTGATCAGCATTGGCTTGATCATTTCGGTGGGTGGCGCCCTGCTCGCCTGGACGCTGCTGGCGGCGGAATCGGTGTTCACACCGGCCAAGGAAAAGGTCATGCCGGGCGCGCTGGCCGTGGAAAACACCCAGGGTGTACCGGTCAATGCGCTGTGGATCACCAACGGCTGCATTCAACTGTTCCTGTTACTGACGCTGTACTCGAGCGCCAGTTACCTCGCGCTGATTTCCCTGGCCACCTCGATGATTCTGCTGCCGTACCTGTTCAGCGGGCTGTATGCGCTGAAGCTGACCTGGCAGGGCCAGAGCTATGCCGGCCACCGCGCACTGCAACTACGCGACATGGCTATCGCCTCGGTCGCCTCGCTGTATTGCCTGTGGCTGCTGTATGCCGCCGGGCCTAAATACATGTTGCTCAGCGCTTTGCTCTACGCCCCCGGTTCGTTGATTTACCTGGGCACCATGAAGGCTCGTCAGGGGCAACCGCTCAGCGGCCCGGAGACGGGACTGTTGATCATTATCTGGACGGCGGCAGCCTTCGCCGGCTGGATGCTGTGGTCCGGGACGCTGTCGTTGTAGGGGCAGCACCACAGGAAGCCGCCAGCGTCGAGGCCAGGTCGAGTTTCGCTCAGTTCCGCCAGCTCATCTTTGATTTTCTCGAACCTGGGTCGCTGTTCAAGGCGGCCATGGTTTGCCTAAGGATATCCGCACAACCCGCGCACGCATGCCGTTTAAGTTTCCCGACCCTGTAAGCCCTCGTTGTGTAGAGGGAATGAGTTGTCATCTGGAGAATCACTGCAATGACCACGGAAAAAGTTAAGTACGGCGTACATTCCGAAGCCGGAAAACTGCGCAAAGTCATGGTTTGCTCTCCCGGCCTGGCCCATCAGCGGCTGACCCCGAACAACTGCGACGAGCTTCTTTTCGATGATGTGCTGTGGGTCGCCCAAGCCAAGCGCGACCATTTCGACTTCGTCACCAAAATGCGCGAGCGCAATGTCGACGTACTGGAAATGCACAACCTGCTGACCGACATCGTCGCCATCCCTGAAGCCCTGAACTGGATCCTGGAGCGCAAGATCACCGCCAATTCAGTGGGCTTGGGCCTGGTCAACGAAGTCAGCTCGTGGCTGCGCAGCCTGGAGTCGCGCAAGATTGCCGAGTTCCTGATTGGCGGCGTGTCGGCGGATGATCTGCCGGACAGCTTCGGCGGCAAGACCATTCAGATGTTCCGCGATTTCCTCGGCCACTCGAGCTTCATTCTGCCGCCGTTACCCAACACCCAGTTCACCCGCGACACCACCTGCTGGATTTTCGGTGGCGTGACGCTGAATCCGATGCACTGGCCGGCGCGCCGTCAGGAAACGTTGCTGGCCAGCGCCATCTACAAATTCCACCCGGAGTTCACCAACGCTGACTTCCAGATCTGGTATGGCGATCCGGATCAGGAACACGGCAACGCCACACTCGAAGGCGGCGACGTGATGCCCATCGGTAACGGTGTTGTGTTGATCGGCATGGGCGAACGGTCCTCGCGCCAGGCTATCGGCCAGCTGGCGGTGAACCTGTTCAAGCACAACGTCGTAGAGCGCGTAATCGTCGCAGGCCTGCCGAAATCCCGCGCAGCGATGCACCTGGACACCGTGTTCAGCTTCTGCGACCGCGACCTGGTGACGATTTTTCCGGAAGTGGTCAGCCAGATCGTCGCCTTCACCCTGCGCCCTGACGACAGCAAACCGGGCGGTATCGACATTCGTCGCGAAGAAACCAACTTCCTCGACACCGTGGCCAAGGCGCTCAACCTGAAAACGTTGCGCGTGGTGGAAACCGGTGGCAACAGCTTCGCCGCCGAGCGCGAGCAGTGGGACGACGGCAACAACGTGGTGGCCGTGGAACCGGGCGTGGTGATCGGCTACGACCGCAACACCTACACCAATACGCTGCTGCGCAAGGCCGGTGTGGAAGTCATCACCATCAGCGCCGGCGAACTCGGTCGCGGGCGTGGTGGTGGCCATTGCATGACCTGCCCGATCATCCGCGATCCTATCGACTATTGATTCCTGTGCCCTGCTTCGCGCTCATCAAGCGGGGGGCAGGTGGATAACCCAAACTCAAGGAGATCCCATCATGGCCTTCAACATGCGCAACCGCAGCCTGCTCTCGCTGATGCACCACACGACTCGCGAGCTGCACTACCTGCTGGACTTGTCCCGTGACCTCAAACGCGCCAAGTACACCGGCACCGAGCGTCCACACCTGCAAGGCAAGAACATCGCGCTGATCTTCGAAAAAACCTCGACCCGCACCCGTTGCGCCTTCGAAGTCGCGGCCCACGACCAAGGCGCTCACGTCACCTACATCGACCCGGTGTCGTCGCAGATCGGCCACAAGGAAAGCATGAAGGACACCGCCCGCGTGCTGGGGCGGATGTTCGACGCCATTGAATACCGCGGCTTCGAACAGGAAATCGTCGAAGAGCTGGCCAAGTTCGCCGGCGTGCCGGTGTTCAACGGACTGACCGCTGAATTCCATCCGACGCAAATGATCGCCGACACCCTGACCATGCGTGAACACAGCGACAAGCCGCTGCACGACATCAGCTACGCTTACCTCGGCGACGCCCGCTACAACATGGGTAATTCGCTGCTGATGATCGGCGCCAAACTGGGCATGGACGTGCGCATCGCCGCACCGAAAGCCTTGTGGCCGCGCGCTGATTTCATTGCTCAATGCGAAGCCTTCGCCGAAGACAGTGGCGCACGCATCACCATCACCGAAGACCCGAAAGAAGCGGTCAAAGGCGTGGACTTCATCCACACCGACATCTGGGTGTCGATGGGTGAACCGGTGGAAGCGTGGGACGAGCGCATCGAGCAACTGATGCCGTATCAGGTCAACGCCTCCATGATGAAGGCTTCGGGCAACCCGCGCGTGAAATTCATGCACTGTTTGCCCGCGTTCCACAACAGCGAAACCAAGATCGGCAAAGACATTGCCGCGCGCTATCCGCACTTGGCCAATGGCGTTGAGGTGACTGAAGAGGTCTTCGAATCGCCGGCCAACATCGCCTTTGAGCAAGCGGAAAACCGCATGCACACCATCAAGGCGATTCTGGTGTCGGCGTTGGCAGATCTCTAACGGCCACCCTGGCTCCTTGTGGGAGCTGGCTTGCCAGCGATGGCCACACCTCGGTGTTTCAGAGACACCGCGGTGATGCCATCGCTGGCAAGCCAGCTCCCACAGGCCCGCTTTCTCTTCCAGAAGGACATGCACCATGCGTATCGTCGTTGCTTTGGGCGGTAACGCCCTGCTCCGCCGGGGTGAACCCATGACCGCGGACAACCAGCGCGCCAACATCCGGGTCGCCGCTGAGCAGATCGCAAAGATCCACCCTGGCAACCAACTGATCATCGCCCACGGCAATGGTCCACAAGTGGGCCTGCTGTCACTGCAAGCGGCGGCCTACACCTCGGTGTCCCCTTACCCGTTGGACGTGCTTGGCGCCGAAACCGACGGCATGATCGGCTACATCATCGAGCAGGAACTGGGCAACCTGCTGGACTTCGAAGTGCCGTTTGCCACGCTGCTGACTCAGGTCGAAGTCGACGCCAACGACCCGGCGTTCCAGCACCCGAGCAAACCCATCGGCCCGGTCTACACCAAGGCCGAAGCGGAAAAACTCGCCGCCGATAAAGGCTGGGCCATTGCCCCGGACGGCGACAAATACCGCCGTGTGGTCGCCAGTCCGATACCGAAACGTATCTTCGAAATCCGCCCGATAAAATGGTTGCTGGAAAAAGGCAGCATCGTGATTTGTGCCGGCGGTGGCGGCATTCCGACGGTGTACGGCGCCGATGGCAAACTCCAGGGTGTAGAAGCGGTGATCGACAAGGACCTGTGCTCGGCGCTGCTGGCCGAACAGCTGAACAGTGATCTGTTGGTGATCGCCACCGACGTCAACGCCGCTTTCATCGACTTCGGCAAACCCACCCAGAAAACTATCGCCCATGCTCATCCTGATGAACTGGAAAAACTCGCCTTCGCGGCCGGCTCCATGGGGCCAAAGGTGCAGGCAGCCTGCCAGTTCGCTCGCAACACCGGCAAAGTGGCAGCCATCGGGTCACTGGCCGACATTGAAGATATCGTCAACGGCGCAGCAGGCACTCAAATCAGTACAACCGAGGAAGGTATCCGCTTCCGTTGACATTGCTTTGGGGTACTGAAGGGCACCCGCTGATGAGGCTACTCTCGTCAGCGTAATGACCTTCAAGGCTGATCAATTTGGGTTAGTTCGACGCTGTCGCGATGTGCCAGCAGGTATTTGCTGCCGGTGACCGTGCCTGCTGCACCGAGAAATGTCATACGCATGACCGTCTCCTTGAACATTCATGGGAGCGCTATTGATCGCTCCTTTTGGCGCAAGAGCAGTTGATTTTTATCAACAGCGGGCGCGACCGAGTCATCGTTTCAGTCAAACCAAGGCAATGAATTGACGATCGTCAAGCTGCACGGGGCCCTGTTCAGTACGCTCTCGGCAGTACTGCCGATTAACCTGTCGATCCCGTGGTGATAGACCGTGCCCAGCACCACCATGTCGAATGCATTCTGTTGGGCGAAAAGTCCGATCACCTTGTGGGGAATGCCGGTCCGTAGATGTTGGCATTTTTTTTCGATGCCATAACGTTCGACAAGTACCTCAAAGGCCTCCTCCTGGGCATCGTTGACGGCGTCTCTCAAACTGTCATCCAGACTCAGTGTTGGCACACTCCTCGTTGCGTCGCCCATCACCGACCAGTTATTGACATTCAACACGTGCAAGGCAGCGCCACAGGAGGCCGCCAACGTTGAGGCCAGGTCGAGAATCCGGTCATTGAGCCCTTGGGTCAGCTCCTCCAGATGGGACAGATCGATGGTCGCTAGGATTTTCACCGGTTTGGGATTTTTAGCTTCAGTAACCAGATGCAAGGGGGCCGGACAGTTGCGCAGCAACAGCCAGTCCAGGGGCCGATGGAACGCGCGATCGAGTGCCGGTACATGCTGGGTGTCCTTGATCACCAGATCCGCATGGAAGTCATTGATGTACTCAAGCATATGCGCCGGGGTGGATTTGGCCCAGACCACCTCGGTGGTTACCTGCAACCCGGTGCATCGCTGAAACCGGGCTTGCTGCTCCAGCCAGTGTCGATGCACCTGCAAGTAGCCCTCCCGTGCCTGCGCCATCGCATCGTGATCAAACAGCCCGGCCACCGCCAGCGCTTGCACATAGTCGAACGCGACGATGTGCAACAAGGCTCCGGTGGAACAGGCCAGTGCGTGCGCCCGGTCAAACGCCGGCGTGCGGGTCATTTCGCTGGGGGCAATCAATAGAATACGTTTAAGTTTCAGCATCATAGACCTCGTCCCTGGAACGCGTTACCTGCCTGACTGCAAACCGGCTTCCTGTCCGGGACTTCTGGCCGTTGCCTGCGCCTGTTCCGCCTTCATGTCGGCTTATTCATGACTTTTCCCTTTGGTTTATCTCAACCGGAAAAGCTACAGTTCGTTGACCCAAGTATCTGACGTCATCGCCTGCACACTCTGATTTTTGTCAACTAATGGCCCGCTGGCGATTAGTGAGAAACTCACTGAAGCCTTGTTGATTTAGCTCAATGTCTTGGCGCCACTCAGGCGTAAAAAAAGAACCGGGCGCTGTGTCCCGTCAATGGCGGATTACTGGCGCTACGCTACCGCTACCGCCGGAGGTTCGCCATGCTGGCCGTCACGTTGATCAATACGCTGGTGGTCATCCTCGTCGTGGTGATCCACTACGAATGCCTGTTGCGCCTGAACGATTGGCTGCCGCGGCTCAAGCTTTGGAGTCGTTTCAGGATTGTCGTCGGGGTATTCGGCGCGCTGGTAGCTCATGCGCTCGAAGTCTGGTGCTTCGCACTGGTCTATTACCTAATGGTGCGTTCCGGCGAATGGGGCGGCCTGACAGGCAACTTCGATGGTTCGATGCTGGACTGTGTCTATTTTTCCTTCACTACCTATACGACGATCGGTTTCGGCGATATTTCACCCGTCGGTAAACTCAAGTACCTGACCGGCCTGCAGGCGTTGACCGGTCTGGTGCTCATTTCCTGGACGGCCTCGTTTCTATTTCTCGAAATGCAGAAATACTGGAAGAGCAAATAACACGCGCAGGTATACGCTTTGCCAAATCCATCTGTCGGTCTGGCATAAACAGTCTGTGTCTCTTCAGGCTCAGACCGCCAGGACGCTGCAAGGCACTTGATACAAAATATGCTCGGTCGTACTGCCCAACAGCTTGTCCAGCCCATGGGATTGGACTCTACCCATCACGATCACATCCACTTGATGCTCGTTAGCGAACTCGCTCAGCGCCGTGACGACAACCGTTGATACTGGCTCATGATCTGCCTCCAGTCAGGTGGGTATTCGATGTCGCGCGGCCCTGTCGGACCTCAGCGACCCGCCACTGGCGTCCATTGCCAGTTCAGTACCTCGGGCATGTCTTGCCCGTGTTCAATGAGGTAAAGCTTGTGTTTCTCCATGATCGACCAATAGCGCGACCGCGCGGTTTGTAACTGATCGTGCAGCCGGGGCACGCGCTCGATGACATCCAGCGCCAATTGATAGCGATCCAGATTGTTGATCACCGCCATGTCGAACGGTGTGGTGGTCGCGCCCTCCTCCTTGAAGCCACGAACGTGGAAATTCTCGTGATTGTTGCGTTTGTACAACAGTCGGTGGATCAGCGCAGGGTAGCCATGGAAGGCGAAGATCACTGGCTTGTCGACAGTAAACAATTCATCGAACGCACTGTCCGACAAGCCGTGGGGATGCTGGAACGACGGCTGCAGCACCATCAAGTCCACGACATTGACCACCCTCACCCGCAGATCCGGCACGTACTCGCGCAACAGGGTCACGGCGGCCAGGGTCTCCAGGGTCGGGACGTCACCGGCGCAGGCCATGACCACGTCCGGGTCTTGATCATCCCTGCACGCCCAGTCCCATCGACCAATGCCGGTCTGGCAATGACCGATGGCGGCATCGATATCCAGCCACTGCCATTCCGGTTGCTTGCCGGCGACGATGACATTGATGTAGTTGCGGCTTCTCAGGCAGTGGTCAGCCACCGACAACAGACAATTGGCATCGGGCGGCAGGTAAATTCGCGCCACGTCCGACTTTTTATTCGCCACCAGATCGATGAACCCCGGGTCCTGGTGAGAGAAACCGTTATGGTCCTGACGCCAGACGTGGGACGTCAGCAAAAAATTGAGCGAAGCAACGGGTTTGCGCCACGGCACCTCGGCGGCGGTTTTCAGCCATTTCGCATGCTGATTGACCATCGAATCGACGATATGGATGAACGCCTCGTAACAGGACAACACGCCATGACGGCCCGTCAGCAGATAGCCTTCGAGCCAACCCTCGCATACCTGTTCGCTGAGGATTTCCATCACCCGGCCGTCGGCGGCCAGGTTGAGATCATCGGGCTCCAGCGGTTCCATCCATGCCTTGGCACTGACCTCGTAGACCGCATCCAGTCGGTTCGAAGCGGTTTCATCCGGGCCGAACAGACGAAAGTTGCTCGCGCCCAGACTGTTTTTCATCACGTCGCGCAGAAACGAGCCCATGACTCGTGTGGCCTCCGCGCGCAAGCTGCCAGGCACTTCGAACTTCACGGCATAGTCGCTAAAACGCGGCAAATCCAGAGGTCGCAACTGCAGTCCACCGTTGGCATGGGGATTAGCGCTCATGCGCCGGTGCCCGGTGGGTGCCAGTGCAGCGATCTCCGGCAGCAAGGTGCCATTGGCATCAAACAGTTCACCGGGACGATAACTTTCGAGCCATTCCTCCAGTTGCCGCAGGTGAATCGGCTGCTGGAAGTCGGCCAGCGGCACTTGATGCGCGCGCCAGGTGCCTTCAACGCGATGGCCATCGACGAATTTCGGCCCGGTCCAGCCTTTGGGCGTGCGCAATATCAGCATTGGCCAAAGCGGTCGCTCTGGTGGTCCGGATGGCCCAGGCCGACGCGCCGCAAGCTGGATTTCACGAATTTTCAGCACCATCGTGTCCAGCGTTTGAGCCATCGCCTGATGCACCTGCACCGGGTCATCACCTTCGACGAAATACGGGTCGTAACCATAGCCATACATCAGGGCTGACAGTTCCTCCTCACTGATTCTGGACAGCACCGTGGGGTTGGCGATTTTGTAGCCGTTGAGGTGCAGGATCGGCAACACAGCCCCGTCACGTGCCGGGTTGAGGAATTTGTTGGAGTGCCAACTGGCGGCCAGCGTCCCCGTTTCGGCCTCACCGTCACCGATCACGCAGGCGACGATCAGGTCAGGATTGTCAAACGCGGCGCCATAGGCATGGGCCAGGCTATAGCCCAGTTCGCCGCCTTCATGGATCGACCCAGGAATCTGCGCCGAGACATGGCTGGAGATTCCGTAAGGCCATGAAAACTGCCGAAACAGGCGAACCAGACCGTTAGTGTTGCGTTCCACCGAGGGATAAAACTCGGTATACGTCCCTTCCAGATAAGTCTGCGCGACAACCGCTGGCCCACCATGACCGGGGCCGGCAACGAAGAGCATGTTCAGGTCGTACTGATTGATCAACCGATTGAGGTGGGTGTAGATCAGGTTCAGCCCCGGTGTCGTGCCCCAGTGCCCCAACAAGCGCGGCTTGATGTGCGCCAGGGCCAGCGGTTGCGCCAGCAGCGGGTTGTCCTTGAGGTAGATCTGCCCGACGGCCAGATAATTGGAGGCCCGCCAATAGGCATCCAGTCCCTCCAGTTGCTTGTCACTCAGAAAATCGTTCATGTACTTCTCCGCCAACGGCTCGACCTACCGATAGTCATTGGTGGATTCTGGGAGTCTGAAACGTCCAGGACTTGATTTACATCAAGTCTCGCCGTCGGTGATCACGTTGAATGGCGTGGGACTGCTCTGAACATCGGCCCGTAAGACGCGAGTTTTCCCCGTTCGTCGATTACCCCGGCGAACGCCCGAATGAGCTGCGCGCCCAAAGACTCACCATCTATGCTTAGCACACCCCCGGATGGCGTCCCTCCCATGCCTGAAACACGTCCCCTTCAAGTTCATTACCTCAAGGCCGCCTGTTCCAATTGCAGTGTGTTGGAGTTGTGCCTGCCGATTGGCTTGAGCGGCGCGGAAGTCGAGCGACTGGATACGCTGATCGTGCAACGCTTCAAGGTCAAAAAGGGTGCCGCGTTGTACCGCACGGGCGACCCGTTGCGTTCGCTTTACGCAGTCCGTATCGGCTCATTCAAGACCAGCATGTTGTCAGTCGATGGTCGTGAACAGGTCACGGGTTTTCACATACCCGGCGAGATGCTCGGTCTGGACGCCATCAGCGCCGATGAGCACGCCTGCAACGCGTTTGCCCTCGAGGACAGCGAAGTCTGCCCCATCCACTTCGTGCAACTGGAGAAACTCGCCCAAAACCTGCCGTCGCTGCAGCACAACCTTAACAGGCTCCTGAGTCGTGAAATCGTGCGTGATCACAGCATGTTGATGCTCATGGGCAATATGAACTCGGATGAGCGACTGGCGGCTTTTCTGCTGAACCTGTCGCAACGTTTCAGTATCCGCGGCTATTCATCCAGAGACTTCGTGCTGAAAATGCGTCGCGAAGAAATCGGCTCCTACCTGGGGCTGCGACTGGAAACCATCTGCCGGGGCATTGCGCACCTGCGGGATCAGGGACTGGTAGAAATATCGGGCCGAGACGTCAAAATCCAGAACATGGAAGGGCTCAAGCAGCTGGTCGCGGGCTGTCATCGCTCCCCACGCTGACATCCGCACGTCTGGAGGATTGTCATGCGTGCCATGTTGCACTGGACGATGCTAATCAGGCTTTCGCGTGCTCAGGGCCGGGCAGTTCAAGAGAGCGATCGTGCTCACCCCCTGATGTTCGACTTGACGACCAGAATGCTGCCCGGCACCGAGTACAACGCTCGCTCGGTATTACTGCCGATCAACCGGTCAATCCCCACTCGGTGCACCGTGCCCATCACCACCACATCGGCCAGGTATTGCTCGACAAACTCGCTAATCACCGGCACTGGCAGACCCATGACGAAATGCCGCCGCTCCGGCGGAACGCCGTAACGATCGGCCAGGGTGACAAACGCCAGGTGCAGGGATTCACGCAGTTCCTCAACGTAGTCCACGCTCCAGCCACCGCCGACCAGCGGCGCATCGCTATTGAAGGCCGGCGACAAGTCATAGGCGTAAAGCAGGTGCAGCGGCGCATCGCATTGCAAGGCCAGTGCGTTGGCGTTCTGAATGATGGTGTCGTTCAGATCGCCGATTTGTGTCGACGGATCAAACGGGTCCACCGCGGCGACGACCCGATGCGGCAAACCGTAACGGGCGTGATTGACCAAGTGCACGGGGATCGGGCATTCGCGCAGCAAGTGACAATCAATCGGCGTGATGAACACCCGCTTGAGTACAGGCTCCAAGGTGACATCCTTGATCAGCAAGTCAGGCTTGAGATCTTCGACCGCGTTCAATATATCCAGTAGCGGATGGGTCGTGAACACGACTTTGACGGTCACCTCCAGTCCCAGGCCGCTGAGCCGCTCGGCCTCTTCGACCTCCCAGCGGCGATAGCGGCGCAGATAGCGCTGATACCCTGCGTCGTCGATTTTCTCTTCCCACACATGCACGATCGGTGCGGGCTCGACAAAGGTCCGCACATCCAGCACAGCCCCACTCGCCTTGGCCAACGCGACGGCACGCAGCAGGGCGGGAGACTGATGCAGGGTTTGGTCGGCGATCAGCAACAAACGTTGATATAGACCCATCACACACCTCGACTCGACACCGGTCGTTAAACGCCGGAGGTTTCACCATGCGCTTGTTGCCCCCTCCCCCAGGTTGATTTACATCAAACACGCGTAAATGAATGCTCACGTTACGTCTCTCTGATCCAGATCAGATTCTGGCGGTGCCGGCGGCGTAGAAAGGAATGAACCGCGGGGCCCATCATCACGCGCCAATTTTTCAAACCCATGGAGGATTACCCCATGCTCACCGTCAAAGACCACAATGATCGTGCCGCTGCCGCCTACGCCGCGATCACCGGACAACACTGGATCGAAGCGCTCAAGGATGGTCGTCACGTGCTGATCCGGCCGCTGGCGGAAAAAGACCGCGAGCGTGAATACGCCTTTATCAAACGGCTGTCTCCCGAGTCCCGGCACATGCGTTTTCTTGCGCAGATCAACGAACCTGGCACCGCCATGCTTAACCAGTTGATGGACACCGATAACAAACAGCGCACAGCCTACATCGCGCTGGTCCACGAAAACGGCCAATTGATTGAGATCGGCGTCAGCCGCTACGCCGCCACGGGCGAGCATGAATGTGAATGCGCCGTGACAGTCGCCGATGAATGGAAACACCTGGGGCTGGGTACGTTACTGATGGAGCATCTGATCAAGGCCGCCCGCAGAAACGGTTTTCGGCAGATGTATTCGGTGGATGCCTCCAGCAATGCGCCGATGCGCGACCTGGCCAAGGCGCTGGGGTTCGAGACGCACAATGATCCCGATGACAGCCGTCAGGTCATCCATCGCCTTTACCTGTAAACAATCGCCCCGCGATGTGCCGGCCAACGGTGCATTGCGGGGCTGTCCACGTCTCAGGATTGCAACATCTCGCTTGGTTTGATCGCCAGTACACTGCAAGGCGCCCGGTGCAAGAGTTGTTCGGCTGTGGTCCCCAGCAGCTTGTTCAACCCCTTGTGCTGCACCGTTCCCATTACGATGACATCGGTGCGGTGGTCAACGGAAAATTCACAAATACTGGACACCGGTGCGCCCTCGATGAAGTGCCGACATTCCGATGGCACGCCGTGACGCTCTGCCAGGGCCGCAAACGCCCCGTGCTGAGCCACGCCCAACGCTTCATAAATTCCGACGGCCAGCGGCAGCGCACCAAATCCCATGTCCTGCGCATACACGGTCGTCCAGTCAAAGACATACAGCAGCTCAAGCCGGGCATCACATTGTTCAGCCAGTTTGGTCGCAGCGTCGATAATCTGGTCGTTGAACACGTGGTCCTGCTCTTCGCTGCGCAGCACATCGACGATGGCCAGCACGTTGCGGGGTCGTGGATTGAGGGCATTGGTCACCAGATGCACCGGCACCGGACAATCGCGCAGCAACTGCCAGTCCAGCGGCGTGAAAAACACCCGTCTCAACGCCGACTCTTCCTGGGCATCCTTGATGATCAGCACCAGTGGCATTTCGTTGACGAAGTGCAGAATCTCCTCGTAAGGATGCTGTACCCACACCACCTCACTGGTGACCTCGACGCCGTGTTGACTCAACAACGCGGCTTGCTCCGCGAGCCATTGTCGATGGGTTTGTAAATAACCGTCCCGTGCCAGGCTCATCTGCTCATGGGCGAACAGGCCAGCCACCGCCAGAGCCTGCAAATAGTCGAACGCCACGATGTGCAACGGTAATTGCATAACGAGTGCCAACGCGGCGGCACGGTCGAACGCCGGCGTGCGGGTCATGGCTGAGGGGGCTATTAACAGTAAACGCGGAGTCTGCGACATGGGACACCTCGGCACGCGGCCATCTGGATGGAGTGAGTAGAACTCCAGATTGAGCGTTGCCGCCAGAGGCGACTTGACCTTTATCAGCAACGACGCTCGGTTTAACGTTAATGAAGACAGATAAAGTTGATCTTGATCAACCGATCGCCTCCCCGGCCAGCGGCAAGATGAGCCTAAGGGTTCACTACCCAAAAGCACCGTTGCCATTGCGCACAGGCGTCGCTGGATTACCCACGGGAGATTTGTCATGTCTGAGCAATCACGTTTGATGCTGGTCGTCTCGCCCCTGATGGAAAACAGCCCCGCGTTCGACCGGGCCGCGGCGTTGGCCAAGGCTTCGGGTGCGGCATTGCATATTGTGGCGTTCGATTACCTGGAAGGACTGGCGACAGCCGGGATGGTCAACGAACAAGCGCTGGAGCAGATGCGACTCGGGTATGTCGAGCGCCATCGCCAATGGCTCGAAGAGCAGGCCCGTCCCTTACGCAAAATCGGCGTGCACGTCACCACCGAAGTGGTCTGGGTGGAAAGACCCTTGCAGGAAATCCTCATTCACCTCAAAGAACAGCCGATGACCGCACTGATCAAAGCACTCGAATACGAGTCACTGCTGTCGCGCCTGATGTTCACACCGCTCGATATCCATCTACTGCGCGAATGCCCCGTGCCTTTGCATTTTGTCAGTCACGTGCAGCACGCCCTGCCACGCAAGATTGTCGCCGCAGTTGATCCTTTCCATCGCGATAGCCAATACGGAGGTTTCAACGACAGGATTTTGCGCGAGGCCTCAAAACTGGCGAGCACCTGTAATGCGACGCTCGATGTGATCTATGCCCATGACCTGTCATCCATCAGCACCGACGAATTCGGCTTCGAAAACGCTTCTGCATTTTTTTCCTCGGGTACTGCCAAGACGCTGTTCGATGCACAGGGCGATGCCTTCCGCGAGCTGGCCGAGCGCAACGGGATTCCGCCGGAGCGCCAGCACATGATCATGGGCAACCCGACCAAGGTTCTCTCCAGTTACGCGGATGCCTATGGCATCGACGTCATCGTCATGGGCCGGGTCGGCCATCGGGGCATAGGTCGATTGGTCGGCAGTACGGTGGAACATCTGCTGTACAAAATGCCCTGCAGCGTGTGGGTGGTTTCTCCAGAAGAACTGGCTGACTGAAAGACGCCCACGAATCAGAGAGAGGGAGGATGGGGTGTCAGCGCACCGCTGAACAATGCCGCCAACCTAATGCCTGCGAGCAGTGGGATTGGGTGGCGGCATCAACAGGATCACCTGATCGCGGCACCGGTACTGGCGGTTTCCATCAGTGACCGGCGCTTTGACCTCCATCGACGTGCAGGATTTCCCCAGTGACGAAGTTGGCGCTGTCCAGGTACAGCACCGCCCCGACAATGTCTTGCACCTCGCCCATGTGGCCGACCGGATGCAGGCTGCCCAGAGCGGCGTGGCTTTCCTCACCATGCATCGGGGTCTTGATGATGCCCGGCGATACAGCGTTAACGCGGATGCCGCGCTTGGCGTACTCGATCGCCAGGGATTTGGTCGCGGCGTTCATGCCGCCTTTGGTCAGCGACGCGAGCACCGATGGCACGCCATCGATGGCGTGATCGACCAGCGTTGTGGTGATACTGACCACATGTCCACCCTCACCTTGTTTCTCCATCTGGGCAATCGCCTGCTGCGACATGTGGAAGAAGCTGCCCATGTTGGTGGCCACGGTGTTCACGTAATCTTCGCGGGTATAGGCCGTGAACGGCTTGGCCAGGAAGATCCCGGCGTTGTTCACCAGAGTGTCAATACGCCCGAAACGCGCTACGCCTTCGCGGATGATTTTCTCGGCAGTCGCCGGATCGGCAATGTCACCTGCGACGGTCAGGATGTCCGGATCGGATGACGGTTTGATAGAGCGCGAAGTCGCAACCACTTGATAGCCGAGTTTACGAAAACCTTCGACGATCCCTGCGCCAAGACCCTGGGATGCGCCAGTAACCACGACGACTTTTTTTGAATGGCTCATGATAATTCCTCGATAGATTATGAAAGTAGTTTCAATGGAACAGTCGGGCCATCAGGCTGCCGCGGACTCGCGCGCCATTTGCCTGAGGACCTGTTCGTATTCCGCGACTGATTGTGATCCGGACACTAGATGACCACCGTTCATCACCATGGCCGGGACCGAGTTGATGCCGCGTTGCAGGTAAAAATCTTCCAGCTCTCTGATTTCCGTGGCGAACTCGCCGGTGTCCAGTATCTGCCGGGCGCGAGCGGCGCAAAGTCCCGCTTCACCGGCCAGGCGCACCAGGGTTTCAGGGTCGCTGGGGTTCTGGCCGTCGGTGAAATACGCCTTTAGCAGGATGTTCTTCAGCGCGATCTGTCGACCGTCTTGCGCCGCCCAGAACAACAGCCTGTGAGCATCGAAGGTGTTGTAGAAATGGCTGCGTTTTGCCAGGTCAAACTCAAAACCGATGGCCTTGCCGCGGGCGATCACGCTGTCATTACGCGAGGCAACTTCACCGGCACTGCGACCATATTTGCGCATCATGTGACTGACTGCGTGTTCACCCTCGGCCGGCATATCCGGATTGAGTTCGAAGGGTTTAAACGTCAGCTCGACGACAACTTCGCCGGCAAGATTGGCGATGGCCTGTTGCAAGGCCGTGGCGCCAAGCGCACACCAGGGGCACACGACATCCGACACAAAATCAACTCTGACGGGCTTCATGACGTGGGTTCCGCCAGCGACTTGCGGTACTCGGTGGTGGTTATTCCAGCGTAGCCCCAGTTATCGGTATCCACTTCCTCGATCACGATATGCGTCAGGTGCGGATCCTTGTTGAGCACGGTCTCCATGGTTTTGGTGATCTCGGCGATGACCTGAGCTTTCTGTTCTTTGGTAACGCCGTCGCGGGTAATACGAACACTGATGAAAGGCATGGGAGTGTCTCCAGTTCGCTCCCCATCGGCATGATGAGGCGGCAAGTGGAATGAACTGTAGAAGGTTGCCTGGAATGGATAAATGCGAGGCTGGGTACATCATTTGTGACGCGATGTAATGAATCGAGCGTAGCCAACCTTTGCAGGGCCATGGCTCAACGTTATGCTTTCGCGCACTTCGCCGATTACTCAGTGTGATTAATATGAAGCGCCATTTTGATGACCTGCAGCTTGGAAGCATCGAGCTATTCTGCCTCGCCTCGGAAACGGGCAGTTTTACGGCAGCTGCGCAGGTAGCCGGTGTTACGCCTGCGGCAGTAAGCCGCTCGATTTTACGTCTTGAAGAGCGCTTGGGATCACGCCTGTTCGTGAGAACCACGCGCAGCATCCGGATGACTGAACCGGGACGGGTGTTCTACGAACAGTGCCGACAAGCCCTGACTCAACTGGTGGAAGCGCAACAAGAAGTCATGGGCGCTCAATCGAAGCCTTCAGGACAGCTGCGCATCAGTCTTCCTACCACGTACGGGCACCACCGGATCTTGCCGCTTCTGCCGAAATTTCGAGCGCTTTATCCAGACGTCACCGTTGATATCCACTTGGGTAACCGAAATATCGACTTTGTGGCGGAGGGCTATGATCTGGCGATTCGGGTCCGGGCTCAACCGGACTCTAACCTGATTGCCCGCTTGCTCGAAGACGCAAAACTGGTGGTGGTCGCGACACCTGAATACCTGGCCAAGGCAGGCACGCCAACGACGCTGGATGACCTTGTCGCTCACGAGTGCATTCAATTTGAACTGCCCAGCAGCGGTCGACGCATCTCATGGCTGTTCAACGTCGAGGGCAAACAACGTGAGGTCTTCGCTGAGGGCGGATATTGCTGTTCGGATGATGTGCTGGGCGGCGTAACCCTGGCCAAACACAGTGCCGGTCTCTTCCAGACTTACCAATTCATTGTCGAGCGAGAACTGGCCGATGGGACCCTCGTCGAGGTGCTCCAACCCTACAATGGCCGCTCCAGGCCCTACACCCTTCTCTACCCCCATGGCCGCTACGTTCCTCAGCGGGTAAGAGCATTCGTCGACTTTCTGTTGCAGTATCGAACCGACTGGGCGGCGATCTGAGCGAGGGGGATTAGTCTGCGCTGCCCCTTGCGCACCGACCGGCTCATGGAAGAATCGAGCGGTGGCAGCTGTACGCAGGTTAGTCGACCGTGGAGACACGAAACCGGCGGATTCTGGCGTAAGCGTAGGCTGCGGCGCAAGGTTTTGTGGCTTTCATCTGGTAACTGCAATAGCCGTTAAACAAGCGCCAACAGGACATGTTTAACGAGCGACCTGCGCTTCCCATACTGACTGACTCAGCCTCAACCCGCTGGCACCGCCTCAGAGAAATGCCAGCGGTCATCCAGTACATTTTCATACGGCTTATACAGCCGAACCTTGTAGTTCCACCTCAGACAAGATTTGGTATTGACGGACAGCGGGGCAAATATTCCGGGGCTGGCCGAGGAAATGGAGCGAAGCGCTCTTTCCATTGAGCGTCACTTCGCAGGCGACAGCGATCAAACCGAGGGACTGCGCCCTTGTGAATCTCGCTGGCGAAATGATCGGCATTACACGCCGGCATTACGCAGTAAATCCCACGACGAGCAATTCATCTCACCACCGGCGCATGCTCGGCCATCAATTCCATGACCCAATCGATAAATACCCGCACCTTCGCGCTGACATGGCGATTCGGCGGGAATGCCAGGTACATCGGCATGGGCGCCATGTGCCAGTCCTCGAACAGCGGCAGCAGCTCGCCGCTGGCCAGGTGCGGTTTGGCCATGTATTCCGGTAGCCACAGCATGCCCAGACCCGCCAGGCCGGCGGCGAGGTATGCGTTGCCGTCGTCGACCGTCAGTTGCGGGCGGCCCTGAGCCTCGACGCGTTCCTCACCCCGTTGCATCGCGTAGGGCAAGGATTTGCCCGTACGAAACCAGAGGAAGCCAACAGTACTGTGCCTGCCTTCCTCCAGCTCACGGGGGTGCTCCGGCGTACCAAAGCGCTGCAGATAGCCGGGCGCGGCGTAGATGCCAAGCTTCAGATCGCCCACATGCTTTGCGATCAGGGATTGATCGGTGATCTCGCCGCCACGCACCACGCAGTCGACGTTTTCACCAATGATGTCGACCATGCGATCGCTCACGCCCAAGGTCAGCTGGATTTCCGGATAGCGTGCAAAGAACCCCGGCAAGGCGGGTATCAGCAGCATTCGCGCCAGCGGACTGGGTACATCCACCCGCAGCCGCCCGCGCGGGGTCATCGACGCGCTGGACAGGCTGGTCTCGGCGTCGTCCATATCGACCAGCAGCCGGATGACGCGCTCGTAGTAGGCCGCGCCATCAGCGGTGACGTTGACCTTGCGTGTGGTGCGGTTGAGCAGGCGCACCCGCAGCCGCGCTTCCAGTTGCTGAACGAGCTGCGTCACGGTGGTCTTGCTCATGTGCAGGGTGGCTGCCGCCTTGGTGAAGCTGCCGGTTTCCACCACTCGGGCAAAGGCCTGCATTGCATCGAACCGGTCCATTTCATGCCTCGCTCGGGTCTGGATAGTTTGGATTCTACAAACAGTCATGACCAGCGTTGCCTGTTTATTCCGGTGGGCCATCTTTCTACAGTGGCTCCATCGTAAACAGCGGGCCGCGATGGCCCCGAAGGAAGTCTGCAATGACCAGCAAACGTGACGTCGTTTTCCCGCCTGACCGGCATGCACTGTACGAGCTCCACCGCTACTCGCCGGCGATTCGCTCCAACGGTTTTCTGTTCGTATCCGGTCAGGTCGGCAGCCGCAAGGACGGCTCGGCCGAACCGGACCTCGCAGCACAGGTTCGCCTGGCCTTCGAAAACCTCAACGCGATCCTGGCCGAGGCCGGCGGGAGTTTCGAGGATGTGGTCGACACGACCATCTTCATGGTCGACCCCGGCTCGACATTCGAAACGATCTGGGCAGTAGCGGCCGATTACTGGGGTGAAGCGCCCTACCCGACGGTGACCGCTATTGGCGTGACCTGGTTGTCCGGCTTCGACTTCGAGATCAAGGTGATCGCCAAGCTCCCCCAATAGACCTGGTTCAGCCCTCCTCCGAGGGCTGCTGGCAATGGTCCAAATCGAGGTAGCCTTTTTGCGTTCTGCTTAATGCTGCCCCATACCAGAACCAGGTCGTGAAATACCGTGGTGGCGCAGTTTGCGATAGAGCGTATTTCGGCTGATCCCCAGGCGCGCGGCAACACGGGCGATATGCCAGTGTTCCGCCTCAATCAGGGTCAGCAGGGTCTGACGCTCGGAAACGCCCAGTGGATTTTCGGCCGCCGCAACTGCCTCTGTTGGCAACAACTCCGCCACATCGTCCAGCGTGATACGCCCCTCCACTGCTAACGCGACCAGGGTGCGCAGACACGTACGCAGCTGCCGGACGTTTCCCGGCCAAGGCTGCGTCAGCAGGCGTTCTCTAACACCCGCATCCAGCCGAACCCGGGCACCCGCCGCCTCTTCGCGCAGCAGCAGGTCGAGCAAACTGCCTTTGTCCGAACGATCCCGCAGCGCTGGAAGCTCCACGGCAAATCCGGCAACCCGATAGAACAGATCCTCGCGAAAACGCTTATCCGCGACACACGCCTGCAGATCCTGGTGGCTGGCACTGATGAGGCGCACGTCGAGGGGTTTTGCCGTCGCACCTCCCAGCGGCACGACCTGGCGTTCCTCCAGCACGCGCAGCAAGCGGGTCTGTAACGCCAGTGGCATATCGGCGATCTCATCCAGGAACAGAATGCCGCCATGGGCCTGCTCCAGCTTCCCGATCATCCCGTCCTTGCGGGCGCCAGTGAAGCTCCCGCCGCGATAACCGAACAGCTCGCTTTCGATCAGCGATTCGGGAATGGCTGCGCAATTGATCGCCACAAAAGGCTGGTTCGCGCGAGTGCTGGCGCGATGCAGTGCCGCTGCAAAGGCTTCTTTGCCGGTTCCTGTCTCCCCTTTCAGGAACACCGGAACGTCACGCTCCAGAACCCTGAGCGCACGCGCAAAACCGCGTTGCAAGCGCGGGTCTTCCAGGCAGACGCGCACGTCGTCGATTTTGGGGATAGCAGGAATGACTGAAGGCGCTTGGCGCAAGGGTTCACGCAACTGTCCATAAAATAAGCGCCCGTCCACCAGGCGCACAGGCCAGCAGACACTCGGCTGTGCGCTGGCCTGACTCAGCACCTGTTCGATAGGCGTTTCCAGAAGCGTTGTCAGCGATTGCCCGAGCAAGTGATCGCGGCTGAGTCCCAACAGGTCCATCGCCGCCTGATTGACTGAACAGATACGGGCACTCTCGTCGAAACTGAGCAGGCCTTCACCCAACAGCCCAACGAAGCCGGCCTCAGGGTGGAAACGCAGCAAGTAGCGCTGAGGATCATGCCCCAGGAAAAAACAACTCTCGATCAACTTGGCGGACAGGTTGGTCAGCGCCATGGCCTGGAAGTGTTTCTGAAGACTGTGCTCCTCTCGCACCGAAGAGAGGTTCAGCACCGCGAGCAACTCGCCGCTCGCATCGAATATCGGGCTGGCTGAACAGGTCAAGCCGACGTGCTTGCCACGAAAATGTTCGTCACGCCGGATGGTGACGTGCTGCCTCTCGACCAGGCAGGTGCCAACACCATTGGTCCCTTCGTAGTCCTCGCTCCAGACGGAGCCCAGCCACAATCCGGAACGCTGCACCTCGGTGCGCTCGGACTCGTTGAACACACTGTCGATCGCCACGCCGCGAGCATCGGTGAGCAGCACCACATGGCCGTCACGCCCGAGCTGCTGGTGCAAACTGCTCATCTGCCAATGCGCCTCGGCAATGATGTGTTCCAGCGGCGCACGGTGATCCTGCAAACGGGGTTGTTCGACCACGTTAGGCGCGCGGCGGCTGGCGGGATCGAGCTGGTACTGATCCAGGCAACGGCGCCAGGATCGTGTGATCGCCAGGTCAGCAGCAGCGCTGTGGCTGGCAATACTGCCCTGCACGGCTTGGAGCACTTGTTGTGCATGGGCGTTGATCAAGGCCGGCTTCATTGTTCTTGTTCTCCGCTACGGTGAGGACACGGGGGCTGATCGAAGCTTATATGAAAAGCCCGCCACGAGTGCTCATTGCGCCGAGTGACACTCTGTCATCCCCCGTTCCCGAATTCGTGACAGTGTTTCGAGCCAATCCCTCGATCAAACGTCGGCAGCCGCTCTGCAATAGGGCTTTCGCGAAGATGGCCCGGGACTTGCCATGGTGTCAGTCGTTACAAAAACAACAAGAACGGGAGAGCTCATGAACATTGCTATCGAATCACCTGTGCAAACGCCAACTGAACAGCTCGCGGCGTGGGTCGAAAAGCTCGGCCAGCGCCTCGCCCAACGTGATGTGGACGGCGCACTCGAACTGTTTGCCGACGAGTGTTACTGGCGCGACCTGCTGCTGTTCAGCTGGAACCTGGTGACCCTGGAAGGCAAGCCTGCCCTGCGCGACATGCTTGAAACACGCCTCGACCAGACTCGCCCTCAAGGGTGGAAAGTGGAAGGTGAGGCGACGCTGAAAGACGGCGTGCTCGAAGGCTGGATCAGCCTGGAGACCGACGCGGCGCGAGGCAAAGGTTACGTGCGTCTGAAAGAAGGCCTGTGCTGGACGCTGCTGACCACCATGCGCGAGCTCAAAGGCTTTGAAGAACCCAGCGGCCGCCGTCGTCCGATGGGGGCCAATCATGGTCACGCCCATGCCGACAAGCGCAACTGGCTGGAGCGCCGACGGGATGAAGAAGCGTCGCTGGGCATCACCACCCAACCCTATTGCCTGATCGTCGGCGGTGGCCAAGGCGGGCTGGGCCTCGCTGCGCGGCTCAAGCGAATGGGCGTGCCCACCCTGATCGTCGACAAGGCTGAGCGTCCCGGCGATCAGTGGCGCGGTCGCTACAAGTCGCTGTGCCTGCACGACCCGGTCTGGTATGACCACATGCCTTACCTGCCCTTCCCCGATCACTGGCCCGTCTTCACCCCGAAAGACCAGATCGGTGACTGGCTGGAGATGTACACCAAAGTCATGGAGCTCAATTTTTGGCCGCGTACGGAATGCGTAAGCGCCAGCTTTGATAACCACAGCGGCACCTGGAAAGTAGAAGTGCTGCGCGATGGCGAGCCCGTCACCTTGCAGCCGACCCAGTTGATCCTCGCCACCGGCATGTCCGGCGTGCCCAACATCCCTGCGTATCCGGGTGCCGAGGTTTTCGAGGGTCAGCAACATCACTCCAGTCGCCATCCTGGTGGAGACGCCTGGCGTGGCAAGCGTGCGGTGGTCATCGGTGCGAACAATTCGGCTCACGACATCTGTGCCGACCTGGTGGAGAACGGCGCCGAGGTGACCATGGTGCAACGTTCGAGCACCCACATCGTGCGCTCCGACAGTTTGATGGACCTCGTCTTCGGCGGGCTCTACTCAGAAGATGCCTTGGAGACGGGGTTGACCACGGACAAGGCCGATATGCTGTTCGCATCGATCCCGTACAAGGTCATGCCGAGCTTTCATCAACCGGTCTTTGACGCCATCAAGGAGCGCGACAAGGTGTTCTACGAGCGTCTGGCCAAGGCCGGGTTCATGCTCGACTTCGGTGACGACGATTCGGGGCTTTTCATGAAGTACGTACGCCGCGGATCGGGTTATTACATCGACGTCGGCGCTTCAGAACTGATCGCTAACGGCACAATCAAGCTCAAGAGCGCGCGAGGCCTGGGTGTCGAACGCATCGAAAAAGACGCCGTCCTGCTCAACGATGGCAGCCGACTGCCGGCTGATCTGATCGTCTACGCCACCGGCTACGGTTCCATGAATGGTTGGGCGGCGAAGCTGATTTCCCAGGAAGTCGCTGACAAGGTTGGTCGCTGCTGGGGCCTGGGTTCGGGAACCACGAACGATCCTGGCCCGTACGAGGGCGAATTGCGCAACATGTGGAAGCCGACACAGCAGGCAAACCTCTGGTTCCACGGTGGCAACCTGCATCAGTCACGGCATTACTCGCTGTACCTGGCGCTGCAGCTGAAAGCGCGCTTCGAAGGCATCGACACCGCCGTCTACAACCTTGCAGAGAGTCACCACAAGGGCTGAGCCCAATGGCGCCCAGCCGTGTGGTTGGGCGCCCCAAGACCTTCTCCACCGGGCCCTAACCGTTAAAGATGGTGTCCATACCGCTAAGCGAAGCTTCTCTGTGTTCGGGGCCATTTGGCGCCAGTCGCAGGGTGTTACGCCCCAACCCCTTAGCCTCGTACAACGCCTCATCCGCCCGGGCAATCAGGCTGGCTGTCGTATCGTCTTCGTCTGGAATGACACAGCACACACCGATACTGATGCGCAGCGGGATGCTTGAATCACCATACTGCGCCGGTGCCTCCGCCAGAGAAGCGCGCAGCTCATTGAGGACGGTCATGGCGCCTTCAGGGCTGGTGTCAGGCAGCAAAAGCAGAAACTCTTCGCCACCATAGCGCCCCATGCTGTCGGAATGACGCAGGCGCTGACTGAGATGGTTAACGCAGTGGCAAATCACTTCATCACCGGCCAGGTGACCGTGCACATCATTAATCTGTTTGAAGTGATCGATATCGATCATGGCCACGGCCAGGTAAGCATTGTCGCGGCGTGAGCGTTCCAGCTCTGTGGAGAATTGCTCAAGGATGGCACGACGATTGAGAATGCCTGTCAACACATCCCGCAGTGCCAGATGCTTAAGCAAGGACTCACTGCGTTCTTTGGACAGCAGCACCAGCCCGAGAGAAATCATCATCGCGGTAAAAGTGCCGATGCTGACCGAGATGGTTTGCTTGAGGTTGCTGACGTCATAGCGCATCTCGGCAGCACCTCCGCCGAACACCGCCACCACCCGCATGCCCAAGCCAATCAGGCTGATACTCGCCCCGATGATCAACAGCACACGTGCACGTCCCTGGGCCGGGATGTAGCGGCGAGTCCAGTAGATTATCAATGCACACTGCACCATCAACACAATCGTGGCAGCAAGCATTCGCGGTTCCAGGGTATCGATCAGACTGACCATCAACACCAGCATCAAGGCCGCCGGAGCGAATACCCGCCACCAGGAGACTGGCAACTCGACAATCCGGAACACGCTGGCCCCATAAAACGCCAGCGCCACCGCCAGCAGTGTGTTGGCAGCGCCATAGGTAAACCATAACGGCGCATGACCGTAGAAGGTGTAGCCCACATAGGCCAAGGCATGCGCCAACAAACCGAAGCCAATGGTGAGCAAACCATCACGCTGGTTGAACTGTCCGACCAGAATCAGACAAAACGCCATGATCGTCGCCACTAACGCGACACAGGCAAACAGCGTGGGGGTATGGGCGATCATGACGTCTCACAGGGCGCAGGTGGAAGTAGCGCTGATCGCAAGTCTAGCTGAGCTGGCCGACAGCCAGTATTGATAAATCGGCATGCACTCTAAAAAACAACCTTCCCCGCCTCTCGCATGAAAGAGACAGCGACCCGCACAATCAAGGCACGAGCAACGCTTCATGGACCTCGATTGAAGGAATGAACCCGTCAATACGCTGGCTAGCCAGCCAGCTTCTGGTTTTACTCACGTCGAAAATCTGTCCCTGCTCCATCAGCGTCAAGATGAGCTCATCCGAAACCCGGTAGCGCCCGCAGTCGGGACAGTCTCTTTCTTCCCATGGGCCTGCGCATTGAATGCGCTGCGCAACACCTACACAGATAAGACAATTCATCTTCATCACCTTTTTTATAGAGGTACCCGACACTTCGTGTGTCGATTGCAACAGCCCACGAACCGACACCTGTCGGTTGCTCTGATGAAGCTCGTGTTTGATCGACTAAAAACAACGGATGAAGTTCGTTGCGCTGACGCTTTCAGTACAAACAGGTCGTATCCATGCGGCATGGGCATGATTGTGCGGTGAACTCGATGCCTACGTCCCAGGGTGATAGTCCTCCCCCGCCACCGCTCGCAAATAAGCTTGATCGGCCTCCAGTCGCAAGTCCCGCCACTCCTGCCAGCTAATCATGCGTTGCCTATCCATTTCGTCCGCCAAACGAAGTAATTCTTCATGGTAGGCGTCAGGACATTCCATGCGAAGGGCGCAGTTTTCCAGCGCGCGATGCCACGAACCCAGGGTGCGAAATTTTTGCTCCTGATGCGGTGTGAGCATGTTTTTAAATGAGTTCATGGCGTCGGGATTCCGCGGATATTTCTAGATGGAGATCAGGACCCCGGATTAGGTTCACAAGGGATGACCAGAGGTTCAAATCTTGCACAAAGAAGACGTTTGCTGATGACAAAAAACAGGAAAGGCCAAAAAACTCAGGCGCCTGCGATTACCCCGAAAACGTTTTGAATTTTTTTTGACGCACTCACTCTTTTGTCCATGAGCATAAGGAGGACCTCATGAACACTGATCTTTTCGTCATTGAATACAAGCTCCACGGCGAGCCGAAGTCCTTCATCATCCGGACGAAGACGATGCGCAATGTGGACGCCTGGCATTGGGCGAGTTGTGATGCAGGGTTAGCGCCCATACCCAAACCGGGACGACCGCCGCTGAAGGTCGTGTCTAAACCCATGGCTGAAAAATATGGGGTGACTGACGTCAGGTGGCGCGCATCCGCGACGCTGGACTGGACGGAGGTTTCAACGTCATGAGTGCGTACATAGCAAACGACATTGGTGGCCTGGACGGCAGCACTGGGGCAGTTCATTAGACTGCGCGTTACGTTGAGGCGAATCGACGGGATGCGTTCGCCTCAACCCAATGCCGTGTCCAGAAACATCATGACCCCGAACCCCAACATCAGTCCCAGCGTCGCATAGGTTTCGTGCCCGTTACGGTGCGTCTCGGGAATCACCTCATGGGAGACCACAAAGATCATTGCCCCCGCGGCGAGCCCTAACGCAACGGGATAACCCAGCGCAAAACCTGAAGAAATGCCAAGGCCTACGACTGCGCCAAGCGGCTCCATCAATCCTGACGCGATAGCGATTAACGCGGCGCGCAGTGCGGAGATGCCGGTCACTCGCAACGCCAACGCAACAGCAAGGCCTTCCGGAATGTCCTGAATGGCAATCGCCGTGGTCAACGGCAAGCCCACCTTCATATCCCCATTGGCGAAACTGACCCCGATGGCCATGCCCTCGGGCAGGTTATGCAGCGTGATGGCCAGGACGAAAAGCCATACGCGATTGAAGCGCTGAGCGTCCGGGCCTTTGCGTCCGCTCTCCAGATGCTCGTGGGGGACAAACCGCTCCAATCCAATCATCAGTGCGACACCCAACCCCAATCCGGCCACTACGACACACGCGGCCAACAGCTTGTTATCGCAAATAGCCCGGGCCGCTTCGATACCTGGAAGGATGAGTGAGAAGGAGCTCGCAGCCAGCATCATGCCGGCCGCAAAGCCCAGCATGGTGTCTTGAGTCCGTGCGGTGATATCACGCAGGACCACCGCTACCACGGCACCGAGTGCCGTTGCGCCAAAACCGGACAAGCCCCCCAGAACGGCGTAGTGCAGGTTGACCCGATTTGCCCCGGTAAAGGCGCTGTATCCGCTGATCAGCAATAGCACGCTGACGCCGACCAGCGTTGACCAGAAAACGATACCCATCCACCCGCCGCTTTTTTCCAGGTCAAACCCGGAGTTCCACGATGCTTTGTCAGGCGTTGATGGTTCAGACATGTGGCCTCCTACTTGCCATTGAAACGCTTGCGAGAACTGCTCGACGTCGCCGTCAGGATTTGCTTCGACAGGCGTTTGGCTTCTCGCTCAAAGGACATTGCCGTGCTGCTGAACAGCATGGCAAAACCCTCTGCCGAATCCGAAGAAACGCCCTTGGAATGCCCATTCATTTTCATTCACCTCGTTGTTTGAAAAACGCAAACACCGCACGCCTTCGTGGCGTGCGGTGCACTTCATCACGCGTCTTCACGCCCTTGGGCACCTGCGCCCAGATCGGCCCCGGTGATGGGATTGCTTCCGGGATCAGAGATCGTTCGAGCTTTCATCGCCATCAGCAGTTCTTCATCTTCTGCGCTCAACTCGACACTGGCAGTGCCATCCCCACCGTCGACTGCGGCGGCTGGCTCTTCCACATAATCCCAGTCATCACCTTCGTTCCATGGCCCACGCATGCTTTCAGCACCTTGGGACATGTTGAAATAGACGTTGGTGAATTCAGGCATGCCTGGCAGCTTGCCTTGGGGGAAGTTGGGCTTAATGGAGTGCAGGGCTTTTTCGAAGGACAGTTGGTGCGCGATTTCTCTGGTCATCAGAAACCCGAGCGCCTCTTTTACGCCTGGATCATCGGTGACGTTCATCAGCCGCTCGTAAACAATCTTGGCCCGTGCTTCGGCGGCAATATTGGAGCGCATGTCAGCGGTAGGCTCGCCAATGGTGTCAACGTAAGCGGCAGACCATGGCACCCCGGCGGAGTTGGTGAGCGGCGCGCCGGCGCCGTACAACAGGCTGGTGATGTGCGAGTCATTACCCGCACCATTAATTGCGCGGTACAGCTCGCCTTCCTCTTCAACGCCTTCGGCCAATCGACCTTTGGCGCCCTTGTTGAGCATCACGATGATCGACCCGACGATCTCAAGATGACTGAGCTCTTCAGTAGCAATGTCCATCAGCAGATCCTTTCTGCCTGGATCATCCTCGGCCAACGCTTGGGTGAAGTACCTCGACGCAGCCGCCAGTTCACCCTGAGCCCCGCCAAACTGCTCGAGTAAAAGATTGGCCAACCCCGGGTTAGGTTGGGCCACGCGCACGGTGTATTGAAGTCGCTTGTTATGTAGGAACATGACGAATCTCCTCAGGCCTGAAAGGCGTCGATACTCACTCGGTGATTGACCGAATGCGGCGCCCACAGTCATCTGAAGGTGCTGCCCTTTCGAAAATTTTATAAAGATCGGTAACTCGCGACAGACGGCATTTGCTATTGTCGTTCGGGCTGATTGACCCCCAGTCGTCGGCTATTGGGCCCCTGACTTAAAACTTTTACAGGCTCGTTCATCTCAACCGCTGTCTCGCCAAAATCCTTACGGGAAACCGGCCAGTTGATCAGCATTTTTTCGATAGGCAGACGCTTTCGCGCTGCGTGGAAATCGTCCGATGGCAGCGCAATCGTCGAGAAGCCCTACCTGCCCCTTGCGGCATCGCTGGACGACAGTCTGACTTTTTTGACCTCCGTTAAATTCCTCAGTTCGAACGTTACACACTCGGGCAATGAACTGCCAAACTCGAACTAAGAAGTCGCGCATGATGATTGAACGTCGTATCGCTATCTATTTAGTACATTTTTAATTTGCAAACTATGCAGAGTGCTAGTTAAGAATTACTTGCATTGTAGAACAATTATTTTCCGAAGATTTTTTGAACCTTTTAAACAGCGTTTTGCCTGATCGTGCACAAGGGGCAACAGCACCTTTTTAATCCAGAACTTAAACCAATACGAACAGACAACATGAAAAAAATAGTGACTGCTGCACTGCTACTTTCCTGTGTGACATTGGGCGTACAGGCCGCTGAATTGTCAGGTGCCATTGGCGCAACCAGTCAAGGCGGCATGACGGCCAGAGCGGGCCTGGGTTTCGACTGGGATAAATCCTGGATGCAAAGTTCTACTGGCAAGTTAACCGGTTACTGGGACTTGGGTTACACCTACTGGGAATCGGGAGAGGAAGCTGGCGGCCGTCACTCCTTGTCTTTCGCGCCGGTGTTTGTATACGAGTTCGGCCAGGGCAATATCAAACCGTTTATTGAAGCCGGTATAGGTGTCGCCCTGTTCTCCGGAACGAGTGCGGGTGATCAGCAGTTTGGATCTTCCTTCAACTTTGAAGATCGGCTCGGCGCAGGTTTGAAGATTGGCGATACACAGCGCGTCGGTGTAAGAGCCATTCACTATTCCAATGCCGGTATTAAACAACCAAACGATGGTATTGAATCCTACTCGTTGTTTTACAGCCATTCGATTTAAGTGACTCGTGGCGAGGTGATTCATCCCCGTTCGGGCAGCAGTCGTTGAACCATCACACGCGGTGTATCTGATACACCTCAGTTGCAGGTTTTACGACTGCTTCGCAGCCGATCGGGGTGGTGCGGCATTCCGATAAATCCCCCTCGCCACAGTGTTTGCTCACTCAATGCGTAAGCGCATAACGACGTCAATGCTCAAGACGAATTGCAACCCATGGATCGATAAGCCCGAAGGTCGCGATCCAGGAAGATGCCGCGTCGAGTACGCAGCACAAGCCCTGAAAATATCCTGAACTGTTACGCACCCCGAGCTTCTATGGTTAGACCGCGTTGGTCATTCATCCAACCTAATTCTTCTTCGGAGTGCTTGATCATGTCTGATCAAACAGCGAGCGACAGTGCATCAAGCCAGGAACGTCCCGCCAGCCGCGTCAGCGAGGGCCTGCCCTATCCGCTCGGCGCGACGTGGGACGGGTCAGGTGTCAACTTTGCCATTTTTTCCGCCAATGCCACAAAGGTCGAACTGTGCCTGTTCGACGCGGACGGCCAGGAAGAAATCGAGCGCATCGTGCTGCCGGAATTCACCAACGAAATCTGGCATGGGTACTTGCCTGACGCCCGCCCAGGGACGCTGTATGGCTACAGAGTGCATGGCCCTTACGAGCCGGCCAATGGGCATCGTTTCAACCACAACAAATTGTTGATCGACCCGTACGCCAAGCAGATCTCGGGTGAGCTGAAATGGGACGATGCCTTGTTCGGCTATACCGTCGGCCATGAGGACGGCGATTTGTCATTTGATGAACGTGACAGCGCACCGTTCATGCCTCGCTGCAGAGTCATCGACCCTGCGTTCACCTGGGGCAATACGGCAAAGCCGAACGTGCCATGGGAAAACACGGTTTTTTATGAAACCCATGTCCGCGGCTTCACCATGCGACACCCCTCGGTGCCGGAATCTGAACGCGGCACCTTTGCGGCCTTCCATCAAAATGATGTCGTTGAATACATCCGCTCTTTGGGTGTGACATCGGTGGAATTGATGCCCGTGCACTATTTCCTCGATGACAATCATCTGCTGGAAAAAGGCCTGCGCAACTTCTGGGGCTATAACACGCTGGGCTTCTTTGCTCCGCATGCTCGCTACATGGCAGGCCAGTCCATCGGCGAATTCAAAGTCATGGTGTCGCGTTTCCACAAGGCAGGGTTGGAGGTGATTCTGGATGTGGTCTACAACCACACCGCCGAGGGCAACGAGATGGGCCCGACCCTGTCACTCAAGGGCATCGACAATGCCAGCTACTACCGATTGATGCCCGACGACGCCCGCTATTACATCAATGACACCGGTACCGGCAACACGCTCAACATGAGCCACCCTTGCGTCTTGCAGATGGTCACCGACTCCTTGCGGTATTGGAGCTCGGAGATGGGCGTGGACGGGTTTCGATTCGACCTGGCCACTATTCTGGCTCGGGAACCAGACGGGTTCAGCGAAGGTGGCGGGTTCCTTGATGCCTGTCGCCAGGACCCGGTGCTCGCCAAGGTGAAGCTGATCGCCGAACCCTGGGACTGTGGTCCTGGGGGTTACCAGGTCGGCAATTTCCCGCCGGGCTGGATGGAGTGGAACGACAAGTTCAGGGACATTTCCCGTGCGTTCTGGAAAGGCGACGACGAAATGCTCGGTGACTTTGCCAAGATATTTCTGGGCTCGGGCGACCAGTTCAATCGACGCGGCCGCAAGCCTGCCTCCTCCGTAAACTTCATTACGGCCCACGATGGCTTCACCCTGAATGACCTGGTCTCGTACAACGAGAAACACAACGAGGCCAATGGCGAAGACAACCGTGACGGGCACTCCGATAACAGGTCGTGGAACTGTGGTGTCGAGGGCCCGACTGAAGACCCTGCGATCATCGAGCTGCGTTATCGGCAGATGCGCAATCTCCTGGCCACGCTGTTCCTTTCCCAAGGTACCCCCATGCTCCTGGCCGGCGACGAATTCGCCCGCACCCAAGGTGGAAGCAACAATGCCTATTGCCAGGACAGTGAGATCGGTTGGGTCGATTGGAACGTGAGTGAGAAAAGCAGCGAGCTCCAGGAGTTTGTCAGGTACCTGATCGATCTGCGCAATCGCTATCCCCTGCTGCGTCGTAATCGCTTCTTCACCGGAGAGTATGACGAAGGCCTGGGTGTGAAAGACGTGAGCTGGATCCAGCCGAACGGGGAAGAAATGGGCATGGAGCAGTGGCAGGACGGCAACAACCGCTGCATGGGCATCCTGCTGGACGGTCGCACTCAAACCAGCGGCATTCGCCGTGAGGGCGTCGACCATTCGCTGCTGATCATCGTAAACGCGCACCACGATGTGGTGAGTTTCAAGCTCCCGGAAGTCCCCCAAGGCAAACAATGGGTGCTTGAGCTTGATACCAACCAGGCAGATCTCGACCCCGGCGAATTGTTTTCTTTTGGCGATGAGTATCAGGTGACCGGGCGTTCAGTGCTGATGTTCGAACTGAAAAAACCGGCGACGAAAAGAAGGAAGTAGGCACTCGGTTAAGGACACAATCCCCTGTAGCAGCTGGCGAAGCCTGCGTTCGGCGACGCAGTCGTCGTAAAACCTGTAAACGCGGTATTCCTGACACACCGCGACGTATGGTTCCGCGACGACTTCGTCGCCGAACGCAGGCTTCGCCAGCTGCTACAGGTCTTGCGAAGCCATGACTCCATTCTTTCAAAGGCCTCGAAGAACCTCATGAATCTCCGAAACCACCTGCGCCGTTGCCTCTTCGATCGTTCCTTCATTACGACATAACACCCAACCCTGATCCGCAACCGCTCGCTCGAACGCCTGGGTACAAGCGACCTGCTCTTGCAGGTTATGGATCACCGTACTGCCCAATCCACGGGTTCGTGCCGCGGCCCTCGCCCATGAAATTTCGGGGTCGGTGACCACGCCGACATGAAGGTCGGGCACTTGCACGTGTCGATCAAGGTTCAACTGCAGAATGTCTGCAAACGGGACGAGCCGGCGAAACGCGGCGTCAGACGGGTACCAGCGATCGATCAGGATGATGCTGTCAGCTGGCTGTTCAGGCAGCACGTGGCGTGAAATCCAGGCACGGCTTTCAGCGAAGCGCTCACAAACCGCCCACTCCAGATCCCGACCGGGATGTCTGACGAGCCTGTTAACGAGGCCCATGGTTTCACCGCGGTAGGGATCGCTCTTTTTCTCGCACAGTCGGATCACCTTTTTGTTGCCTGCCCTCAGCGCTTTCGTCACGGCCTCCAGCAGTGTGGTTTTGCCGGTGCCCTTGGGCCCATCGAGGGAAACAAACAGCGAACGATTCATGCGTCAAATAACGGTTGAAGGAGGGTTTTTCCAACGTTTGAATCGTGCGATTGCATCTTGCTTCCTTAACGACATCAACTAACTTAGGTGTACGGAGAAAACCGAAGCCCAACGGAGAGCGCTATTTTCCGCTGCACTGCGCTTGAGCAAAGTTTCAAAGTGGCGGGGACAGTACATTAGCCGACCCCATCTGAACACTCAGCGAAGCCAGGTACTCGCCAAATCCCCCGCGACATTTGAAATCCTTGCGTGCACTGGTCACCACCGGGTTGGTCGCTGTCCACACAATATTCGCGCTGATTTTTTCAAGATCCGCCACCAGATGAACGTCTTCATGGGCCGCCAGATGCTGGAAACCTCCGGCCTCGCGATACGCGGTGGCGCTCAGGCCCAGATTGGCACCGTGGATGTGCCGGTGGTTCTCGACGAACTGATAGCACTCCATGTAGTGCGAGCGAACGGTCTCCCCATGCTCGGCCCAACTGTCCACTTCGACCGTGCCGCACACGGCGTCAGCCATGAAGTCGAGTTGCCGGGCAATCCAGTCGGGTGGCACCACGGTGTCGGCATCGGTAAACGCCAGCCATTGCGCGCCGGCGCTGAGCAATTCTTCCGCTCCGGTCGCCCGGGCTTTGCCGACGTTCTGAAAAGAGACATTGACCGCGCTGACGTCCATCCCGCAGACCAGGCGGGACGTGTCGTCCGAGCAGTCGTCCAGGACGACCACCACCCTGACCTCCCGCCCCAAAAGCCCCGGATGCCTGGCGGCAGTCAGGATGGACGACAGGCAGGCGGTGATGTGTCTTTCTTCGTTATGGGCAGGTATCACAACGCCGATCATAGACGTTCCCTCTTTCCGGCAAAGTGTGTGGTCTCCAGTAATCGACACTGTGCTTTATCAGAAGGTTTAAAGAATGTGAGGCGCCCAGCCACTCCTGACCAACGCGCCTGTCAACGGTTAAATCGTGCCTGCGTCCTCCGGACGATCCTGCACCCACTGCCAGAACAACTGATACCCCACCGCCAGCACCACCGGCCCGATGAACAGCCCGATAATCCCGCTGGTGACCATGCCGCCCAACGCGCCAATCAGTATCACCGGCATCGGTACATCAACGCCGCGCCCCAACAGCAAGGGTTTGAGCACGTTATCGACGAGGCCTGCAACGAACACGTAAATGGAGAAGGTAATGGTCCCGGTGGTGGCGCCTTCAGTGGCAATGACGAAAGCAATCACAGGGATCGTGATCAAGCTCACCGGTAATTGCATGATGCCGAGCAGCAACACGGCCAATGCGAGCAGGCCGGCACCGGGGACACCTTTGAACACGAAGCCGAGACCGACCAGCAGCATCTGGATAAAGGCGATGCCGACCACCCCGAGTGCGACCGCGCGAATGGTTGCGGTGCACAGTTCGGCGATTTTCGGGCCCTTGACCGGACCGCTCAGGCGCGAAGCGATCTGCACCGCACTGCGGCTGCCGCTTTCACCGTAGGCCATGAAGATGCCCGCGATGATCAACGCAACGATGAACATCAGAAAACCCATGCCGACACCGGCGAGCTTGCTCAGCAGGCCCAGGGAGACGTTTTTGATTTGCGGAATGTATTTGGCGGTCAGGTCGGGCAGATTGGTCGACGCCTGCAACCACAGGTCAGAGAGCGGCTTGCCGACTAACGGCCAGTCGGCCACTGATGGCGCGGGTGGCGGCACATGGAAACCGCCCTCCTTGACGATCACCATAGCGTGCTCGACCGAGTCGGCAATCGAAGTCCCCATCAGGTAAATCGGCACCAACAAAATCAGAATGGCGATCAGAACGATCAGCGTCGCCACAAATCCGGGCTTTTTCCCTCGTCGTCCCATCAGCCAGGTCTGCAGCGGATAAAGCGTGATCGCCAGGATCAGCGACCACAGCATCAGGTCGCGGAACGGGCTGAAGATCTCGAAGCAGAACAGCACCAGAACCGTGATCAGCCCTGCACGAATCAGCACATCAAGCAGGGTACGGGAGAACGCCTTTTCATTTATCGGTGAGGGCACCATAGAAACCTCCATGCTGGTCAGGACGACGCTCTGTGAAGCGGTTAGCCCAGCATAGACGTTGGTTTGAAAAAGCGAGGTGTCAGCGCAATTTCAGCGGATCAATCAGCTCGGCGGCGATGGCCATGCCCACCAGGTCCGGCAAGGTCGTGGCCTGCATGCGTTTCATCACCCGTGAGCGATAGAGATCGACGGTTTTGGCGCTCACGCCCAGTTGCTCGGCAATTTCGCGAGTGGTGTAACCCTGCACCAGCGGCAACAGCACGTCGCGCTCCCGGGGGGTCAACGTCAACAAGCGGGCTTGCAGGGCGTCATGACCGGGACTTCCCGAGCGCTTGGCTGCGCAGTTGCTGAGCGCCTGTTGCACGCTGTCCAGCAGCAACTGTTCGTTGTAGGGTTTTTCGATGAAGTCATGGGCGCCGGCCTTGAAAGCGCGGACCACGATCGGCACGTCGGCATGCCCGCTGACAAAGATGATCGGCAGGTCCAGCGCGCGCAGGCGCATTTCCTCCTGCACGTTCAGGCCGCCCATGCCGGGCATGCGCACATCGAGCAATACGCAGGCATCAAGACTGGCATCGCAGGCATCGAGAAACTCGACGCCACTGGTAAACGCCAGTGCCTTGAGACCGACGGACTCCAGGAGCCAGACCGTTGAATCGAGCATGCCCTGGTCATCGTCGACCACATACACCACGTGCTCCGTCGCACCTGCCATTGCATTATTCCTGTTGTTGTTTTGTTGGGCCGGCAAGCGGCAAACGGCACATCATCAGCAAGCCGCCAGGTTGGCGCTGCGCCTGCAGGGCGCCCCCGAAGCCTTCGATGATGCTGCGGCTCATGGACAGTCCCAGACCGAGGCCATCAGGCTTGCTGGTATAGAACGGGGTAAAAATCTGCTCCAGTTCGGACTCGCTGACACCCGGTCCCTGGTCTTGCACACTGATTTCCACGGTGGCGCTGCTGCCCTGCCCCGCAGCCAGCACGATCAATGACGGCTGGCCGGGATGCTGCTCGCGATTGGCATCAATGGCGTTGCGCACGACGTTGAGCAGGACCTGTTCCAGTAACACCCGGTCGGCATAAATCGGCGGCAGATTATCCGGCAGTCGATCCTCGATTGTCACTTGGCAATTGCTCGCCTCCCAGGCACACAAACGCACGGCTTCACGGGCGACGTCGGCAATGTCCAGCGCCTGCATGCGCCGCTGTCCCTTACGCAGAAACCCGCGCAATCGCCGGATGACTTCGGACGCATGGGTGGCGTGATGGGTGATGCGCTCAAGGCCCTGGGCCACGCGTTCGCCCGCCTGGGGATTGGAGTCCAGGGATTGCAAATACCGCTGGCTGGCATTGGCATAGTTCACCACGGCGGCCAGCGGCTGGTTGATCTCGTGGGCAATGCCCGAGGCCAGTTCACCCAGCGTGACCAGCCGCGCGGTATGCGCCAGTTCGTCCTGGTGGCGACGCTGCTGGGTTTCTCGCAACTCGCGTTCGGTCATGTCCCGCGCTACCAGGGAATAGTAGCGCTCACCACCGGCGGATCGATGGGCCAGCAACACCAGCGACACCGGCACCGAGCTACCGCCACCCCGCGGTTGCAAACGCGCATCCGTGCTCCACACGCCATGACGCTCGGCACCGCTCCAGCCATCGCGTTGCAGGCGTATCAGGTCTGCGCTGGCAAACACCTCGGCCACTGTCGGCATCGGTTGTTGCTCGTCGATCCCGAGGATGCGCCGCGCCGCCGGATTGAGGTAGGTGATGTGCCCTTCAGGGTCGATGAACAGTACCGGGTCGGTATTGGCCTCAACCACTTCGGCCAGCCGACGTTTGTTCTCTTCGGCCTGGACCCGGCCCGTGATGTCCCGTGAGACGCTGACCACCTCCACCACGGCGCCGGTGTAGGTTTCGCGAATGGCCCGGCTCGCGGTTTCAAACCACAGGTAATGCCCGTCACGATGACGAATGCGGTACGTCATCGTGTGGTAACCGTCCTGCTCCAGTGCATCCCGCGCGCGCTGCATGAGGCTGGCCAGGTCCTGACCATGGAACAGGCCCTGGGCCATTTTCCCCCGCAGTTCTTCGGGCCAATAGCCAAGCAACGTCCAGGAAGCAGGCGAGGCATCCAGAAAGCAGCCGTCCGGCGTGTGCCGGGAAATCAGGTCGGTGGTGTTTTCGATAATCAGCCGGTAAAGCCGCCGCGCAGTAGCCGCTTCACGTTCGGCCAGCACTTGGGTCGTGGCGTCGCGACAGCGGGCAAGCACCCGGTTGTCCTGGGGATCGGGGATAAAAGTCCAGATCAGAATCTGCGCCTCGAATTGGGCTTCGACACCTTCAATGGCGCGCTGCTGGTCCAGGCACGCGCGGACCAGTACCCGGTGATTGACCGGTAAAAAACCCAGCACATCGGTCAACGGTTTTTCAGCCAGCAACGCCATCAGCGCGGCATTGAATTCCAACGGACGGCCCTGTGCATCGAGAAGCAACCCCGGTTGCGGATCGTGCCCCAACAGCGGCGAACCACGCAGCATGCCGTTGACGCTGCTGAGCAGGGTCGTCAACAAATCGCGGACCCAGCCGAGCCAGTCAAAACTCACCCCTTCACACACCTCCACCAGCAACAGACCCGCGTGCCCCGGCTGCAACGCCAGGTCGAATACCTGGCCATGGCTGATCGCGGCTCGACGCAAACGCCCGGCCAGCCAGCAGTCGAGTTGACGCACCTGCGCCAGGTCCAGGCGACCCGCGTCTACCAACGCTTCAAACAACAGTTGGTCGCTGGCCAGCGCCGGATCACCCTGCCCCGGAGGAAAATGCTGGGCGGCACCTTCGTGGCTGTAGATACCCGCCTGGGGTTGCCAGCTGAGGTAGACCGCCCGCCGGACTTCGGGACAATCCTGCAATGCCCGGCACAGGGCGTCGGCGCGGGCGGCCATGGGCACGCCCTCGCGCTGCAGTCGCAGCCAGCTGTGCAATCGAACGGGAGTCAGGCTCATCACGGGTCCGCTTCATCAGGGAGTGCAAGGATATACCGGCCTCGGAGGCACGGTGGCACTCATTTAGAGCGATATAGTAGATGTACTATACGCTATAGGTTGTACTTCCATATCCATGGCTGAATGTTATATAAAGCATACCGGACATAAAAGAGGCTGTCGGCGGCGACGCTGGCACGCCATCTATAGAGCTAACAATCAGCCACCGAGTACCCGCACATGTCGATCTATGAACAAGGGCTCAGCCCTGCGGCTGTCAATCACATTGCCTTGTCTCCGCTCAGCTTCATCGAGCGTACCGCCAGCGTTTACCCGCACTACCCTGCCGTGATCCACGGTTCAATTCGCCGGACCTGGGCGCAGACCTACACCCGTTGCCGACGCCTCGCCTCGGCGCTGGCCGGTCGCGGCATCGGTAAAGACGACACGGTCGCGGTGATGCTGCCGAACATTCCAGAGATGCTCGAAGTGCATTTCGGCGTGCCGATGATCGGGGCCGTGCTCAACCCGCTCAACGTCCGCCTGGATGCCGAAGCCATTGCGTTCATGCTGCAGCATGGCGAGGCCAAGGTGCTGATCACCGACCGCGAGTTTCACAGCGTGATTCACGCCGCGATCGGCATGCTCGACCACCCGCCACTGGTGATCGACGTCAACGACCCCGAGTACGGTGAAGGCGAAGCGGTCAGCGAACTGGATTATGAGGCGTTGCTGGCCGAAGGCGACCCGGCGTTTGACTGGAAATGGCCGGCGAACGAATGGCAAGCCATCTCCCTGAATTACACCTCGGGCACCACCGGCAATCCAAAAGGCGTGGTCTACCACCATCGCGGCGCCTACCTGAATGCCCTGGGCAATCAGATGACCTGGGCCATGGGCAATCACCCGGTGTACCTCTGGACCCTGCCGATGTTCCATTGCAACGGCTGGTGCTACCCATGGACCATCACCGCGCTGGCCGGCGTTCATGTGTTCCTGCGCCGGGTCGATCCACAAAAAATCCTCACGCTGATTCGCGAACATCAGGTCACTCACCTGTGTGGCGCGCCTATCGTGCTCAACGCACTGGTGAACATGCCGGAATCGGCCAAGGCGGCCATCGACCACCCGGTCAACGCCATGGTCGCGGGCGCTGCGCCGCCAGCCAAAGTGATCGGTGCAGTGGAAGAAATGGGGATCAAGGTCACCCACGTCTATGGCCTGACCGAAACCTACGGCCCGGTGACGTTGTGCGCCTGGCACGAAGAATGGGACGAGCTGCCGCTGGAAGAACGGGCGCAGATCAAATCCCGCCAAGGCGTGCGCTACCCGACGCTTGAAGGGGTGATGGTCGGCGATTCGAAAACGCTTGAACCGACACCGCGGGATGGCCAGACCATCGGCGAGGTCTTCATGCGCGGCAATACCGTGATGAAGGGCTACCTGAAAAACCCGACCGCCACGGCTGAGGCGTTCGAAGGTGGCTGGTTTCACACTGGCGACCTGGCGGTCTGTCATCCCGATGGTTATGTCGAGATCAAGGACCGGCTCAAGGACATCATCATTTCCGGTGGCGAAAACATTTCCACCATCGAACTCGAAGGCGTGCTGTATCGCCATCCGGGTGTCATGGAAGCGGCCGTTGTGGCGCGACCGGACGAAAAATGGGGCGAAACGCCTTGCGCGTTCATCACGCTGAAGGCCGATCACCAGAACGTTCGCGAGGCCGACATCATCAGTTTCTGTCGCGAACACCTGGCCGGATTCAAGGTCCCGCGCACGGTGGTTTTCACCCTGCTGCCGAAGACGTCGACCGGCAAAGTCCAGAAGTACGTACTGCGCGACAGAGCTAAAGCGCTCTAACCCGAACGAAGCAAAACCCGTCAGGCGGCAGGCTGTTTTCCTGCCGCTTCGGGTTCGTGCGGGCCGAATTCGGCCCTGCGCCTCGCACCGATAACAACAACAAGGTGGAGCTACCCATGATCGACATCCATTCAACCGATACCCAACGCTGCGAACGTATTCGGTCCAACCCGAAATTCCTTCAACTGGTCAGCAGTCGCTCGCGCCTGGCCTGGTCGCTGAGTGCTGCGGTCCTGGGCACCTATTACGCCTTCATGCTGGTGGTGGCGTTCGCCCCGCAATGGCTGCACGCACCGCTCGGCGAGCATCGGATGTTGACCTTTGGCATGCCGGTCGGCGCCGCGATCATCGTGTTTTCCTGGTTGCTGACGGGCTGGTACGTGTACCGCGCCAACACCCGTTTCGATGCCTTGGGCGCCGCCATTCTTGAGGAGAGCAAATAATGAACCTGCTCCGTAAACTCCTGCTCACCCTCAGCGGCCTGTTGCCGGCGACCCTGGTGATGGCCGCTCCGTTGACCGGCGCAGCGGAAAAACAACCGCTTAACCTGCATGCGATCGGCATGTTCTTTGTGTTCGTCCTCGGCACACTGGCGATCACCTGGTGGGCCGCCCGCCAAACCAAATCCACGTCCGACTTTTATACCGCTGGCGGTGGCATCACCGGTTTTCAGAACGGGCTGGCGATTGCCGGCGACTACATGTCTGCCGCTACGCTGCTGGGGCTGTCCAGCCTGGTATTCGCCAAGGGATATGACGGCTTCATCTACACCATCGGCTTTTTTGTCGGCTGGCCGATCATCACTTTCCTGATGGCTGAGCGGCTGCGCAACCTGGGGCGCTACACCTTCGCCGACATCGTGTCCTACCGTCTCGATCAGAACAAAGTGCGGATCTTCGCCGCCTTCGGTTCGCTGACCGTGGTGTGCTGCTACCTGATCGTGCAGATGGTTGGCGCGGGGCAATTGATCAAACTGTTGTTCGGTCTCGATTACCCGGTGGCCGTGGTGATCGTCGGCGCCTTGATGCTGGTGTACGTAATCTTCGGCGGCATGATTGCCACCACCTGGGTGCAGATCATCAAAGCCGTGTTGCTGCTGGCCGGTGGCACCACCCTGGCGGTCATGGCCATGTCGCAGTTCGGTTTCAGCTATGAAACCCTGGCCGACAAAGCCGTTCAGGCCCATGCCAGCGGCTGGAACATCATGGGGCCGGGCTCCATGCTCGCCGACCCGATCAACACCGCATCGATGTCGCTGGGCCTGGTCTTCGGGATTGCCGGCCTGCCGCACATCCTGATGCGCTTCTTCACCGTGCCTAACGCCAAGGAAGCGCGTAAATCGGTGTTCTACGCCACCGGTTTCATCGGCTTCTTTTTCCTCGTGGTCTGCACCCTGGGCTTTGCCGCGATGGTGATCATCGGCACCGATCCGCAGTACTACGTCAATGGTGAAGTAGGCGGTACGCTGGTGGGTGGCGGTAACATGGTTGCCATGCACCTGGCCAAAGCCGTCGGCGGCAACCTTTTCTTCGGTTTCCTCTCGGCAGTCGCGTTCGCCACTATCCTGGCGGTGGTCTCCGGGCTGGCCCTCGCCGGCGCCTCGGCGATTTCCCACGACCTCTACGCCACCGTGTTCAAGAAAGGCAAAGCCACCGAGAAACAGGAAATGCGCGTGACCCGCATGGCCACCGTAGGCCTGGGCATCATCGCAATCCTGCTGGGCATTCTGTTCGAGAAGATGAACGTCGCGTTCCTCGTGGGCCTGACCTTCGGCATCGCGGCGTCGACCAACTTCCCGGTGTTGATCATGGCCATGTACTGGAAAGGCCTGACCACCAAAGGCGCAATCATCGGCGGTTTTTCCGGACTGATCTGCGCGCTGGTGCTGGTGATCCTGTCGCCGGCCGTTTGGGTCACCGTGCTCGGTCATGCCCACGCGATCTTCCCTTACGACCACCCTGCCCTGTTCTCCATGCCCTTGGCGTTCCTGGTGATCGTGGTGGTTTCGCGCCTCGACAGCAGTGTTCGCGCCGACAAGGAGCGTGGTGCCTACGCCGATCAGTTCGTTCGCGCCCAGACCGGCCTCGGTGCCGCCAGCGCTTCCAGCCATTAATCGATCCGGCACGACCCGCGCTTGCGGCGTCGTGCCCTTCGCACAAACCGTCCTGACGAGGTTCACGCTATGCCCGAATTCAACGCCCCGCTGCGCGACATGCGCTTTGTGCTGCATGAAGTGTTTGACGCCCCGGCCCTGTGGGCGCGCCTGCCAGCCCTGGCCGACACGGTCGATGCTGCCACGGCTGACGCGATACTCGAAGAGGCCGCCAAGGTCACCTCACACCTGATCGCGCCGTTGAATCGCAGCGGCGACGAAGAAGGCGCCCAGTGGCTCGACGGCAACGTCAGCACGCCGATTGGCTTCAAACAGGCTTACGCCACCTACATCGAAGGCGGCTGGGTGGGCCTGTCGGGCAACACCGATTTCGGCGGCATGGGCATGCCGAAGATGCTGGCCGTGCAGTTTGAAGAAATGCTCTACGGCGCCAACTCCAGTTTCGCGCTGTATTCGGCCCTCAGCTCCGGCGCCTGCCTGGCGCTGGACGCACACGCCAGCGACACCCTGAAAAAACTTTACCTGCCACCCATGTATGAAGGCCGCTGGGCCGGTTCCATGTGTTTGACCGAAGCCCACGCCGGCACCGACCTGGGACTCATCCGCACCCGCGCCGAACCCCAGGCCGACGGCAGCTTCCTCATCACTGGCAGCAAGATTTTCATCACCGGCGGCGATCAGGACCTGACTGAAAACATTGTCCATCTGGTACTGGCCAAACTGCCGGATGCGCCAGCGGGACCGAAAGGCATCTCGCTGTTTGTGGTGCCCAAAGTGCGGGTCAATGCAGACGGCTCCCTGGGTGAAGCCAACGCTGTCAGCTGCGGCTCGATCGAACACAAGATGGGCATCAAGGCCTCGGCCACCTGCGTGATCAATTTCGACGGTGCCAGCGGCTGGCTGGTCGGGGAAGCCAACAAGGGCCTGGCGGCGATGTTCACGATGATGAACTACGAACGCCTGTCCATCGGTATTCAAGGCATCGGTTGCGCGCAAGCGTCTTACCAGAGCGCTGTGGCGTATGCCCGTGAACGGGTGCAGAGCCGCGCACCGACCGGTGCCATGGCTCCGGAAAAACTGGCCGACCCGATCATCGTCCACCCCGATGTACGACGCATGCTGCTCGGTATGAAAGCGATGACCGAAGGTGGCCGCGCCTTTGCCAGTTATGTCGGGCAACAACTGGACCTGGCGAAGTTTTCCGATGACGCCCTCGAGCGCGACAACGCGCAGAACCTGGTCGCGCTGCTGACGCCCGTGGCCAAGGCCTTTTTCACCGATACCGGGCTGGAAAGCTGCATCAACGGCCAGCAAGTCTTCGGCGGCCATGGCTATATCCGTGAATGGGGTCAGGAGCAACTGGTGCGTGACGTGCGCATCGCGCAAATCTACGAAGGCACCAACGGCATTCAGGCCCTGGACCTGCTGGGGCGCAAAGTGGTGGGCAACCAGGGCGTCGCGTTGCGCCAGTTCACTGCCGAGATCCGCCGTTTCGCCGACTTGCCGGATGCCCCTTATGCGTCGCAATTGCTCGACGCGGTGCAACGCCTGGAAAACCTCAGTGACTGGGTGCAAGACCGATCCGCGACCAACCGCAACGAAATCGGCGCCGCATCGGTTGAGTACCTGCACCTGTTCGGTTACGTCGCCTACGCCTGGCTATGGGCGCGCATGGCGCATGTCGCGGGGAAAAACCGCAGCACCGACGAAGTTTTTTACGGTGCGAAGATCGCCACCGCCGACTTCTACATCCATCGCCTGCTGCCACGCATCTTGAGCCTGGAGCAATCCATTCGCGCCGGCAGCGCCTCCCTGTACGGCCTGAGCGCTGAACAGTTCTAACGATTGAACCGCACGCGGCGCCTTGCTCCTCTCATTTTGGGCGTTCGCGTTTTTTATCGAGAAGCCCTCGCCCGTCCGGCGAGGGCTGCAGTACCCGTTATTTCATAATAAAAACAAAGGGGCTTCACCATGGACCGTCACACCCGCAAGATCGCCAGCCGACTGCTTCTGGCCGGCGGCGTCATCAGCCTCTCGGCGACCGCCTCTGCTGAATTCATCAAAGACAGCAAAGCCAGCGTTGAACTGCGCAACTTCTACTTCAATCGTGATTTTCGCCAGGACAACGCTGCGCAATCCAAACAAGAGGAATGGGCTCAGGGCTTTCTGATGCGCTTCGAATCGGGCTTTACCGAAGGCACCATTGGCGTCGGCTTCGATGCCATCGGCCTGCTGGGGGTCAAGCTCGATTCCAGCCCTGATCGTGCCGGTTCCGGCTTGCTCAAGCGTCACAGCGACACCCGCAAAGGGGCTCAGGATGAATACGGCGAAGTGGGCCTGACCGCGAAAGCTAGAGCGGCGAAAAGCGTGCTGAAACTCGGCACCCTGTTGCCCAAGTTACCGACGGTCCTGGCCAACGATTCACGGTTGTTGCCACAAACCTTCGAGGGCGGTCAGTTGACGTCGCTGGACATTGAAGGCCTCACCGCGGACGCCGGGCGCCTGACCCAGGTCAATCAGCGCGACTCCTCGAACTATGAGGACATGGGCATCACCCGAACCGGTGCCAAGGGCATCATCAGCCGTCACCTGGCCAGCGACAGCTTCGATTTCGCAAGCCTCAATTACAAATGGACACCCAATCTCGCCACTGGCTACGCCTACGGTCATCTGGATAATTTCTACAGCCAGCACATGGTCAACCTGACTCACGTTTTGCCGATCACCACCGGGCAATCGTTCAAGAGCGATCTGCGGTTCGCCCGTTCCACGGATGATGGCGGCAGCAACGTCGACAACAAGGCCCTGGGCGCCATGTTCACCTACAGCCTCGGCGGCAATGCCTTCGGCCTGGGTTATCAGGGCATGAGCGGCGACACCGGTTTTGCTTACATCAATGGCACCGACGCGTTTTTGGTGAACTTCGTGCAGATCGGCGACTTCGCCAGCAAGGACGAACAATCGTGGCAGGCTCGCTACGACTACAACTTCGCGGCCATGGGCGTACCGGGCCTGACGTTCATGACCCGCTACCTCAGCGGCTCGAACATCGACCTGGGCAACAACCGTCCTGAAGGCAAGGAATGGGAACGTGATACGGACATTGGTTATGTCGTGCAGAGCGGACCGTTGAAGAATGTCGGGGTGAAATGGCGTAACGCGACAGTGCGTTCGACCCACTTTGGCAGTGACCTGGATGAGAACCGGTTTATCGTCAGCTATACCTTGCCGATCTGGTAAGCACCCCGGTTGCATCTGACTCTGTAGGAGCAAAGCTTGCTCGCGATAGATCATCGTTGCCTGACACACCGTCATCGCGAGCAGGCTCACTCCCACCTTTGTTCAGCGGTGAACACGGCATCAGCATCCAACACAGATCCCCTGTAGGAGTGAGCCTGCTCGCGATGGCGTCATACCTGTCGACATCAATCTTGAATGACCCACCGCTTTCGTCGGAATGCCGCCCAGACCAAGCTTTGCTCCTACAGAGCCGGATGCCGTCCCCAACCGGCAACACACCTCCCGACTCCATCCCGCGGCAATGGCGATAGTAGGATAAGATGCCCTGCAAACCAGGCTCGCCACGGGACGCCCCGCATGACAGATAACAGTCGGAACACTCCCCGCCTGATCAAGAAATACCCCAATCGCCGGCTGTACGACACCCACACCAGCAGTCACCTGACGCTGGCGGACATACGTCAATTGGTCGTCGATAAAGTTGCGTTTCAGGTGGTCGATGCCAAGAGCGGCGAGGACCTGACGCGCAGCATCTTGCTGCAGGTAATTCTGGAAGCTGAAAGTGGCGGAGAGCCTATCTTCACCAGCGAAATGCTGATGGGGATCATCCAGTTCTACGGTCCTTATCAGGGCGTTCTCGGCAGCTACCTGGACAAGAGCATCCAGACCGTCATCGACATTCAGTCCCAGACCGGCGCGCAATCGTCCGAGGCCTGGAGCACGTTCATGCACCAGCAAGCGCCTGTGATGCAGGACTTGATGCGCCAGTATGTCGACCAATCCAAGGCGTTGTACCTCAATACCCAGAACATGTTTGGCATGTTTGGCGGCAAGCCAGGCGCCGATAACGGGACGAAAAAAAATGGCGACGGGGAATAACCCGTCGCCATCGGTGCCGCTGGCCTGATTTGACTTACTTGTTACCGCTGGAGGCCTTGGCGCTTGGCTCCGGCGCCGCTTTTTCGGCCGCGCCAGTCGCTGCGTCGAAACCGCTCTGAGCCACATCGGACGCCTGTTTCACGGCTTTTTGTGCGCTTTCAAAGACGGTACCGGCATTGGCCAGGCCCGATTTGAATGCGGCCACGACGGGCTCGGAGCCGGCCGGTGCATTCTTGCTGATCGTTTCAACAAACTCGTGAACCTGCTGGGTGCCGGCTTCGACCTGACTTGACGCCAGTGTCGCGATGTCCGACTGCGTGCCCACGATCAGCGCTTGAACCTGACGATTGAACTCGGCCAGACGTTCGGTCTGCTTGCTCGGCTGGGTGAAAGAAGCCTGAAGCTCGGCGAAACCTTGTGGGTCACGCACGGCCAGTAACTTGCGAACACCCTCAAAGTGCTCCTCGGTGGAATCGCGCAGTGCCTTGAACTGCAACTGGCTGAGCTGTTCGACGCTGGCGAAGACTTTGCCGCTGATTTGCTGCAAAAGATCGAGGTTGGCTTTCTGAGCGGTTTGCAGTTTTTCCGAATTGAAAAAAGACATGCTTGAATCTCCTGGTACTGGAAGGCCTGAAGGGGCCTGAGGACGCGATAGCGATCCGGCCAGTCATCGCGCTGGATTTGATATTGCAGCGCACAAAAGAATTTGGCAATGAGTATTTTGTGCAGCGCACAATAAAACGTGTCCGCTGGACAGGTATTAGCGCTAGACTCCTGAAAATCGAGCATTTCGCCCCATACCGGCTTATCTACAGCGCCAGGGCGGAATGCTTTCCATGCAGGTCGTCAGGAGGTCACGATGGGTCAGGAAGAAAATATTGCGGTGCACGATGAAGTGAATCGCACAGCGTCCGGTGTGTTCGAACACCTCAACCATCTGCAACGTCTCAACACCCGCAACGTCCTTGACGCCGCGCACAAGCGCCAGGGCGAAACCTTCGCGCCCTCGCGCCTGCAACAACTCAGGCAACCCACGGTGGCCGACTGGCAGGAATACCTGACCGACCTCGGCGAACGCAGCGTGTTGTTCATGGACACCTTGCGCCAACGGGGTGACAACACACTCGCTCACGAGCGCGCCGGGTATCCCCTGCTGCTTAAATTCGATCATGAAACCCTGGTCAACGGCGAAGACTTGCCACGCCCGGTCAATTACTCGCTGTTAAGGATTCTTGAGGGATCCGGGCAAGTGATCGACAGTAAAAAACAGCCGGTCATCATCATCGATCCACGGGGCGGCCATGGCTCGGGCATCGGCGGGTTCAAACAGGATTCGGTTATCGGTGAAAGTCTGCGGGCCGGGCACCCCACCTACTTCATCTCGTTCAGTCACGCGCCAAGTCCAGGACAAACCCTCGCCGACATTGTCCAGGCGCAGGCGCATTTCATCGAAGTCGTCAGCGCCCGGCATCCCAACAGCGCGAAACCGGTTGTGATCGGCAACTGCCAGGCAGGCTGGGCGTTGATGGGGCTGGCCGCGTCCAGGCCGGAGTTGCCCGGGCTGATCATCGTCAATGGCGCCCCCCTGTCCTACTGGGCCGGAACCAACGGCCGCAACCCGATGCGTTACACCGGCGGTCTGCTGGGTGGCGGCTGGATGGCCCGGTTGGGAAGCGACCTGGGCAATGACCGCTTTGACGGCACCTGGCTGGTGAGCAATTTCGAAAGCCTGGACCCGGCCAATAGCTGGTGGGGCAAGTACTACCACTTGTTCAGCGAAGTCGACAGCGAGGCCCCGCGCTTTCTGGACTTTGAACGCTGGTGGGGCAGCCCGACGCTGCTCAATGGCGAGGAAATCGAAATGATCGTCGACGACCTGTTCATCGGCAATCAGTTGTCCGGCGGCCTCGGACGCAAGAGCAATGGCCTGGACCTCAAACGTATCGAAGTACCGGTGGTGGTGTTTTGCTCCTACGGCGACAACATCACCCCGCCGCAACAGGCACTGGACTGGATCAGCGACGTTTACCCCAGCGACCTGGCGCTGCAAACCAGCGGACGCACCATCGTTTACCTGCGCCACGCGAGCATCGGGCACCTGGGCATCTTTGTGTCCGGCGAAGTGGCTCGCCGCGAACACCGTGAACTGCTGGGCGCGGTCGACACGATCAATGCGTTGCCGGCCGGGCTGTATGAAATGCTCATCGAGGACCAACCGGAAGACCCGGAAACGCCCTACGCCGTGCGTTTCGAGCCTCGCCGGATCGCCGATATCCATGGCGACGAGCAACCCGCTCGTGATGATGATGGTGAGTTCGCGCTGGTCGAACGTGCTTCTGCCATCAACAACAGTCTTTACGACGGTTTTGTCCGTCCATGGTTACGCCAGTGGATCAACGAACCGACTGCTGAAATCATTCGCAGATCGCACCCTTTCCATCAGCAACAACTGCTATGGAGTAGTTTGAACCCGGCGCAGTGGTGGCTGAACGCAGGCGCCGCCCGGGTCAGCCATGATCGCCACCCCGTCAGCCAGGCCAACCCGTTGCTGGCGTGGCAAGGATTGTTTTCCAGCCAGGTCCAGGATGCCTTGAACGGTTATCGAGACCTGCGCGACGCCACCCAGGAGCTGTGTTTCTACGGAGTGTATGGCGTGTTGAATAGCTTCAGCGGCCCTGCGCCCAAGCAAAACCTGCAAGCGCCTGCCGAGCAGCACGACGCGCTTGTGATTGAACGCCTGCAAAATGTGCTGCCGCCGTGTGGCCCGTTAGATGCGTTGGTCCCGGTGGTGTTGCCGGAGGAAAGCCCGATTCAACCGATAGTCGAGCCTGATGTCCCTGTCCCGGACGTCGCCCCGGTAGTGCCGGAGCCGATCCAACAAGAACTCCCCGTTTCAAGCCAGGCCGCTGTCGTCGCATCAGTCAGCCCGCCACGTAAACCGAACAGGGGTGGAAAAGGACCGAAAAAACCCCACACGAAATAACCCGGCAACGAGGACCGCGTCAGACCGGCGCGGTCTCTTCGATTTCAAACGATTCATCGGAGCGGTACTGGCCAGGCGTCATGCCAAACCAGCGGCTGCAGGCTTTATTGAAGCTGCTGTGGTCGTGAAATCCCAAGAGATACGCCACATGCTTCATGTTGAAACGAGAGTGGCGCAGGTAGAAATCGGCCAGTTCACGACGCACCGCATTCTGGACATCCTTGAATTGGGTGCCGTCCTTTTCCAGGGCACGTTGCAGCGTCCGCTTACTGATGCTCAGCGCCGCAGCGATGGACTCCATGTCGCAAAGCCCCCGGCCCTGACTCAAACGCTCGGTGATCAGCGCACGAATCCTGCCAACGATGGAGAAGCCAAACAGCAGATCCAGTTGCGCCTCGGCAAAGCTGTCATGCAATACCGCCAGCGCTTCGTTCGCCATGCTCAAGGGACGCAACAGCTCCTGCCCATCAAACAGGATGCTGTCGTAGGCCGAACCAAAATGCAGATCACAGCCAAACAGGCGCCGATGTTCAGAGGTGTCTGGCGGTTGCGGATAACTGAATTCCACACTCAGGGGTTGCGGTAACTTGCCGTCCCCCAGCCAGCGGCAGAAGCCCAGCAAGGACGCCAGGCCCGCGTCGGCGTATTGGCGAGGCTTGATCGAGCCGGACTGTTGATGGTCAAGGGAGGCCAATCGGAAGTGGCCTTGCTCGGGCACAAAAAAAAGGCTGAATCCGGTACCGATCAACGGGCTGAATCGCACCAGTCGTTCCAGTGCGCGCTTGAGATTGAGGCTGGACATCATGGTGTAGCCGACGATCTGAAAACTCCCCGGATGGAAATGCCCGTAGGCTTTCAAGCCGATGTCCGGATCAGCGCTGGCTTGGGCACCCAGTTGCCACAAACGATATATCACTCTGCGCTCGCACCAGGCTCCCGGGGTATTCGCGATCGCCATGTCCAGTCCGGCTTCCTGGCACAGGCTGGCAGCATCCAGCCCCTGCGCCGAGAGCGTGGTGACCAGCACATTGGCATAGCCTGAGCTCATTCTGTACATGGCGTCCTCGTTGACCTGGGACCCGGACACCCTGTCCGGAGCCATGACTGATTTGGGTGAATTGAATAGTAAGTGCGTACCTGATCCGGGGCGTTGATCTGAGTATAGGTACTCACCGGTTGGCCGTACCTTCCATCCCCCATGCACCACAAAACCTGTAGCAGCTGCCGAGCCCGCGAGGCTGCGTTGGGTCCTGCGAGGACTTCGTCCTCGAACGCAGCCTCGCGGGCTCGGCAGCTGCTACAGGTGATCGCAGTGATTTCGGAGGTTTCAGGCGGACTTGGCGCCGTTGGACACCAGACAGTCACCTCCCAACACTTCCGCACCGCCTGGCAATCACGAACACTCCCTCATCTTGCAGCGCAAAACAAAAAAAAGAACGGAGTGTATGAAGTCGCTTGGTCGTATTGCGCAGATCACCGCCGGTATGGGTGGGATTTGAGCAGCGCCCGGGCCGACTTTCCGGCCAGGACGGCGTTGATAAGCAGTCAAAGAGCCGCGTTTGTTTTCACAACCTATACGGCGCCGAAGCCCGGCGTTGCGGTTTTTTCTGCCCGGATTACACCTCAGGGCAAGGAGTGACATGGACAACAACACGCATACGTTTAATAGCTACTGGTCAGGCCAGGTGCCGTTCATTGCCTCCTTTGCAGTGCAACAATTGCGCCTATGGGTCAGCACCAATCCGTGGTTTACCGGCCAGGACTACAACGCCTGGTTCGAACTGCCACGCGGCACCCTGGACGCCCTTCAATCCGAGTACCAGCAGCAATGGGGCGAACTCGGCCAGCAGTTGCTGAGCGGTCAGCCGTTCAGTTTTGAAGATAGACGTTTCGCCAGCGGAAACTGGAGCCAGCCGCTGTTTGGCTCACTGGCAGCCTTCTACCTGCTGAACGCCGGCTTTCTCCTGAAACTGCTCGACAGGTTGCCGATTGAAGAAAAGAAGCCACGCAAACGCCTGCTCTATCTGGTGGAGCAAGCCATCGCCGCTGGCGCCCCGAGCAACTTTCTGGCGAGTAATCCCGATGCGCTGCAACGTGTCGTCGATACCCAAGGCAGCAGCCTGCTGACGGGCTTGTTGCACCTGGCCAGTGACCTGCAGGAAGGCAAGATGCGCCAGTGCGACAGCGACGCTTTTGAAGTGGGCGTCGACCTGGCGAACACCCCCGGCGAAGTGGTGTTCGAGAACGCGCTGTTCCAGCTGATCCAGTACTACCCGCAGAGCGACACCCAGTACCAGCGACCGGTATTCATCGTCCCGCCGTCGATCAACAAGTACTACATTCTTGACCTGCGCCCGGACAACTCGATGGTTCGCCATCTGTTGCAACAGGGCCATCCGGTGTTCCTGATGTCGTGGCGCAACTTCGATCAGGCACACGCCGCTACTACCTGGGATGACCTGATCGAAACCGGCATCATTACCGGGCTGAACGTCACCCGCGAGATCAGTGGCGAGGGTCGCCCGAACTGCGTTGGTTTTTGTATCGGCGGGACCCTGTTGAGTTCGGCACTGGCTGTCATGGCGGCGCGCGGCGACCGGGAAATCGCCAGCGTCAGCCTGCTGACCACCTTCCTCGATTACCTCGACACCGGTCCGATCGACATCTTCGTCGACGAGCAACTGGTGGCGTACCGCGAGCGGACCATCGGTGGCATCGACGGCCCCATCGGTCTGTTCAAGGGCGAGGACATGGGCAACACCTTCTCGCTGCTGCGCCCTAATGATTTGTGGTGGAACTACAACGTCGACAAGTACCTCAAGGGCCAGAAACCCAACGCCCTCGACCTGCTGTTCTGGAACAACGACAGCACCAATCTGCCCGGCCCGATGTACTGCTGGTACCTGCGCCATACGTACCTGCAAAACGACCTGAAATCCGGCGAGCTGGATTGCTGCGGGGTCAAACTGGACCTGCACGCCATTGAAGCGCCCGCCTACATACTCGCCACCCACGACGACCACATCGTCCCGTGGCGCAGTGCATACGCCAGCACCGCGCTGCTGGGCGGCACCACGCGTTTCGTGCTGGGCGCGTCGGGGCACATCGCCGGAGTCATCAACCCACCGGCCCGCGAAAAACGCCATTACTGGACCAATGACCGGGTCACCGAGGATCCGGAGCTTTGGTTCAAGGATGCCCGGCAACTGAGCGGCAGCTGGTGGAATGACTGGTTTGCCTGGCTGGCTGAACACGCCGGTGAACGCCAGCCATCAACCACGCCAATCGGAAGTGCACACTACCCGGCACTGGAACCGGCACCCGGGCGATACGTGAAGCAATAACCTCCACTTCCCGAGGGAACGGCGGCGAACACACAATCCGCGTCGAACACAGATCCCCTGTAGGAGCGAGCCTGCTCGCGATGACGGCCTCATAGCCGACGGGTTTCCCCTGATGTACCCGGATTAAATGTGGGAGCTGGCCTGCCGGCGATGGCGGTCTTTCAGGCGACACGCTTTTTCGTAGCCGCCTTGCACTGGCGTTTGATCTGCTTTTGATCTGTTTTTGATCTTCTTGCCCCATGGGAAGGCCTCGCTCCGGTCCTGCTCCGTGGGTTAGCCGCGCACGGCCATGGATGGCCGATCGCGGCTAACCCACGGAGCAGGACCGGAGCGAGGGTATGCCTAGCCCAGGCGAGGCACCGCACGAAAGGGGCAAGAGCCCTTGGTTACTTGGGGCTTTTCCAAGTGACTCGCTGTAAAAGCGAAACCAATAGAAGCCATGACAAAAGAAATGGATATGTACACCAGCAAGAGCCTCGCCGCCAATCAGACCGCTATCGCGAGCAGGCTCACTCCTACAGTTTGATCCGGGGACATCAGGAGATATGGGTTGCCTGCCAGGCCGCCATCGTCGGAACGCCGCCCGGACCAAGCTCGGCTCCCACAGGTTAAGCAAGTACTTGGGTGAACACCGCACTTCAAAACTGGATCGGCTATCCCCCCTGTCCCAAGCCGCTCGCTCCTGATAGCTCAGGCGATTATCATGGCCATCATCCTCAATCCAGCCTTCGATGAGACTGTGCATGACCTTCGATTTTGATCAGGTGTTCGATCGCCACAACACTGGCAGTACCAAATGGAGCCGCTACCCGGCAGACGTGCTGCCGATGTGGGTGGCGGACATGGATTTTGCTGCGCCACCGGTCATCGTTCAGGCGCTGCAAAAACGTCTTGAGCACCCACTGCTCGGTTATAGCGTGTCCCAGGATGATCTGCGCGAGGCCATCATTGCCGACTTATGGAACAAATATGCCTGGCGTGTTGATCCGCAGGCACTGATCTTTCTGCCGGGGGTCGAGTCGGGGTTCAACATGGCGCTGAATGCGTTGATCGAGCCGCAGCAGAATGTCGTGGTTCAGGTGCCGAACTACCCGCCATTGCGCCACGCACCTGGTCATTGGGGGCTGAACAAGGTGGAGCTGGAGTTCGTCGCCCAGGCAGACGGCACGTATTCCACTCCCCTCGAAACGTTGCGCCAGTCGCTGCAAGGTGGCGGCGCCCTGCTCTTGAGCAATCCGCACAATCCACTGGGCAAGGCATTCCCTCGCGAAGAGCTGCTAGCGGTGGCGCAAGTCTGCCTGGCGCAGGACGCGTGGATCATCTCCGACGAGATCCATGCCGAGCTGTGCTTCGACGGTCGCGTGCACATTCCGACGGCCTCCCTGAGCCCGGAAATCGCCCGCCGCACCATCACGCTGATGTCCGCCAGCAAGGCCTACAACATTGCCGGGCTGAAGACCTCGTTCATGATCATCGAGGACCCGGCATTGCGCGCGCGGGTCAACCATGCCCGTTGCGGCATGGTCGACAGCGTCAACCCGCTGGGCATGGAAGCGACACGTGTGGCCTACAGCGAAGCCGCGCCGTGGCTGGCGGAGCTCAAGACGTACCTGCAAGCCAACCGCGATTACCTGGTCGACGCCGTTCGCACCCGGTTGCCGGGCATTACCATGAATGTGCCGCAAAGCACGTATCTGGCGTGGCTCGACTGTTCGGCCCTGGGCCTGGACAATCCGCAGCAGTTTTTCCTGGAGCAGGCAAAAGTCGGTTTGAGCGCGGGCCTGGACTTCGGTGATCAACACCAACAGTTCGTACGCCTCAACTTCGGCTGCCCGCGTTCATTGCTTGAAGAAGGAATTGCGCGGATGGAACGAAGTCTGCGCCACCTGAAGGCCTGACAGCGCCAATACAATCCCCTGTAGCGGCGGGGAAATCCTGTGGCGAGGGGATTTATCCCCGTCGGGTCGCGCAGCGGCCCCAAAATCTTTACGACTGCTGCGCAGCCGGACGGGGATAAATCCCCTCGCCACAGGTCGCCAGCTGCTGCAGGGATCTCGGGGGATTGGGGGCGGTGTTTCCAGCGGCATGGAGCAAACCACAGGGTTATTGGGTACTATGTCGCCCCTCTTTTGCAGCCCCGTTCTGCGCCCTGCCGAATAAGCCGATTCCATGCCCTTTGAACTCAGCGTTGACCTCACTACTTTGGCCATTCTGGCCTTCGTTGCCTTTATAGCCGGATTCATCGACGCCATTGCCGGTGGCGGTGGTCTGTTGACGACGCCCGCGTTGCTGACCGCCGGCCTGCCCCCGCATCTGGTGTTGGGCACCAACAAACTCAGTTCTACCTTCGGTTCAGCCACCGCCAGTTTCACTTTCTACCGGCGCAAGCTGTTTCATCCGAGGCAGTGGGTGCACGCCATTGTCGGCACCCTGATCGGCGGGCTGGCGGGCGCGGTGGTGGCGCACTACCTCCCGGCAGAATGGCTGAACAAAATGCTCCCGGTGATCGTTTTCGCCTGCGGCCTGTACCTGTTGTTCGGCGGCACGCCGAAGGCTCCCCAGGACAGCGACGCACCGATCAAGAAGAAATGGCAGTCGACCCAGGGCTTCACACTCGGTTTCTACGACGGCATTGCCGGCCCTGGCACGGGCGCGTTCTGGACTGTCAGCAGTATGCTCATGTACCCCATCGACCTGGTGAAGGCCAGCGGCGTGGCGCGCAGCATGAATTTCGTCAGCAACATTGCGGCGCTGTCGGTGTTCGTGTTTTCCGGGCAGGTGGACTGGATCATCGGCCTGAGCATGGGCCTGTCAGTGATGGTTGGCGCGTTCTTCGGGGCTCGCACCGCCATCAGCGGCGGCGCGAAGTTCATTCGCCCGGTGTTCATCACTGTGGTGCTGGGCTTGACCGTGCGGTTAGCCTGGCAACACTGGTTCAGCGTGGCCTAAGCGCCGCGCCACGTAGACGTCGATCAGGTAACGGGCAATCGAGCGTGACGCCGGCAACGGCGGCAAGTCGTGAACGTTGAACCACTGGGCGTCTTCGATCTCGTCTTCCTGACACACGATTTCGCCACCGGCGTACTCGGCGTGAAACCCCAGCATCATGGAATGCGGAAACGGCCAGCACTGGCTGCCCAGGTACTGGATGTTCCTGACCTCGATCTGCACCTCTTCGCGCACTTCGCGAATCAGGCACTCCTCGGCTGATTCGCCCGGCTCGGCAAACCCCGCCAGCGTGCTGTACACCCCGGTGACGAAACGCGGGGAGCGCGCCAGGAGGACTTCATCGCCTCGGGTGATCAGCACGATCATGCTCGGCGAAATCCGCGGGTAGCTGCGCAGATTGCAGGGCGCGCAAAACATCGCTCGCTCACGGGGAACTTGCACCATCGCCTGACCGCAGTTGCCGCAGAAGCGATGCTCACGCGCCCAGGTGCCAATTTGCGCGGCATACCCCAGCACCTTGTACAGCGTGTGGTCGCCCTCAAGCATGAACGCCCGCAAGCCTTTCCAGTTGCAGCCCGGCACTTCGCTGTGGCTATGCAGCTCCAGCAGGTAAACCGGCTCGCCATCCAGATGACCGATGCCATGCTCGGCCAGAATCGACAGGTCCTGGCGCTTGAGCCACTCCCGTGGAAACAGCGCGCCGTTGTCATCGAACAGAAAGCCTTCAGGGCTGCGCGCAACGCACCAGCCGCCGGGTTGATCGGTATCCAGTACTGCAGTGGTCCAGCGTGAAGTCATGTTTTATCAATCCAGAAATTCGGGTTTCTGTTTGCTCATATGGGCGGCCATGGCCACGCGCAAGTCAGTGGATTGCAGCATGGCGGCGTTCCAGGTGGCGACGTATTCGAGGCCGTCGTCGATGCGATGATCGCGCATGTAACTGATCATCTCCTTGGTGCCGGTGATGGCGATCGGCGACTTGCTGGCGATCTCGCGGGCAATGCCCATCACGCCGTCCAGCAGGCTGTCCTTGTCGCTGTAGACGCGGTTGACCAGGCCCATGCCGCGTGCTTCCTCGGCACCAAACGAGCGACCAGTGTAAGCCAGTTCACGCAGCATGCCGTCACCGATGATGCGCGGCAAGCGTTGCAGGGTGCCGACGTCGGCGGCCATGCCGATGTCGATTTCCTTGATCGAAAATTGTGCATCTTCGGCGGCGTAACGCATGTCGCACGCTGAAATCAGGTCGATGGCACCGCCCAGGCAATAGCCCTGAATCGCCGCGAGCACCGGTTTGCGGCAATTGTCGACCGCATTGAAGGACGCTTGCAGGGCGAGGATCTTGCGCCGTAACAGGCGCGCATTGCGCCCAACGTCCTTGCCCAGTTCATTGGCCACGCCGGCCAGCATCATCAGGTCGATACCAGAGGAGAAATGTTTGCCGTTGCCGCTGATCACCACCGCGCGCACTTCATCGGTGTCATCGATCCAGTGAAAGATCTCGATGATCTCGGTCCAGAACGCCGCATTCATCGAGTTGATCTTTTCTGGCCGATTGATCTGCACATGGGCGACTTTATCAACCAGTTCGACGGTGAACGCAGTGTACTGAGACATGGCAGTGATCCTTTACCGGGTAAAAAAATTGAGGCCGGAACTATACCAAGGCCGCCTGCCGGGCAGTAAGGCAGTGGTTCGGCCAAATGCGGGACTCGGGCGATCGCACCACAACAGTGCAAACAAACTGTCACACATCGCCCATTATTGTGACTCGTCGGTCACTTTATGAGGCAGTACGAAAAATAAACCTGCACTTCGTCGGTGCAATCTCCCTGCGAAGGGCTACGTTCGTTACCCTCTAAATACGATTGTCGAACAATTTACCCAGCTGGGCTGGCCCGCTCTAGGTTCTGGCCTAGACTCAGTTTCGGCGGTCGAAACCGGTCGGTCACGGTTGGGGAAAATAGAAGAAACTTTTGTGACACGCAGCAGGTCAGCTTAAAGACGGGGGCGTTGCGACTGGTTCGATCCTTGCAATACCTCCTCCAGCCATTCTGCTTTAACGCATTGGCAGCGTTTGCTCACCGATGCGTAGCGCGTTTGCGCCCGGCCACATGGACAGGCCACCGAACACCGTTGGTGCCAGACCTAGAATTAGATCAACAACACGGGAGATTCATATGATCAGTGCGGCTTTAGATATTCAGGGAGAACGTGCTCATCAGCAGGTCGGCGATACGAGCGCCGTGAGTGCACCCGCTGCGCAATCGGTCATTGTGCCCAGCGCCCGACCGCTGACACCGGTCACCAGTCAGAATCCGAACAAGAAACGCGTGCTGTTCGTCACCTCGGAAATCGCCGACCTGGTGAAGACCGGCGGTTTGGGTGACGTGTCTGCCGCCCTGCCCCGCGCCATGGCGCATTTGCATGATGTGCGAGTGTTGATCCCTGGCTATCCGCAGGTGCTGAACAGTGAAAACCCGATTCACATCATTGGCGAACTGGGCGGCCACGCTGCCCTGCCGCCCTGCAAGATCGGGCGCATGGACATGCCCGACGGTCTGGTCATCTACGTCTTGATTTGCCCCGAGCTCTACGAGCGCGAGGGTTCGCCTTACGGCGCCAACAACGGTCGCGACTGGCCGGATAACCACATTCGTTTCGCCCGCCTGGGTCTGGCCGCTGCCGATATCGCCGCCAACCTCGCGCAAATCCACTGGTGTCCGGACCTGGTCCACGCCCATGACTGGCCTGCCGGCCTGGCGCCTGCTTATATGCACTGGCGCGGACAGCGGACCCCGACGCTGTTCACCATTCACAACCTCGCCTATCAGGGCGTGACCAGTCTGGGCTCTTGCCCTGAGCTGGGCATTCCCAACCACGCCTTGCAGCAGGAAGGCATGGAGTTCTACGGCAAGATGTCGTTCCTCAAGGCCGGCATGGCTTACTCCAGCCACATCACTACCGTCAGTGCGACCTACGCCCAGGAAATCACCACGCCGGACTTCGGCTGTGGCCTCGACGGTTTTCTCGCCGCCAAGACCCAGCAAGGCCTGCTCAGCGGTATTCCCAACGGCATCGACGAAAGCTGGGATGCCGCCACCGACCCGCACCTGTTCTGCCCTTTCAGCATTGGCGATTGGGAAGGCAAGGCGGTCAACGCGGCCCATGTCCGCGAACTGTTCGGCCTGCACGACTCTGAAGGCCCGCTGTTTGCGGTGGTCTCGCGTCTGGTCTACCAGAAAGGCCTGGACCTGACAGAAGCGGTGTCCGAATACATCGTCAAATCCGGCGGTCAAATTGCGATTATCGGTCGCGGCGAGCCGGAAGAAGAGCAAGCCATGCGTGAACTCGCACTGCGCTTCCCGGGCCAGATCGGCGTGCGTATCGGTTTCAATGAAACCGACGCTCGGCGCATGTTCGCCGGCAGCGACTTCCTGCTGATGCCTTCACGTTACGAGCCTTGCGGCCTGAGTCAGATGTACGCCCAGCGTTTCGGCTCGTTGCCAGTGGCACGCAATACCGGCGGCCTGGCCGACACCATTGAAAACGGCGTAACCGGTTTCCTCTTCGACGAATCAACTGCCGAGAGTTATCAGGAAGCCCTGAGCCGCGCGTTCAAGGTCTTTGCCTACCCCGATCTGCTCAATGCCATGCGTTGCCGTGCCATGGCCGCACCGTTCAACTGGTGCAAGGCGGTCGAACCCTACGCCGAACTTTACGAACAGCTAGTCGCTAAAGCGCTAGGAAAGTCGCACAAACAGTAAGAGGTTTTCATAGATGCCGTTACGGACCCTTGAAACCTGGCCCCACGGCGCAATTATGCTGGACGCAGAGCACACGCGCTTTGCCTTGTGGGCGCCAGACGCACGTGAAGTCAGTGTCGAACTGGAAGATGGACAATCCTTGCCGCTACTGCCTCAGGCCAATGGCTGGTTCGTGATCGAAACGCGTTGCCCCGCCGGCACGCGTTACCGCTACAACATTGATGGTGAACTGAAAGTGCCTGACCCGGCTTCCCGGGCACAGGCTGGCGACCTCCACGAGCACAGCGTGGTGGTCGACCCCCTCGCCTACCCATGGCAACACACCGCCTGGCAAGGGCGCCCCTGGAACGAGGCGGTCATATACGAATTGCACGTTGGTGCGCTTGGCGGCTTCAGTGGCGTCGAACAGCACCTGGCGCGTCTCGTCGAGTTGGGCATCACCGCCATCGAACTGATGCCCTTGGCGCAGTTTCCCGGCGACCGCAATTGGGGTTACGACGGGGTCCTGCCCTATGCGCCCCAGTCCTCCTATGGCACGCCGGAACAACTCAAACACCTGATCGATACCGCCCACGGCCACGGCCTGGCGGTGATTCTTGACGTCGTCTACAACCACTTCGGCCCGGACGGCAATTACCTGCATCGCTACGCCAAGGGTTTCTTCAACGAAGACAAGCACACCCCCTGGGGCGCGGCCATCGACTTCCAGCGACGAGAAGTGCGCGATTTCTTCATCGACAATGCGCTGATGTGGTTGATGGAGTACCGCTTTGATGGTTTACGCTTCGACGCGGTACACGCCATCGAAAGCCCGGATTTCCTGCAGGAAATGGCGGAGCGCATCCGCCAGCAGACAGATCCGGCGCGGCATGTGTGGCTGACGGTCGAGAACGAGCACAACCAGGCCAGCCTGCTCCAGGAAGGCTTCGACGCGCAGTGGAACGACGACGGTCATAACGCCTTGCACGTGCTGCTGACCGGTGAGACCGACGCCTATTACGCCGAGTTCGCCGACGACCCCACGGAAAAACTGGCACGTTGCCTGAGCCAGGGTTTCGTGTTTCAGGGCCACACCAATCGCGACGGTGAAGCGCGCGGCGAGCCCAGCGGACATTTGCCGACCAGTGCGTTCGTGTTGTTTTTGCAAAACCATGACCAGATCGGCAATCGCGCCTTTGGCGAGCGGCTGCACCAACTGACCCATCCCGAGGCGTTAAAAGCGGCGACGGTGTTGTTGCTGTTGTCACCGATGATCCCGTTGATGTTCATGGGCGACGAGGTGGCCGCCGAGGAGCCATTCCTGTTCTTCACCAGCCACCACGGTGAACTGGCAGAGCTGGTGCGCGAAGGCCGCCGCAACGAGTTTTCCGCGTTCGACGCCTTCGCCGACCCGGAAAAACGTGAACGGATTCCTGACCCGAACGCACAGCAGACCTTCGAAGCCTCCCGTCCGAACCTGACGGCAAATCGGCAATCCGCCATCTACGAGCTGTATCGACAGCTGTTGAAGATTCGCCATCAGCACATCATGGCCCACCTGGCGGGTGCCCATCCGCTGGGTGCCGATGTGCTGGCGAAAGGCGCGGTGTCGGCGCGCTGGCAACTGGGGGACGGCAGTGAGCTGCGCATTGACCTGAACCTCAGCGACAAGCCGGTGGTCCACACTCAACAGGCCGGTGGCAGGCTGTTGTTCGAACACCCTGCGCAATCCGCCAGCCTGTTGGACAAGGGCCAACTCGCCCCGTATTGCGCGCTAGTCAATCTCAAGGCCGCAGCCCCTTTGCTACCCCCGGATGGAGAGCGCCAATGAGTGATGCGCAACTTGAAATACTGGCCAGCCGCGCCGGCCTGGCGGTCGACTGGATCGACGCCAACGGCCGCCCGCAGAAAGTCGCCCCCTCGGTATTACGCAATGTCCTGACCGGCCTCGGCCACCCGGCGGGCAGCGCACAGGAAATCGATGAAAGCCTGCATCAGTTGCAGGAGGTGCAACTGACTCGTCACCTGCCACCGATGCTCACCGTGGATTTCGGTGCTGCGCTCGACCTTGCGCATTACTTCGAGCCGGAAACACCCTGTGAAATCCACCTCGAAGACGGATCGCGGCTTCATCTGAAACTGGACACAAAAGCGATGTTGCCCGGCTTGGTGCCCGTGGGTTACCAACACGTCAGCATCGACGGACAACAATTCACCCTGGCCGTGGCGCCCGCTCGTTGCTACAGCGTCGGCGATGCCGTGGACAGCCCGATTCCACGGGCCTGGGGGCTGAGCGTGCAGCTCTATTCCCTGCGCCGTCCGGGCGATGGTGGTTTCGGGGATACCCAGGCGCTGGAAGATCTGGCCCGTGTCGCCGGAGAACGAGGCGCCGAGGCGCTGGCGATCAGCCCGCTGCATGCGATGTTCAGTAGCGACACCCAGCGCTACAGCCCGTATTCGCCGTCCAGCCGTTTGTTTCTCAACAGTCTGTATGCGGCACCCGGCGCGATCCTCGGCGAACGTGCGATGCGTACTGCCATTGATTCCACCGGCCTCGCAGCCGAACTGAAGCACTTGGAAGAACTGCCGCTGATCGACTGGCCGGTTGCTGCCGAGGTCAAGCACCGTCTGCTGCAGGCGTTGTATGAAGGCTTCATCCAGGGCGAACACCCGCTGCATGCCGACTTCAGCAGCTTCCGGCATGCCGGCGGTGAGGCGCTGGAAAATCATTGTCGCTTCGAAGCCATTCAAGAGGCTCGCGCCGCCAAGGGCGAACAGCTCGACTGGCGCGAGTGGCCCGAGCAATGGCGCGATCCGCGCAGCGCCGCACTTGCCGATTTCGCCGAAGAAAACGCGGGACGCATCGGTTTCTTCGCGTTCTGTCAGTGGCTGATCAGCCGATGCCTGGAGCGTGCGCAAACCGCCGCCCGCAGCAGCGGCATGAGCATTGGCCTGATCGCCGATCTGGCGGTCGGTGCTGACGGGGGTGGCAGTCAGGCCTGGAGTCGCCAGGATGAACTGCTCGCGTCCCTGACCGTGGGTGCGCCGCCGGACATTCTTAATCGCAGTGGCCAGGGCTGGGGGATTTCCGCTTTCTCGCCTGAGGGGCTGGTGCGCAACGGCTTTCGCGCGTTCATCGAAATGCTCCGCGCCAATTTCGCCCACGCGGGCGGTTTGCGCATCGATCACGTCATGGGCCTGCAGCGGCTGTGGGTGATCCCTAACGGTGCATCGCCTGCCGATGGCGCGTACCTTTATTACCCGGTAGACGACCTGCTGCGGTTGCTGACACTCGAATCCCACCGTCATCAGGCCATCGTTCTCGGCGAGGACCTCGGCACGGTGCCGGACGGGCTTCAGGAAAAACTCATCGCGCGCTCGATCCTCGGCATGCGAGTGCTGTTGTTCGAGCAAGACAACGCGCACTTCAAATCGATCCTGGACTGGCCGGACAACGCCCTGGCGACCACCAGCACCCATGATCTGCCGACGTTGAATGGCTGGTGGCACGGACGGGACATCGACTGGAACGCCCGACTCGGCCTGACCGACGCCACCGGTGAAATCGAATGGCGCCAGCACCGTGAACGCGAGCGCGAAGGCTTGCGTCGTGTGTTCCAGGAGGACCCGCAGAACTTCCGTGAAGAGTCCCATGAAACCGATCAGGTGCTCGACGCCAGCGTGCGTTTCCTCGGGCATACCCGTGCACCGCTGGTGTTGTTGCCGCTGGAAGATGCCCTGGGCGTCGAACAGCAGGCGAACCTGCCCGGCACCACCAACACGCACCCCAACTGGTCCCGGCGCTTTCCTGGCGACAGCGAAACGCTACTGGATGATCCAGACGCCGCCCGGCGCCTGGAATTGCTCGCCTGTGCGCGACTTCAAGCAGGTGAACGTGACCAATGACTCAACGATCAATCCAACCGCTGCGCGCGACGCTGCGACTGCAATTTCATAAAGGCTTCACCCTGGATCAAGCGGTGCCCCTGGTGCCGTACTTCGCTCGACTGGGCATCAGCCACGTCTACGCCTCGCCATTGCTGGCGGCGCGTGCCGGCTCCATGCACGGTTATGACGTGGTCGATCCCACGGCGGTCAATCCGGAGTTAGGCGGCGAACCGGCGTTGCGCCGCTTGGTCGCGGCCTTGCGTGAACAGAACATGGGCCTGATCCTCGACATCGTCTCCAACCACATGGCCGTCGGCGGGAGCGATAATCCCTGGTGGCTGGACTTGCTGGAATGGGGACGACTCAGCCCTTACGGCGAATTTTTCGACATCCAGTGGCATTCCCCCGACCCGTTGATGGAAGGCCAGTTGTTGCTGCCTTTCCTCGGCAGCGACTACGGCGTCGCGTTGCAGGACGGCACCCTGCCCTTGCGCTTCGACGCGCAGCGCGGTTCGTTCCATGTCGAGCATTACGACCACCACTTCCCGATCTGCCCGTCCAGTTATGGCGAATTGCTCAAGACCGATGATGACTCGCTCAAATCACTGGCCGACCGTTTCACCACGCTGAGCTATCAGACGGACGCCCACAGCCTGGCGATTCCATTGAAGGCTGAGCTGAGCGAGTTGGCGAGCGATCCGGCTGTCCTCCAGCGCATTGAACAGAACCTCAAAGCCTACGACTCGCTCACACCGGAAGGTTTCCAGCGCTTGCACCAACTGCTGGAGCGCCAGAGTTATCGCCTCGCCAGCTGGCGCACCGCCGGGGACGACATCAACTGGCGGCGGTTTTTCGATGTCAACGAACTGGGTGGCTTGCGTGTCGAGCGTCCAGCGGTGTTCGAGGAAACCCACGCGAAAATATTCGAGCTGGTGGCCGAGGGCTTGATCGACGGACTGCGCATCGATCACATCGACGGACTCGCCGACCCTCGGGGCTATTGCCGCAAATTGCGTCGCCGTGTCGACAGCCTGTCGCCGGATCGGCACCTGCCGATCTACGTTGAGAAAATCCTGGGCGAAGGGGAAACCCTGCACCGCGACTGGTCGGTGGATGGCACCACCGGCTATGAATTCATGAATCAGTTGTCGCTGCTGCAACACGATCCCGCTGGCGCTCAGACCTTGGGTGATCTGTGGAACCGCTACAGCGAACGCCCTGCCGACTTCGGTCAGGAAGCGAAGCTTGCGCGGGCGCAGATCCTCAACGGCTCGTTGGCCGGCGACTTCGAAAGCGTCGCCCAGGCCTTGCTGCAAGTCGCCCGGGACGACTTGATGACCCGTGACCTGACCCTGGGCGCGATTCGTCGAGCGTTGCAGGAATTGATCGTGCATTTCCCGGTGTACCGCACCTACATCAGCCCCCGTGGACGCTCTAGCGAAGACGATGTGTTTTTCCAGCAGGCCATGGACGGTGCTCGACAAACCCTGGGCGAAGCCGATTGGCCAGTGCTCGACTGCCTGGCGGGATGGCTGGGTGGCAAGCCGTGGCGTGAACGTCCGATCGGTCGCTCGCGCAAGATCCTCAAGCATGCCTGTGTGCGTTTCCAGCAACTGACCTCGCCCGCCGCCGCCAAGGCTGTGGAAGACACCGCGTTCTACCGCTCGGCCGTGTTGCTGTCGCGTAATGATGTGGGGTTCAGCACCGAACAGTTCAGCGCGCCGATCGCTGACTTCCACCAAGTCTGCGTCGATCGCCTCGAAGCCTTCCCGGATAACTTGCTGGCCACCGCCACCCACGACCACAAACGCGGTGAAGACACCCGTGCGCGCCTGGCCGTGCTCAGTGAACGCAGTGCCTGGTACGCCGAACAAGTACCACTCTGGCAGGCCCTCGCCCGCCCGCTGCGCAACGACGATCAGATGCCTTCTACCGGTGACGAACTGATCCTCTATCAAGCCATCCTCGGCAGCTGGCCGCTGGACTTGCGTAGCGATGATGGCCCGGCCCTCGAGGAATACGCCAAACGCCTGTGGCAGTGGCAACAAAAGGCGTTGCGTGAAGCCAAGTTGCAAAGCAGCTGGAGCGCGCCCAACGACGCGTATGAAAGCGCGACACAGGCATTCATCGAACGCCTGCTGTTAAGTCCTGACGGTGAGCTGCTGCGTTCTGCCCTGGGTAAAGCGGTTCAGACCATTGCTGCGCCCGGTGCACTCAACAGTTTGGCGCAAACCTTGCTGCGCATGACCGTACCGGGCGTGCCGGACCTGTACCAGGGCAACGACTATTGGGACTTCACCCTGGTGGACCCGGACAACCGCCGGCCCGTGGATTACCTCAGCCGGCAACAGTCGCTGGAACAGCCGCTGGACCTGACTGACCTGCTGGCGAACTGGCGGGACGGGCGGGTCAAGCAGGCGCTGATCACGAACACGCTGAACCTGCGGGCCGAGCACGCCGAACTGTTTGCCCGGGGTACTTATCAGGCGCTCGAAGTGGTCGGGAGCGAGGCCCACCGGGTACTCGCATTCGCTCGCGAGCTGGCGGGTAAACGAGCCATCGTGATCGTGCCGATTCGCTGCGCGCCATTGCTGAAAAACGGTGCCGAACCGCGCATTGATGCGCCGCAGTGGGGCGACACGCGGGTCAAGTTACCGTTCGAGTCATCCGACGAACATCTGAAGGGACTTTTTTCCAGCACCGCAGTCACAAAAAACAGGGAGCTGAACATCAGCGCCGCGCTGGGGGATTTCCCGGTCAATCTCTTTATCCATTTTTCTACCCAAGCTTGAGTTCAGTTCAGGAGCATAGCGATGAGTACCGACGATAAACGCGTTCGAGAATTTGCCTATCAGATCTGGGAGTCGGAAGGAAAACCCGAGGGCCAGGAAGCCCGTCACTGGGAGATGGCTCGCAAGCTCGCCGAGGCGGAAGCCCTGGCCCCGAGCAAGTCGCCAAAAGCGGCGGGCAGCAAGGGTGCCGCCAGCAGGACAGCTAAACCCAATGGCAAGCTTGACGAAAAGCTCGACATCAAGCCGGCGGCGAAGCCCAAGGCAGCAGCGAAGGCAAAGCCATCTGCGGCGTCTTCGGTGATTCCACCAGGCGAAAAAGCCGTCGAGAAAAAGCCGAAAACCACGAAAAAGCCAGCGGTCTGACGCCCGACATCTCTGATTTGAATGAACCTGTGGCGAGTTCGCTCGCCACACAGGGTTCGTTTTCCCTGAGAAAAACATCGCTAACACCGCATTCCTCTGTGCGAGCAAGCCCCGTGGCGAGGGGATTTAGCGAAACGTCGCACCGCCCCGTTGGACTGCGCAGCAGGCCTGAATTTTTTGAGCAGGATTGAGTTTTTTGGGGCGGCTTCGCCACCCAACGGGGCGGTGCGACGTTTCGCTAAATCCCCTCGCCACAAGGCCCATCCCCACAAGGTCCACGATCCATCCCCATTTTGCAGGAGCAAATATGACCAGTCCGAAAAAACCCGCGACAGAACCTCATGCCGAGGCCTCGCGAATCCGTGAAGGCCTGCCCTTCCCGCTCGGTGCGACCTGGGATGGCCTGGGGGTCAACTTTGCCTTGTTTTCAGCGAACGCCACCAAGGTCGAACTGTGCATTTTCGATGACTCAGGTGAAGTCGAACTTGAGCGTATCGAGTTGCCCGAGTACACCGACGAGATCTACCACGGCTATCTGCCCGACGCCCATCCAGGGTTGATTTACGGCTACCGTGTGTACGGTCCGTACGACCCGGCCAACGGTCATCGTTTCAACCACAACAAACTGTTGATCGACCCGTATGCCAAGCAACTGGTCGGCCAGTTGAAATGGTCCGAAGCCTTGTTCGGCTACACCATCGGCCACCCCGACGCCGACCTCAGCTTCGACGAGCGCGACAGCGCACCGTTTGTGCCCAAGTGCAAAGTCATCGACCCGGCTCACACCTGGGGCCACGACCACCGAGTCAGCGTGCCGTGGGACAAGACCATCATTTATGAGACCCACGTCCGCGGCATCAGCATGCGTCACCCCTCCGTCCCCGAAAACGTACGCGGTACGTTTGCCGGGTTGATGGTTGATGACGTCCTTGAACACATCCGCAAACTGGGCGTGTCGTCCGTCGAGTTGCTGCCAATCCATGCGTTCGTCAACGACCAGCATTTGCTGCACAAAGGCATGACCAACTACTGGGGCTACAACAGCATCGCGTTTTTCGCCCCGGACCCGCGTTACCTGGCCAGTGGCAAGATCGCGGAATTCAAGGAGATGGTTGCGCACCTGCACGAAGCCAATCTGGAAGTGATCCTGGACGTGGTCTACAACCACACCGCCGAGGGCAATGAACAGGGCCCGACCCTGTCCATGCGCGGCATCGACAACGCCTCGTACTACCGCTTGATGCCAGACGACAAACGCTACTACATCAACGATTCGGGCACCGGCAACACCCTCGACCTGAGCCACCCCTGCGTCCTGCAAATGGTCACCGACTCCCTGCGTTACTGGGCCACGGAAATGCACGTGGACGGTTTCCGCTTTGACCTCGCGACGATTCTGGGGCGCTATCACGACGGTTTCGACGAGCGTCACAGCTTCCTGGTGGCCTGCCGCCAGGACCCGGTGTTGCGCCAGGTGAAAATGATCGCCGAGCCGTGGGATTGCGGTCCCGGTGGGTATCAGGTCGGTGGCTTTCCACCGGGCTGGGTCGAATGGAACGACAAATTCCGCGACACCGTGCGTGCCTTCTGGAAAGGCGACGACGGTCAGTTAGCCGATTTCGCCAGCCGCATGACGGCCTCCGGCGAAATGTTCAACCAGCGGGGTCGACGCCCGTATGCGTCGGTGAACTTCATCACCGCCCACGACGGCTTCACGCTCAATGACCTGGTGTCGTACAACGACAAGCACAACGAAGCCAACGACGAGAACAATCAGGACGGCAGCAACAACAACCTGTCCTGGAACCACGGCGTCGAAGGCCCGACCGACGATCCGGAAATCAACGAGCTGCGTCAGCGGCAGATGCGCAATTTCTTCGCCACGCTGCTGCTGTCCCAGGGCACTCCGATGCTGGTCGCCGGTGATGAGTTCGCCCGCACCCAGGACGGTAATAACAACGCCTACTGCCAGGACAGCGAAATCGGTTGGGTCAACTGGGATCTCAGCGAAGACGGCAAAGCGTTGCTCAAATTCGTCAAACGCCTGATCAAGCTGCGCCTGGCTTACCCGATTCTGCGTCGCGGACGTTTCCTGGTGGGCAATTACAACGAGGACATTGGCGTCAAGGACGTGACCTGGCTCGCGCCCGATGGCAATGAAATGACCATCGAGCAGTGGGAAGAAGCCCACGGTCGCTGCCTCGGCATGCTGCTCGACGGCCGCGCCCAGGAAACCGGGATTCGCCGCAAGGGTGCGGACGCCACGCTGTTGCTGGTGGTCAATGCGCACCACGACGTGGTCAATTTCACCTTGCCGGAAGTGCCGGATGGCGGTTTCTGGACCTGCATGATCGACACCAACCAGCCCTCGATCCGAGGTCAGGAGCGCTTCGAGTTCGGCCATGAGTATTCAGTCACCGGCCGCTCGTTGTTGCTGTTCGAACTGCAGCGTGAGGAAGAAGAGTGAAATGGACCTCAAGACGTTTCTTGATCGGCAGGCAACGGATCATGCCAACGCGCAAGCACTAGGACAGTGCCTGCGCGAGCTGGTTGAAGCCGGGCTTGATCAGCTTCCATTACCCGGTAGCGGCCAGACGCTGGAGCGTTTTCAGCGTCTGGCCGAAGTTGGCGGGCATGATTTGGGACTGTGCAAGTTGTTCGAGGGGCACACCGACGCACTGGCGATCCTTGCGCAACTCGGTGCATTTTCCCCGCCTTCCAGCACCTGGGGCATGTGGGCGGCCGAACCGCCCAACGCGCGGGTAAGTGTGGCGGTGCAAGGTGCATCGGCAGTGCTCAGCGGTCGCAAGGCCTGGTGTTCGGGCGCGGGGGTGTTGAGCCACGCGTTGCTGACCGCATGGGACGAGCAGGATCGCCAGCAATTGGTCGCGGTCGCACTGGATCAACCCGGCGTGACGGTCACGGATCAAGGCTGGCAGGCGGTGGGTATGGCGGCGACCGGGAGTGTCGAAGTGCTGTTCGATGGCGCGCAGGCGCAAGCCATCGGCAACCCCGGGGACTACCTGCAACGCCCCGGTTTCTGGCAAGGCGGCGTTGGTATCGCGGCGTGCTGGTATGGCGCCGCTT